>NZ_JBITDW010000018.1:0-161253 GCF_044454685.1 Actinoplanes sp. NPDC051513
CCACCCGCTACGACAAACTCGCCGTCCGGTACCAGGCCACGGTCCACATCGCCGCGATCAACGAGTGGCTATGACACTTCATAAACACGCCCTAGGCCGCCAGCAGCTCCCGCAGTGACGTCGCCGGGTGCCCGCTGAGCGTGGCCACGTCGCCGGTCACGGTCGCGAGCTCGCCGGCGGCGATCGCGGTGTAGGTGCTCACCCAGGCGTCGACCTGCCAGCGCGGCGCCTGGTAGCGCTCCCGGGACGCGTACGCCTCATCGAGGCTCTCCGCGTGATAGCGGACGCCGCCCCCGATGATCTCCGCGACCTCGGTCAGCGTCAGGGCCTGCGGCCCGGTCATCTCGTAGGTCTTCCCGTCGTGCCGGGCGGGGTCGCGCAGCACCGCGATCGCCGCGTCCGCGATGTCGTCCTGGGCCACCACCGCGGCGCGGCCGTCACCCGCCGGCCCGCGGATCACGCCGTCCTCGCCCACCAGGAAAGGCAGGAAGTCGGCGTAGAGGTTGTCGCGCAGAAACGTGTGGCCGATCCCGCTCGCCCGGATGTGCTCCTCGGTCGCCCAGTGGTCGCGCGCCAGCGTGAACGTCGCGTCCGGCGCCGCGCCCGCGAACGACGTGTAGAGCAGGTGCCGCACGCCCGCCGCTTTCGCCGCGTCCACGAAAGTGCGGTGCTGCGCGACCCGCTCCGGCGTCTCGGCCGCCGACACCATCAGCACGGTCTCGGCGCCGCGCAGCGCCTCCTCGACGGCCTTTCCGTCGGCGTACTCGGCGACGGCCACCTCGGCGCCCTCGATCTGCGGCGCCCGCGTCGGCTGCCGCACCAGCAGTCTCATCGGGAGGCCGAGACGCCGCGCCACCCGTCCGCCGAGGCGCCCGGTCGCGCCGGAAACAACGATCAATCCCATGACTATTTTGTACGCGACGACGCGCGCACCGGCACGGCGATCCGCTCGCTGAGCTCCTCGAACGAGATGCCGAAGGTCTCCCGCACCTCGACCCCGTCCGGGGTGACGAGAAACGTCGCCAGGTCGGTGTAGATGCGGTCCACGCAGCCCACGCCGGTCAGCGGGTAGGTGCACTCCGGCACCAGCTTCGGCGTTCCGTCCTTCGCGAACAGCGTCATCATCACGAAGATGCTCTTCGCGCCGATCGCGAGGTCCATCGCCCCGCCCACCGCCGGGATCGCGCCGGGCTCCCCGGTGTGCCAGTTGGCGAGGTCGCCGCCCGCCGAGACCTGGAACGCGCCCAGCACGCACACGTCGAGATGGCCGCCGCGCATCATCGCGAACGAGTCGGCGTGGTGGAAGTACGCCGAGCCCGGCAGCTCGGTGACCGGGATCTTGCCGGCGTTGATGAGATCGGGGTCGACCTCGTCGCCCTTGGCGACCGGACCCATGTTGAGCATGCCGTTCTCGGTGTGCAGCACCACGCCCGAGTCGGCCGGCAGGTGGTCGGCGACCAGCGTCGGCTGCCCGATCCCGAGGTTCACGTACGCGCCGTGCGGGATGTCGCGGGCGATCTGCGCGGCGATCTGGTGCTTGTCGAGGCTCATGCCGCCACCACCCGGTCGACGTAGATGCTAGGTGTCACGACGGCCTCCGGATCGAGCGCGCCCGTCTCGACGATCTCGCTCACCTGCACCACCACGAGCCGGGCCGCGGTCGCCATCACCGGCCCGAAGTTCCGCGCGGTCTTGCGGTAGACGAGGTTGCCCATCCGATCCGAGCGGTACGCCCCGATCAGCGCCACGTCCCCCTTGATCGGATACTCGAGGACGTACGTGCGGCCGTCGATCTCGCGGCTCTCCTTGCCTTCGGTCAGCGGCGTGCCGACGCCGGTCGGCGAGAAGAACGCCCCGATCCCGGCCCCGGCGGCGCGCATCCGCTCGGCGAGGTTGCCCTGCGGCACCACCTCGAGCTCGATCTTCCCGGCCCGGTAGAGCCCGTCGAAGACCCACGAGTCGGTCTGCCGGGGAAACGAGCAGATCACCTTGCGCACGCGGCCCTTGGCCAGCAGCGCCGCGAGGCCGGTGTCGCCGTTGCCCGCGTTGTTGGACACCACGGTCAGGTCGCGGGCGCCCTGCTCGATCAGCGCGTCGACGAGCTGCACCGGCATGCCGGCCAGGCCGAAGCCACCGATCAGCACGGTCGACCCGTCCTCGATGCCCGCGACCGCCTCGGCCGTGTTCTCGCAGATGGTCGTTGTCATGACACGTTCTCCAGCACCACGGCGAGGGCCTGGCCCACGCCGATGCAGATGGCCGCCACGCCGTAGCGCTCGCCCGAGTCGCGCAGCCGCGCCGCGAGGGTGCCGAGGATCCGGCCCCCGGAGGCGCCCAGTGGGTGTCCGATGGCGATCGCGCCGCCCTTGGCGTTGACGATCGCGGGGTCGATGCCCCACGCGTCGACGCAGGCGATCGACTGCACGGCGAACGCCTCGTTGAGCTCGACCGCGGCGACCTCGGCCCAGGTGATGCCGGCCCGCTTGAGCGCTCGCTCGGCCGCCTCGACCGGCGCGTACCCGAACATCGGCGGCTCGACCGCCGACACCCCGCGCCCGGCGATCCGGGCAACCGGCGCGCTGCCGATCGCCTTCTCGGCGTTCGCCGAGCCGAGCAGCACCGCGGAGGCTCCGTCGTTCAGCGGCGAGGCGTTCCCCGCCGTGATCGTGCCGGTCGGGCGGAACGAGGGCTTGAGCCCGGCCAGCTTCTGGGCCGACGATCCCGGCCGGATGCCCTCGTCGCGGACCAGGTCGACGCTCGGCACCGGCACGACGAGCTCGTCGTAGAAGCCCGCCGTCCACGCCGCGTCGGCCAGGTTGTGCGAGCGGGCCGCGAACTCGTCCTGCCGCTCCCGGGAGATCCCGAACTTCTCGCCGAGCAGCTCGTTGGCCTCGCCCAGCGAGACCGTCCACTCCTTCGGCATGTTCTCGTTGACCAGCCGCCAGCCCAGCGTGGTCGACACCGCCGTGACGTTCCCGGCCGGGAAGGCGCGCGACGGCTTGGGCAGCACCCACGGCGCCCGCGTCATCGACTCGACGCCGCCGGTCAGCACCACATCGGCGTCCCCGGTCTCGATCGCCCGCGACCCGATGATCGCCGCGTCGAGCGAGGAGCCGCAGAGCCGGTTGACCGTGGTCGCGGGCACCTCGACGGGCAGCCCCGCCAGCAGCACGGCCATGCGGCCGACGTTCCGGTTGTCCTCGCCGGCCTGGTTGGCGCAGCCCCACACCACGTCGCCGATCACCGACGGGTCGAGCCCGGGCGTCTTGCCCAGCACACCCTTGATGGCGATCGCGGCGAGGTCGTCCGGGCGCACCTCGGCGAGGGCGCCGCCGAACCGGCCGAACGGCGTGCGGGCGGCGGCGTAGAGGTAGGCGGAGTTCACGTCCTCCAACCTACGACCATTCCACCGATTGACTCCAATACTGAATCAAACCCCATTGATAACGTGCGGGTATGGAACTGCGCCACCTGCGCTCCTTCGAGGCGCTGGCCGCCGAGCGCCACTTCGGTCGCGCCGCGACCCGCCTGCACATGGCCCAGCCGGCGCTGTCCCAGCAGATCAAACAGCTGGAACGCGAGCTGGGCGTGGAACTGGTCGCCCGCACCACCCGCCGCGTCGACCTCACCGACGCCGGCCGCCGCTTCGCCGACCACTGCCGGGCGGTCCTCGGCTCGGTCGATCGAGCCGCCACCGACATGGCCCTGGTGGCGGCCGGCCGCGCGGGCCGGGTGTCGCTAGGGTTCATCGGCACCGCCACCTACGACCTGCTGCCCCTGGCCGCCCGCGAGATCCGCGACGCCCTGCCGGGCGTCCGGCTGGACCTGCACGGCGAGCTGCTGAGCCCCGCGTTGCGGGCCGGCCTGCTGGACGGCGCCTTCGACCTGGTGGTCCTGCGCCCCGACGGCGTTGCCCGCCCCGAGCTGGACATCCACGTGCTGCGCACCGAGCGCCTGGTCGCAGTCCTGCCCGAGCGCCACCCGCTGGCCGCCCGCCCCTCGATCGACCTGGCGGCCCTGGCCGGCGACCCGTTCGTCATGCACTTCTCCGGCCACCGATCCTCGATGCACGAGCACGTCCTGGCCGCCTGCGCGGCGGCCGGCTTCCGCCCCACCGAGATCATGGAGGTGGGCGAGACGGTCACGCTGGTCGTCTTCGTGGCGGCCGGCCTGGGCGTGGCGCTGGTGCCCGAGCCGGTCCGCCGCCTGGCGCTGGACGGCGTCGCGTACGTCGAGCTGACCGACCCGGCAACGATCGACCTGGCCCTGGCCACCCGCGCGGGCGAGACGTCCCCGGCGATCCGCCGGGTGGCCGAGATCGTCACCGCCGTCTGCGGGTCTCGCGGCCGCTGACCGCGATCTCGCCCACCGAGGCCCGAGCCGGCCCACTCGAGCCCGCGCCGGCCCACTCGAGCCCGCGCCGGCCCACTCGAGCCCGCGCCGGCCCACCCGAGCCCGCGCCGGCCCACCCGAGCCCGCGCCGGCCCACCCGAGCCCGCGCCGGCCCACCCGAGGTCGGCACCGGTCCACCCCGAGGCTCCGCGCCGGCCGGCCGAGTCAAGCGTCGACGTGCGGCCGCGGCTGCGTGACGCGGGCGGCGGCCCTGTCCAGCAAGCGGAGAACGTCTTCCCTGGACCGGTGGTCCCGGTCGTTCCATGTGGTCAGATCGCGGACGCGGGCGGCGCGCACCAAGGGCGGGCACAGCGGCCCGACCGGGTCGGCGCCGGTCGGCGTACCCGCGTCGAAAAGCGTGAGCCACAAAGCGTCGATGGCGGGGTAGGCGTGCTCGGGGCGGGGGCTTTGCTGCCAGGCCCCGTGCAGCACCGCGCCGACCAGGCACGCGCCGGTGACCTGGCTGTGATCGAGCCGGCCCGGGAGGAACCGGTGCCGGGCCGGCCGGCGCCCGGCGGGAGTTTCCGTGACGTACCAGGTGCGCTGCACCCACCCCCGGCCGACCACGCCCCGAGCCGCGGTGAGCACGGCCAGGGCATCGTCACGCCGCCGACTGCCCGGGCTCGCCGGCTCCGGTGGATGGGGCTCGCCGGCCGACGGCAGCAGAGCGGCCTTGGCCGCCGAGACGAGCTGGGCCACCGGCCCGGCCGGATGCGTCGAGGTCATCGTTTTCGACACGCTTACCTCCCGATCGAGGGGCGTTGCGACTTCATTCTCCGCGCCGACCCTCGCGCCGAGAAGACGTCGTGTGCCAAGCATGGCGCCTGAACCCGGCGCCGTCGTATGCAACTGGCACGATTTTGCTGGTCGGGGCGGTGCGCTGCCGGCTTGGGACGGCAATTCGTGCCGCAGATCGGTCATCTGACCGATTCGTTCCGGCCGCTGGTTCGCAACGATGTTCCCAGGTGCGTTGTGCGAGCTAGGAGCCGGGATGACTGGGAAGCGACCCTTGCATGTGGAGTCGACGCCGAGCGGGCCGGCCGCGGTCTGCCTGACCGTGTCCGGCGAGCTCGACGCCTACACGGCCGACGATCTGGCCCGTCAGGTGCGGGAGACGCTCGTCCTGGAGCGGCCCCGGCTCATCCTGCTCGACCTCAACCAGCTCGACTTCATCGATGTGACGGGCGTTCGGACGCTCTACGACCTGCACTTCGACGCCGCGGCCGCCGACTGCGCGCTCACCATCAGCCAGGCGCCGCGGACCACCCGCTGGATCCTCAACGTGCTCGGCCTCGACGAGTTGTTCACGATCCCGGCCCGCAGCGCGGAGCGGGCGGAGCCGGCGCCGTGCCGCCCGCGACATGCGGAACCCGGCAGTTAGGACGGGTCTTGCTGGGCGGCCCACGCCGCGATCTGGGCGCGCGACCTGAAGTCCAGCTTGGTGAGGATGTGCTCGAGGTGGGTGTTGGCAGTGCGCCGGCCGATGACCAGGCGGTCGGCGATCTGCTGGTTGGTCAGGCCCTCGGCCACCAGCGCGGCGACCTGGCGCTCGCGGCGGGTCAGCGGCGCCCAGTCCGTCCCCGGCGCGCCGGCGGCGGGCACGGCGTGGGACGGCTCGTCGAGCGCGTAGTCGATGCCCGTCTCGAGGTCGAGCCCGAGCCCGTCGGCGTAGGCGGCGTCGAAGCCGGCGTCGCCGGCCTTGTCGCGGGCCTGCTTCTCCACGGCGGCGCGGGCCGCGACCAGGTCGGGGGAGCCGAGCTGAGGTTTGCCGACGGTCTCCCAGATCCGGTGGGCCACGCCGAGCAGCCGGGCCGCCCGCCCCACTTCCCCGAGCGTGGCGGCGGCAGCGGCCAGCACGTCGACCGCCATGGCACTCCCGGAGCTGTCGCCGAGCTGCCGCTTGAAGCGCAGCGCGTCCCGGCCGTAGCTGACCGCCGCGCCCGGGTTGCCGCGGCCCATCTCGGCCAGCGCCCGCATGTAGTCGATGTAGGAGCGCATCCAACGCTCGCGGTGCTCGTCGCAGAGCGCCCAGGTCTGCTCGATGACGGCGATCTCGCGGTCGAACTCGCCGGCGAACGCGAGCGCGATGCACTGCGCGGCCAGCGCGACGAGCAGGCCGCTGCCCGGGTCGCCGGCGTCGCGGTGCAGCCGGATCGACTCCTCGGCCAGCACCAGCGCCCGCGTGGGGTCGCCCTGGAACACCGCGCACACGCTCGCGATGTACGCGAGCCAGCCGGACACGACGATGTCCGCGTGCGGCCGGCATTGCACGATCCGCGCCTCGGCGGTCGCCATGTCGCCCTGCATCGCGGCGACCCAGCCGGACACCCACAACGCCCTGGCCAGCGCCGGGCCCGAGGGGTGCTCGACTGCCAGCACCCGGTCGAGGTAGTGCCGGCCTTCCCGGGGGTGTCCACACGCGATCCAGAAGAACAACAGCGACCCGGCCAGCTCGAGCCCGGCCTCGTCGGTGAGGTTGAGATCCAGCGCCGCCCGCAGGTTCGAGTGCTCCCGGCTGAGCCGTTGATACCAGGCGACCTGGTCGGGTCCGCGCCACTGGGCGTCGAAGGACCGGGCCAGCCGCAGGTAGAAGTCGCGGTGCCGGATGCGGAACAGCTTCTCTTCGCCGCTCTCGCGCAGCAGCTCGAGTCCGTACTCGCGGATGGTGTCGAGCAGCCGGTAGCGGCCGCCCTCGCGCAGCAGGATCGACTTGTCCACCAGCCCGGCCACCAGCTGCAGGACGCCGTCGGCGGCGAGCCGGTCGTCGGCGCACACCTCCTGCGCCGCGGCCAGGTCGAAGTCGCCGGCGAACACCGACACCCGCGCCCACAGCAGGCTCTCCGAGCGGGTGCACAGCCCGTGACTCCAGTCGATCGCGGTGCGCAGCGACTCGTGCCGGCCCGCCACGCCGCCGCCGCTGAGCAGCGTGAACCGGTCGGCCAGCCGGCCCTCGAGAAGGTCGGCGATCTGCCGTACGGGCAGCACCCGGGTGCGCACGGCCGCCAGCTCGATGGCGAGCGGAATCCCGTCGAGGTCGCGGCAGAGCCGGCCCACCGCGTCCTGGTTGTTCTCGGTCAGCGCGAAGGTGGGGGAGGCGGCGCGGGCCCGCTCGGCGAACAGCGTCACCGCGGCGCCCGCCGCGGGCAGCGGCAGCAGCGGGAAGACGTGCTCGCCCTGCACGGCGAGCGGCTGCCGGCTGGTTGCCAGCACCTGGAGGCCGGGCGCCGAGCGCAGCAGCGAGTCGGCCAGCTGGGCGCACGGATCGGCCAGATGCTCGCAGGTGTCCAGCACGAGCAGCAGGCGGCGGGACTCCAGATACTCGGCGATGATCTCGGTCTGCGGCCGGGTCGACTGGTCGCGCAGCCCGAGCGTCTGCGCGACCGCCTCGGCGACCAGGCCGGCCTGGGCCAGCGGGGACAGGTCGACGAACCAGACCCCGTCGGCGAAGGCCCGCTGCACCTCGGCGGCGACCCGCAACACCGTACGCGTCTTGCCGACGCCCCCGACGCCGATGACCGTGACCAGCCGGGACGCGGTGAGCAGCCGTTTGAGCGCAGCCCGCTCGGCGTCCCGGCCGACAAAGCTGGACAGTTCCGCCGGCAGATTCCCGGTCCGGGTCACATCAACCTCGCTCGATGAGCAGACGCCCGATCCCCGGAGCATATGCCCGCGAAGTGCTCCGAATGACTCGGTCAACCCGAAGGGGTACGCCGAAGGCCCTACCGCGGCTGGACCGAATCGTCGAGCACTCTTGTCGTGGCGAGAACATCGGCGAAGCGGGCCGGGCCGAGGTCGAGGCCGCCGGGGATCCACGAGACGCCGGCGCCGGCCATGGTCGGCAGGATGTCGTCGGGAGTCAGGCCCGCCGATTGCAGGGCGCGGATCTCCCGCGGGTTCACGCCCGGGACGACCGGGCCGTTGCCCAGGTCGGTGCCGTAGCGCACGCTCCCGCCGTACTCGAGAAAACGCCGCAGATTGCCGACGGCCGTGACCAGTTCGGGGGTTGATGTGCCCCAGCCGTGGATGTCGAGCGTGCTGATCCAGCGCATGCGCTCCGCGCAGGCGCGGATGAGGCCCCGGTCCAGCGATTCGGTCCAGGGAGTGTGGGCGAGCAGGTCCGCGCCCGATTCGTACGCCAGGGCGACCGTTCCCGGACCTTCGGCGTGCACCACCACCGGGAGCCCGAGGTCGTGCGCGGCGTCGACCACGGCGGTCATCGTGAACAGCCGCAGCTGCGGCCCGCCGGCGTGCGCGGTCATCTTGACGAGGGTGGCGCCGGCCGCGTGCGCCTCCGCCACCGCGGCTTCCGCCTGGGCGGCCGAGTCGATCTCCCGCCAGCTGCCGGGCGCCGCCCACGCCCGGTCGCTCGGGTAGCCGCCCGGGGCGATCAGAAACGGTCCCGCATATCGGATGCGGGGGAGCCGGTCACCCCCTTCGCGCGCGAGTCCGGCCACCGCCGCCGGGACGCTTCCGAGGTCCCACACCCCGGCGATCCCGCCGGCCCGCACCGTGGCGAGATCGACCAGCCCCGAGTGGACGTGCGCGTCGACCAATCCCGGCAGCAGCGTTCCCGGCAGGCGGCGTATTACCGACAATTCAGAAATGTCGGAAACGGGGACCGGAGTGGCCTCACCCGACGGTTCCAGTCGCAGGGCGAGATCGGAGCGGAGATCGCCGTCCCACCACACCGACCCGGCGACGACGTACGAGCTCACAGCAGCGACCGCAGCGAGGCCAGCCCCCGATGCACCTCACCGAAGCCGAAGTCGCCGGGCGCGAGGAACTGCTCCCGGTAGGCCGCGAGCGGGTCGGCCGCGTCCAGCGCGGCGGCGCGGAACAGCAGGTCGCCGGCCGCCGGCTCCTCGGAGATCATCGGGGCACTCCGATCTCGGTGCGGACGGCGTACAGCTCGGGGAAGAACGTCAGGTCGAGCGCGGCCTTGAGGAACGCGACGCCGCTGGAGCCGCCGGTTCCGCGCTTGAACCCGATGGTCCGTTCCACGGTCTTGAGGTGCCGGAACCGCCAGAGCTGGAAGTTCTCCTCCAGGTCGACCAGCTCCTCGCACGTCTCGTAGGCGGCCCAGTGCTTCTCGGGGTCGTTGTAGATGCGCACGAACACCGGCACCAGGTCTTCGTGGAACGTCCACGGCAGGGTCACGTCGCGCCGGACCAGGTCGACCGGCACCTCGTACCCGTGCCGCGCCAGGTAGCGCAGGAACTCGTCGTAGACGCTCGGCGCCTCGAGGGCCTCGACCAGCAGCGCTTGCGCGGCCGGGTCGTCGTCGAAGATCGAGAGCATCCGCCGGTCCTTGTTGCCGAGCAGGAACTCGACCGCTCGGTACTGGTACGACTGGAAGCCCGACGACGTGCCCAGGAAGCTGCGGAACTCCGAGTACTCGCTCGGGGTCAGCGTGGCGAGCACCGACCACTGCTCGGTGAGCGTGCGCTGGATGTGCTTGACCCGGGCCAGCCCCTTGAGCGCCGGGCGAAGCTCGTCGGCGGCGAGTTTCCGCTGCACGGCGCGCAGCTCGTGCAGCACCAGCTTCAGCCAGAGCTCGGACGTCTGGTGCTGCAGGATGAACAGCAACTCGTCGTGGTGCTCGGGCACGCTGACGGGGTGCTGCGCGTTCAGGATCTCGTCGAGGCGCAGGTACTTCCCGTACGAGAGATTGACCTTGAAGTTCCGGACGATGCCGTCCTCGAGCGGTCTCTGTTCCACGTCACCAGTGTCTACTAGATGTTGGCCAATGAGCCGTCGGTGAGGATCGGCCCCCAGTACACCCACTGGCCGTCGTGCCGTACGAAGCGGCTGCGCTCGATCATGTCGCCCGGTTTGCCGTGGTCGCGGTAGTGCGCCCGGAACTCGACCACGCCCTCGGCGTCGAACATGCCGCCGCCGGCCGACTCGATGATGTCCAGGCCCACCCAGCGCAGGTGCGGGTCGGGCTCGACCGCGGCCGGCCGGGTCTCGGGGTGCCACGAGCGCAGCACGTACTCGTCGTTGTCCAGCGCGAACGCCGAGTATCGCGACCGCATCAGCGCCTCCGCGGTGGCCGGCGCGTGCCCCTGATGAGCCGGAGCGCAGCACTGGTCGTACGGGAAACCGCGCCCGCACGGGCAGGCGGTGATGGTCTTCGTCTTCCGGGCCATGTCCCCGATTCTCTCAGTTGATCTGTATCGGCCGTTATGTAACCGTGGTGTAAGCGATGACGGTCGCGCAGCGCGACGACTTAATCGCTTCAGCGCAGGAGGGCTCGCGCGTTCCCGATACAGCGCGCAACATTCCGGAAACACCCGCCGCGTCCCATTGACGTGATCTGCAAGCACTGCCGCTGGCTGAAGGCCATGCTGCAAGCCGGGGTTCGAAATTTGCAACGAACTGACGTAGGATTCCGCCGTGACCAAACGTCTGGCCGAGGTGGCCAAGAAGGCGGGCGTCAGCGAGGCCACGGTCAGCCGGGTGCTCAACGGGCGCAGCGGCGTCTCCGAGGCCACCCGCGCGTCCGTGCTCACCGCGCTCGATGTCCTGGGGTACGAGCGGCCCACCAAGCTGCGCGGCGAGCGCGGCCGGCTGGTCGGCCTCGTCCTGCCCGAGCTGCAGAACCCGATCTTCCCGGCGCTGGCCGAGGTGGTGACCGCCTCGCTGGCACAGCGCGGCTTCACCCCGCTGCTCGCGGCCCGCACGATCGGCGGCGTCCCCGAGCGCGACTACATCGAGATGCTGCTCGACCATCAGGTCTCCGGTGTGGTCTTCGCCGGTGGGTCGTACGCGCTGGCCGACGCCGAGCACAGCCACTACCGCGCGCTGACCGACCGCCGCATGCCGGTCGTCATGGTCAACGCCGGCGTCGACGACCTGGGCTTCCCGCACATCTCGACCGACGACGCGGTGGCCGTCGAGCAGGCGTACGGCCATCTGAAGTCCCTGGGCCACCAGCGCATCGGCATGGTGATGGGCCCCGAGGACCACATGCCGTCCCGCCGCAAGCTGGCCGGCCTCCAGAAGATCGCGGGCGACGACTGGCACGTCGAGCGCACCAACTTCTCGATGGAGAGCGCCCGCCTGGCCGCGGCCCGCTTGATCGAGCGCGGCGTGACCGGCATGATCTGCGCGTCCGACGTGCTCGCGCTCGGCTCGATCCGCGCCGCCCGCCGCCTCGGCCTCGACGTGCCGAAGGACGTCTCGGTTGTCGGTTACGACGACTCGGCCCTGATGACCTGCACCGATCCGCCGCTGACCACCGTGCGGCAGCCCATCGAGATGATGGGCCAGGCGGCGGTCGACCTGCTCGTCAACCAGATCGAGGGCAGCGGCGTCGCCGCCGACGAGTTGCTGTTCGAGCCGGAGCTCGTCGTGCGCGGGTCGACCGCGCCGGCGCCGGCGGGCTGACCAGGCAATATTCCTAAACGAAGGGCGGGCCATCGGCCCGCCCTTCGTCGTTCCCGGGTTTTTGCAAAGCCGTCGTGTTTTTTCTTCTTGCAGTCGCCTTCTTGCGGGCTGCCGTTTGACTTTGTATCGTCACCTCCACGAAACATGGCGACGAGACCCAGGTCACATGGGCCTCGCGCAGTGACGACCCCGCAGCTCAGAGCAGTTCCTCCGATACTTTCGTTCCCGAAGGGATGGACAGATGTCCGTACCGCAGTACAAGAGGGCCGCGGCGATCGCCCTCGCGGCCGGCCTGGGATTCAGCATCGCGGCGTGTTCCACGAAGGGCAGTGACGACTCCGGGAAGGACGCGGCCGGCAAGACCGTCATCACGGTCGACTGCCAGCCGGACGGCTCCCAGAAGGACCTGCTCGCCAACTGGAACGCGGACGTCGCCGAGTTCGAGAAGCAGAACCCCGACGTCACGATCAAGAGCGTCAGCGTCGGCCAGCAGTGCAACAACCCGCCGGACTTCACCGCCCGCCTCACCGGCGGCACGATGACCGACGTCTTCTACGGGTACATGACCGACCTGCAGCAGGTGCTGGACTCGGGCCAGGCGATGGACATCACCCAGTACGCGACCAAGGACAACATCGCGACCTGGGACAGCATCGACCCGGCGCTCAAGGCGGTCTTCACCGACAACGGCAAGATCTACGCCATCCCGACCAAGAACTACTCGATGGGTCTGCTCTACAACAAGACCCTGTTCCAGAAGGCCGGCCTCGACGTCGCCAGCCCGCCCAAGACGTGGCCCGAGGTCCGGGCCGCGGCCAAGAAGATCTCCGCGCTCGGCGGCGGCGTCGCCGGCTACTCCGAGTACAGCGCGGGCAACACCGGTGGCTGGCACTTCACCGCCGAGCTCTACTCGCAGGGCGGCCAGATCCTGAGCGCCGACAACAAGAAGGCCGACTTCAACAACGCCCAGGGCAAGCAGGTCCTGCAGAACCTCAAGGACATGCGGTACGGCGACAACAGCATGGGCAGCCGCCAGCTGCTCCAGTGGGCCGACCTGCTGACCAACGCGGCCGCCGGCAAGGTGGGCATGTTCGTCGGCGCGCCGGACGCCACCACCGCGATCGTCCAGCAGTTCCAGGGCAAGTACGACGAGTGGGCGATGGCCCCGATGCCCGGCCAGGACGGCGCCGCCAAGGGCACGCTCGGCGGCGGCGAGGGCTACTTCTTCCGCAAGGACCTCTCCCCGGAGCAGGTCAAGGCCGGTCTCAAGTGGATCGCCTTCGAGAAGCTGACCCCGGGCAAGGGCCAGTTCGACTACGCCCGGGCCAAGCCGCAGAACCAGCCGGTGGGCCTGCCCCAGCCGCTGCTGTTCGCCAACGGCAGCGACGCGCAGAAGCAGGAGCTCGACGCGCGTAAGGCCAACCAGAACGTGCCGAGCGAGAACTTCGCGCTCTTCGAGGCCACCCCGGTCGCGATCAAGGGTGAGCCGGCCAACGCCCAGGCGATCTACGCGGTGCTCGACAGTGCGATGTCCGGGGTGCTGACCAACCCCAACGCCAACGTCGACGAGCTGCTCAAGACGGCCGAGACCAAGACCAACCAGCTCCTGGCCTCGAACGGCTGATCGGACGAGTGCGGGGGCGTCAAGCCCCCGCACCCCTTCTTGAAAGCAGGAGTTTTCGTTGGCGACGATCACCAGCGTCCCGGAGACGAGCCGGAAGCAACGGGTCTACGCCGGAGCCAAACCGCAGACCAGGCGCGGCCGCAAGCTGCGGGACAACCTCACCGGCTACGCGTTCCTGATCGGGGCGATCTTCTGCTTCGCCCTGTTCCAGTGGTTCCCGATGATCCGCGGCATCGTGATGAGCTTCCAGCACACGAAGCGTGGCGTGACCACGTGGGTGGGCTTCGACAACTTCGTGCGGATCGTCCAGGACCCGAGCTTCTGGACCGCCTGGAAGAACACCTTCTACTTCACGGTCCTCGCGCTCGTCCTCGGCTACGTCGTCCCGTTCGTGGTGGCGATCCTGCTCAACGAGCTGCGGCACGGGAAGGGCTACCTGCGCATCCTGGTCTACCTGCCGGTGATGCTGCCGCCGGCCTCGGCGCTGTTCCTGTTCAAGTACTACGCGTACGACCCCAGCGACGCCGGCCTGTTCAACGCGATCCTCAGGTTCTTCCACCTGCCCACGTCGGAGTGGATGCAGTCGCCGACCGCCACCATGCCGGCCATGGTGATCGCGTCGACCTGGATGAACATGGGCGCCGCGGTCCTGGTCTACCTCGCGGCGCTGCAGAACATCCCCGGCGAGCTGTACGAGGCGGCCGAGCTCGACGGGGCCGGCATCCTGCGCCGGATCTGGAACGTGACGATCCCGCAGACCCGGCTCATCCTCGCGTTGCTGGCGATGCTCCAGATCGTTGCCACCATGCAGGTCTTCATCGAGCCCCTGATCCTGGCCAACGGCGCCGGCACCCAGGACTCGGCGACCTCGGTCGCGTACCTGATCTACCAGCACGGCTTCTTCCAGAACGACCTGAACGGCGCCGCGGCGCTCGGCGTGATCATGCTCCTGGTGCTGGCCGTCTTCTCCGCCGTGTACGTGCGGCTGACCACGAAGCAGGACTGAGATGACACGGACCCTTATCTCGCAGGCCCAGCTCCAGCGCGGCCGGGGCAAGTTCCTCTACTGGACGATTCTCGTCTCGGTCATCGTCGTCTTCACGCTGGTCTTCATCGGGCCGCTGTACTGGATGGTCACCGGCGCGCTCAAGAGCGGCCAGGAGATCGCGCAGACCCCGCCCACGCTGTGGCCCCAGGATCCGCAGACGCAGAACTACGCCGACGCGTGGAACAACCTGAACCTCGCGAAGCTGATGTTCAACACCTTCTACTACGCGGTCGGCGCGGTCTTCTTCCAGCTCGTGTTCGACACCGCCGCCGCGTACGCGCTCTCCAAGCTCCGCCCGATCTTCGGCAACGTCGTCCTCGCCCTCATGCTCGCGACGCTGATGATCCCGGCGATGGTGGTGATCGTCCCGCAGTACGTGACCGCGATCGACCTGCCGTTCGTGCACGCCAGCCTGATCGACTCGCCGTGGGCGATCTGGCTGCCGCTGGTCGCCAACGCGTTCAACATCTTCCTGCTGAAGCGGTTCTTCGACTCGATCCCCGAGGACCTGATCGCCGCGGCCATGGTGGACGGCGCGTCCCCGCTGCGCACGCTGTGGTCGGTGATCCTGCCGATGTCGCGCCCGATCCTCGGCGTGGTGTCGATCTTCGCGGTCACGTACGTGTGGAAGGACTTCCTCTGGCCGAAGCTGGTCATGCCCTCGCCCGAGACCCGCACGCTCAGCGTCGGCATCTACGCCTTCTCCGGCGGCACCCCGATGAACGTGGTCGTCGCCGCCTCGGTCATCGCCGCGATCCCGACGGTGATCATCTTCCTGATCTTCCAGCGCAACATCATGTCGGGCTTGACGGCAGGAAGTCTCAAGGGCTGACGCCCTCTTTCTGAAATATCAGCAAAAATCCTCGTCCGGCCGTGCCGGGCTTAGCTACCCATGTAGAAAGCAGGTACCTGTGTCCACAACAGACGGCAGTCCGTGGTGGAGGAGCGCGGTTATCTACCAGGTGTACCCGCGGAGCTTCGCCGACTCGGACGGCGACGGCGTCGGGGACATCGACGGCATCCGCTCGCACCTGGGGCACCTGCGCGACCTCGGCATCGACGCGATCTGGATGAGCCCGTGGTACCCGTCGCCGATGGCCGACGCCGGCTACGACGTGGCCGACTTCCGCGACATCGACCCGGTCTTCGGCTCGCTCGCCAAGGCCGAGGCGCTGATCGAGGAGGCGCACGCGGTCGGCATCCGGATGATCGTCGACATCGTCCCGAACCACATCTCCAGCGAGCACCCGTGGTTCAAGGCGGCGCTGGCCTCGCCGGACGCGCCGGAACGCGAGTACTTCTGGTTCCGGCCGGGCCGCGGCCCGAACGGTGACGAGATGCCGACGGACTGGCGAGGGGAGTTCGGCGGCACGACCTGGACCCGTACGCCCGATGGTCTTTGGTATCTGCATCTGTTCACGCCCGAGCAGCCGGACCTCAACTGGGATCACCCCGACGTCCGCGCCGAGTTCGAGAGCATCCTGCGCTTCTGGTTCGACCGCGGCGTCGACGGCATCCGCATCGACTCGGCGGCGCTGCTCTTCAAGGACAAGGCCCTGCCCGAGGTACGCGACGGGGAGCCCCATCCGTTCCACGACCTCGACGAGGTGCACGACGTCTACCGCGCCTGGCGGCGGGTCGCCGACACGTACGGCGGCGACCGCGCCCTGATCGGCGAGGTCTGGCTGCCCGAGGTCGACCGGTTCGCCAACTACCTGCGCCCCGACGAGCTGCACCAGGCGTTCAACTTCCTGTTCCTCGGCTGCGCGTGGGACCCCGCGCTCATGCGCGAGTGCATCGACGCCACCCTCGACGCGCACGCCGCGATCGACGCCCCCGCCACCTGGGTGCTGTCCAACCACGACGTCACCCGGCACGTCACCCGGTACGGCCGCGCGGACACCACGTTCAGCTTCGACAACAACCTCGACGGCACCCCGGTCGACCTCGAGCTGGGCACCCGCCGCGCCCGCGCCGCCGCCCTGCTCTCCCTGTCGCTGCCCGGCGCCACCTACATCTACCAGGGCGAGGAGCTCGGCCTCTGGGAGAACGAGAACATCCCGCCCGAGCAGTACCAGGACCCGATGTGGGCGCGGCGCGGGCACAGCCGCGACGGCTGCCGGGTGCCGCTGCCGTGGAGCGGCGACGAGCAGCCGTTCGGCTTCACCACCGGCACCCCGTGGCTGCCCCAGCCCGCCGAGTGGAAGGACCGCACCGCCCAGGCGCAGACCGGCGACCCCAGCTCGATGCTCGAGCTGTACCGGGACGCGATCCGGCTGCGACCCGGCCTTCGCCACCCCGAAATGGCCTGGCTCGACCTGCACCCCCAGGTCCTCGCCTTCACCCGCGGCGCGGACTTCGCCTGTGTCGTCAACATGTCCGGCGATTCCATCCCCCTGCCGGACCACGAGACCGCCCTGCTCGCCAGTGGCCCGCTCGACGGTGACCGCCTCCCCCAGGACACCGCCGTCTGGCTGCGCTTGCGTTGATTTTCGAGGCGCCGGATCCGCCGCCGGCGCCCCTGGAAAGAGCAGGAGGAGCACCATCCCCGGGGGGCTTTTCACGGAAGAAAGGCACCGCTCCCGCCATGCCGAGACTCAGAAGACGACTCCTGGCCGCCGCCGCGGCCGTAGGGGTCGTGGCCGCAGTCCTCACCGCACCCACCCTCGCGTCCGCCGCCGGACCCAACCTGGCCGCCGGCAAGACCTTCTCCGCCAGCAGCTTCACCGACGTCTACGGGGCCGGCAACGCCGGCGACGGCAACGCCAACACGTACTGGGAGAGCAACAACAACGCGTTCCCGCACTGGCTGCAGGTCGACCTGGGCACGGCCGTCTCGGTCAACCAGGTCGTCCTCAAGCTCCCGCCGGCCACCGCCTGGGCGACCCGCACCGAGACGCTGTCCGTCTCGAGCAGCTCCGACGGCTCGTCGTTCAGCACGCTCAAGGCGTCGGCCGGTTACGTGTTCAACCCGGCCTCGGGCAACACGGTCACCGTCGATTTCACCGCGGCCACCGCGCGCTTCGTGCGGCTGACCTTCACCGGCAACACTGGCTGGCCCGCCGGGCAGCTCTCCGAGCTCGAGGTCTACGGCCCGGTCACCGGCGACACCGTGGCGCCCAGCGCGCCCGGCAACCTCGCCTACACCCAGCCGGCGAGCGGGCAGATCCGGCTCACCTGGTCGGCCTCGACCGACAACGTCGGCGTCACCGGCTACGACGTGTACGCCAACAACGTGCTGCGCACCAGCGTCGGCTCGGGCGTGCTGACCTACACCGACAGCCAGCCCGACACCGCTACCGTCGCCTACTACGTGAAGGCGAAGGACGCGGCCGGCAACGTGTCGGCGGCCAGCAACACGGTCACCCGCAACGGCAGCGGCGGCACCGGCACCAACCTCGCGCTGAACAAGCCGATCGAGGCGTCCTCGACGGTGTTCACCTTCGTGGCGGCCAACGCGAACGACAACAACACCGCCACCTACTGGGAGGGCAGCGCGTACCCGGCGAACCTGACCGTGCAGCTGGGCGCCAACGCCTCGCTGCAGCAGGTCGTGGTCAAGCTGAACCCGGACAGCAGCTGGGGCACGCGGCAGCAGACGTTCTCGGTCCTCGGCCGGGAGCAGAGCTCGTCGGCGTTCACCACGCTGGTGGGTGCGGCGACGTACACCTTCAACCCGGCCTCGGGCAACACGGTGACCATCCCGGTGAGCGGAACCGCTGCGGACCTCCGACTCTCCTTCACCGCGAACACCGGCGCGCCCAGCGGCCAGGTTGCCGAGCTCCAGGTGATCGGCGTGGCCGCGCCCAACCCGGACCTCACGGTCACCGGCATCACGTCGTCCCCGGCCGCCCCGGTCGAGACCGACGCGATCACGCTGTCCGCGACCGTCCGCAATAGCGGGACCGCGGCTTCGGGCGCAACCAACGTCAACCTCTACCTGGGTACGACGAAGGTCGGCACCGCCACCGTGGCGGCCCTCGCGGCGGGCGCCTCGGCGACCGTCTCGGCCAACATCGGCGCCAAGGACGCCGGCACCTACGCGCTGACCGCGAAGGTCGACGAGTCCAACACGGTGATCGAGACCAACGAGGCGAACAACTCGTTCACGTCCTCGTCCAACCTGGTCGTCACGCCGGTCTCCAGCTCCGACCTGATCGCGTCGGTGGTCTCCTGGTCGCCCGGCAACCCGGCCGCCGGCAACACGGTCACCTTCTCGGTCACCATCAAGAACCAGGGCTCGGCGGCCTCGGCTTCCGGCGCCCACGGCGTCACCCTGACCGTTCTGAACGGCTCGACGGTCGTCAGGACGCTGACCGGCTCCTACACCGGGACGCTGGCCGCCGGCGCGTCCTCGCCCGCTCTGAACCTGGGCACCTGGACGGCCGTCAACGGGAAGTACACGGTTCGCACCGTCATCGCGGTCGACGCCAACGAGCTGTCCGTCAAACAAGCCAACAACACTTCGGACAAGCCGTTCTTTGTCGGTCGTGGGGCCAATATGCCTTATGACATGTACGAGGCCGAGGACGGTTCCCTCGGCGGCGGAGCGGCGATCGTCGGCCCTAACCGAACGGTCGGTAACCTGGCCGGGGAGGCCTCCGGGCGCAAGGCCGTGACGCTCAACCAGACCGGCGCGTACGTGCAGTGGACCAGCCGCGCGGCCACGAACACGGTCGTCGCCCGGTTCTCCATCCCCGACGGCACGACCAGCTCGATCAACGTGTACGTGAACGGCGCCCTCAACAAGACCCTGCCGCTCACCTCGAAGTACGCGTGGCTCTACGGCAACGAGACGGCGCCGCAGAACTCGGGCTCCGACCCGCGGCACATCTACGACGAGGCGAACATCCTGCTCACCGGCTCGTTCCCGGCCGGCAGCACGATCAAGCTCCAGAAGGACGGCGCCAACTCCGGCTCCATCGCGATCGACTTCATCAACCTCGAGCAGGTCGCGGCGCTCGCCAACCCGGACGCCGCCAGGTACGTCGTGCCGACCGGCTTCGACCAGCAGTCGGTGCAGAACGCGCTGGACACGGCCCGGCAGGACACCACCAAGCTCGGCGTCTACCTGCCGGCCGGTGACTACCAGGTCTCCAGCAAACTCCAGGTGTACGGCCGGCCGATCGTGGTCACCGGCGCGGGCCCCTGGTACACCCGCTTCCTCGCCCCCACCACCCAGACCGAGACCGACGCCGGCTTCCGGGCCGACGCGGGCGCGAACGGCTCCACGTTCAAGAACTTCGCGTACTTCGGCAACTACACGATCCGCATCGACGGCCCCGGCAAGGTCTTCGACTTCTCCAACGTCAGCGGCATCACCATCGACAACATCTGGGCCGAGCACGTGGTCTGCCTGTACTGGGGCGCGAACACCGACAACATGGTGATCAAGAACTCGCGCATCCGGGACACATTCGCCGACGGCATCAACATGACCAACGGCAGCACCGGCAACCTGGTCGACAACAACGAGGCCCGGGCGACCGGCGACGACAGCTTCGCGCTGTTCTCGGCGATCGACGCGGGCGGCGCCGACGAGATCAACAACACCTACCAGAACCTCACGTCGATCCTGACGTGGCGGGCGGCCGGTGTCGCGGTCTACGGCGGCTACGCCAACACGTTCAAGAACATCTACATCGCCGACACCCTGGTCTACTCGGGCATCACGATCAGCTCGCTGGACTTCGGCTACCCGATGAACGGCTTCGGCGCCAACCCGCCGACGGTGTTCGACAACATCTCGATCGTCCGGGCCGGCGGCCACTTCTGGGGCGCGCAGACCTTCCCGGCGATCTGGATCTTCAGCGCGTCGAAGGTGTTCCAGGGCATCCGGGTCAGCAACGTCGACATCGTCGATCCGACCTACTCCGGAATCATGTTCCAGACCAACTACGTGGGCGGCCAGCCGCAGAATCCGATCAAGGACACCACGTTCACCAACATCACCATCAGCGGCGCCCAGAAGAGCGGCGACGCGTACGACGCCAAGTCCGGCTTCGGCCTCTGGGCCAACCCGCTCCCCGAGACCGGCCAGGGCCCCGCGGTCGGCTCGGTGACCTTCACCAACCTGCAGTTCAGCAACAACTTCCGGGACATCGAGAACCAGACCAGCACGTTCACCATCACTCGCAACTGAGCCGACCCGCAGCGGAAAACCCATGCAACTTCGCTATTTGAGCCCGCTCCCGAGGTAATGAGGAAGGGCCCGCGCAACGTCCCCGCGGGCCCTTCCGCCTCTGTAGGTTTCACCGCATGGAGCATCTGACCCTTCCCGACGGCCGCACCCTCGAGTACCTGGCCGAAGGCCCCCGGGCGGCGATCCCGCTGGTCCTGCACCACGGCACCCCCTCCGGCACCGTCCGCTACGACCCGCTCTTCGACGCGGCCCTGGCCGGCGGTTTCCGCATCGTCCAGGCGAGCCGCCCCGGCTACGCCACCTCGACCCCGAACCCCGGCCGCCGCGTCGCCGACGTGGCCGCCGACACGGCGGCCCTGCTCGACGCCCTCGACGCGCCCACCTTCGTCACCGTCGGCTGGTCGGGCGGCGGCCCGCACGCCCTGGCCTGCGCCGCCCTACTCCCCGGCCGCTGCCGGGCCGCCGCCACCATCGCCGGCGTCGCGCCGTTCGGCGCCGAGGGCCTCGACTGGCTGGACGGCATGGGCGAGGAGAACGTGGCCGAGTTCTCCGCCGCCCTGGACGGCCCGGATGCGCTCGACGCGTTCCTCGCCAAGGCCGCCTCCCCGCTGAAGTCCGTCGCGCCCGCCGACATGATCGAGGCCTTCGGCGACCTGATCTCCGAGGTCGACAAGCGCGCCCTGACCGATGGCGGCCTCGCCGCCTATCTGGCGGCGTCCTTCCAGGCCTCGGTCTCGGCCGGCATCGCCGGCTGGCGCGAGGACGACCTGGCCTTCGCCCAGGACTGGGGTTTCCCTCTCGCCGACATCAAGGTCCCCGTCTCCCTGTGGCAGGGCGACCAGGACCGCATGGTTCCCTTCGCGCACGGCCGCTGGCTGGCGGCGCATCTGCCGTCGGCCGACGTCCACCTGGTGCCGGGGGAGGGCCACCTGTCGCTGGTCGCCAACTTCGGCACGATCGTCGACCATCTCCGCGAACACACCCGGTCGCGGCCGTCCTGAGTGGGGGCGTTCGTGGGATCGGTTGTCGGCTATCCTGGCCGCACTCATTGGGCGGGCAAGGAGTATTCGCGGTGACGGACAACCAGATCTCCAAGTTGGACACCGGCGTGCCGCACTCGGCTCGACTGTGGAACTACTGGCTCGGCGGGAAGGACAACTTCGCGTCCGATCGGGCGGCCGGCGACGAGATCGCCCGGCGGTTCCCCTCGATCATCGACCTGGCGGTCGCCGACCGGGCGTTCCTGAAGCGCGTCGTGCGGTTCTTCGTCGCCGAGCAGGGCATCCGGCAGATCCTCGACATCGGGACGGGCCTGCCCACCGCCGACAACACCCACGAGGTCGCGCAGGGTATCGCCCCCGCCACGCGGGTCGTCTACGTCGACAACGACCCGCTGGTCCTGACGCATGCGCGGGCGTTGCTCACCGGCAACGCCGAGGGGCAGACCGACTACATCGAGGGCGACCTCAACCATCCCGGCGAGATACTGCGCGAGGCGACCCGGACGCTCGACTTCGGCCGGCCGGTCGCGGTCACGCTGCTCGGCATCGTGCACTTCATCCTCGACTTCGACGAGGCGCGCTCGGTGATCCGCGAACTCGTGGACGCGCTGCCGTCCGGGAGCTTCCTGACGATCGCGCACGGGTGCAACGACATCAACCGGGCCGAGGCCGACGACATCGTCGGGTTCTGGAACGAGCACGGCACGCCGAAGATCGTCTACCGCAGCGCGGCCGAGATCGAGCAGTTCTTCGACGGGCTCGAGCTGCTCACGCCCGGCGTCGTGCCGTGCTCCCGGTGGCGGCCCGACGCCGGCGACCCGGACCTCGACGTGAATCAGTACTGCGGCGTGGGCCGCAAGCCGTAGCGTCGCGATCCCGGCGAGCCGGCGGTCAGCCGAGCAGGTCCCAGCGGTTGCCGGCGACGTCGAGGAAGACCGCGACCCGGCCGTAGGGCTCGTCGCGGGGCTCGCGCACGAAGGTGACGCCGGCCTGTCGCATGCGGCGGTGGTGGGCGTCGAAGTCGTCGACCCGCAGGAAGAAACCGACGCGGCCGGCGGTCTGGTTGCCGATGGCGGATCGCTGGTGGGCGCCGTCGGCGCGGGCCAGGAGGATGCCGGTCCCGGCGCCGGGCGGGCGGACCACGACCCATCGTTTGGGCCGGCCGTCGGTGGTGGTGGCGGGCGAGTCCTCGATCAGCTCGAAGCCCAGGGTTTCGGTGAAGAAGCCGATCGCGGTGTCGTAGTCGTCCACCACGATCGTGAAGAGGTCGATCCGCACGGCACTGAGCCTAAGACGCGCCGGCCCGGAAGCCGCGTATGGCGGTGACCCACCGCCCAGCGGGGCGGCGCCGCGGGTGCGGTCGCCGCCCGGCGTGGGGCTGCTCGACTCGTACGATATCTAGACTTCGACGGGCGTGAGTTCCGGCAGCGCCTGGACCGGCTCGGGGGTTCGCCGGCGACGGCCGGTGGGGACGAGGAAGGCGACGCCGATGGCGGCGACACCGACCACCGCGAGGATCAGGAACGACTCGGTGTAACCCGACTCGGCGGGCAGGCCGTTCGGCGTCGCGTGGCTGGTGATCACCGAGCTGACGATCGCGGTGCCGATGGAGGCGCCGATGGTGCGGATGTTGGTGTTCATGCCGGACGCCACGCCGGTCTGGTGCATGGGGACACTCTGGACGATCAGGCTGATCATCGAGGAGTAGACCAGGCCCAGGCCGATGCCGAAGACGCCGCCGGCGATCGCGACCAGGGGCTTCGAGCCGTGTTCGGTGGCCAGCGAGAAGCAGGAGACGGCGGCCAGGGCGGCGCCGGCGATCAGTTGGACCTTGCTGGGGAACCAGCGGGTGAGCGGGCCGGACAGCGAGCCGAAGACGGCCATCGTGACCATCATCGGCAGCATCAGCAGGCCGGCCTGGGTGACGCTGGCGCCGAAGCCGTAGCCGGTCGAGCTGGGGACCTGCATGAGCTGCGGCAGGAAGGCGAAGATGCCGAACATCGTGGCGCCGAAGAGCAGGGCGACGACGTTGGTGGTCCAGACCGCGGGCAGCCGCATCATGCGCATGTCGATCAGCGGGTTGGCGGAGCGGAGCTCCGCGACGAACCAGGCGGCGAGCAGGACAACGGCCAATACCAGCAATCCGATCGTACGGCCGGAGCCCCAGCCCCACGTGGTGGCCTTGCTCAGCGGCAGCAGCAGCGCGACGAGCCAGCCGGAGAGAAGGACGGCGGCCAGCCAGTTGACCTTGCCGGGGCTGCGCACCGGGGACGCGGGGACGACGAGCTTGGCGACGATGCCGACGAGCGTGACGACGATCATCGGGATCCAGAACAGCCAGCGCCAGTTGAGGGCCCCCACGATCGGACCGGCCAGGACGATGCCGAGGCCGCTGCCGGTCGCGATGACCGCGGCCATGACGCCGACCGCCGAGGTGACGCGGTGCGGCGGGAATTCGTCGCGGATGATGCCGAACGAGACCGGGAAGATCGCGCCGCCGAGGCCCTGCAGGACGCGGGCGACGATCAGGACGCCGATCGTGGGCGCGATCGCGGCGAGCAGGCAGCCGAGGGCGATCGCGCCGAGGGCGACGAGCAACGCGCGGTCCTTGCCGATCATGTCGGCGATGCGGCCCATGAGCGGGGTGGCCACCGAGGCGGCCAGCAGCCAGGCGGTGAGCACCCAGGTGACCGTGCCGGTGTCGGTGTGCAGGTCTTGCTGTATGACCGGCAGAACTGGCGTCACCAGCGACTGCATCAATGCGAACGCGGCCGCGGCGGCCGAGAGCACGCCGAAGGTCTGATAAAGTCGAGGCATGCCTCCACATTAGCGGAGGGGTGCCTCCGGTTCGCAAGGTCCGGGTGTTCGGCTGGTCTGTGAGGTGGGTCTCGTCATGGCGGCGGTCGGTGTGCGGCGTCCGGTGCGGGCTGACGCCCGGCGGAACTTTGACGCGTTGATTGCTGCTGCCCGGACGGCGTTCGCGGTGCAGGGGACTTCGGCGTCGCTGGAGGACATCGCGCGGCAGGCCGGGGTGGGGATCGGTACCTTGTACCGGAATTTCCCGACACGGCGGGATTTGTTTGAAGCCGTCTATGTGTCGGAGATCGAGCAGCTCGCGTCGGTTGCCTCGGCCGTGGGGTCACTGCCGCCGTGGGAGGCGCTGATGGCCTGGCTCGACCAGTTCGTCCAGTACGCCATCACCAAGCGGGCCGTCATCGAGGCGCTGAACCGCGAGTCCGAGCTGTTCGCGAGCTGCCGCAAGACGATGTACGAGGCGGGCGAGCCGCTGTTCGTGCGGGCTCAGGCGGCGGGCGTGGTGCGCGCGGACGCCAACTTCGACGACCTGCTGCGCATGGTGTCGGGCCTGATGTCGGCCGCGTTCGTCGACGACGCGCAGCGCGAGCGGGTGCTCACGCTGGCGCTCGACGGCCTTCGTTCGCCCTAGAGCCTGATCGCTGTTCCGGTGCGGGCGCTCTCGCGCGCCGCATCGAGGACGGCCATGTTGCGCAGCACGTCGGCCGGGTCGACCGGAAGAGGGCCCTCGCCGCGGACGGCCTTCGCGAACGCCGGGTAGTACGTGTCCCAGCGGCCGCGCTCGGTCGGGACGGGCGCGCTGGTGGCGCCGTGGTACAGGCGGCCCCAGCCGTGCTCGGGCTCGACGCCCCAGCGGTCGCCGAGCGTCGCCGGGGACCTTCCCGACTTCAGTAGGGACTCCTGGTGGTCCATGCCGTCGATGCCGTTCACGAGATAGGAGCCGGTGGAGCCGCTGACCCGGAAACGCGGGCCCGGCGCGGCCTGGCGCCAGCTGCCCCACAGGTGCGACTCGACGCCGCCGACGTGGTGCAGGGCCAGGAAGAAGTCGTCGTCGAGATCGCCGTTGCCGCGGATCTCGGCGTAGACGCGTACGGCCGGGCCGTGCAGCAGATGGGCCTGGTCGACCAGGTGCGAGCCGAAGTCGAGCAGGGTGCCGCCGCCGGCCGCGGGGACCTTGCGCTGCGGGTCCCAGCGCTCGAAGCGGGACTCGAAGCGGCGGATCGTGCCCAGCGCGTTTTCGGCGATCAGCTTGCGGACCGTGAGCAGGTCGGAGTCCCAGCGGCGGTTCTGATAGACGCTGAGCAGGACGCCCTTGGCGCTCGCGGCGTCGACGACCTCGTGCGCGCTGGGGGCGTCGAGGGTGAAGGGCTTGTCGACCACGACGTTGAGGCCGTGGGCGATCGCCTCCTTCGCGACCTCGGCATGGGTGGCGGCCGGGGTCGAGATGCTGACGGCCTCGGCGCCGGCCTTCTTCAGATCGGCGATCGAGTCGAAGGCGGTCGCGGTGGGGTGCTGGGCGGCCAATTCGGCACGGCGCTCGGGCGACTTGGTGACCACGCCGAGGAAGTCGACGTTTTCCGCCGAGGCCAGCAGGGGAGCGTGGAAGATACGCCCGCCGGAGCCGTAGCCGACGAGACCGAACTTGACCGCGTCACTCATGCGAAGAGCCTGCCACAAGGATGATCCGTCTGCCGATCAAGGGTGCCTCCATCAGGCCGCCATGGGTTGGAACGCCTCTATCCGGTTCTTGCCGGCGGTCTTGGCCGCGTACATCGCCATGTCGGCGCGGCGGGTGAGCTCGGTGACCGTGACGCCGGGCTCGGCCACCGCGACGCCGATGCTCGCGCCGACCGTCACCGTGGCGGCGGTCAGCGTGACCGGCGTGGCCAGCGTGGCGCAGAGCAGCCCGGCGATCCGCTCCGCCTCGAGCGGGTCGGCCAGGTCGGCCAGCAGCACCGCGAACTCGTCGCCGCCCAGCCGCGCGGCCAGCCCCCGGCCGGCGGTCACGGCGGTCATCCGGGCGGCCACCTGCACCAGCAGCTCGTCGCCGGCCGCGTGCCCGTACCGGTCGTTGACCTGTTTGAAGTCGTCCAGGTCGACGTTGAGCACCGCCGTGTGCGCCGGCCGGCCGAGCGCCTCGCCGACCGCCTCGACGAACTTCGCCCGCGTCGGCAGCTGGGTCAGGTGGTCGTGGTGGGCGCGGTGCTCGAGCTCGGCGTGGGCGTGGCAGCCCTTCTCGGCCAGGATCACCTGGTGCGACAGGTTGCGCAGGGCGTCCAGCACGTCCGCCGGGATCGACCGGCGCCCGCCGACGGCGATGTGGACGTCGGCGACCGCCGGGTCGGCGCCCAGCGAATCGAGGTGCCACACGCCGAAGCCGGGCACCAGCGCGGCCAGGACCTCCGGGTCGGTGACGGCCTCATCGCCCAGCTCGCGGCCCCGCAGGCCGGGTGGCGTTCCCTCGGCGGTGCTCAGCCGGAAGCCCCCGGGGCAGCGGCGCAGCACCAGAAACGCGACACCGGGCGACAGCGCGAGCACCTCGCCGACCGCCTGCCGTCCGATGTCGCGGATCTGCTCGTCGTCGGTGACGCCGAGCATGGCCAGCCCGGCCCGGGCGAGCAGCGACTCGCGGACGGCCGCCTGCTCCTGGCGGGCCAGCGCCAGGTAGATGCCGCGGGTCAGCACGGCCATCAGCAGCACCTGCGGCAGCACGCCGATCACGGTGGGCGAGTTCCAGGTCATGACCCGGTCGCCGGACATCGGGGAGATCGCGTTCGCGACCGGAATGGCGATCAGCGCTCCCGCGACCCGGACCACCCAGAGGATCTTCGAGCCGTAGAGCGACAGGACGATCGTGGAGGCCATGGCCAGAGCGGTGGTCGCCACCGGGTCCTGGAGTCCCGCGCCGCCGACGGCGATCAGCACCGGCAGCGGCAGGGCGGTCAGCCAGCTCGAGCGGCGACTCAGATAGGTGCCGAGAAGAATCAGGAAGATCACGACGATGGCGGCAGCGGCCAGCCGGGTGTACTGCGGCGAGCGCTCCGCGTTGCCCAGCTGCGGGCACTCGCTGAGAAGCGCGAGACCGCCGATGACCACGGCGCTCAGCCGGGTCCGGTTGAGGCTGCCGTCGGGAAGCGGCAAGCGCCATCTGCTCACCGAGGCTTCTTCGGTCGGACGATGCCGGACTTAAGAGCGGGCAGTGATCCTTCCTGTCAGATGAGTGACCGCGGCCCGCGAAAGGCGGCGCCGGTGAGTCAACATGTGCCGCATGAAGCCCGCGCAGATGGAACGCACCCCCTTCGCTGACCTCGACAGTCAGCCCAGCGAGATGACCGCCATGCTGCTCGCCGCGCTCGAGGCGATGGGCCGCCACCCCGAGATCAGGCGCGTGCGTCGCACCGCGATGCAGGCGCTACGGCCCGAGCCCGGCGCCCGGCTGCTGGACGCGGGCTCCGGCGCCGGCGACGTGGCACGCTGGCTGGCCACGAAGGTCGGGCCGGCGGGCGAGGTCATCGCCCTGGACTACTCGGCCGCGACCATCTCGGCGGCCGTGCAGAGACACGACGGCAGCAATGTCCGGTACATGACCGGCGACGTCTCGGCGATGACCCTGCCGCCCGACAGCGTCGACGGCGTCTGGTGCGAGCGGGTGCTCCAGCACGTCGACGACGCGGACGTGGCGATCGCCGAGCTGATCCGGGTGACACGCCCCCGGGGCCGGATCTGCCTGATCGACACCGACTGGGGCTCACTGGCCTTCGACGGCGTGCCGTCCAGGCTGGCCACGACGGTGGTCGCCAACATGCACGGCCGCCTCACCCCGCGCCAGGCCGACATGGGCCGCACACTGCGCCGCCGCCTCATCGCCGCCCGCCTGGCCGACGTGACCGCCACCCCCGTGACCTGCGTCTTCGGCGACCCGGCGTCGGCCGCGGTGGTGCTGCCCATGGTCAACCCCGTGGTTCCCGAACAGGCCTGGACGACCCCACCCGGCGTACGGGACGAGTGGTTCTCCTACGTCGACGCCGCCGGCGACCGCGGCGATTTCCTGGCGATCCTGACGATCTGGGTAGTGACCGGCACGGTCGCCTGAGTCCGGCCCGCGTGAGCGGTCCTACCCGTCGGCCTGCCGCCAGTACTGCCGTTTGCGATCATCGCGAACGACGTACCCCAGACGCCCCAGCTCCCCCCGCAACTCCCGCTTGTCGGCGTCATCGCCGGATTCCACCGCCTTCTGCCGCGCGGCAAGCAACGCATGCGCCGTGGCCGGAAGATCCGGAAGATCAGGCACCCAGCGGCGATACGACGACAGGTAGGGGTCCTGATCCGCCCAGGCGATGCCATTCGCCGCGAACGCGGCACGCAGGCGCCCGGCCGAGAGATGGCAGGGCTCACGAGCCAGCTCGCGCCCGGTGCGGCCGAGCAGCACCAGCTGATCGCGGTCGGGAAAGGCGACAGTGACATCGATGCGCGGCACGGCGACGGTGGTGCCAGGGCGGGAGAGCAACACCTCGGTCAGGTTGATGCGCACCGTCAGCGACTCGCGGTCGGCCAGACCCGCGAGAACGAGACCCAGAAGCGCCCCCAGCGCCGTAGCGGCGATCGTGGCGGCCGGCTCGGGAAGCTCGCGGGCCAGGTTGAACGGACCGGGCAACGGCAGCCACACAGCCACCCGGATCACCAGGTAGAGGAGCGCGGCGCCGATCGCCGGCAGACAGAGCCACACCAGCACCCTGGCCCACCACGGAGTCGGCACATTCGTCGTCTGTTGGAGCACGCGTCCGAGTCTTCGCCGCGGGCGCGCTGTCCCGATACCGACTGAAGGCGATGCCCCATCGACCAAAGTCGACTGCCCGCCGGAAGCCCGCCCCGGTAGCGTCGAGGCATGGCACGGCGAAGCACACGTAACTGGCTGCTCGAGGTCTCCCTCGCGGTCATCGCCATGCTGCTCGGGCTCTTCTTCGTGTGGCAGTCGGTGGGCGAGGGCAACGGCGCTCCGCTGCCCCTCGAGGCCTTCGGGGGCGGGCTCTCCTTCATCGGGCTGGTGCTCTTCCGGCGCAGCCATCCGGTCGCGCTGACCCTCGTGCTCATTCCGTTCGGCATCCTGCTCGGCATGCCCATGGGCGCCACGCCGATCGCGTTGTTCTCGGTGGCGCTGCACCGCCCGGCCCGCGTCACGATCGCGGTCGCGGCCCTGCACGCCGTGGCGGTGGCGACGGTCTACGGCCTGGTGCTCGGCCTCACCCAGGTCTACTACGAGTCCGTCGCCTTCGTGGTGCTGCTGCACGTCAGCTTCGTCGCGGTGGCCATGGTGATCCGCGCGCACCGCCAGCTCGTCGCCTCGTGGGCGGAACGGGCCCGTCAGGCGGAAGAGGGCCAGCGCCTCCGGATAGAGCAGGCGCGCCTCGCCGAGCGCGAGCGCATTGCGCGCGAGATGCACGACGTTCTCGCCCACCGGGTCTCGCTGCTGGCGCTGCACGCGGGGGCGCTCGAGGTGCGGCGCGAGGCCTCGGCCGACGAGAAACAGGCGGCCGGCGTGATCCGGCGGTCGGCGTACGAGGCCCTGGAAGACCTGCGCATGCTGCTGGGCATGCTGCGGGCGCCGGCCGAGGACCGGCCCCAGCCGACCCTCGGCGACGTGCCGGCCCTGGTCGAGCGCTCCCGGCTAGCCGGCGCCGACATCACCCTCGCCGTGCGGCGAGCTCAGCGCGGGGAAGGCGCCGACCCTCACGAGACCGGGCAGGAAGACGGCGAGCCGGAGGAAGCGGACGTCCCGGCGCAGACCGGGCGGCACGCCTACCGGATCATCCAGGAGGCGCTGACCAACGCGCTCAAGCACGCGCCCGGCGCGCCGGTCCGGGTGGACGTCGACGTCGACCGGCCGCGCGGGCTGGACGTCCGCGTCGGCAACGACCTCGTGCGCGGGCCGTACGGCGAGCCGATTCCCGGGGCGGGCGCGGGCCTGGCGGGCCTGCGCGAGCGGGTCCGGCTGGCCGGCGGCCGGCTGGAGCACGGGCCGACGCCGTCCGGCGAGTTCACCCTGCGGGCCTGGCTGCCATGGCAGACCTGATGCCGGTGCGCGTGCTCATCGTCGACGACGACGCGCTCGTCCGGTCGGGGCTGTCGATGATGCTGGCGGCGTTCGACGAGATCGACGTGGTCGGCGCGATCTCGGACGGAACCGAGGTGGCGGCGGCGGTGAACACGTACCGGCCGCAGGTCGTGCTCATGGACATTCGGATGCCGGGAATGGACGGCCTCACGGCCACGGCCGACCTGCGGAGGCGGCGGGATCCGCCCGAGGTCGTCGTGCTGACGACCTTCGACACCGACGAGCACGTGCGGCGGGCCATGCAGGTGGGTGCGAGCGGGTTCCTGCTCAAGCACGAGCCACCGGGCGACATCGCGCGGGCGATCCGCCGGGCCGCCGAGGGCGAGCCGATCTTCACACCGTCGGTGCTGCGGCAGGTGATGGGACTCGCCGGGAAACACGGTCAGGGGCCGGGGCGGGACCGCGCCCTGGAGCGACTGCGCCGGCTCAGCCCCGGCGAGACGGAGGTGGCTCAGCTGATCGCGGACGGGCGCACCAACCAGGAGATCGGTATCGAGTTGCGAATGAGCACGGCGACGGTCAAGGCGTACGTGACGCGGATCTTCGCAAAGCTCGGCCTGACCAACCGCGTCCAGGTTGCGATCCTGGTCCACGAGTCGCGCTGACTTCTGCCGCCGATGATGCGTCACGACGGCGGCGAGACCGGTTTCTCGGACTCGGCACAGCTGCGCCGCTGGTTGAGCGGCGCATCGGGGGGCATCTGCGCGAAGAGTTCGTTCAGGTGGGCGTACGGATTGCGCTCGGGGTCCCGCGCCTCAAGCGCGGTCTTGCGCTCCTGGCGCCGCATCGTGACGGCGAACCGGAGCGCGCGCCACAGTCGTAGCCGACGGGACGAGTCCAGCGCGGCGAGCAACCTGGCCAGGGCTTCGCGCTCGCGCTCCGGCACGAACGTCAGGACGATGATGAGGGGAAGCACGGCCGACACGATCTCGCTGAGCACGAACAGCAGTACCAGCAGAGCGACGATCCCGGCCAGCAAGGTTCTGGTCATCGATTTCTCCTGTCGCCAGGGACGATGCGAGGGACCCGCCCGGCACGGACCGGGCGACTCGGACGCGGCGCGGAGCCGCTCAGCGCGCGGTGACCGCCGCGGCGGCCACCAGGGCTACCACCAGGCAGAGAGCGGCGAAGAACAGATAAACGACCGGTGGGGCGGCGCGCACCGTGTCGGGGAGGTCGATGCTCGCCGAAGAGGTGGGGAAGGAAGAGAGCATGATCGACCTCCGCTCAGGCCGCATATGCACCATCAAGGGCCTGACCCCGTCGTCTGACGGTGGGACAACCACGGTACGAAGCCAACCGGCGTTCTTGGTTATCTCTCCGTGACCCTCACCATGAATATCCATGACTATGCACGTGATCGCAAGAGTCATCCGGCGACATGAATACCGCTTCAGCCTTCACGTCATCAGTCACGCGAGGTATCCCCAGGCCTTGCCATGTGGTTGCATGAAGACTATGCACACAGGGCGCATAAGAACTTCATAGTTGCTGTATCGTTCGCCTGTGACAAATCAACCTTTAACGGTCGTTCAGGATGCTGAACGAGACGGAACCGAGCCGCTGACTTTCCTCACCAAGCTCTGCGCCGGGGGAAGCTGCCCCACCGTCTACCGCACCGACCGCGGCACTTATGTTGTCCAGGGCTACGCCCTGACCGCCGAGGCCGCGGGGCTTGATCTGCCCGCCGGCGAGCAACTTGTGGAGATTCCCGCCGAGCTGCTCGCCGAAGCGGTGAAGGCCGCTGGCTGACCACGCAACGACGAATACCGAGAGGGGCGAGCAAACGTGACCGACTCGCCTCACCTCGCCGACGGCTTCGACGAGCCCGTCGGCACCGCACTCGCTCGCTGGCGCCGGAGCAAGCAGATCTCGGGCCAGGTGCTCGGCGAGCGGGTCGGCATTAGCCAGGCGACCATCTCCAGGCTGGAGAACAACGCCTCTAATCCGGACCCTCAGGTTGTCCGCCGCGTTGCCGAAGCCCTCGAGCTGCCCTCGGAAGAGGTCGAGCGTCTCGTCGGGCTGGTCGAGCGGCCGAGCGAGGTCCTGATCGACTGGCAGTCGACCCAACCTGGGCTCGCGGATCGGCAACATTTCGTGCGACGGCTCGAAGCTTCGGCCCGTGACACGCGCATCTTCCAGTCCGCCGTGGTTCCCGGGCTGCTGCAAACGAGCGAGTACGCCCGTGCCGTGCTGGGGGTCCTGCGGATGGAGATGGCCGACGATCAGATCGCCGATTCGACTCTGGCCGTCTCGGAGGCCGTCGCGGCGCGCATGCAGCGAGCCTTGACGCTCGACGAGCCCGGTCGGCAGTTCCATTTCCTGATCGCCGAGGACGTGCTCGGCCACCAGGTGTGCCCGCCGGTCGACATGATCGCGCAGATCGCGCGGTTGCGCGTGGTCGCGGCCTACCCGAACGTCACCATCCGGATCATTCCGCAGAACGCGCCATGGCCGATCCCGCCGGTCCACGGCTTCGTCCTCACCGACGACCGAAACGTCTTCGTCGATCTCTTCAGTACCAGCCTGCTGTCGCGCGGGCGCCGCACCGCCGGCTATTACCGGCGCGTGTTCGAAGGGCTGGACTCGGCCGCGACCAGCGACATCGACCCGATCCTCGACGATTTCGAGAAGCGCTACATCCGGCGGTTGTCCGAGGCCACCGCCTAACTGGTTGTGACAATACGGTCTCCGTCCGTACCGTCAGTGTCATGACGACCCACAAGGATCCCGTTGCCACAACGGAGGAGCGTGCCGCTACCGCGGTTTCGCGCCTTCCGGTTCTGGCCAGCCAGTGCTCCGGTGGCACATGCCCAACCGTGTACGGCACCGACCGCCAGACGGTCGTGGTGCAGGGCTATGTCGTGAACGGCGACAGCGCCGGCGTCGAGGTGCCCGAAGGCGAGCGCCTCGTCGAGATCCCCACCGAGATCTTGCTCGCCGCGGCGGACAAGATCCGTAACCAGGCCTGAGACAGCGTCGTCACCAGGCGGATGTCCATGCCCGGCGGCCCGCCCGCCGCCGGGGGTCGACGGCGGTTCAGTAGCCGGTCGGGACCATGCGGCTCAGGAGCTGGTCCAGGGCGATGCTGGCGAAACCCACCCGCACGTCGCTGGCGCCGTACGGGAGCCAGAAACGGCCGTCGTGCAGGAGGCCGCCGCACGAGTACAGGACGTTCGGGACGTAGCCCTCCCGTTCCACCTCGTCGGGGTGGATCAAGCCCTCGGGAAGGTCGGCGATGACCCGCTCGGGGTTCTCCAGGTCCAGGAGCATGGCGCCGATCGCGTAGCGCCGCATGGGGCCGACACCGTGGGTCAGGACCAGCCAGCCCTGTTCGGTCTCGACCGGCGAGCCGCAGTTGCCCACCTGGATCAGGTCCCAGCCGCGGTGCGGGACCAGCAGTGGCACGGCCTCCTGCCAGCGGTGCTGGTCGTCCCGGACGCTCAGGCCGAGCGTCTCGCCGTCGGATCGGCACAGGGCCAGCTTGCGGCCGTCGACGTAGCGCGGGAACAGGGCCATCCCCTTGTTCCTCGCCGCCGGGCCGTGCAGCTGGGTGACCTCGAAATGGCGCATGTCGCGGGAGAAGATGACGCGGCCCGAGATGCGGCGGCCGTCGTAGGCCGTGTACGTGGCCTGGTAGGCGAGCCGGCCGTCGGGGTCGAGGACCTGAACGAAGCGGGCGTCCTCCATGCCGTTGCTCTCCGCGCGGGTGGCGGGCCACATGACCCGCTGATGCATGGGGGTGGCGCACGGGAAGGAGACCGCGTAGTCCTCGCCGACGATGTGGCGGATCTTGTCGACGGTCTCCTGCGTGGTGGGGCGGGCCAGCAGCTCGGCGGGGATGTGGGTCATCACATCCTCGAACTCCTCGTCGCTGTAGCGCTCGGGCAGCGCCGAGACGACGTACGCGGAAGCCTCGTTGTCGATCTCCTCGTCGATCAGCGCGGCCGACAGCTGGAAGCGCATGTGCATGGCGCCGACGCGCTGGCCGATCATGAGGGGGCCGCCCCGTTCCTCGAGCCGGATGGTGTCGCCGGGGCCGAGGATCGCCGAGCAGAAGCCGATCGAGGAGATGTGGCCCTCGCCGATCTGGCGCAGGCTGATCGCCACCCGCAGCTCGCCGGGCTCGAGGCTGGTCTGGTCGGGGTGCGGCACCATCGACGGGTTGCACAGGGCCGCAGCCTCGACCGAGAACTCGTGGCTGAAGTACGCGCCGATCAGGGTGCGCGCCGTCGGGGACAGCTCGATCTCCGGTGGCACCCGGTGCTGTACCAGGGCGTAGTGGTGCTGGAACGTCGACAGCAGGTCGTGATGCCGGCCCGCGAAGTTGTTCAGCACGTCGTCGAGCAGCCGGGCCGTTTCCGCCTCGTCGAGCTGAAGGATGCGCTCGATCAGGCTGGAGGCCCGGTTCTGCACCATCTGGGCGTCCTCGCCGGGCACGAACAGTTTGATCACCACGCGCCGGTCGTCCGGCTCCATGATGATGTCGTGCCGGGTCATAAAGGTTTGTGAGTTCATGGTTGCGGTCACGCTAGGCCGCCTGACGGTCGGGTCGCGCTCCGGGTCGCCAGCTTGCGGGCATGCTGCAGGGTCGACACGAGCGCGAGGGTGGATTCGGCTCCTTGGTTCACATTAGGACCATCTGCCGTTAATCCGTCATAACATCCGCCGGTTAGTGGGTCGTACATGACGGTCTGAGTGTCGTTGTCGCCCAAAAACCATGCTATTGACCGAAATAGTGGTTCGTCCCAGCGGTCGTCGCCGGTGATCGCGGCGGCCGTGGCGCACGCGTCGGCGGTGGCGGCGGCCTCGATCGGCTGCTGGTCGAAGCGGTGTTTCGGGTCGCCCTGGCGCCACCCGCCGACGGGGACCGTGGAGAGGTGGCCGTCGTTGTCCTGCTCGCGGCACAGCCAGGCGAGCATCCGCAGGCCGGCCCGCAGCAGCGGCTCGTCGCCGAGCAGGTCGCCGGCCGCGATCACCACCTCGGCCATGGTCGGGTTGGCGTAGGTGAGCAGCGGCTCCGGCCAGACCCAGGACGGGTCCGGGCCGGGCTGCCCGACCGCGTCCGCGGCGTCCCGCAGGAGTGAGGCCGCGTCCTGGTCACGCGGGTCGGACCGCAAGATCTCGGCGGCGCCCAATCCGGCGTACGCCATGGCACGTGGCCACGAGGAGCGTTGCCGCGTCCCCGAGCGGAAGGCCAGGCGGGCCTCGCGCCTGATCCACGGCGCCGTGGATCGCGCCGCGGCCGTGCCCAGCCCCCAGAGCGCGCGCCCCCACCAGTCGCCCAGCCCGGGATCGTCGGTCCAGCGCCGGTCGTAGCCCATCCGGTTGCGGAAGGCGCCGGAGGGATCCTGCGCGTGCGTCAGGAACGCCAGATACCTCTCGGCCAGCGTGACCACCTGCGGCGCGGGACGTGGCTCACGCGAAGCGACCAGCAGGCCGCGGCCGACGTCGTCGACGCAGTAGCCGTGCTCGCGCCGCGCGATCGCGTTGCGCGCGTGCTCGAGCAGCCCGGTGTCGTCGGAGAGCCGGGCGATGTGGCTGAAGCTGGGTGGCGGGACGTCGGAGAGCCGAATGGGCGGCGGAACGAGCCGCAGGCCTCCAGCTGCGACGAAGGCGCTCACGCCGGAACTGAGGCAGCGACGGGAGCGGCCGAGGAGGAGAGCAGGCGCCCGGCGAGGGCCTGATACCGCGCCGCGACCGCCGGCCAGCGCAGCGTCGGCCCGCCCGCGATCCCGGTCAGCCGGTCGGCCAGGCCCGGCGAGGCGAGCAGGTGCCGGATCGCCGCGGCCATCGCCTCCGGGTCCTGGTGCGGCACGAGAAGCCCGGGTCCGTCGGCCAGCAGCTCGACCGCGTGCGGGAACTCGGTCGCCACCACCGGCACCCCCGCGCCGACCGCCTCGATCAGCACCCCCGAGGTGACCTGTTCGGTCGAGTCGTAGGGCAGCACCACCACGTCCGCCGAGCGGATCAGCCGGGACAGCTCGGCCTGGTCCAGGTATTCGTCGCGCCAGGTCACGTCGTCGGTCACCCCGAGCGTGCCGGCGAGGGCTTTCAGCGAGTCCCGGTACGCGTCCCCGAACTGTTCCAGCACCTTCGGGTGGGTGCGCCCGGCCACCGTGTAGGCCGACGCCGGCGACAGGTCGCGCAGCAGCGCCAGCGCCCGTAGCGCCCACTCGATGCCCTTGCCCGGCCCGAGCAGCCCCCACGTCAGCAGGTGCGGCCGGTCGTGGTCCTCGCGGGGCGCGCTCTCGTGGCTGCCGGCCCCGTGCGGGATCACCGAGATCTTGCGCGGGTCGACGGTGTAGCCCGCGATGAGCCGTTGCCGGGCGGTGTCGGTCATCGTGACCAGCGCGTCCGCGGTCGCCCCGATGCGCTCGAGGACCTGCCGCTGGAGCGGGTCGGGGTGGCTGAGCACGGTGTGCAGGACGACGATCGAGGGGATCTTGAGGGCGCGCAGCAGCGGCAGCACCTCGGCGCCGGCGTCGCCCGGGTAGATCCCGTACTCGTGCTGGAGGACCGCCACGTCGAAGCGGTTGAGCGCGTTGGACGCCGCGACCCAGCCGCCCGGGCTGTCGGTGTGCCAGGTGTGCACCACGCGCGGCGCGCCCCGGTCGAGGTCGATGCCGCCGCTCACGTAGTCGCTGGCGAGCAACCGGACGACTCCGGCGCTGCCGGTCGTATTGAGCTGGGTGGCGAGTGCGGCATTGAATGTGGCCAAACCGCATTGGGTGGGCGGATAGGTGCTCAGAAAGCCGTACGTGGCGGGCATGACAGGGCCTTTCTCGTTTCGCGGCTGCCTCCCCGCAGCACGACTCAGCGCACGCGGAGGAAGGAGTACGGCCCGCGCGCAAACGCCATTGCGACGCCCCGGGAAATTGCCCCGATTAACGTGCAATTCAAATGAGGGTTATTCACGACGGTGGAGACCACGTCGCCAACCTGGCCGTTGCTGCAACTCGCGGAAGGTCGTGAATAACCCTCATTGTGACGTTAACAAGATCCGCCTATTCAACTGATGATTTTGCGGTAAATCGCCAGGTAGTCGTCGACCATGCGGTCGGATGAGAACCGTTCCCGAGCGCGTCGTGCGCACTGCGAACGGTCGATTCCATCGATGCCCGCCACCGCGGTGACCGCTTCGCCGACGTCCGTCACCAGACGTCCGGTCACGCCCTCGTCGACCACTTCCGGCATCGAGCCTTTCCGGTACGCGATCACGGGCGTCCCGCACGCCATCGATTCGACGACGGAGAGCCCGAACGGCTCGGCGAACCGGATCGGGTGCAGCAACGCCGCCGCGGAGCCGAGGATCCGGCCCCGGTCGGCCGGCCCGACCGACCCGAGGTAGACGACTCGATCGCCGTCTATGCGCGGCGCGATCAGCGACTCATAAAACTGATGATCTTGGACGATCCCGCAAAGAATGAGCCGGCGCCCGGCGCGAGCGGCGATCTCGATGGCCAGGTCGGTGCCTTTGTCCGGATGGATTCGGCCAAAGGCCACTAAATCGGGAGAGGGGGAAAGCGACGCCGGCAGCGTGGACAAGTCGATCCCGTGCTGAACGGTCCCGATGTAGGGCAGCAGCGGGGATCGATCGCTGTCGGAGATGGAGACGAAGTGGGACCGCGCCCGCGAGTAGGCCGGCAGGATGTGCGGCCCCGAGAAGCCATGGATCGTGGTGAGCATCGGCGCGGCGCAGTGCTGCGAGAACGCCAGCGGCAGCCAGTCGAGGTGGTTGTGCACGAGGTCGAACTCGGCGGACCGGGAGAGCGCGTGGCTGACGTGCAGCGCCTCCCACACCCGCCCGTCGATCTCGTCGCTCTCCTCGTACCCGGCCGGGCTGACCCCGTCCAGGGCGGCCTTGGTGACCGAGTCGAGCGTCGCGAACAGCGTGACGTCGATGCCGCGCCCGGCCAGCCCCTCGGCGAGCAGGCTGGTGATCAGTTCCCAGGGGCCGTAGTGCAGCGGCGGGGTACGCCAGGCGATCGGCCCCAGCAACGCCACCTTCATGACAGCTGAGCCCATTTCATGATATTTGGTACTTTTTGGTGTTTAACACCTACTTAGTATGCCCAGGGGTTTCGATCCGCGTTCTCGTGTTAGAGAAGACGCATGACGGATCTCTGGTGGAAAAAGGCGGTCGTGTACCAGATCTACCCCCGCAGCTTCGCCGACGCCGACGGCGACGGCATGGGTGATCTGCGGGGCATCATCGACCACCTCGACCACCTCGCCGCCCTCGGCGTCGACGTGCTCTGGCTCTCGCCGATCTACCAGTCGCCGCAGGACGACAACGGCTACGACATCAGCGACTACCAGGACATCGACCCGCTCTTCGGCGACCTCGCGACCTTCGACGAGCTGCTGGCCGGCGCGCACGCCCGCGGCCTGAAGCTGATCATGGACCTGGTCGTGAACCACAGCTCCGACGAGCATCCGTGGTTCGTGGAGAGCCGGTCGGGCAGCGACAGCCCCAAGCGCGACTGGTACTGGTGGCGGCCGGCGCGGGCGGGCATGGAGCCGGGCACTCCCGGCGCGGAGCCGACCAACTGGGGCTCGGCGTTCGGCGGTCCCGCCTGGGAGTACGACGAGAAGACCGGCGAGTACTACCTGCACCTGTTCTCGCCGAAGCAGCCCGACCTCAACTGGGAGAACTCCGAGGTCCGCGAGGCCGTGTACGCGATGATGCGCTGGTGGCTCGACCGGGGCGTCGACGGCTTCCGGATGGACGTCATCAACATGATCTCCAAGGTGCTGCCCCTCACGGACGGGCGCCTGACGACCGGCGCGGCGTACGGCGACGGCTCTGCCTCGTACATCAATGGCCCTCGGAACCACGAATTCCTGCGCGAGATGCACGACCAGGTCTTCGCCGGCCGGCTGAATTTTTCCAAGCAGGCAATGCTCACCGTAGGTGAGATGCCCGGGGTCACCGTCGATGAGGCCATCAAGTTCACCGGCCAGGACCGGCACGAGGTCGACATGGTCTTCCAGTTCGACCACGTGTGGGCCGACCGCGGCGGCGACCCGTGGACGCTCGTCCCGCTCCAGCTCACCAAGCTCAAGGGCATCTTCGGCCGCTGGCAGACCGGGCTCGCCGAGGTCGGCTGGAACAGCCTCTACTGGAACAACCACGACCAGCCGCGGGCGGTTTCCCGGTACGGCGACGACTCGCCGGAGCACCGCGTGACGGCGGCCAAGATGCTCGGCACGGTGCTGCACCTGCACCGCGGCACGCCCTACGTCTACCAGGGCGAGGAGCTGGGCATGACCAACTACCCGTTCCGCACGATCGCCGACTTCCGCGACATCGAGGCGCTCGGCCAGTACGCGCAGGCCCTCGACAAGGAGGGACGCACGGCCGAGGAGGTGCTGACCGTGCTGCGGGCCCGGGGGCGGGACAACGCGCGCACGCCGATGCAGTGGGACGACTCGCCGCACGCCGGCTTCACCGACGGCACGCCGTGGCTCGCGGTGAACCCCAACTACCCGCAGGTCAACGCCAAGGCCGACCGGGCCGACCCCGACTCCGTCTTCCACCACTACCGCAAGCTGATCAAGCTCCGGCACGACGAGCCCGCCGTGGTCGACGGCGACTTCACGATGCTGCTGCCGCACGACGAGCGGCTCTACGCCTTCACCCGCCGCTATCAAGGCACCGAGCTGCTCGTCGTCGGCAACTTCACCGGCGAGACCGTGCGGGCCGAGATCGAGGACGCGATCGCCTGGGAGGAGGCCGAGCTCGTGCTCACCAACGTCGCCTCGCCGACGGGCCTGACGCTGGCGCCCTGGCAGGCCGTGGTCTATCGCCGCAGGCTCTGAACGATCAAGATCGGCTTGACACGTACGGCGTGAGCCCGTCGAGCAGCCGTGCCAGCCCGAACTCGAACAGCTTGTCCAGGTCGAAGTCGAACGGCTGCGCGGTCAGCTCGCGGAAGTGGGACATGTTCTCCGCGTCCATGGTGGCCAGGAAGGTCGACGTCTGGGCGTCGACCCACTGGTCGTTCGTGAGGCCACTCTCCTGGATCGCCTCGGCCTCCGGCTCGAGCGCGCTCGCCACGCCACGCACGAACGTGAACAGCAGGATCTGTACGTACATCCGCTCGGACTGAGTGAGCCGGGTGCCGTCGAACACGCCGAGCACCCACTCGGTCAGCCGCATGGCGGCCGGTGCGAGCTGCGGCCGGGTGATCGACATGGTCGGCGCCAGCCACGGGTGCCGCTGGAACGTCGCCCACTCCATCCGCGAGCAGATCTCGAGGGCGGCGCGCCAGCCGCCGGGCGGGTAGCGGGCCGGCAGCCGGATGCCGGCCATCGCCGCGTCGATCATGGCGAGCGTCAGCTCCTCCTTGCCCGGGATGTGCCGGTAGAGCGACATCGTCGAGACGCCCAGCGAGCTCGCGATGTGCCGCATCGACAGCTCGGCCATCCCCTCGCGGTCGGCGATCGCGACCGCGGCGGCCACGATCCGTTCCCGGGTCAGCTCGTGGTCACGGCGCGGCGCCGGCCCGGCCACCACGGTGCCGACGCCCGGGCGGGCCACGGTCAGCCCTTCCTCGCGCAGGGTCGCGTGCGCCTTGGTGGCCGTGGCGATCGCGACGCCCCACTCGTGGGTGATCTGCCGGGCCGACGGCACCCGGTCGCCCGGCCTCAGCTCGCCGGCCTCGATGCGCCGGCGCACGTCCTCCACGATCCGCCGATACGGATGCACTAGTACACCTCTTCCTCGCAGGGCGAGCGTACTAGTGCGGTTTGCCAGGAGCAACGCGCGCTCCTACTCTCACTAGTACACCAATCTACAGAGTACGCAGAGGAGCGGGGCAATGCGCGTTCTCATCTCCGGCGGCGGGATCGCCGGACCGGCGCTGGCATTCTGGCTGCAGCGGGCCGGCGCCGAAGTCACCATCGTCGAGCGGTCCCGGGCGCCGCGGCCGGGCGGGCACGCGGTCGACGTCCGCGGCGTCGCGCGCGACGTGATCGAGCGGATGGGCCTGCGGGAGGCGATCCGGGACAGTCAGGTCGACGAGCGCGGCTGGGCGCTGGTCGACGCGCGGGGTCGCAAGCGGGCCACGATGCCGGCCGACCTGTTCGGCGGCGAGGGAATCGTCGCCGAGATCGAGATCGCCCGCGGCGACCTCGCCCGGATCCTGCACGACGCGACCGCGGGCGCCGTCGACTGGCGCTTCGGCGACCGGATCACGGCGCTGACGCCGGACGGGGACGCCACGTTCGCGAGCGGCGGCCGGGAAAGATTCGACGTCGTGGTCGGGGCCGACGGGGTGCGGTCCGGCGTGCGGGCGCTGGCGTTCGGGCCGCACGAGGAGTTCGTGCGGCCGCTGGGCGGGCGCGGGGCCTACTTCACCGTTGCCGACCCGGGCGACCTGGACAACTGGTTCGAGATGTTCAACGCGCCCGGCGGGCTGGTCGCGGGAATCCGGCCCGAGCGCGGCGGGACGGCGAAGGCGAGCCTGAGCTTCCGCACGAACGAGCCGTGGACCCGTACGGATAAAGCCGGACAAATGCGGGAGCTCCGCGAACGCTTCGCGGGGATCGGCTGGCGGGTGCCCGGATTCCTGGCAAGCATGCCCGACGCGCCCGACTTCTACTTCGACGAGATCACGCAGGTCCACGTCGAGAAGTGGCGCCGCGGCCGGGTCGTGCTGCTCGGCGACGCCGGCTACTGCGGCTCGCCGCTGGCCGGCCTCGGCACCAGCATGAGCTTGGTCGGCGCGTACGTCCTGGCGGGGGAGCTGGCCGCGGCCGCGAGCCCGGAGGCCGCGTTCGCCGCCTACCAGGAGCAGATGGCGGCCTACGTGAAGGACGGCACCCAGCTGCCGCCCGGCGGCATGAAGGCGTTCGCGCCGAACAGCAGCCTGATGATCCGCATGCGCGCGGTCTCGATGCGCATGATGGGCGTCTGGCCGATGAAGGGAATGCTGGAGAAGCAGTTCACCAAGGCCGACGCGATCACGCTGAAGAACTACGCTCCGGCCGGCCTTCCATCCTGAATTCGAGGGGTGGTTGCCACCCGGCTGTTCCCTGATCGTCGGGGAGCCCGTCGCTGGCTCACAGCTGCTCACCACTCATTTGGGCGCGCCTGCTGCTCGCTGATCGTCAGGGCGCCCCGCCCGCGGCGTGTGCTGCTGAACCGAGCGCCGCGGGCGATCCCTCCCGGCGGGCGATCGCGCGACGGCTGGGCGTGACGCCACACATCGCGCGGGCCGCGGCCCGCATGGCGCCAAGCCCGATGTCTCCTGGTCGCTGTTCCCTGCCGTCGTCCGACTCCCGCAGAATCTTGATGACCTGCCTTTCGGGGACCGCCTTTCGGGGACCGCATGAAAGTCATCATCCTGGGCGGCCCACGGACCGCCCCCACCCGGTAGGGAGGGGCCAAGTAAAGCAGGGGAGTACGACAAGTTCCGGCCGCCGTCCACAGGTGGCGGCCGGAACTCGGCGCGGGGCTCAGCTGCGCAAGCAGATGTCGAAGGGCTGGCCGCCCGGGTCGAGCAGTACCCGCCACCGGTCGGGCGTGGGCTGCTCGGACGGCTTGGTCGCGCCGAGGGCCAACGCCTGCTCCTCGGCCTTGTCCAGGTCGTCGACGTAGAAGTCGAGGTGGTAGCGCTTCGGCGTGGCCTCCTCGGGCCAGCCCGGGCCCGAGTAGCCGGGCACCCGGCCGAACCCGAGGCTCACCGTGCCGTCGCCGATCATGGCGTAGTCGCCCTCGCTGTGCAGGACCTCCCAACCCAGCACGCGCGAGTAGAAGGTGGCCATTGCGCCGGGGTTCTCGGCGTCGATGTTGATCATGGCAAGAGTCGCAAAACCAGTCATGCACCGAATCCTGCCCCCGAAGGCTGACATCTTCTGTCAGCAATCACTTCAGATACACCAGCCCGTCCAGGATCACCCCGGGCCTTCCGGCGGTGCCCTCCACCCGTACGCGAACGGTGTGCTCGCCGCCGCCGCTCCAATAGCGTGACCAGACCGCCTGGCGATAGATCGTCCTCGGGTTGCCGAGGTCGACGACGCCCGCGTCGTCGCCGTCCACCCAGACGTGGACGCGTCCGGAGAGCGCGCCCCGGCCGGCCGCGAGTGCCGCCGAGCGTCCGGTGAAGGTCCAGGTGGCGGTGGATCCGGCGGCGGTCGCGCCGAGCGCGACACCGCCGAGATAGCGAGGGTCACGCAGCGTGCGCCAGATTCCGGTGCGCCGGGTGACGGCTTCCGACAAGACCACGGGTGTACGGGTGACCGAGGCGCTGACCTGGTTTCCCGCGCGATCAGCGGCCCGTAGCGCGAAGGTCGTGGGCACGGCCGGCTTGATCGTGCCGTTCCGGCTGCGCGTGGTGATTCCGAGGTCGACCGCGGTGGGGCGGAGCAGGCTTACCGCGGAGAGGCCGTTGACGTCGGTGGCGGTCCAGCCCAGCCGGATCGGGACGGTGCCGTTCAGCGAGCCGGGGCGCAGTGCCACGTCGGGTCCGGCGGTAAAAACGGGCGCGTTCGGGTCCGAGACGATCTTGGCGGTAGTCATGGTGGTGCGGCCGGAAAGGTGCACGGCCCGGACGCCGACGAGGTGGCCGCCGGGGGTGAGGCGCAGGGCCGCCGTGCGGTGCGAGCCGGGCGCGGCCAGGGTCAGGCGACCGTCGACCCACACCTCGAACCGGGCGATCAGCGCGCTCGGGGTGGTGACGTTCCAGAGCGGGTTGATCAGGCCGCGGGTGTACAGCAGTGGGCCGCGCTTGATCGCGCCGGACATGCGCAGGAAGCGCAGGCCGATCGGGGCGGCGCCGGCGATCGCGCGGATCTGCGGGAGCTGCCGGTAGAGCGAGTCGCCGGGGCAGTCGGTGCGGCCGGCGTCGCGGTGGCCGGAGATGCGGAAGAGGGTCGCCCGCGCGCCCACCGGGTAGAGGTTGCTGCCGCCCGAGGTGTAGACGACCTTGCCGTTGGGTGGGTTGCCGGCGGCGCCGAGCTTGTAGGCGGCAACGGTGGCGATCGCGTTGCGGACGGTGGGGGAGACCCCGACCGCGTCGAAGGTGCCGATCACGGCGATCGCGCTGGCGTCGGCGTTGAAGCCGAGCGTGTGCGCGCCGAGGACGTTGCGGCCCACGCCGCCGCCGCGGCCCTCGAAGATGGCGCCGCACTTGTCGACGAGGAAGTTGTAGCCGATGTCGTCCCAGCCCTTGGTGCGCACCTGGTAGGCCTGGATGCCCCGGACGAGGGCGGCCGAGTCGGCGCAGGAGTAGCCGTTGCCGGTCGCTGTGTGGTGCACGAAGACGACCTGGATCGGGCCGGTGTACTCGGGGGCCTTCCGGACGATCGCCTCGTTGGCGCCCCACCCCGCCCTCGTGATCATCCGCGGGACCGGCCGGGCCGGCATCGCGACGGACTCGGTCCGGCTCATTCTGCTCGTGGGGGTCATCTCGGCGTCCGGGTTGATCAGGTCCACGCGCAGGCCGGCGGGGAGCGCGCGGCGGGGCCCGTCGATGCGGGCCTCGATCGCGTCCGACGCGCCCACCCAGAGCGGGTCGGTCGCGCCGCGCCGGTCGCCGGTGGCCGCGCCGTCCGCCTCGAGGGTCTGCCAGGGCGTCCAGGTGGCCGTGCCGATCTTCCGGGTGCGTACGCGGACCGTCCCGTCGAGCGGCGCCGTCGGATCGTCCCAGGTGATCCCCAGGAGACTGAAGGGCCGGGTGGCCACGGCGCCAGGGAAGGAGATCGTCTGCAGCGCCGGATCGGGCGCCGCGGCGGCGGCGGCGGCCGCGGGCGGGCCGGATGGCAGGCTCGTGGCGACGGTCATGGTGAGCAGCATGGCGACGCGGCGCTTCGTCCGATTCCGGCGCACATGGACCCCCGTGATACTGGTTGCTCGGCCATGTGACACGTTGCCGGTTCCGCCCGCCGTCGTCCCGGAAATGCCCAACTATGTGGGCCTATTCCCTGGACAAATCAGGGCAAAGTTCTTTTAACGCACGTCTTTTCTATTTGTAAAGATTGCGGCGGAGTTGCCGATGGATTGGCGTGACCAGAGTCGACGCTATTTCCGCGCGCCCGGCGGCCCTGGGTGCGCGCTTCGCCTGGCTCCACGTGCTGATCGGCCTCGGACTCGTCGCGGTGTTCTGCCTCGGGCCCGAGTGGGTCCAGACACCCAGCTCGGCTCTCGTGATGATCCTCGGCATGGTGGCCCTCTACGCCGGCCCTCGTCGCAACCTCGAGCGCGCCGATCGCCTCCCCTGGCGCCTGATCCGGGCGGCCGGCTTCATGTTCATCGTCGCGAGCGTGATCCGGGCCCTCGTGCCCAGCACCATGGCCACCCCGGTCACGGCCGTGTCGCTCGTCCCGAACTCGTTCGTCCTGCTGGCGTACGTCGGCATCGGTTACGCCTTCGCGCTGATGCTGCGCCGCCGAGGACGACCCGGCCCGGATCGACGCGCTGCTTGTCGGCCTCGCCGCGGCGTTCCTGACCTGGACGTTCGTGATCGCCCCGGCGATCGGCTCGGCCAACCTGACGGCGTTCGAGATCCTCGACGCGCTGTTCCCGATCATCGACGTCGTGCTGCTGGTGCTGGTCGCTCAGCTGATGCTGGCCGGCGGCGCCCAGCAGCCCGCGCTGTGGATGCTGATCGTCGCGGCCGGCTCCATGTTCGTCGCCGACCTGCTGTTCAGCCTGCGCGACGCCCAGATCGTCGATGTCTCCCAGGCGACGATCACCGCGCTGTTCCTGGTGCTGTTCGTGCTGATCCCCGCGTCCGCGCTGCACCCCTCGAGCCGCTCGCTGGTCGAGCCACAGCAGATCGTCGTCCGCGACATGAGCCCGGTCCGCCTGGTGGTCATCGGCCTCGTCGTCGTGGTCCCGACGGTGATCACGTCGCTCATGCCTCTCGGCTCGCTCGCCAACGACCTGATCCGGGCCGGTTTGTGCGCGCTGCTCGTCCTTCTCACGCTCGCCCGCGTGGTGCGGTCCAACAATTCACGCGTACGGGCGGAGCGGGTCACCCGGCGCCGCGCCACCCACGACGCGCTCACCGACCTGCCCAACCGCGAACTGCTGTCGGAGACCGTGGCGCGCTGGGCCGACCGGGCCATCGACGAGCACCTCGAGATCAGCCTGCTCTTCATCGACCTCGACCGGTTCAAGATGATCAACGACCACTGGGGTCACCAGGTCGGCGACGAGCTGCTCTGCGCGGTCGCCGGCCGGCTCGGCGAGCAGGTCCGCGCCGAGGACGTGGTGGCCCGCATCGGCGGCGACGAGTTCGTGATCGCGCTGGCCAGCCCGTCGCATCTGCGGCTGGCCGAGTCGCTCGCCGACCGCCTGCTGGACGAGCTGGCCCGGCCGTTCGAGCTGTCGGTCGGCGACGTGGTCATCTCGGCGTCGATCGGCGTGGCCAAGTCGACCGGCGGCGCCCACGCGCTGGAGCTGATCCGCGACGCGGACACGGCCATGTACAAGGCGAAGGGTTCCGGCCGCAACGCGTACGCCATGTTCGACACCTCCCTGCGCGAGCAGGTCCGCGACCGGGTGAAGCTCGAGCAGTCCCTGCGCGGCGCCCTCGAGCGCGGCGAGCTGGCCGTGCACTTCCAGCCGATCGTCGACCTGGCCACCGAGGAGCTCGACGGCTTCGAGGCGCTCATGCGCTGGCACTCGCCCGAGCTGGGCTTCATCTCGCCGATCGAGTTCATCCCGATCGCCGAGGAGACCGGCATGATCGAGGAGATGGGCGCCTGGCTCCTCCGCGAGTCCGCCCACCAGCTGCTGACCTGGACCGACATGCGCGGGCCCGGCGCACGCCCGCTGCACGTCTCGGTCAACGTGGCCGTCCGCCAGCTCCGCGACGGCACCCTCGTGAAGATCGTCGACGACGTCCTGCGCGAGACCGGCCTGCCCCCGAACGCCCTCTGGCTGGAGATCACCGAGTCCGGCGTCATGGAGGACATCGAGCAGGCCCTGCTGACCCTGAACGCCCTGCACGCCCTGGGCGTCACCCTCTGCATCGACGACTTCGGCACCGGTTACTCCTCGCTCTCGTACCTGCACCGCCTCCCCGTCGGCATTGTCAAGATCGACCGTTCCTTCATCAACGACGTCGGGCAGACCGGCACGAACGAGCCCATCGTCCGTGCCGTGCTCGCGATGACGCACGCCATGGGCCACCGGGTGGTCGCCGAGGGCGTCGAGACCGAGCTCCAGCGGGACTGGCTCCGCGACCAGGGCTGCGACCTGGTGCAGGGCTGGTTCTACGGCAAGGCCGAGCGCCCCGCCAACCTGACGCATTGGATCGAGCGCCCGGTACCCGCCTGACCACCGCCTAAGATCTGCGTCCGGCGCGGCGACCTTGTCGCGCGAGGAAGTGGGGAGTCGTGGTGCGGATTGCGAGTGTCAACGCCTGGGGTGGCGCCCTGGCCGACGATCTCCTGAAATGGCTGCCCGGCAGCGGAGCGCACGTTGTCTGTCTGCAGGAAGTGACCAGGACTCCGGGCCTGACCGGCTGGACGCGCTTTTCCGACGGCGAACGCAGCCTTCCCCAGCGCGCTGCGCTCTTCGATGACGTCCGCGCCGCGCTGCCGCAGCACCAAGCGATCTTTGTGACCAGCGATTCCGGCCCGGTGCGCGACGACGAGGGTCGCCGCCATCGGCAGGACTTCGGCCTGGCGACCCTGGTCGGGGAGGACCTGCCGATCGTCGGTGTCGACTCGGCCTTCGTGCACGGGCAATTCACCGACCACGCCGAGTGGACGGTCGCCGACCGTCCCCGCGTCGCCCTCGCCGTGCGGACGGTTGACCGCGCCGCCGGCCGGTCGGTGTGGGTCGTGCAGGTGCACGGCTTGCGTGACCCGCTCGGCAAGGCCGACACCCCGGCGCGGCGCCTCCAGGCCGAGCGGCTCGCCGCGCTCGTGCGCCGGATCCGTGATCCACGCGACCTGGTGGTGGTGTGCGGCGACTTCAATGTGTTGCCCGACAGCGAGACATTCGGGGTATTGGCGGAGGTCGGTCTCACCGACCTGGTCGGCGTCGCCGACACCCGCACCTCGCACTATCGCAAGGCGGTGAGACACGCCAGCTATCTGCTGGTTTCCGATGTCGCCGCCGTCAAACGATGCGACATCCTGGCGGAACCGGAAGTCTCCGACCACCGCGCGTTGATTCTGGAGATTTGAGCCGACCAGAAGGGCGTCGCATCCGGTCATCGACGGCACGCAGTCGGCCTCGGAGTCGCCGGCCGGAACCGTCCAGGCCCGCCCCGCGTCCAGCCGGATCACGAATCGGGGAGCCGGCGGATGCGCACCTCGAAGCGGCCGGTGAACCCGCGACGATTACCCTGGGCGGCGGAGGCTGTCGATGAAGAAGCGGGTACGGCGGTCGTAGTCCTCGCGCGTCTGTCCGGGCAGCGCGCGCAGGGCGAGTCCGTTGGCGACGTCGGCGTAGTACAGGTCGGCGGCGGTGAAGCCGGGCCTGAGCACGCCCGCGTCGTGGCCGCGCTGGAGCAGGTGTTCGGTCGCGTCGGTGGCCGCATTGGCGAGCGCGACCAGCTGCCGTGAGTTCGGGTAGGTCATCAGCAGCGCGTCGGTGAAGGCGGGCTCGCGGTACAGCAGGTCGCGCCGGTCGGCGACGTACGTGGCGATGGCCTGCCACGGATCGTCGACGCGCCGCGCCCTCTGCATGATCGCGTCCATCTCGGCGGCGACGAGCTCGCCGATCACGGCGTCGATGAGGCCGTCCCGGCCGCCGAAGCGGTTGTACACGGTGGCCTTGCTGACCCCGGCCGCGGCCGCGATCTCCTCGAGCGGCGTGTTCAGCCCACGCCCGCGGAACGCGGCGATGGCGGCGGCGCGGATCTGGGCGACGTTGCGGGCCGCATCGGCGCGCAACGTCGGTCGCATCGCGGTCGCGCCGGTCTCCACGAGGGCCATCGTATCAACTTGACTCGGAAGTTAAGTTAACCCTAGGGTCAGGTTATGACCAGATCCATCGCCGTACTCGGGGCAGGCCCGGGCCTCGGCCAGGCGGTCGCGCACCGCTACGCCCGTGAGGGTTACGCCGTCGCCGTCGTGGCCCGTCGCCAAGAGGCGCTCGACGGGCTCGCCGAGCAGCTGACCAGGGCCGGGGCGCAGGCGCATGCGATCGCCGCCGACCTTGCCGACACCGGCGCCATCCCGGCGCTGGCCGAGCGCATCCGGGCCGCAGTCGGCGACGTCGACGCGCTGTACTACGGCGCCGCGGCCAACGGATTCGTCCCCGTCCTGGAACTGACCCCCGAGCGGGTCGACGAGCTCATGCCGCTCGGCGTGCACGCGCCGCTCTCCCTCGTACGGGAATTCCTGCCCTTCATGATCGCCCAGGGTGACGGTGCGATCCTCAGCGCGCAGGGCGCCAGCGCGCTGCACGGCAACCCGGACATCGCCGGCGGGCTGGCCCTGGCCGCCCAGCGCAACCTCCTCCAGGCGCTGCACGCCGCGGTGGCCGGGAAGGGCGTCTACGTCGGCGGCCTCTACATCGGCGCCGCCATCGAGAACACGCCGTTCCATGCCCAGCTGGAATCGGCCAGGGCCGCCGGCAACCCGGTTCCCGACATCCCCTCGGTCGACCCGGCGGTTCTGGCCGACCTGCTCTGGACCATGCACCACCAGACCCGCCCGCCGGAGGCCACGTATCCTTCGTAGACCATGACATCCAGACTGCGGGTGACGACCCGCAACGCGCGGTTCCAGCAGTGGGAGGCCCTGCTCGGCAACCGCACCAAGCGTCAGCGCCGCGGTGAGTTCCTCGTGCAGGGCGTCCGGCCCATCACCATGGCCGTTCAGCACGGGTGGCAGGTCCGGGAACTGCTGTACGACGCGGGCGCCCACCTGTCGGCATGGGCCGGCGAGACCCTCGACGCGGTCGGCGCCGAGAAGATCGCCGTGTCCCGTGAGCTGATGCACGAGCTGGGCGGGAAGGCCGACACCGTACCGGAACTGCTGGCCGTGGTCGCGATGCCGGAGGACGACCTCGACCGCATCCCCACCGTCCCCGCGATGCTCGCGGTCGTGTTCGACCGCCCCACGAGCCCGGGGAACATCGGCACGCTGATCCGCTCCGCGGACGCGTTCGGCGCGGGCGGCGTCGTGGTCACCGGCCACGCCGCCGACGTGTACGACCCCAAGGCGGTGCGCGCGAGCACCGGATCCCTGTTCGCCCTGCCGGTGGTGCGGGCGCCTTCGCACCAGGCCGTTCTTTCGTGGATCGAGGCTGTCCGCGACGGCGGGATCGACCTTCATGTAATGGGCACCGATGAGCACGGCGACCGGGACGTCGCGGAGTACGACTTCACCCGGCCCACGCTGACCCTGATCGGGAACGAGACCACCGGGCTCAGCTCCGCCTGGCGCGACGCCTGCGACCACCTCGTCCGGATCCCGATGTCCGGGTCGGCCAGCTCCCTCAACGCCGCCACCGCCGCGACCGTCGTGCTGTACGAAGCGGCCCGCCAGCGGGCCGCCGCACGCGCATGACGGCTATCTCCGGTGCAGCCAGGCCAGCAGATCGGGCGGGGCCAAGTCGGCGACCCTCCGGTGGTAGCGGCTGAGCTCTTCCGGCCACCGTCCTGCCGGTACGTCGATGGCGAGCCAGGCGGCGATGTGTCGCATCTGCCCGTCCAGGTCGGTCAGAAGATCGTCGTAGTGCACCAGCCGGACGTTGCGCTCCTCGCGGCGTCGCCAGGCGTCAGCCAGGTGCAACAGGACGCCGGGCAGGGAGTCCAACTCCGTCCGCGGATCGCTGTCGCGCTCGATCCAGCGCACCAACCACGAGTGCAGCGGTGGCCGCTCGCCCGGCGTGCCGCTGGGCGCCGGTGCGCGGGTGAGCCGGCGCAGCCGTTCCCGGTCGATGTTGTCGCCCTGGTGGTAGAGGACGTCGAGCGGGAGGAACTGCTGCTCGGCGTGATGCGGGAGATCGACTTCGACGAGCCGCCGCACCTGCGCAGGCCCACGCCGGACGGGTGGATGGACAGGTAGCCCTACCGCTGGAAGTACTCCGACATCATGGCGCTGACCCATTCCGGTTGCTTGGTGCCGGCCGGGAGGAACTCCGCCATCGCCGGCTTCACGTCGATGACCGGGGTGCCGGAGACCGCGTCGAGGCCCACCACCGTCAATTCGCGGCCGTGGACGGATGCGATGGCGCAGCAGGTGACCCCGATGCGGTTCGGCCGGCGGGGGCCGCGGCCGGCGAAGATGCCCATGGGCGGGAGGTCGGCGCGGCCGCGGTAGGGCCGCGGTTCGCGGTAGTCGCCGTCGTCCGGGAACTGGTCGAAGACGAACAGGACCTCCACGTGGGAGAAGCCCTCGAGACCCTGCAGGCTCGCCTCGCCGAAGCGCTCGTCGATGGTGATGGTGCTGCGGACGGCACCCCAGTTGTCCGTGTTCTGGACGTCCGTCCGGTCGTTGCGGACCGTGCCGATCGGGGTGATCTCGAAGCTGGGCATGACCTGGAGGCTATCCCGGCCACCAGCCGCTACGCTCGCATGGTGACCGTGGCCGATGAGATCGTCCGTAGCCGGTATGTCAGCCTGACCACCTACCGCAAGGACGGCACGCCGGTGACCACGCCGGTCTGGCACGTGCCGCACGATGCCGAGCTCTGGATCGTGACCGAAGCGGGCTCGGGCAAGGTCAAGCGGATCCGGAACAACCCCCAGGTGCAGGTGACGCCGTGCACCCTGCGCGGGAAAGTGGAGCCCGGCGCGCCGAGCGTGACCGGTACGGCCCGGTTGCTGGACGACGCCGGGACGGAGCAGGCCCGCAAGTTGCTCGCCCGCCGGTACGTCATGTCGCGGGTGGGTAACTGGTTCGCTCGCCTGCTGCGGCTGCGGCGTCCCCCGATGATCGGCATCGTGGTGTCGGTATGACCACCGGACCGGCCCGGGTCGCCGGGCCGGCCGACGTCGACCGGATCGTGGCGATCCTGACGACCGCGTTCTTCCACGACCCGCTGTGGGGGCCGGCGTTTCCCGACGTCGAGCGCCGGGCCGAGCAGGCGGCCGGGTTGTGGCGTTTCTACGTCACCTGCGTGCAGCGCTATCCGTGGACGTTCCTGACGGCCGGCGGTGAGGCCACGGCGGTGTGGATCCCGCCGGGCGGAGTCGAGCTGACCGGCGCCGAGGAGTCCGAGCTGGAGCGCCTGCTGCTCGCCACCACCGGCCGCGAGACGACCGACGGCATCCTCGAGATCATGGCCCAGTTCGATGCGGTCCGGCCCCGCGAGCCGCATTACTACCTGGGCCTGATCGGCACCCACGACGCCCACCGCGGCAAGGGCCACGGAATGCGCCTGCTGGCCGAGAATCTGGCCGCGGTCGACGCGCAGGGCGCCGCGGCCTATCTGGAGTCGTCCAACCCCGCCAACGACGCGCGGTACGGGCGGCTGGGCTTCGCCCCGCACGGAAAGATCACCGCCGCGAGCGGCCACGTGATGACCACGATGTGGCGCCCGGCCCGATGAGCGGCGACCGGCCGGGCGCCCCGCGAAGCCGGTCAGCCCACGACCGGGAGCACCAGCGATGAGGTGTGCCGGACCGTGGTCTCGGTGGGGACCATCCGGGTGGCCGGGCCGGGCGGCTCGCCGGTGCCGTAGTTGCGCAGGAAGCGCGGGTGGGCGCCGCCGCTCACCTGCAACCGGAGGCGATGGCCGGGCTTGAACCGGTGCCCGGCCGGACCCATGTCGACGACGACCCGGCCCGGCGCGGAGAACCGGGTCAGCCCGTCGCAGACGTTCACGGACTGGCCGGCGGGGTCGACGTCGCAGAGGCGGACGAAAAGATCGCCGCCGGCGGCGGTCGTCGAGGCGTCGACCTCGGCCCGCACCGCGCCCATCACCTCGACGGCCTCGAGCAACGGCTCGCCGGTGAAGACGAGCACGTCGGGGCGCGCCTCGAGGACGGCGTTGTCGCGCCTGCCCTGCGTCCTGGACTGCAACGGGCCGCCGATCGACGGGGTCGGGTGCGATGGATCGTACGGAAAACTCGTCGAACCCGGACCCTCGGAAAGCCGCAGCGTGCCGTCGCCGAGGAACCACCGCTGCTCCTGCCCGGCCGGAGGCCAGGACGGCAGATCGCGCCAGTGCTCCGCGCCGGTGACGAAGACCCGCACCCGGTCGGCCGGGGCCTCGCCACGAAGGCGGCGCATCGCCTGGCCGAACACCTCGGCCCAGCCCTGTTCGAGCGCCGAGGTGTGTGTCCACGGGCCGATCAGCAGGTCGGGGTCGTGGCCGGCCGCGCGCAACCGGGTGTAGGCCTCGATGACCTGGTCGGGCGCGAGATCCCACCAACCCGTGCAGAGGCTGACCGGCACGGCGAGCTTGTCGGCGACCGGCATGAGATCGCTGTCGGCCCAATGCTCGGGCTCGGGGTGCGCGATCCACTCCTCGAACGCCGGCCGGCGACCCCCGAAGACCGCCGGATAGACGTCGAGCAGCGGCACCTGGGTGATCACGCGCTTGAGGTGGCGCTGCATGCGCAGAATCGCCCACAGGTAGTCGCGGGCGCGCAGGGCCTGCCCGAACAGCCCGATCCCGCCGACCAGCGAACGTTCCAGCGCGAAGGCGCCGCCCGGCCAGAAGAACCGGTGCGGGTCGGCCAGGCCGACCTGCATGATCGCTCCGCGCCATTCCGGCGGCGGGTCGAGGGCGAGGGCCATTTGCGCGTACGCCATGTAGCTCGCCCCCATCGTGTACAGATCGCCGGTGAACCACGGCTGGTCGCGCAGCCACGCGACGGCGGCCTGACCGTCGCCCGCCTCGTTGTGCCAGGGGTGGAACTCGCCGCCCGAGCCGCCCGTGCCGCGGCTGCTCTGCAGGATCACGTGGTAGCCCTGCTCGGCGACGAGGGCGCCGTACAGGTAGTTGAAGGGGAATCCGGAGCGTATGTAGGGCGCGCGGATCAGCACGGTGGGGCAAGGCTCGTCGGTGAGCGGAGCGTAATGGTCGGTCAGCAGGGGGCTGCCGTCGGCGGCGGGCACCGGCCGGGCCGGCTCCCAGCGGACGTCATACCGTGCGGACGGTCCCTTGCGGGCCCGCCGCATGAGCATTCGGAGGAAGAGCGGGAGTCTCTGCATGGCGCACGCTCCTTTTATCGTACGTTGTACTGGAAATGCTACCAGGAGGAAGCCATGACTCGCGGACGCCCACCGGCGCACACCCGGGACCAGGTCGTCGAGGCCGCGATCCGGGTCGCCGACGCCGAGGGACTGGCGGCCGTGACGATCCGGCGCATCGCCACCGAGATCGGCGCCGGGGCGATGTCGCTCTACACGTACGTGCCGGACAAGGACCGCCTGCTCGATCTGATGGTCGACCGGGCCGGCGCCTCGATGCCGGCCGTGCCGATCAGCGGTGACTGGCGCGCCGACCTGCTGGCCCTGGCCGGCGCGCAGCGGTCGCTGATGCTGGCCCATCCGTGGCTGCCGGCGGCCCTGCCCAACCGGCGGCTGACCGGCACGCACATGCTCGGCTATCTGGAGCGGGGCCTGGCCGCGCTGGCGCCGACCGGCCTGGACGGCCCGACGAAGATGGAGCTGATCGCCCTGATCACCGGCTTCGTCGCGTCGTACGTGACCAACGAGCTGGCCGGCGCGACGCCGACGGCCGAGCAGGTCACGCTGATCACGTCGGCGATCGCGACCGGCGGCTTTCCGCACCTGGCGGCGGCGCTGGCGGAGGGCGGCGAGCGGCGCGAGCCGTCGTTCGAGCGCATCGCGAGCTGGACGATCGCCGGCCTGGTCGAGCAGGCTTCCCGGGCCGGCTGACCCCGGCGGGTCCCTACGCTCCTGGGTAACCCCAGATCGACGACGGAGGAGGACACGGCCGTGCGGTTCGAGCATCGCAACACCGAGATCGGCGCGGGCCTCGTCGACCGCGTGTGGCGCACCCGCAGCGACGCCGAGGACACGATGACGTCCGCGGCGCGCACCTGCAGTCATCTGATCCTCGTGCGGACGCGGGGACGCCTGCTCGCCAGCCTGCGCGGGCCGGAGACGAGGGCGACCACCACACCGGTCCCGCCCGACGCCGAGTTCCTCGGTGTCAGGTTCGCACTCGGCACGGTGATCCGGCCGCACCCCGCGGCCTCGCTCCTCGACAGGTCGGTGCCGCTCCCGGTCACGGATTCGGGCCGGATCGTCATCGGCGGCGAGGACTGGGAGGCGCCGACGTACGAGAACGTCGAGCGCTTCGTCCGGCGGCTGCAGGACGCGGGCCTGCTGACGCGATCGCGCCTCGGAGAGGAGCACGCCCGGCGCACCCTTCAGCGCCGCTACCGCGCGATCACCGGGCTCTCGCCGACCGCCGTGACGCAGATCGACCGCGCGAACGCCGCCGCCACGATGCTGCGCGACGGTCTCGACTGGCGCGCGGTCGTCGCGACGCTGAGGTACTTCGACCAGGCCCACCTCGCACATGCGCTGCGCCGCTATGTCGGGCACACCGCGCGCGAGCTGCAGGCGGGCGACCGCCCCTCGATGTCGTTCCTGTACAAGACCGGCCCGGGGCCCGGCAGCTAGCGTCCCCTCCGGGCCGGCCACGGCGGCCGTCCACGACCCGGAACCCGGAGGAGAACCGTGCTGCTCAGCGTCAACACCTTCGTCAGTCTCGACGGCGTCATGCAGGGACCCGGAAACCCCGACGAGGACCGCTCCGGCGGCTTCGACCGCGGCGGGTGGCTCGTCCCGTACGCCTCGGCGCACACCACCGCGGTCGTCGAGAGCTGGTTTCGGGAGGCGGGCGCGTTTCTCTTCGGCCGTACGAGCTACGGCCTGCTCGGCGGGTACTGGTCGAAGGTCGCCGAGCCCGGTGACCTGATCGCCACCAAGCTCAACACGCTGCCGAAGCATGTCGTCAGCTCGACGCTGACCGGCGAGCAAGCCGATTGGAGCCCTACGACGGTCCTGAGCGGCGACCCGGTCGACGAGATACGCCGCCTCAAGGAGCTTCCCGGCCGGGAGCTCCAGGTGCACGGCAGCTGGAAGCTCGTGCAGACGTTGCACCGGGCGGGGCTTGTCGACCTCTACCGGCTGCTCCAGTACCCGGTCGTCGTCGGCGCGGGCAAGCGCCTGTTCCCGGACGGATCCACGCCCGCGACGTTCGCGATCGACGAGGAGAGCTCGCGCGTGCTGCCCGGCGGCGTCGTCTCGCTGACCCTCGAACCGGTGGGACTCGGCGCGATCTCCGCGGGCGCGTACATCGTTGACGACGGGCGCTCGACGACGGTCCTCGGTCAGGATCGGCGAGGAACTCCGGCCGTGTCGACGAGCACGAAACCCGTTTAGCGCTCCTCGCCTCTGGGGTAAACGGTCGCCGCCATCACATTCCAATGAGGAGCGACGATGTCAGTTCAGGCTGCCCTTTATCTGATCGCGGTCATTCTGCTGGTGCTCGCGGCGCTGCCATTGCCGACCCGGGGAATCAGCTTTGCGCTGCTCGGGGCCGCGTGCGCGCTGCTCGCCTACTCATGGAACACGATCACCGGCTAGGGCTCGACGATCAGAACCACCTTGCCCCGGCTGTGGCGGGACTCGACCGCGGCGTGGGCGGCGGCCACGTCGGCGAACGGGTAGGCGCGCACCGGCATCGTGACCTTGCCCGAGGCGGCCAGCGCGACCACCTCGGCCAGGCGCTCGGGGCTCCGGCCGGCCCGCACGACCAGGGCTCCGTGTTCGGCGGCGGCCTTGTCGTCCACGATGGTGCCCACCCGGGCCGGCGGGATGCCGAGCGCGATCGACTGGGCGATGGCCTCGCCGCCGGCGGCGTCCAGGGCGACCGTGGGCGTCGTCGCCAGGGCACGCACCGCATCGACGAGGCCATCACCGTAGGTGACTGGGGTCGCGCCGAGCTGTCGCAGGTAGTCGTGGTTGGCGGGGCTCGCGGTGCCGATCACGGTGGCGCCGCGCAGGCGCGCGAGCTGGGTCGCGACGGTGCCGACGCTGCCGGCCGCGGCGTGCACCAGCAGCACATCGCCATCGCCGACGCCGAGCTCGTTCAGCGCGCCGCTCGCGGTCTGCGATGCCGCGACGAGCGCGGCCGCGGTGGGCAGATCCAGGCGGTCCGGCTTCCGCACCACATTGCGTACGGGTACGCAGAGCAACTCCGCGTACCCGTTGAACATCGTTGAACCCAGCACCGCGTCACCGACCTCGAGGCCCGCCTCGCTCGCGCCCTCCCCGAGGCGATCGATCACCCCCGAGTACTCCTGGCCGATCTGCTGCGGGAAACTCACCTGCGCCCAGGGCATCTCGCCCCGTCGCACGAAGACGTCGAACGGCTGCACCCCGGCGGCCCGCACCCGGACCCGGACCTCGCCCGGCCCCGGCTCGGGATCGGGCAGTTCGGCAACGCGCAGGACGTCGGGCGGACCGAAGCGGTCGAAGACAACGGCTCTCATCGGGTCACTCTGCAAGGTGAAGTCAGGTTGAGGTCAAGGGCTCTGCACGCGTTCTGCACGCGACCTGCGTCACGGGCACGACGAATCAGGCGTGGCGGCCCGAGCTCGTCGCGGCGGGCCTCAGCCTGCTGGCGCTCGCCCTGCTGATCCCGTTCGGCCTGACCGGCCTGGGGGCCTACGCGATCGCCGCCGCCGTGATCCTCGTGGTCTACACGCTCACCGCCTGGTGGTTCGGCCGATAGCAAACCGATGCCCGCGCGACACGGCGGCGGGTCGGGGCCGCGCTAGCGTTCGGCCCATGCGGGTGAGTCTGCGTGGCAGGCAGGGCGGGCGCCGGGTCGACCTGGCGCTCGGCCTGCTGCTGGCCGCGGGCGTGCTCACCGGGACCGCGGCCAACACCATCGGGGTGAACTGGCCGCTCGATCTGATCCAGCTGCACGCCGCCGCCGCGCTGGCGATCCTTCTGCTGGCGCCCTGGAAGTACGTGGTGATCCGGCGCGGTCTGCGACGCACGCGGCGACGGCGGGCCACCAAGGCGCTGTCGCTGACCCTCGCGGCGTTCGTGCTGATCACGATCGGCAGCGGCCTTCTGCACTCGACCGGCCGGGTCGAGTTCGTCGGGCCGCTCACCCTCATGCAGATCCACGTCGGCGCTGCGATCGGCGCGCTGCTCGCCCTGACCGCGCACTTCCTAGGCCACGCCGTACGCCCACGCCGCACCGACGCCGACCGGCGGGCCCTGCTGCGGCTGGGCGTGCTCGGCGGCGCGGCGGCCGTGGCCACCGTCGCCTGGGACGCGGGGGCGGTCGCCACCGGGCGACGCTTCAGCGGCTCGATCGCCAAGCCGTCGCTGGAGGTCACCTCCTGGTTCGACGACGGCGTTCAGCGGATCGACCCGGCCGGGTGGACCCTGCGGGTCGGTGCGGCCACGTTCGATCTCGACGCCATCCGGGCCCTGCCGCACGAGCGTTTCACCGCGATCCTCGACTGCACCAGCGGCTGGTACAGCAGCCAGGACTGGGACGGCGTACGCCTGAGCACGCTCATCGCCGCGGCCGGGCTGCCGGCGGAGGGCTGGCGCAGTCTGGAGGTCCGGTCGACGACCGGTTACGCCCGCTGGTTCGGCGCCGGCGCCACCGGCGACGTCTGGCTCGTGACCGCGGTCGCCGGTCTTCCGCTCTCGTACGGCCACGGATTCCCGGCCCGCATCGTGGCGCCCGGTCGCCGCGGCTTCTGGTGGGTCAAATGGGTGGCCTCTGTCGAGCCGTCCCAGCGCCCACCCTGGGCGCAGTCGATCTTCCCGCTGAGCTGAGGATCTGCTCGAGGCCCGCCAGGTCGCCGCGGCGGGACGCGGTCGAGAAGGCTTGCAGGAAACTGTGGGCGGGAGACTCGTACGGACGGCGGCCGGCCACGGTGACGCGGGAGCGGGCGCGGGTCACGAGCTGCCGTGCGTTGGCGGGGCTGGTGCGCAGGAGCTCGGCGATCCGGGCGTACGGGTATTCGAAGCCCTCCCGCAGCACGTACGCGGCTCGTTCCGTCGGTGGCAGGCGGTCGGCCACCAGCCGCACGGCCGACTCGATGGCCTCGCGCCGCTCGGCCTCGGCGTGCGGGCCGGCCTCGCGGTCGGCCGTTTCCACGTGCTGGTCGGGGGCGACGTAGCTCTCGTGCCGGCGGCGCGCGGACTGGATGAGGTTGATGGCCAGCCGCCCGGTCACGGTGGCCAGGAACGCCTCGGCGTTGAGCACCGTGGCGCGGTCGGTGCGCTGCCAGCGCAGCCACACGTCCTGGAGGATGTCGTCGGCGTCGTCGGCGTTGCCGGCGATCCGGCGGGCGATGGCCAGCAGGCGCGGGCGCAACCGGACGAACTCGTCGAGGTCGGCGCAGGACCAGGTGCTCATCGTCCGGCCTCCTGCTCCGCGGTGCGGCCGAGCTTCTCCGTGCGGCCGAGCTTCTCCGTGCGGCCGAGCTTCTCCGTGCGGCCGAGCTTCTCCGTGCGGCCGAGCTTCTCCGTGCGGCCGAGCTGAGCGGCGGCGCGGATGATGTCGGCCGTGACCCGGGGCTGGGACATGTGCACGGCGTGGCTGGCGGCGATCTCGGTCACCGTGGCGCCGGCGCGGGCGGCCATGGTGTGCTGCGCCGCCGCCGGGATGATCCGGTCGTCCGCGGTCACCAGGCAGGAGGTGGGCTTGTCGCGCCAGGCGGGCCGGTTCACCCGGCCGCCGGCCGCGTCGACCCCCCACGGCACCTGCGAGCCGGCCAGGAAACGTGCCTCCGCGTACGGGAGATCGGCCGCGTACGTCTCCGGGAACTTCTCCCGGTCGAGCAGCAGGAAACCGTCCTGGGGCGGCAGGGCCGGGGGAAGAAGGCCCAGGGTGCTCACCGACTCGTACGCGTCGGGCAGGTATCCGGCGATGTAGACCAGGGCGGCGACCGCGTCGTGCGAGCCGGCCTCGGTGATCACCACCCCGCCGTACCCGTGACCGGCGAGAACGCACGGCCCGTCCTGCGCCCGCAGGACCCGGAGGGTGGCCAGGACGTCGCCCGCGAGCGACAGCGTGGGGTTCTGGACCACGGTGACCCGGTACCCGTCCGCGGCGAGCAGGTCGTGCACCCGCCGCCACCCCGAGCCGTCCACGAATCCCCCGTGAACGAGCACGATGTTCTTTGTCTGTGTCATGGCCGGAGGGTCCGGCGGGGGGTGTGTCGGAGGCATCAGGGATAACCCTCGACAGGGCGAGGGAGCCCTAGGGATGATGGGCCGCGTGAGTGACCTTGCAGCTGAGCTGGGGCTCTTCGGCCGCGAGGACGCCTTGCACGTCATGACCGACCTGATCGACTCCGGCGGGAGCGCGGTCGCCACCGGCGATCCCGGCTCCGGCAAGAGCAGCCTGATGAGGGTCGCGGTGCGGCTCGCCCAGGCCCGGGGGCGGCGGGTGCTGTCGGTGACGCCGACCCAGTTCGAGCAGGGATTGCCGTTCGCGGGGCTGGCCGAGCTGGTCGGCCAGTGCCCCGAGGGTGCCGACGCCGAGCTTCCGGGCCCGCAGCGGCGGGCGCTGGCGGTCGCCCTCCACCGCGCCGAGCCGACCGGGAGCGAGGTCGACGCGCTGGCGGTGCCGCTGGCCGTGCGGGGATTGCTGACCCGGCTGTGCGAGACCGAGCCGATCGCGCTGCTCGTCGACGACCTCCAGTGGCTCGACCAGGCGAGCGTCGGCAGCCTCGGCTTCGCGCTGCGCGGCATCGCCGTCGAGCCGGGGCGGCTGAGCGTCCTGGTCGCGACGCGACCTGATCCGTACACGGGAACCGATCTGATCCGGTCCCTGGCCGAGCCGCGGCGGGAGTTCGTGCTGCCGCCGCTGGCGGACGACGCGGTCGGGCAGGTCCTGCGCGACCGGCTGGGCCCGCGGTGGACTCCGCCGATGAGCGCCGGCGTGGCCCGGGCCAGCGGCGGCAACGCGCTGCTGGCGCTGGAGATCGCGCGGGCGATGGAGGCTGACCCGTCGCGCCGGCGCGGAAGTGTCGTTCCCGTGCCGCCGAGCCTGGCCGACCTGCTGCGCGAGCGGGTGGAGCGGCTCCCGCGGGGCGCCCGCGAGGTCCTGCTGCTGGCGTCCGCGGCCGGCCGGCTCACGGTGGCGCAGGCGCGGGGAATCGTCGACGAGGCGCGGCTGCGGGAAGCGCTCGAGGACGCGGCCGACGAGGACGTGGCGAGCGTCGGCGCCGGATCGACGATCGTCTTCTCCCACCCGCTGATGGCGTCGGCCGTCTACGACGCCGCCACGGCGGGCGAGCGTCGCCGGGCGCACCGTGCGCTCGCCGAGGCGCTCGACGACCCGGTGGAGCGGGCCCGGCACCGTTCCCGGACGGTCACCGCCCCCGACGAGGCGGTCGCGGCCGAGCTGGAGCGGGCCGCCGAGATCTCCCGGGGCCGCGGCGCCCAGCGACTGGCCGGCGAGCTGCTGGAGGGGGCTGCCCTGGCCACTCCGGACGGCGGACTTGACCGCTGGCTGCGCGCCGTGGACGTCTACGGCGACGCCGGCGACGAGATGGCGGCCCGGTCCGCCCTCGACAAGGGGTCGGCGCTGGCCACGCTTCCGGAGCAGCAGACCCAGGTGCTGACGCGGCGGGTGCGCCTCGCCGAGGACGTGACCACCGCCCGCTCGCTCGCCGAGCAGGCCCTGCTGCTGGCGCCGGCCGGGAGCGAGGCCCACGCCGAGATCATGAGCGTGCTGGCGGCGCTCTGCCGGCTCCAGGGTGACGGAACGCGGGGCCTGGAGCTGGCCCGGGCGGCGGTCGCGGAGGCGGCCTCGCTCGAGCGCTGGGAGATTCAGCTGTCCGCCCTGAGCGAGCGGCTGGCGATCGAGCGGCATTGGGGAGCCGGCGATCCCGAGCAGTCGCTGCGCGATGTCGAGGCGCTGGCCGAGCGCGCGACCCCGCCCCTGTCGGCGTCGTGGCTGGCGTTCATCCGCGGTTTCTACGCGGCCTGGGACGACGACAGCGCCGAACGACAGGTGCGCGACGGCATCGCGTGGGCCGTCGACGCCGGCCGGTACGGCGAGCTGTCGCTCCTCTACGTCGCCCTGGTTCTCATCCTCATCCGGTCGTCGAAGGTGGAAGAGGCCCGGGCGGCCCTCGACGAGGCGGCCCGCACGGGCGCGTGGACGGCATCCAGCCGCGACTGGTCGGCCGCCTACACCTCGCAGGAGGCCATGGCCCGCGTCCTGGTCGACGGGTATTCCGGCAACCTCGACGTCGCTCGCGAATGGGCCCGGCGCGCGGTCGCGGCGCCGCGCATCCGGGAGTCGACGTACTGGCGCGGCGGTTTCCTGGCCCAGCTCGGCTTCGTCGAGACCTCGGCCCGGGACTGGCAGGCGGCGCTGGAGCCGCTGCGCGAGCTCGCCGGCATCTTCGCGAGCACCAGGATGGTCGACATGGAGGCCCTGTTGTGGGCCGTCGACTACGCCGACGCCGCGCTCAAGACCGGCGCGATGCAGGAGGTCGACACGGCCATCGCCGTCCTGCGCCGTCAGGCGTCGGCCGGCCGGCCCGAGGCGGCGGTCGCCGCGGACCGCTGCGAGGCGTTGCGCAAGGCCGCGCGCGGCGACGTGGACGAGGCCCTGACCGAGCTCCGCGCGATCGCCGGCCGGGCCGGAGCCGAGTGCCCGTTCGAGGCGGCCCGGTCGCGGCTGGCCCTCGGCCAGGTCTACCGCCGCGCCGGCTACAAGGGCCTGGCGGGCGAGACGCTGAACGCGGCGGCGGCGGCCTTCGACCAGCTGGGCGTTCCCCGCTGGGCGGAACGTGCCCGGCTCGAGGCCGGCCGGGTGGGGCTGCGTCCCACGACGAGCGGGCTCACCGAGACCGAGCGCCGGGTCGCCGAGCTGGTGGGGGCGGGACAGTCCAATCAGGAGACCGCCGCCGAGCTGTTCATGTCGGTCAAGACGGTGGAGGCCAACCTGACCCGGATCTACCGGAAGCTCTCGGTCCGGTCGAGGACGGAGCTGGCGAACCTCATGAAGGCCGGCGTTCCGGAACCGTAGGCCATTGACTGGCCTCTATCGGGGACGCAAGGATCGTTACTTCACGTCCTGATATTACTCCGAGGGGCCGCCACCGATGTCCCGTACCAGAGTCGCGGCCGTGCTCGCCGCCGTCCTCGCCTCCGCCGGTCTGAGCGCTGCGGCCCACGCGGCCGCCGCCACCACCGTGCAGGTCTACCTCAGCTCCGAGTCACGCACCGCCGGCTACGAACCCAAGAACGGCAACTGGTACACCAACCCCGCCACCGGCCTGGCCGGCACGCCCTACCAGCTCAGCCGCCAGGCCGATCTGGCCACCGCGGCCGCCGGCGGCTCCGCGACCGTCACCGTCGACACGACCCAGCAGTTCCAGACCGTGCTCGGCGTCGGCTCCTCGCTCGAGGAGTCCACTATCTACAACCTCTCCCGGATGAGCGCGGCCGGCCGGGACGCCGCGCTGCGCGCGCTGGTCGACCCGGTCAACGGGGCCGGCTTCAACGTCGTCCGGATCACCCTGGGCACCAGCGATTTCACGTCGCACGACTTCTACACGTACGACGACGGCGCGGCCGACCCGACGCTGGCGCGCTTCTCGATCCAGCGCGACATCGACTACCACATCATCTCGACGCTGCAACAGGCCCTCGCGATCAACCCGAGCCTGAAGATCTTCGCGAGCGCCTGGAGCGCGCCGCCGTGGATGAAGACCAGCAACAACATCATCGGCGGCAGCCTGCTCAGCCAGTACATCCCCAACCTGGCCGCGTACTACGGCAAGGCCGTGCGGGCGTACGCCGCGCAGGGCATCCCGATCTACGCCCTGACCCTGCAGAACGAGCCGCTGTTCTCGCCGGCCGACTACCCCGGCATGCTGGTCTCGGCCGACCAGGAGCGCCAGCTTGCCAAGGCGGTCCGCGCCGAACTGCCGACCACCAAGATCTGGGCGTTCGACCACAACTTCTCCGAGGGTGTCTCGTACGCGGCGGGCGTGCTCACCGCCGACGCACGCTCGTCGGTCGACGGAATCGCGTTCCACGACTACGCCGGCGACCCCTCGGCGATGGCGACGGTCAAGGCGGCGTACCCGGAGAAGGACGTGCTGATGACCGAGCGCTCGGTGTGGGGCACCGCGGGCGCCGACCGGATCGTGCAGTACTTCCGCAACCAGGCCACCCTCTACGAGGGCTGGGTCTCCATACTCGACCAGAGCCGCTCGCCGGAACGCTGGTCGGGCTCGCCCGACCCGACCATGCTGGTGCAGAGCACCAGCAACCGCGACACCTTCTGGAAGCTGCCCGACTACAACATGGTCGCCCAGTTCTCGAAGTTCGTTAAGGCCGGCGCCAAGCGGGTGGCCACCGGTTACGGCTCGACCGGCACGGTCACCAACGTCGCCTTCGCCAACCCCGACAACTCGCTGGTCACCATCGTGGTCAACCAGACCTCGGCCAACCAGACCTTCACCCTGCGGGCCGGCGCGCGCCAGTTCACCGCCACCCTGCCGGCCAAGACCACCGGGACCTACGTCTGGGCCGGGGCGGGCGACGCCGGCGCCGGGCCGTCTCGCTCCGGCCGGATCACCGGGTACGGCGGCAAGTGCGTCGACGTGGCCGGGGCCAACTCGGCGAACGGCACCGCGGTGCAGCTCTACACCTGCAACGGCAGCACCGCGCAGACCTGGACGGTCGGCGCCGACGGCACCGTCCGCGCCCTCGGCAAGTGCCTCGATGTGGCCGGGGCCAGCTCGGCCAACGGCACCAAGGTCCAGCTGTACGACTGCAACGGCACCGCCGCCCAGCAGTGGGCGCCGAACGCCGACGGCACGCTGCGCTCGCTCGGCAAGTGCCTGGACGCCACCGGCCCGAGCTCGGCCGACGGCACCCGCCTGCAGATCTGGGACTGCTTCGCCGCCGCCAACCAGAAGTGGACCCTGCCGGCCTGACCGCACGACCCCGGCGCCGGCCGTGACATGCCGGAGCCGGGGTTAGGCTCGGCGGATGCAGCTGGAGATCGCTGGGCTCGTGCTGGCGGCCGGGGGCGGGCGCCGTTACGGAATGCCCAAGGCGCTCGTGGCGTACGACGGGAAGTTGCTCGTGGAACGCGCGGCCGAGACCCTTCGCGAAGCCGGTGTCGCGCTCAGCGTGGTGGTTTTGGGGGCGGAAGCCCCGCGGGTGAGCGACGTGGCGACCGGGCTGCCGACGACGGTGATCAATCCGGATTGGCCGAGTGGCCTCGGATCCTCCCTATGCGTGGGGCTGCAGGCGCTGGCGGAAACTACGGCGTCGGCGGTCGTGGTGCTGCTGGTCGACATGCCACACGTGACCGCATCGGCGGTGCGCAGAGTGACTGCCCTCGCGTCGAGTGACGCTCTGGTGATGGGCGGGTACGGCACGCGGCGTGGCCATCCCGTGCTGCTCGGGCGCGATCACTGGGCCGGCGTGATCGAGACGGCGAGCGGCGACAAGGGCGCCCGCGACTACCTGCGCGCGCATGCTTCGGAGTTGCGGGTGGTGCCAGTCGACGATGTGGCCGACGATTTCGACCTCGATGTGCCCCTGCGCGCGCTGCTGGACGATCTCTATGCCGAGGGCAAGGCCTTCGACGCCGGTCAATCCGACCGCCGCGACCGCCGTCGCAACCTGGAGCCGGACGCCGCCGAGCTCCTGACGATGGTCCTCCGGATCGGCGGCGCGAAGGACATCGTCGAGATCGGCACCTCGAACGGCTACTCCACGTTGTGGCTGGCCGACGCCACCGGCGGCACCGTGACCACAGTCGACGTAGCCCCGCCCGTCGACGCCCGCGCCAACGCCGCCCGTGCCGGCCTATTGCGCAAGATTATTTTCGAGACGGCCGACGGCGGCGACTTCCTGGCCGCCCGCCCCGATCGCAGTGTCGACCTGCTGTTCCTCGACGCCGACCGCCCCGAGTATCCCGGCTGGTGGCCGCACCCCAAGCGGGTCCTGCGCCCGGGTGGCGTTCTGGCGATCGACAACGTGCTCTCCCACCCGGATGAGGTGGCCCCTTTCCTGCGGCTGATCGCGGACGATGCTGACTTCACCGCCACGACCGTCGCCGTAGGAAAGGGGCTTCACCTCGCAGTTCTCAACCGCTAGCGGAGGCCGTCCCGGAGGCGTCAGAGGCGGAACGTTGCCACCAGATGGCGCAGTTCGCGGGACACCTCGCAGAGCTCGTGTGCTGGCGTGCTCGATCTCAGCGCGAGTTGGCCCCGGCCGGCCCGCCGCTGCCGGGCTTGACCAGGCCGGTCTCGTACCCGAACACCACGGCCTGCACGCGGTCGCGCAGGCCCAGCTTCTGCAGGATCCGGCTCACGTGGGTCTTGGTGGTCTGCTCGGCGATGAACAGCGACGCGGCGATCTCGGTGTTCGACATGCCGAGCGTCATCAAGCGCAGTACTTCCCGCTCCCGGTCGGTGAGACCGTTGAGGGCGGCGACGCCGGTGGACTCCCGCGGTCGCGCTTCGACGAAGTTCTCGATGAGCCGGCGAGTGATGCTCGGCGCGAGCAGTGCCTCGCCGGCGGCGACCACCCGCACGGCCCGGAGAAGGTCGTCGGGCTCGCTGTCCTTGAGCAGGAATCCGCTGGCCCCGGCCTGCAACGCGGCGTAGATGTAGTCGTCGAGGTCGAACGTCGTCAGCATCAGCACCCGCGGCGCGTGTGCCTCGGCGCGGTCCGGACCGAGCAGCGCCCTCGTCGCCGCGAGCCCGTCGAGCACCGGCATACGCACGTCCATCAGCACGACGTCGGGGCGCAGGCTGCGGCACCGCTCGACGCCGGCCTGCCCGTTCTCGGCCTCGCCGACGACGGTGATGTCGTCCTGCGAGTCCAGGATCGCGCGGATCCCCACCCGGATCATCGGCTGGTCGTCCACGATCATTGCGCGGATCATGCCTGGCCTCCGATCGGCAGTCGCGCCACGACCCGGTAGCCGCCCTCGTCGCGGGCGCCGGTCTCCAATGATCCCCCGGCCAGCCGGACCCGCTCGCGCATCCCCGCCAGTCCGTGGCCGGCCCGGCCGGGCGCCTCCATCGGCCGGGCCGGTGCCGCCGCCGCATCGTTCACGACCGACAGCACAAGGTCAGAACCATCAAGATCAAGACCTATGGTCGTACGGGCGCCGGGCGCATGCCGGATCACGTTGCTCAGCGATTCCTGGGCGATCCGGTACGCCGCCAGCGCGACCCCGTCCGGGAGCACCGCGGCGCGGGCGGCCTCGGCCTCGCGCAGCTCGACCGGCACCCCCGCGCGTCCGGCCGACTCGACCAGCTCCGCCAGGCGGCCGAGGCCGGGCACCGGCGCCAGCTCGGCCTCTGCGCTCTCGTCCCGCAGCACCGCCAGCAGCTGCCGCATCTCCCGCAGCGTCGACCGGGCGGCCGCGGCGATCTGCCCGAACTCGGCCTTCGCCTCCGGGTCCAAGTCCTTGATCCGGTACGACGCCGAGCTGGCCTGCATGTGGATCACCGACATGCTGTGCGCGACGACGTCGTGCAGCTCGCGGGCGATCCGGGTGCGCTCCTCGGCAACCGTCCGCCGGCCCTGCTCGACCTCGACGTCGCGTCGCGCCTCGACGAGCTCACGGCCGATCGCCCGCCAGCGGCGGACCGCCAGCACGACGCCGAGCACGAGCGCCGAGAGCAACAGGTAGGCGGTCATGATCGGCAGCGCGTCGGCGACGGTCCGGCCACGCGGATCGAACAGCACCACGACAGCGAGCAGCAGGACGCTCGCCGCCCATGTCGCCTCGGCCGTCCGCGGGTTGGCGCGGGCGGCGACCAGGCCGATGTGCGCGACCAGCGCGATCATGCCCAGCACCGTCAGCGGCCAGGTCGAGGCGGAGCCGGGCGGGATGGCGAGCGCGAAGACGGTGACGGCCAGCAGCTGCACCACGGTCGCCGCCCGCGGACGGATCAGGATCAGCACCAGCGCGGTGCTCTGCCCTACTCCCGCCAGCAGTGCGGCCGCCGGCGGCACGTCGAGCTCCGAGGCGGCCACCGCCGTGTTGAAGAATGCCAGCGCGAGCGCGGGCAGGCCGGTGCCCAGCCACAACGGCAGCCGCGACAGCACCAGCCGACGGCGGCCGTGCTTCCGGTCCGATTCCGAGCGCGCTGTCACGCGGCGACATTAGCGAGATCTGCCGTCGACCGGCATCCAACCGCGGAGGTATCCGGCCCCCTACCAGGGAGGGACGCCCCGGGCGAAACCGTTCGCCCACGCTCCTGGCATGGATCTTCTGACTCTGCTCGACCCGCTGATGACCTCGCCGCTGCTCTACCCACTGCTGACCGGCACGAGCAGCCTCGACGGCGTGCTCCCGATGATCCCGTCCGAGGCGGCGGTGCTGACGGCCGGCGTCTTCGCCCACACCGGCACACCCAACCTGGTGCTGCTCGTCCTCGCCACCGCCCTCGGTGTCTTCGCCGGCGACCACCTGGCGTACGGCATCGGCCGCAGCGTCTTCGGCCCCCGGCTGATCAACCGCTCGGCGCGCCTGGGCCGGGCCGTCGCCGCGGCGGGCCGGCACCTCGACCGCCGCGCCGGCCTGCTGATCGTGACCTCCCGCTTCCTGCCGGGTGGCCGGGTGACGATGAACGCGGCCTGCGGCACGGCCCGGCTGCCGCTGTCCCGGTTCAGCCCGGCGTCGGCGATCGCGGCACTGGCCTGGTCCGCTTACATCGCCGGGCTCGGCTACGTGGGCGGCACGGCGTTCGCCGAGAACCCGCTGCTCGGCCTGGCCGTCGGCCTCGGCCTCACGTTTGCCTGCGGCGGCCTCGTCGAGCTGATCCGGGCCGCATTTCGTGGCCGAGGCCGACGAGAGCACCGGCGCCCCGCCCGGCGCGGCCGCGCACGCCGGGCGCTGGCGAGCGCGACCGCGGCACTGGCGGTGCTCGCGATGCCGGCCGCTGCCGCTGCCGCCGCCACGCCGCACAAGCCGGACCGTGCCGAGCTGCAGAGCCGGCTGGACGGCATCGTGACCGCCGGCGCGGTGGGCGCCCTCGCCGAGGTACGTGACGAGCACGGCGTCTGGCGGGGCACCAGCGGTGTCGCCGAGCTGGGCACGACGCGGCCGGTCCCGGTCGACGGCCGGTTCCGGGCCGGCAGCATCACGAAGACGTTCGTCGCCACCGTCGCCCTGCAACTCGTCGGCGAGGGCCGGCTGCGGCTGGACGACCCGCTGGAGGCGTGGCTGCCCGGGGCGGTGCCGGACGGCCGCCGCATCACCCTGCGGCAACTGCTCGGGCACACCAGCGGGCTGTACGACTACCAGCGCACGCTGCGAATGCCGCCGGCACCGGAGTTCACGGCGAACCGGTGGCGGACCTGGAGCCCGGACGAGCTCGTCGCCCGCGCGGTGGCCAACCCGGCGACGTTCGAACCGCCCGGCTCGGCCTTCGCGTACTCGAGCACCGGCTACCTCCTGCTCGGCGAGATCATCGAGAAGGCGACCGGCCACCCGTACGGCATGGAGATCGATCGCCGGATCATCCGGCCGCTCGGGCTGACCGGCACCTCGGTGCCAGGCACCTCGACGCGGATCCCCGGGCCACACCCGCACGGCTACGTGCCGGTGCTGCGGGCCGGCGGGACACACCTCGTCGACCTCACGGCGATGAACCCGTCGGTGATGGGCGCCGCCGGCGAGATGATCTCCACGACCAGGGACCTCGACCGGTTCTTCGCCGCGCTGCTCGGCGGACACCTCCTGCCGGGCCGCCTGCTGGCCGCCATGGCCACCCCGGGCGTGGACGGCGCACGGTACGGACTTGGCCTGGCCTGGTGGCGCGACACCTCGTGCGGAGTCCGCGTCTACGGCAACGACGGCGACGCGGTGGCCTACCAGGCCTGGTCCTACTCCACCCAGGACCGCCGTCGCCAGGCCACCGTGGCACTCACGCCCGACTTCCGCGGCGACCCCGGCGACGCCGTCGACGCGTTCCTGAACGAGGCCTTCTGCGGCTGACCCACCGTCCGGCTGTGGGTGGCGCGCAGGCCCAGCGATCGGGTGAAGCGCGCGGGCTACCGGACTCGAACCGGCTCATGCCTCCGCGGACGAGAAGCCGCATCATCGGCAACATGACTGAACATGACGCACCCTTCCCATGTGCCTTTGCCCGGCGCGCGAGGAGAGGGTAGATCACCTCCCATCCCGGAGGCGAGATCATTTGGCGATGCCCTGCTGCCCCCAAGCTGCGGTGGCCGCAGGGGCCCGGCCACGTCGAGCTCCGTATCCAGCACGCAGCCCGCGAACGCCACCAACCATCGACCTGCACCGCCAGATGCCGGGGCAGTGGATCGTGGATCGTCGGCCCCTTGACCACTGCCGTACTCCTCCGATGAGAATGATCGCGTGGAGCTGAGACCCGCACTGTGCGAGCCGGACGTTAGGCCCGATCGGCTGGCCGCGCTCTGCACCGCGATCGAACAGATCGAGGACCTGCACGGGCGCGGCGAGCCGACCGATGGGGCAGTCGCTGCCCTCAATGCAGACACCGGTAACGACTACGAGCTCTACGACATCCTCAGCTACCACTCGTCAATGTCGACGGAAGAATTCGCCCGGTCGGCGGCCTGGCCTGCGTGGCCAAGGGTCCCCGACATCACCCACGAGGAACTGATCGAGATCGTCCGGCGAGCGCTGACGGGCGACGAACACGGCTACTATCTGCGGCTGCTGGATGTCAATGTTGCGCACCCGGCCCCGGCCGCCGTCATCTATCACCCGCCGTCTCATATGAGGGACGACGCCTCGCCGGAGGCGGTCGTCGACGAGATCCTCAGGTACCGGCAGATCGCGCTGTAGATACCCGACGCCGGGAGGGTGGTTCAGGCGCGTTACATCGCGTAGCCGGTCGCCGTAGCCGACGAAGTCAGGCCGCAGGACATCGCAATCTCTCGGATGAGGACATGGGCCAGGGTGCGCACCGGCCAGTGACGCAGCGGTAGAAGCCGGGCCGCTGGGAGGATGTCGTCTTGTCGGTGGCTGCCGATAGCCTTTCGCCAAGGACGTGAAGGGATGGCGATGAACCCTCGTGAAGTTGGGCTTGGACGGCTGAGGGGCGTTGCCGGCGCTGCTGGACGGAGGGTCGCCGACAGCGCGGGCGCCGCGAGGCAGCGTGTCGCTGATGCTGCCGGCGATGCCCAGGAGAGAGTGAAGCAGTCCACCGAGCAGGTGAAGGCGAAGGTCGTAGACGTCAAGGACAGCCTGTCGGCGCGGTCGACCCGCACTCGAGATTCCTCCGCTGACTTGTCCGCGCTCAGCGTCGATGCGAAGTTGCTTTATTGCCGGGTGTTGGTGAGCTTGGCGCTGGTCGATGCCCTTCTCGATCCTCGCGAGATCGCGAATCTGTACTTGTTCGCATCGACGATTGGTCTCGACGGCGACGCGCGATCGGAGTTGCGCAGTGAAATCACTGAGGCGCAACGCGATGCAGGAGTTCCCGACGTCACGGTGAAGCTGTCCCGAGAGTTGCACGACCTGCTCGCGGAAGATCAGCGCGCGCCGGTGTTTACGGTGCTGGTACGCGATTTGGTGCGAATTTCGCGTGCTGACAGGCACGCTGCGGACGTCGAGCGTGAGCGAATCGTGCTGGTTGCAGGACTCGTGTTCCCCGAGTCGGCCGACAAGGTCGTGAAGGCAACCGAACGGCTTGTGATTACCGAAGAGAGCTTTGCTTCCGGCAAGATCACGACCAGCCAGCTGGAGAGCGCCACCAAGGACATCGCTGCCAAGGCGGCTGCGTTCGGTGCCCCGGTCGCCGCGGTCAGTCTTGCTGGCAGCGTCTCCGGTCTCGGCGGGGCGGGGATCACCTCGGGTCTGGCGGCCCTGGGATTCGGCGGCCTGTTGGGCCTGAGCGCGATGGTCACCGGGATCGGCACGGTGGTGATTCTTGGGGTCGCGGTCCATCAGGGCGCGCGTTACATGCTGGCCACCAACGAGCGTGAACGCGAGAAGCGACGCGAGCATCTGATTCAGCAAGTCATCAAGCATCATCAGCAAGCCATGGCCGAACTCACCGACGACATCGCGGGGCTCGCTCACCGGATGGAGGCCTGCCTCAGCCAGACCACGAGGAACGAAGAGCGACTCGCCACGCTCAGGGCTGAGTTGGACGCCTTTCAGCTGGCCCTGGTGAATCTGCAGACCAGTCAGGAGGCCTTCGAACGGCGGGAGCCACTCCGTGTCGGGTGACCAGCTTTCGGCTGCTGCCGCCGTGGTTGCTTACCAGGCCGTCACGCTGACCGAACTGAGGGGCCTGTTCGACCAGGTGGAATTCGACCTCACGGACGTCCTCGAACGCGAACTTCGCGTCAGCGACACCCTCGACTCGGTGGAATCCGGGTTGGACGCGGTACGCGCCCGTCTCCAAGCAATGGGCGTCCTCGTACCGGCCCAAGATTCCCAGTCGAGCGCAGCGACCACCGTGAGTATCGAGACACCACGCTATCCCAGTTACGCCGTGCCCATCGTCTCGACTCATGGCGACTTCGATCAGCTCGTCAGGCTTGCCGAAGCCCGGTTGGATCTGCTGGGTATCGATCTGGCCCGGGACCCGCTCCAGCAGGTTCTTCCCTCCGGCCAGATAGCTCGCAGCCTGCGCAGTTACGCCGAGGAACATGGCGACGTCAGCTGGGACAAGACCGACTGGACGGTCGTCCTGGTCGCTGGAGTCCTCGCGACCCTCCTCGATGTCGTCCTCGTCCGCATCCCCCAGGATTCCACCTTCCTGGGCGAGAAATACGCGGGATCGCCTCTCACCAAGTGGCTCCAGGACAATGACCGTGCCCAAGACATCCACGACCAATTCTTCAAGAGGTTCGAGAAGCTGGCCAAGGTGCCGTATGACGCTTCCACCACGAAGGCCACCAGGGGTCTGGTCAGCGGTATGCGGCCGGCTACCCATCGGCTCCAGAGCCTCGGCCACGATCCGGCCCTGGGTTTCCTCGTCGGCGTGGCAGATCTCATGCACGGTACCGGCACCTACATCGATAAGGCAGGGCAACTGGTCCAGGTCGCAACCGAGGCCACCTCGATCGACCTGATCAACGCTCTCATCACCCAGGTGCGCCATCTGCTCTCGGACGTCTACACTCCCGCCGGACTGCAGCCCCCGTTGTTCAGCTTGCTTCAGCTCGGCCAGGTTGATTCCCCGTTCGCATTAGGCCCTTCCGGTGTCAAAGTGCCCTGGACCGACGTCGCTCGCCACATGTATACGAACGGCTACGACCTGCGCCACTTTTTCACAATGGGCATCACTCCTGGCGTCGTATCCGCGATCATCCGCGGGTACTGGCTTCTCAAGAGCTATGCCACCGACGGCACCGTAGCGCAACGGAAGCTGGAACACGCCAAACTCACCTCCATGCTGCTGCTCGGGCACACCATCGCCACCTCCGGCACACTTCTCAAGACCGGTCTGCTGTTTGGGATGAACCCGGCCGCCCTCAACTACAACCAGATTCTCGCCATGGCGCCCGCCACCGTCGCATGGTTCCAAGAAGCCATCGCCCGCGACCATAGAATCAATCTAGCCCTCGAGAGAGAATGGGAATTTCTCCTCAATACTCATGGGCAGGAGTAAAGGGATCCGCAAGAACGAACCGCCGCCATCTTCGCCGATGCTCTCCTGATCCCAGCAAGCGTTGATCAGCTGCGCATGTTAGCCGCGACAAATGCTCAGGCCCTTCCAAGATCCAGTGCAATGATCTGCCGCGGTGCGGTTGTGGTGCGACCGTGGTTGGCCTTTGGGTGTCGGGTCGGGTGGGTCGCTGGGATACTCGCCGGGTCGTGCTGGCTCGGTCGGGCCGAGGGCAGCGCCGTTGCCGTCGAGTGGGGGAGGACCTGTGGTTGAGGCGTTGCGTACTCCGGACGATCGCTTCAGTGGCCTGCCGGGCTGGGAGCACCCGCCGTCGTACGTCGAGGATCTGCCCGGCTTCGAAGGGCTGCGGGCGCACTATGTCGACCTGGGGCCGCGCGATGCCGCGGACACGTTTCTGCTGCTTCATGGCGAGCCGACCTGGGCCTACCTCTACCGCAAAATGATCCCGGTCTTCCTGGCGGCCGGCGGGCGGGTCGTCGCGCCCGACTTCTTCGGGTTCGGGCGGTCGGACAAGCCGGTCGAGCAGGCCGTGTACAGCTTCGACTTCCACCGCAACTATCTGCTCCGGCTGGTGGAACGCCTCGACCTGACGGGCATCACGCTGGTCGTGCAGGACTGGGGCGGTCTGCTCGGCCTGACGCTGCCGATCGACGCGGGGTTCGCGCCGCGGCTGTCGCGGCTGTTGGCGATGAACACCGGTCTGGCCGTCGGGATCTCACCGGGCAAGGGCTTCGAGGATTGGCGCGCCTACGTCGCGGCCCACCCGGATCTCGCGGTCGGCGCATTGCTCAAGCGCAGTGTGCCGGCGCTGAGCGACGCCGAGGCGGCGGCTTACGACGCCCCGTTCCCGGACGCGTCGTACAAGGCCGGAGCACGAGCCTTCCCGCAGCTGGTGATGACCGAGCCGGACATGCCCGGCGTCGAGATCTCGCGGGCGGCGCAACGATTCTGGTCCACCTGGGATGGTGCGAGCTTCCTCGCCGTCGGCGCCCAGGACCCGGTGCTCGGCGTGCCGGCGATGGAGAGACTGCACCGGACCGTCCGTGGGGCGCCGGCGCCGCTGGTGCTCGCCGACGCCGGCCACTTCGTGCAGGAACGCGGCGATGTCGTCGCTCGGGCCGCCCTCGTCTCCTTCGGCCGGACAGCCGGCGATTGATGGCGGTTGCTCGCCTGCTACGACCCTGTTCCGGGCGTCCTACCGGCACTTGCCGCAGTCGATGTCGGCAGGCGGATCGCCTGGCGATGAGTTGCTTGAGCCAAGCGGCCGGGCTGACGCCGCCGATCGTGCTGCCGTTGGCGCATTGGCAGTCGCCGCCCGGCTCGATCCGTTTCCACTCGTGCGGTGCGGCGCCGACGTAGTCCTGCTTGTCGCCGAGCAGGGCGAACGCCATGCCCCCACCCACCAGCAGCACCAGGATGGCAAGGACGGCGTGGACGGGCCGAACCGGAACCCGCCGCTCACCCATGCTCCGAGGCTGCCGAATGGGAGGTTTCGCCGGCGTCATCATCTGAGCCGGCCGCACAGCTCGTGAGTCCGGCGGCGCGAGTGGTGGCCGGCGCTCAGCGAGTGGTGGCCGGCACTCAGTCTGCGGGCGCCGGTTCGGCGGGCCGCGCGGTGAAGAAGCGGACGATGTCTTCCGCTGCGGTGGGGGAGAGCATCATCGCCTGGACCCGTGCGGACATTTCCGCGATCGGGTGGATTCTGGTGAACATCGCCTCCTCGTACGCCCGGATCGCCGTGTCCGGGTTGACGGCGAGTTCGGCGGCGAGTTCGGCGGCGTCGAGCATGGCCTGGTTGGCGCCCTCGCCGACCGGCGGCATGAGGTGCGCGGCGTCGCCGATGAGGGTGATGCCCGGCCGATGGTCCCAGCGTGTGCCGGTGGGCATCGCCTCGATCCTGCGTGGGGTCGGCGGGCCGTCGCCGGCTTCGATGAGTGCGGTGAGGCTGGGGTCCCAGCCATCGAACATGTCCAGCAGAGCGCGCTTGCTGCGGTAGGTGTCCAGATGACGATCGTCGGCGCGCAGCGAGATCCCGACCCGGATGCTGCCGTCGCCGAGGCGTTGCGCTGCCAGGATCTGCCTCACGCCGATGCACCAGAGGTTTCCGGGGCCGACCAGCTCGGCGAGAGCCGGGTGGCGCCGGTCGGCGTCGCTGATGCTCAGCTCGACCAGGGTGGCCACGGCGGACAGTGTCGTGTCGGTCAGCAGAGACCGGACGACCGAGCGTGCGCCGTCCGCGCCGATGAGGACGTCGCAGTCGGCGCCGTGGCCGCCATCGAACGTCAGCCCGAAACCTCCGCCGGGTCGTGGCGCGGCCGCGACGAGCCGGTGCTGCCAGGCCACCGTGTCGCCGGGGAGCGAATCGAGCAGAAGATCACGCAGCGCTCTCCGGTCGATCTCGGGGCGTCCGGAGAACGAGCCGGGTTGTGGCACGTGGTGCACGAGGGTGCGCCCGGCCGGGTCGAGGATGCGGTGTTCTTCGCCCTCCGGCCGTGCCTGCGACCGGAACCGGCCGGCGAGGCCCGCATCGGCCAGCGCCTGTTGCCCGGACTCCGAGTGCAGGTCGAGCATTCCGCCCTGTGATCGCGCGGATCGGCTTTCCTCGCGTTCGTACACCACCGCGTCGATGCCGTGCCGGTGCAGGATTCGGGCCAGCGTCAGGCCGCCGAGGCCACCGCCGGCGATCGCGATTCGCATCATCATCTCCGTTACCGTACGCTGTACCTCATGGATACGCCGTACGGTAGCGCACCGTTGCCCATCTGGGAACGGCCCGAGCCCCAGCCGCGGGCGGCGCCGGTGTCGCTGAGCCGCGAGAAGATCGCCGCCACGGCGATCCGGCTCGCCGACGCGCACGGCCTCGACGAGCTGTCGGTACGCAAGATCGCCAAGGATCTCGGCGTCGGTCCGATGCGGCTCTACGACTACGTCGTCAACCGGGCCGAGCTGCTCGATCTGATGGTGGACGCCGTCTACGCCCAGATCGCCGAGGCCGGCCCGCGGTCGGACTGGCGCGCGACGGTGCTGGCCATCGCCCGCGCGACCCGGGACGCCACCCTCGAGCACGAGTGGTTCTCCGACCTGCACGGCGGAAGACCACAGCTGGGACCGCACGCCCTCGCCGTGGGCGAAGCGACCGCGGCCGCGCTCAGCCAGGCCCCCGGCGTACACGACATCGGCGATCTTCAGCGGGCCGTGGGCGCTCTCAACTCCTTCATCATCGGAGCGCTCCGCCGGGAGATCACCGAGCGGCGCACCGCCCGTTCCACCGGCACCGACGAGCCCGCCTGGCAGGCCAGCCTCGGCCCCTACCTCACCCGCATGCTGAAAACCGGCCGTTACCCCACCATCGCCCGGCTCGTCATCGACGGCGACCACCTCGACGCCGAGGAAACCTTCAACCGCAACCTGACCACCATCGTGGACGGCATCACCAGCGATCCCCTCACTCACCAGTGACCCTTGCCCACGTGACGACCAGGGTGTTTCACGGGTGCGACCCGCACCCGGGCGTGGCCAGGCTTGGAGGCGTCCCGGAAGGCCGGATCCGCGACCTCCCTGAGCTGGGTTCCAAGAGAGGCAGTGTGTGACATGACCGCGCACGATCAGCAGGCCGAGAGCGTCATCCGGCCGTTCACCGTGGAGATCCCCAAAGACGCGCTCGACGATCTGCACCGCCGCCTGGCGGCGACGCGCTGGTCGAGCCGCGAGATCGTCGGCGATCGCTCGCAGGGTGTGCAGCTGGCCACGATGCAGGCGCTCCGCCAGTACTGGGCAACCGAGTACGACGGGCAGCGGGTCGAATCCCGGCTGAACGCCCTGCCTCAGTTCACCACCACCATCGACGGCGTGGACATCCACTTCGTGCACGTCAAGTCCGCGCACGAGGACGCGCTGCCGCTGATCATGACCCACGGCTGGCCGGGGTCGGTCATCGAGATGCTCGACTCCGTCGGCCCGCTCACCGACCCCACCGCACACGGCGGCGCCGCCACCGACGCGTTCCACCTCGTGTTGCCATCACTGCCCGGGTACGGCTTCTCGGGGGAGCCGGCCGAGCTCGGCTGGGACCTCGCGCGGACCGCGCGGGCGTGGTCGGAGCTCATGCGCCGGCTCGGCTACGACCGCTACGTGGCTCAGGGCGGTGACGTCGGCGCCGGCGTCACCGACGCGATGGGGCGGCTGGGCCCCGACGGGCTGGCCGGCATCCACACCAACCTGCTCGTGCCGGCGCTCAACGACCCGGCGTCGCTGCCGAACGACGGGGACGCGGAACGCACGGCGCTCGCCGCGATCAAGACCTTCCAGACGAGTGGGAACGGCTACTTCGTGGAGATGGCCACCCGGCCGCAGACCATCGGGTACGCGCTGTCGGACTCGCCGGCCGCGCTCGCCGCCTGGATGATCGACCACGACACCGACGCCTACTACAAGATCGCCCGCGCGTTCGTCGACGGTCAGCCGTCGGGCAACCTCACCCGCGACCACATCCTCGACAACATCACGGCCTACTGGCTGACCGGCACCGGCACGTCCGCGGCCCGGTCGTACTGGGAGGCCTACGGACCGGACGCGCCCGCGGCAGGCGGCGCGCCGCTCCCGGATCCCCGAGTCCCGGTCGGCTTCAGCGCGTTCCCCGGTGAGATCTGGCGGACGCCGCGCAGCTGGGCCGAGCAGGCCTACCCGACGCTCAACTACTTCGGCGAGGCCGAACGAGGCGGCCACTTCGCCGCCTGGGAGGAGCCGGAACTGTTCGCGGCCGAGGTGCGGGCCGCCTTCCGTCCGCTGCGCGCACAGGAGCTTTAGGGCGCGCGGAGGGTCAGCGACTGGAAGCGGCGGCCCTCGCCTACCTCCAGCGGGTGAAAATCGACGACCTCGAAGCCCGCCTCCGTGACGAGCTCGAGCAACAGCGCGTCGGTCCGCCAGGAGAAGAAGCGCGGCGGCACATGCTCGTCGCCCTCCAGCGGGCCCTCCGCGTTCTCCTGGCCGCCGTAGACGCCGATGAACACCAGGCCGCCCGGCCGCAGCAGCGCGCGGATCGCCGAAAGCACGGCCGGCAGATCCCGGTTGGGCACGTGAAGGAGGCAGTTCAGCGCATACACCGCATCGAACGAGGCCGGCGGAAACTCCAGGTGCAGGAAGTCCATGACGTGGGCCTCGATGCCCTTGGCGCGGCAGTGCGCGACCATCGCCGGTGACAGGTCGGCGGCGACCACGGCGAGGCCGGAAGCCTGGAAGTAGGCGCTGTCCTGGCCGGTGCCGGCGCCGACCTCGAGCAGCCGGGCGCCCGGCGCCAGCAACGAGCGGAACGCCTGGCGCTCGGCCAGTTTCCACGACTCCTTGGCGTGCTGGTCGCGCCAGGCGGCACGACCGTCGTACGCCGAGCGCAGCGGGCCCAGCACGTCGTCGTATCGGGCATCTAGCGGCATCGCACCCACACCACCGTCGGCGAGTAACCGGACATGATCACGAGCACAGGATAGGAGCGCTCCGACCCTGCGTGCTGCCCCGCCTGGCCTGGCCTTATCCTTCGTTGCCGATCGAGGACCGGGGAGGTTCCGTTGTACCCACAGCAGCCGCCGCAGCAGCCCTACTCCCAGCAGCCGGGCGGGGCCATCGCGCTCACGCTCAAATACCATTGGATGGCCTTCATGCTCGGGCTCTTCAAGCCCGTGGTGGAGCTCAACGGTCACCCGGCCGCGAACGCGTGGGGCCGCCAGGTCATCCCGGTTCCGGCGGGGCAGTACCACCTGCACGTCCACGTGCCGTACTTCCTGCCGCCGCGGCTGGGCGCCGCCGACCTGCCGGTGAACGTCTACCCGGGGCAGACGGTCGAGCTCGAGTACAAGGCGCCGCTGGCGGTGTTCTTCAAGGGCGCGCTGGGCATGCCGCCGCAGAAGTACCCGGGCGCGGTCCTGCAGATCATCCTGCTGGTGTTCGTCCTGATCATCATCCTGTGCGTCTGCGGCGGCGTGCTCATCGGCGGCAACTCGGGCTCCTAGGATCAGCTCCGGGTCGTAGAAGTCGTAGAAGCAGAGCGCAGCCGCCGCAGCATCCGGGCGTCGACGAAACCGACCGCCCGGGCCGCGGCGTCGACGGTCGAGCCGTGGCCGATGAGGTACTCGGCCCGCTCGACCCGCAGCAACTGCTGGTAGCGCAGCGGGGTGCGGCCGGTGGCGGCGGCGAACAACCTGGTCAGGGTGCGTTCGCTGACGCCGGCGCCGGCGGCGAGGCCGGCCAGCGGCAGGGTCGAGGCGAAGTCGGCGTCGATCCTGTCCTGCACCCGGTGCACGACGTCGGACAGGTGGGCACGGTGCCGCAGCATCGCGCTCGCCTGCGGCTCGTCGCCGTTGCGCCGGGCGTAGACCACCATCTCGCGGGCCACACGCGCCGCCGCGGCCGGGCCGTGCCGCTGCGCGACCAGGTGCAGGGCCAGATCGATGCCGCTGGCGATGCCGGCCGACGTGACCACCCGGTCGTCGCCGACGTAGAGCACGTCGCGCACGACGACGGCGTCCGGGTAGTCGAGGGCCAGCGCGTCCTGCAGGTCATGGTGGGTGGTGCAGCGCCGGCCGTCGAGCAGCCCGGCGCGGCCGAGCGCGTCGGCGCCGGCGCAGACGCTGGCCACCGTGCCGCCGGCCTCGTGATGCTCCTTGATCATGCGAAGCGTCGCGGAGCCGAAGGCGCCGAAGCCGTCCCGCCAGCCGGGCACGAGGACGAGATCGTCGGGCGCCAGCGCGGGCCACGCGAGCGACGCGTGCAGCGCGACCCCCTGCCAGGTGGGCACGGGCGACGCCTCCGCGACGTAGAAGAGCTCGTAGCCGTCGGCCGTGCTGAACACCTGCGCCGGGCCCGCCAGGTCGAGCAGGTGCACCTGCGGGGTCAGCACGAACACCACCCGGCTCACGATCCGGTCACACCCCCAGATAGTCGTCCGTGCGGCGGACCGAGGCGAATCGGCCGGCCAGCGCGTATTCGGTGCGGCGCACCACCTCCGCCGCGGAAAGCGTACGCGGGTCGGCCAGCAGCTCCTCGACCGTCTGGTCGGCGGGGGCGTCCCAGTGCGGGATCGGGAACGTTCCGGTCGCGTCGGTGACGAACGTGACCTCGTACCCGAAATCGGAGGCCACCCGCGCCGTGGTCTCGACGCACTGCTCGGTGCGCAGCCCGCAGACCGTCACCGCATCGACGCCGGCCGACGTCAGGATCTGCCCGAGATTCGTCGTCGTGAAGGCGTTGTGCGAGGTCTTGGTCACGAGCGGTTCGTCCTTGGCCGGCTCGAGCTCGTCGACCACCCGCACATGGCCATTGGCCGGATCGAATTCCCCGCCGGTGCCGGCCTCGGAATGCAGCACCCACACCACCATCTCGCCGCCGGCCCGGGCCGCCTCCACGAGCCGCCGTACGTTGGCGATGAGCGCCGGATTGTCCAGCGTCCGCCACAGCGGCCGTACCCGGAACGATTCCTGCACGTCGATCACGATCAGAGCATTGGTCATAGGCCGATTCTTCGCGTCCGGCTGCGCCGTCCGAAAGACACCATCGCGACGGCGAGCGGAACGATCCGGTCTTCGGCCCCGGCGGCCCGTGGGATCCCGGCGTCTACCGGGTGGCCGACGGCTACAGCCGCTTCAGCGACACCCAGCTTGACCGCTTCGACATCGTCAGCTTCGACCCCCGCGGCTCCCACACCAGCCGCCCGCTGATCACCTGCGACCGCGCCGCCGTGGGCCCCGCGCCCGACCCGGTCCTGACCAGCGAGGCCGACTTCGACGCGACCCTCGACTACAACCGCCGCCTCTGGCGAACCTGCGAGGACCTGACCGGCGACCTGTGGAACCACGCCGGCATGTTCGACACCGTCCGCGACGTCGAGGCCTTGCGGATCGCGCTCGGCGTGCCGGCGATCAGCTTCCACGGCAGCTCCTACGGCACGCTGCTCGGTGAGCAGTACGCCGAGCACTACCCGGGCCGGGTGCGGGCCATGGTGCTGGAGAGCGTCGACGACCACAGCGTCCCCACCACCGGCGCGTTCCTCACCAGCCAGGCGGTGGCCTTCGAGGACGCGTTCGACGACTTCGCGAACTGGTGCGACGCCACCGAGTCGTGCTCGCTGAACCCGCGCGGCGGCGCCCGCACGGTCTGGCGGCGGCTCATCGCCACCCGCGACCACTTCGACCTGGACGCCGTGGTGTTGATCAGGCTCCGGGACGCCGCGTACGCGGACCTCGCCGGCGATCTCGCCGCGGCCGACGACGGCGGTCCTCTACGGCACATCACCGACCTCGGCGTGGTGATCCCGGCGTTCTGCTCCGACTGGTCGCTGCCGGTGCGTGACTACCACGAGTACGCGGCCCTGCTGCGCCGCAGCGCGGCCGTCGCGCCCGACACCGGCTACCCGGCGCAGGTGTTCGCGCCGACCATGTGCCTCGGCTGGCCGCACGTCACCAACCCGCAGCACGTCCTCGACGTCCGGACGAGAACCCCGATCCTGCTGGTCAACTCCCGGCACGACCCGGCCACCGGCCTGAACTGGGCGCGCGCGGTCGAGCGCCGGCTGGGACGGCACGGGGTGCTGGTCACCTACGAGGGCGCCGGCCATGGGGCGTACACGAAGAGCGAATGTATCCGGCGTACGGCGGACGACTACCTGGTGTCGCTCGAGGTTCCCGGGAGAGGCACGACGTGCCCTATCGCCTGATGTCGCCGCCGGCCAGCGCCGCCAGCTCGTCGCGGTCGGGCAGGCCCTCGCAGTCGCCGGGCACGGTGACCGCGAAAGCGCCCGCCGCGATCGCCGTCCGCAGGCACTGCCCGGCGCCGGCGCCCGCCAGCCGATCGGCGAGATAGCCGGCCACGAACGCGTCCCCCGCGCCGACCGGATCGACCACGGTCACCGGCAGCGCGGGGACCTGGTGGCGCTCCCCGTTGATCAGCGCGACGCAGCCGCGGCCGCCGTCCTTGACGACCACCTCGGTCGGGCCGAGCTTGGCCAGGCCGGCGAGCGGGTCGCCGTCGTCGACGAACAGGGCCGCCTCGTCGGGGCTCGCGAACACGATGTCAGCCATCGACACCAGGTCGCGCAGCACCGGCGCGGCGTCGAGCGGCGACCACAACTTGCTGCGGTAGTTGACGTCGACCGACACCGGGACGCCCGCGGCCAGCGCGATCTCGACCGACTGGAAGACGGCGGCCCGGCAGGTGTCGCTGAGCGCCGGGGTGATGCCGGTGACGTGCAGGATGCCGGCCTCGCGTACCTCGCCCGCGGGGATGTCGGCGGGGCTCAGCCGCGAGCCGGCGCTGCCCGCGCGGTGGTAATCGACGTGCATGAACTCGCCGGACCGCTTGAACCGGACCATCAGGCCGGTGAACGACGTGTCTTCGATGGCGATCGCGCGCACGCCCGCATCGGCCAGGCGGCGCGAGATCAGGGCGCCGGTCGCGTCCGGCCCGACCCGGCCCAGCCAGGTGGACTTGCCGCCGAGGCGGGCGACCCCGACCGCCACGTTGCTCTCGGCGCCGCCGATACCGAAGGAGAAGCTCTTCGCGTACGCGAAAGGGCCGATGCCGTCGGCAGAGACCGCGCCCATGGTCTCACCGAAGGTGACCAGGCCGCCGCTCATGACCGGGCAAAAGCCACGGCGCTGACCGCGTGCCGGGCCCGGGCCGCGAGGGCCTTCAGGTTGCCGCCCGAGGCCGCGTCGCCGATCAACGGCCCGCCGACGCCGACGGCCTTCGCCCCCGCGAACAGCCAGTCGGCGATGTCCTCGATCTTGATGCCGCCGGTGGGCATGACGTTGATCTGCGGTAGCGGGCCGCGCACGTCGGTCAGGAACCTCGGGCCCAGGCCGGCCGCGGGGAACAGCTTCACGATGGGGGCGCCGGCTTTGTGCGCCGCGTACATCTCGGTGGGGGTCGAGGTGCCGGGGAAGAACGGCACGGGCGAGTTCGCCACCAGGTCGACGTCGATCACCGGGGAGACCAGGAACGCGGCGCCGGCGTCGACCGCGGCCTTCACGTCGTCCTCGGTGAGCACGGTGCCGGCGCCGATCGCCACCGAGCCCGGGAGCTGGCGGCGCAGGCCGGCGATCGCGTCGATCGCGCCGTGCGAGGTCAGCGTGATCTCGAGCGCGGTGATCCCGGCGCCGACCAGCACGTCGGCGACGGCGGCGAACCCGTCGGAGGTCGGTGCGCGCAGGATCGCCACGATCCCGCTGCGGATGACGGCTGCGGTTACATCCTCATCGGTCACGACTTAGATCCTGCCCGATATTGGCAAGATCATCCAAGGGCGGCCTGCGGAGTGAGAAACGGGCGCGTCCGATCGGCGGTGGCTCGGTGTCGATGCCCAGCTCCTCGCGGACCGCGGCCTCGAACTGCTGCATCACCAGCGGGACCTGGGTGAGCAGCTCCCGGAAGTGGATCTGCGGCTGCACCCCCGACACCGCGGCCGGGTTCATCTCACCGTGCAGTCGCTGCAGCAGAACGTGTACGGCGAGGGCCGCGCTCCGCACCGGTCCCGAGGCGAGCAGCCGCACCCGCATGAGGGCCGGGCCCACCTCGTCCACGTAGGCCAGCGTCGGCAGGGGCTTCTCGCCCGCGTCGTAAGCGGCACGCAGGCGGTAGGTGTCGCGCTCGAAGACCGCGAGCAGGCCGACGTACGCGTCCTTGCGCTCCTCGTACCACCGCCTGGTCCGCTTGCGGCGGCTGCGCAGGTAGTCGTCGCGGGCGTTCACGAACTGCGCCGTGGCCGCCCCACCCAGGGCAAACACCACGGCGATCAGGGGGAGCCCCCACCACGGGATCTGAGACACGCGCTAACCGTAGCGACTGCCGGCGAGGCGGGGTCACGGTAGCAGGGGTCGCATGAACGTCCGCTCGTACCGAAGAACACAGCCTGATTGGTCACGAATACGGTCCGCAGCGACGAACTCGGGGTCCACGCCGAACCGCTCCCGGTACCTCTCGTAGGCCGCGAGGCTCTCGAAGCTGAAGAGGGCTTCGGCCTTGTCGCTGGCCCCCTCGGCCGGCAGGAAGTAGCCGTGGTGGGTGCCGCCGTGCTTGGCCACGAGCCGCATCCATTCCCGGGCGAACTCCTCAAAGGAGGCAATCTGGGCCGGATCGATCGTGTAGTGCACAACACAGGTGATCACCGGACCAACCCTACGGTCGCTTTTACGGCTTTTCGCGGACTACGGCCGTCACGCGGGACAGCCAGTTGTCGTCGTCGGGGCGCTTGTAGCGCTCGTAATGCGCCCGCTTGAGTCCGTAGCGCATCCCCATGAAGTGGAGACGGTAGCCGGGGTGAAAACGCTTCGGTAGGGTCGTTCGGGTGAACACCGGACCGGCGCCAAGCCATGCATGGATTGGTGACCCGGTGGACGGCTGAGTCGCCGCACGTCGGCACGTGGGCCTCCGGCACAAGGAAAGAAGCCGGAATCCCTTTCCATCGTGCCGAGGAGACCTATGCCAGCCAGTTTCAATCACACGATCGTCGCCTCCAAGGACCGCGCCCAGTCGGCCCGGTTCTATCGCGAGCTGCTCGAAGCCGCGGAAGCGCCGTCGTGGGGAGTGTTCACCAACATCCAGCTCAGCGACGGTGTGCTGCTTCAGTTCGCCGAGCCGCCGGTCGAGATCCAGATGCAGCACTACGCGTTCCTGGTCGACGACGAGCTCTTCGACCGGGCCTACGCGCGCTTGTGCGAGCGCGGCGTCGTGCATTGGGCCGATCCGCAGATGCGGCGTCCCGGGGAGATCAACAACGAGCACGGCGGGCGGGGGGTCTACTTCAAGGACCCCTCGGGGCACGCCATCGAGGTGCTCACCCGGCCGTACCTGTAGCGACCCGTAGGGACCGCGCCTCCTACCGGGGTAGGAGGCGCGGTCCGACCTGGGGCCGCAGGTGCGGCTCGCGGGTGGGCGAAATGACCGCGGTGAATGCGCAGGCTGCGGTTATGACTATCGCGATCGCACGGAAACAGGCCCGGAAACAGGCCAGGAAACAGGCCCGGTGGAATCGGCCCCTGCTGGGCCTCACAGCCGTCATGGCGGGGCTCGTGGTGGTCACGGCCCTGGGGATATTTGTCGATCAGCGCGTCGTCACGGGGGCGCCGGTCTGGCTCAAGCCGTTCAAGTTCTCGGTCTCGTTCGCGGTCTACGGGCTCACGCTCGCCTGGATGCTGTCGGTCCTGCCCAGGCGGAGCCGGATCGCCGAGGTCGCCGCCGTCGCCATCGTGGGGGTGGGTGTGATCGAGCAGGGGATCATCGTGGTGCAGGCGGCGCGGGGGACGACGAGCCACTACAACGAGTCGACGCCGTTCAACGCGTCGCTCTGGGCGGCCATGGGGGCGTCCATCATGGTGCTGTTCATCGCGCACCTGTTGATCGGGGTGGTGGCGCTGGCGCAGCGGATTCCGGACCGCGCGAACGCGTACGGGATAAGGCTTGGTCTCGGTCTTTCGCTGCTGGGCATGGCCGCGGCGATTCCGATGGTCACCCCGATGCAGGACCCGGGGATCGAGGATGTCACGGGCGCGCACAGCGTGGGGGTTCCGGACGGCGGGCCGGGGCTGCCGGTCACGGGGTGGAGCACGACCGGCGGCGACCTGCGGATCGGGCACTTCGTGGGGCTGCACGCCCTGCAGGCGCTGCCCTTGCTGGCGTTTCTCCTGACCAGAACCAAAGCCGATGAGCGTACGAGGGTGCGGCTCCTGCTGGTCGCCGGCGGTGCTTACGGCGTACTCGTCATGCTGTTGACCTGGCAGGCGCTGCGAGCGCAACCGCTGCTGGAGCCGGATGGCCGCACCCTGATCGCGTGGGCCGCGCTCGCGGCCGTCACCGCCGCCGCGACCGCGCTGGTGCTGAGGAAGAGAGTGGCATGACCGGTACGTTGTTCGGCCTCACCTTTCTGGTGGCGGCGCCGTTCTGGGCCCTGATGATCCTGCTGCGGCGGTGGCGGTGGACCGAGCGGATCATCGGGAGCCCGGCGACGATCTTCTTCGGGCCGCTCGGGCTCTGGGTCCATCTCGCGGCGCGCAAGACCCTAGGCTGACGGGCATGGGCTGGGTGGTGCGCCTCTTCGACCGGCGGGACACCTGGGCCCGCATGGTGCTGCTCGACCTGAGCGGCATCAGCTACCTGGTCTTCGGCCAGGACGAGGGCCGGCATCCGACCGCGACCCAGTGGTGGCTCGCGGTCGCCGCCTTCGTCGTCGCGATCGCGCTCTGCCGCTGGCCGGCGGTCTGCTTCCTGACGCAGGCGGCGCTGCTCGGCGTGGCGATCTGCGTGCTCGACGACACCACGATCAACCAGGTGGGCGCGAGCTGGGCGCTCGCCGAGGTGGCGCTGTGGGCGCGCCGCCCGCGCACGATCTGGGCCTGCGCGGGGCTGCTCTTCGCGGTCTACGTCGTGTTCGCGGTCGCGGGCTCGCCGGGGTCGCTGAGCCGCGAGCTGTTCGGGGTGATCGTGCTGCCGGTCGGGCTGCCGCTGCTGCTCGGGCTGGTCATCCGCACCACGCGCGAGCTGGGGGTGCAGGCCGGGCTGCGAGCCGAGTCGGAGAGCCGGGTGGCGCGCGCCGACGAGCGGGGCGCGATCGCGCGCGAGCTGCACGACGTGGTCGCGCACCACGTGGCCTCGATGGTGCTGCGAGCCGGCGTGGCCCGGCACGTGATCCCGGGGCTCGACCCGCGGGTGGCCGAGGTGCTCGACGACGTGCACGGCACCGGCACGACCGCGCTCGCCGACCTGCGGCGGCTGGTCGAGGTGCTGCGCGGGCCGGGCGGGATGCGATCCGACGCGGCGATCGCGGCGATCGAGCCGGGCGCGCTGCCGGCCGCGCTGGGCGCGGCCGTCGACACCGCCCGGCGAACCGGGCTCACCGTCGAGGCGGACATCGACCAGGCCGTGGGTGGCGTCGATGCCGTACGCGGCCTGGCGGTGCTCCGCCTCACCCAGGAGGCGCTGACCAACGTGGCCAAGCATGCCGGCCCTACCGCCCGGGCGAGTCTGCGGGTCTCCGTCGACGACGGCGCCGTGAGCTGGGAGGTCGCCGACGACGGCGGCCCCGGGCAGCCGAATGCCGAAGGCGGTGGGCACGGCCTGGTCGGCATGCGGGAACGGGTCGAGGTGCTCGGGGGAAGGCTGACCGCCGGCCCCGACGGGAGCGGGTGGCGGGTGCACACGGTGCTGCCGCGGGTGGCCGCATGATCCGGGTGCTGCTCGTCGACGACCAGCCGCTGATCCGTGCGGGCCTGCGGATGCTCTGCGCCGCCGAGGACGACCTCGAGGTGGTGGGCGAGGCCGGCGACGGGCGCGAGGCGGTGACCCTCGCCGAGCGGCTCGCGCCCGACGTGGTGGTGATGGACCTGCGGATGCCGGGGGTCGACGGGATCAGCGCGACCAGCCGCATCCTCGCGAGCCGCCCGGCGACCCGGGTGCTGGTGCTGACCACGTTCGGCGACGACGATCACCTGTACCCGGCGTTGACCGCGGGCGCGTGCGGGTTCCTGCTCAAGGACGCGCCGCCGGCCGACCTCCTCGAAGGGATCCGGCGCGCGGCGGCGGGCGACAGCGCCTTCAGCCGGGACGTGCTGCGCCGGCTGGTCGACCGGGCGATGAGCAGCCGCGTGCCTCGTCCCAAGAACGACAACCTGACCGGCCGGGAGCGGGCCGTGCTCGATCTGGTCGGGGAGGGCCTGTCGAATGCCGAGATCGCCGAGCGGCTGCACATCGGCGTCACCACGGTGAAGACGCACATCACGGCGCTGATGACCAAGACCAACAGCCCCAATCGCGTACGTCTGGCGCTCTACGCGCACGAGGCGGGGTAGCAGAGAGGCGGGGTAGCAGAGAGGCGGGGATAGCAGAAAGGCCGGAGATCCGTGGCGGCGGGTCTCCGGCCTTCGCCGGTAACAAGTTATCGCGTGAACGCGGTTTTTGCCCGGTGATCGCTACGGCGTGGCGTCAGCCCTGCCGGCCGTTCCACCGAGGGTTCTTCTTGTTGATCACTACGTGGCGGCCGCGCCGGCGTGCGAGGACCGAGCCGGGCTTGCTCTTCAGCGACCTGAGCGAGTTGCGGACCTTCATCGTGGAACCTCTCTCCGCGCCGTAGCTGGCTTGCCGGGCGCGATCTCGTCAACGCTCCCGGGTGGACGGGTATTTCCGGTCCGGAACGGCCGATCCCGTTCGTCATGAGGGCATGGAAACTTTTCGCATCGACGTCCCGCAGGCCGCCCTCGACGACCTGCACGACCGCCTCGACCGCACCCGCTGGCCGTCCGAGATCCCGGGCGCGGACTGGGACTACGGCGTCCCGGGGCGCTATGTGCGGGAGCTGGCCGACCGGTGGCGGCACGGCTACGACTGGCGGCGCACCGAGGCGCGGCTCAACGCGTACGAGCAGTGGAAGACCGTCATCGACGGGCAGCCGATCCATTTCCTGCACGTGCGCTCGGCCGCGCCCGACGCTCTGCCGCTGATCCTCACCCACGGCTGGCCGGGCTCGGTCGCCGAGTTCCTCGACGTGATCGAGCCGCTGCGCGAACACTTCCACCTGGTCGTGCCGTCGCTGCCCGGCTTCGGCTTCTCGGGGCCGACCGCCGAACGGGGCTGGAACGTGGCCCGGATCGCCCGCGCGTGGGCCGAGCTCATGCGCCGCCTCGGCTACCGCCGGTACGGCGCGGCCGGCAACGACTGGGGGTCGACCATCTCGCCGCAGATCGCCCGGATCGCGCCGGAGTCGGTGGTGGGGGTGCATGTCACCCAGGTCTGGACCGAGCCGGACGGGCCGATCGACGACCCGACGCCCGAGGAGCGGGCGGCGCTGGACAACCACGCCTGGCTCGCCGAGCACATGAACGCCTACGGGATGGTGCAGATGCAACAGCCGCAGTCGCTCGCGTACGCCCTGACCGACTCGCCGGCAGGGCTGCTCGGCTGGCACTGCCTGATCTACCGGGAGGGTGTGGACGCCGACTACGTGCTCGACAACGTCTCGATCCACTGGCTGACCGGGACGGCGGGGTCGGCGATGCGGATCTACCGGGAGTTCCTTCTCGAGCCGCCGCTGGAGTGGCCGAGCCGCGTTCCCGTCGCGTATGCCCAGTTCGCCGACGACTATCAGCCGATCCGGCGGCTGGCGCCCGCTCTCGCGCAGTGGAACAAATACGACACCGGTGGACATTACTCGGCGGTCCAGACACCGGCCCTGCTCGTGAAAGATCTGACGGACTTCTTCACGGGCCTCAAGTAGGGCGGGCCGGCGACCGATCGACGGGGCCATGCGCATGCGAGCCCTCGGCACCCTGCTCACCGCGGCGGCCGTCACCATGGCCGGCACGGCCGTCCCCGCCCAGGCCGCCGAGGGCAACGTCCTCGGCGCCGGCGGCCCCGGGGCGATCCCGGGCCAGTACATCGTCACGATGAAGGGCATCGGCGCACAGAGTCTCGACGGCTCGGCCAAGCCGTCGTACCTCAAGCGGATGTCCGCCGAGCAGGCCGGCCGCCTCGCCGCGAACCCCGGAGTCCAGTACGTCGAGCAGGACCGCCTCCTGCACACCGAGGCCACCCAGCGGAACCCCGTCTGGGGCCTCGACCGGATCGACCAGCGCGCGGTCAAGGCGTCGAAGACCTACACGCCGACCGACGACGGCAGCGCGGTCACCGCGTACGTGATCGACACCGGCATCCGGATCACGCACAGTGAGTTCGGCGGCCGGGCCTCCTACGGCTACGACTTCGTCGACCGGGACACGACCGCGGCCGACTGCAACGGGCACGGCACCCACGTGGCCGGCACCATCGGCGGCGCCCACTACGGGGTGGCCAAGAAGGTGCGGCTGGTGGCGGTCCGGGTGCTGGACTGCGAGGGCGAGGGCACCCTCTCCGGAGTGATCGCCGGCGTCGACTGGGTGACCAGCCACGCCGCGAAGCCGGCGGTGGCGAACATGAGCCTCGGCGGCGCCCGCAGCACCTCGCTCGAGGCCGCGGTCCGGCGCTCGATCGGCAAGGGCGTCACCTACGTCGTGGCGGCCGGCAACGAGAACACCAACGCCTCGGCCGAGTCCCCGGCCGCCGTCTCCGCGGCGATCACCGTCGGCGCGACCGACAGCAAGGACCGCCGGGCCTCGTTCTCCAACTACGGCAGCGTGCTCGACCTGTTCGCGCCGGGCGTGGGCATCCGCTCGTCGGTGGCGAACAGCGACACCGCGCTCGCCACGGCCAGCGGCACCTCGATGGCGTCGCCGCACGTGGCCGGGGCGGCGGCGCTGGTGCTCGACGCGGCCCCCGGCTGGACCCCGGCCCAGGTGCGCGACTACCTGGTCGCGAAGGCCACCACCGGCAAGGTCGAGGGCGCGAAAGGCTCGCCGAACCGGCTGCTCTTCGTGACCGCCCCGCCGGCCGCGCCGGCCATCAGGTCGACCGGCGTGACGCTCACGGCCGGCCAGGCGTACTCGGGGAGTTTGGCGGCGAGCCGTCGTGGCGCCTGGACCCTGGTCGGCGGGAAGCTGCCGGCGGGGCTGAAGCTCTCGTCGAGCGGCGTCATCTCGGGCACGCCCACCGCGCCCGGCACGGCCACGGTTCAGGTTCGGTTCACCGACTTTGTCCCGTACGCGATCACCAAGAGCCTGACCGTCACGGTGCGCAAGAGCACGCCGGTGATCTCCACCGGGACGATGGCGACCGGAACGGCCGGCGAGGACTATGCGATGAAGCTGGCCGCCGACCGCAGCGGCACGTGGGCGTTGACCGTGGGTGAGCTGCCGGCGGGTCTGGAGCTCGACGCCGACGGCACGATCTCGGGCGTGCCCGACGCGGCCGGCAGCGCGACCTTCACGGTGACCTTCACCGACGGATGGGGCAGCCGGGCGAGCGCGGAGATGACGATCGACGTGCGGTAGCGAAAGGGGCTCCGCTCGGCGGCCGGGGGCACTTGGTCGCCGAGCGGAACCGATAAAACGGAAACTAGGGCACCACCCTGTCATCCGGCTGTGGTGCCGCTGTGCTCTCGCTCTGCGTAGGCCTCGGCGATCGCCTTCGACTCGGGCAGGTCGGCCTCCACCACCGGCAGGCCGGGCGCGACGTCGGCGCCGAGCTCGGTGAGCAACTGCCGCAGCAGCGCCTCGGCGGCGGCCGCCTGCGGCGCCACGCCCGCCGTCACCACCGGAACGGCACGCTTTCCGGCGAGAGCCTGGGCCGGGAGAAAGTCCAGCAGCACCTTGAGCACGCCGGTGTAGCTGCCCTTGTAGGTCGGGGTCGCCACGACGAGGACCTCGGCCTCTTTCACCAGCGCCAGGGCTTCGGCGGTCGCCTCGTCGCCCGGGGTGAGCAGGCCGGCGCCCAGCGAGCCGACCTCGATCACGGCCGGCGGCGAACCCGCCAGGGCTTCGCCGACCGCGACGGCCAGGGTGGACGTGCGCGAGCCCGCCCGGGGGTTGCCGGACACGACGACGACGCGACTCATGATTCTCCTTTTCGGACGAGAGGCAGGACGTTCTCCCCGAACCGCAACGCCTCTTCGAGGTGCGGCTGGCCGGAGAGGATGAAGTGGTCGATGCCGAGCGCTTGATACTCGGCGATCCGGGACGCGACCTCGGCGTGGCTGCCCACCAGGGCGGTGCCCGCTCCGGGCCGCACGAGACCGAAGCCGGCCCACAGGTTCGGATAGATCTCGAGCGAGTCGCCGGTGGCGAGCGCGGCCATCCGGCGCTGCCCCTCCGACTCGGTGCCGGCGAACTGGCGGCGGGCCGCCTCGATCTCCTCCGGCCGCACCCGGTCGAGCAGGCCGCGCGCGACCGCCCAGGCCTCGTCGGCGGTGTCCCGGCTGATCACGTGCAGCCGGATGCCGTATGTCAGCTGCCGTCCGGCGTCCTTGGCGAGCGTCCGCACGGCGTCCAGCTTGGCGGCGACCGCGGCCGGTGGCTCGCCCCAGGTGAGATAGGTGTCGGCGTGCCGCGCCGCCACCGGCAGGGCGGCCGGCGACGAGCCGCCGAAGAACACGGGTGGGATGGGGTCGGGCACGGCGCGGACGGTCGCGCCTTCGACGTCGAAGAACTCACCCTTGCTGGTGTACGGCGTGCCCGACCAGGCCCCGCGCACCACGTCGAGGAACTCGGCGGTCCGCGCATAGCGCTTGTCGTGGTCGAGATGATCGCCGAACCGCCGCTGCTCCGCGCCCTCCCCGCCGGTGACCACGTTGAGCGCCAGCCGCCCCCCGGAGAGGCGCTGATAGGTGGCCGCCATCTGGGCCGCCAGCGTCGGCGACAGCAGCCCCGGCCGGAACGCCACCAGGAACTTCAGCCGCGAGGTCTCGCCGAGCAGCGCGGCCGTGGTGAGCCACGCGTCCTCGCAGAACGTGCCGGTCGGGGTGAGCACCGCCTCGAACCCGGCCCGCTCGGCGGCCCGCGCCACCAGAGCGAGGTAGCCGAGGTCCGGCGGGCGGGTGGTGTCGGCGGCGAGCCGGGCCTGCCCGCCGCTCACGATGTCGTGGCTGTCGCCGGAGGTCGGCAGGAACCAGTGGAACGGCATCAGGCCGCCCGGCGCAGGTGTGCGTAGTGCCCGTCGTGGTAGACCAGCGGCGTCGCGCTCAGGTCCGCATGGTGCTCGCCGGTCTCGGGCGAGGCCAGCACGATGCTGTGGTCGCCGGCCTCGACGCGGCGCACCACCCGGCAGACGATCCGGGCGAGCACGCCGTCGAGCAGCGGCACCCCGTCCGGCCCCGGCGACCAGGCGCCGTGGGTGGCGAAGCGGTCGATGCCGCGGGTCGCGAACGTGCGGGCCACGTGCTCCTGCTCGTGGCTGAGCACGTGCACCGCGACCACCGCGGCCTCGGCGACGGCCGGCCACGCCGAGGCGGTGTGCGCGAGGCAGAACGAGACCAGCGGCGGGTCGAGCGAGACCGAGGTGAACGAGGTGGCGGTGAAGCCGGCCGGCGGCTGCCCCGGCGCCGTGATCACCACGACGGCGGCGGCGTGGCGGCGGAGCAGCTGCTTGAAGAGATCGGCGTCCACGAGCGAGGTGACGGTCACGGGCTCTCCTTAACGAGAGGCGCCGGCGAGCTCGCGGTGACGCAGCTCCTGCCGGACCAGGGGGATGAGGTGCCGGCCGTAGTCGACGGCGTCGTCGACCGGCTCGTAACCGCGGATCAGCAGCGTGGTGACGCCGATGTCGACGTAGTCGAGCAGCGCCTGCGCCACCGTCTCGGGCGAACCGACCAGCGCGGTCGAGTTGCCCTGGGCGCCGCTGGCGGCGGCCGTCGCCGTCCACAGGGCACGGTCGTGGCGGTCCTGTTTCGACGCGGCGGCCAGCAGGCGCTGGGAGCCGGCGTTCTCCGGGTTGCGGCCGCCGAGCACGCCGGCGAACGGGCCGTTGGTCTTGATGCCGGTGAGGATCTGCTCGGCCCGTTCCCAGGCGAGCTCGTCGGTGGCGGCCAGGATCGGGCGGAACGAGACGCTGATGCCGAGCGGGCCGCGCCCGGCGGCGGCCGCGGACGCCTGCACCGAGGCGATCTGCTCGGCGGTTTCGGCCAGCGGCTCGCCCCACAACGCGTACGTGTCGGCGGTCTTGCCGCCCACCCGGTACGCCGCCGCCGAGGAGCCGCCGAAGTAGAGCGGGATGCGGTGCGCGGGCTGGACCAGCGGGGCGTAGTCCTCGAACTTGTAGAAGCGGCCGTCGTACGAGAACGGCTCGGGTGACGACCAGGCTCGGCGCAGGATCGTCAGGTACTCCTCGGTGCGCGCGTACCGGTCGTCCTTGCCCAGGTAGTCGCCGTCGCGGCGCTGCTCGGTGTCGGAGCCGCCGGTGATCGTGTGCACCGCCACCCGGCCGCCGGTGAGCTGGTCGAGGGTGGCGAAGGCGCGGGAGGCGTTGGTGGGGGAGACGAAGCCGGGCCGGTGCGCGATCAGCAGGCCGATCCGCTCGGTGTTGGCCGCCGCGTAGGCGGCCACCTGGGTGGCGTCCGGCGTGGACGACCCGTACGCGATGAGGATGCGGTCGAAGCCGTTGTCCTCGTGGGCCCGGGCGAATCGCCGGATGTAGGCGGGATCGACCACGGGGCCGTCGGGCGGCCGGGTCTCCGACTGGTCCCGTGCGGCGATCATGCCGACGAACTCGACTGTCATGCTGGTTCCACCCTTTGAGATTGCGGATCGGGTACCCCCACCCTCCGTCCGGAATCAAGCTTCAGTCAATGGCTGTCCCATATCCTAGTAAACCTAGGGAGTATGGTTGACATGGCGGAGATGAGCGTTGCAAAGTTGCCGCCATGTCCACTACCGCGATCGCCGGTCCCGCCCGACAGACGGAGACCGGGGCGACGCCCCCGAAGAAGCGGGCTCTGCCGTACCGGACGATCTCCTGGACCGTCCCCGTCCTGCTGTTGCTCGCGTGGGAGCTCGCCAGCCGAGCCGGCCTGATCGCACCCAACGTGCTGCCGGCGCCGAGCTCGGTCGGAACGACCGCGTGGCACCTGACCGAGACCGGCGAGCTGCCGCGTCACCTGTGGGAGAGCCTCAAGCGCGCGGCGGTCGGGTTCACCGTCGGCGCGAGCATCGGCCTCGTGCTGGGCGTGCTCACCGGCTTCTCCCGGCTCTTCGAATCGATCATCGACCGGAACATCCAGATCGTCCGGGCCATCCCGTTCCTGGCGATCCTGCCGCTGGTCATGGTCTGGTTCGGCGTCGGGGAGAGCGGGCGCTACTTCCTGGTGGCGCTCGGCACGCTCTTCCCGGTCTACCTCAACACCGTGCTCGGCATCCGCCAGGTCGACCCGAAGCTGCTCGAGATGGGCCGGGTCGTCGGCCTGTCGAAGCTCGACCTGATCCGGGCCGCGATCCTGCCCGGCGCGCTGCCGTCCATCCTGCTCGGCGTGCGGCTGGCCCTCACCAACGCGTGGCTCGCCCTGGTCATCGCCGAGACGGTGGGCGCGCCCGCCGGCATCGGCTTCATGGCCACCAACGCCCGCGAGTTCCTGCAAACCGATGTGATCGTGCTGGTCATCGTGCTGTACGCGCTGATCGGCCTGACCACCGACCTGTTCGCACGAGGCCTGGAGCGCCGCTTCCTGGCCTGGCACCCCAATTACCAGCGTCATTCTCCTGGAGGATCGAAGTGACCCTGTCCCGCCGCAACCTGCTCGGCGCCGTGCTGGCTCTGCCTGTTCTCGCGGCCTGCGGCAATGAGGCAGCCTCGGCTTCCGGTCGCAAGAAAGTGCGTTTGACGTACGGCGCCATCTCGGTCCCCAAGACCCGGGGCGTCTTCGAGAAGACCCTCAACGACCAGGGCATCGACGTCGAGTGGGTCGGACCGTTCCCCAACCACGCGCCGACCCTGCAGGCCGTCGCCACCAACACCGCCGACTTCAGCTTCGGCGGCAGCTCGACCCCGGCCGACCAGGCGCTGCTCTCCGGCAACAAGCTCGTCTACGTCGCCTGGTCGAGCTCGACGCCGCGCACCAGCTCGATCATCGTGCTGCCCAACAGCGGCATCAAGAGCGTGAAGGACCTGGCCGGCAAGAACGTCGCGGTCAACAAGGCCGGGCTCGGCGAGTTCCTGCTGGTGGCCGCGCTGGAGAAGTACGGCGTGCCGCGCGACTCGGTGACCTTCACCTACCTCAACCCGCCGGACGCCGCGCCCGCCTTCGGCAGCGGCAAGGTCGACGCCTGGTCGATCTGGTCGGGCCCGCTCGAGCTCGCCGAGGTCCAGTACGGCGCCCAGCGGATCTTCGAGGACGGCAAGGAGCTCGACAAGCAGATCGACTTCGGCAGCTACCTGGTCCGCGAGGACTACGCCAAGAAGGAGGCCGACACGATCCGCAAGGTCATCGCGGCGTACAAGGCGGAGCAGGACTGGGCCAACGCCAACCCGGCCGAGGCGCAGAAGATCGGCAACGCGGTCTCGAAGTACCCGCAGGCCGTGGTGGACAAGCTGGTCAGCGAGAACGTCCAGGTCACCTGGAGCCTGATCAACGACGACGGGATCGCGCAGCTGCAGGCCGGCGCCGACTGGCTGAGTGAGCACAAGGTGCTCAGCGACAAGATCAAAATCGCCGATCACGCGGTGAAGCTGTGAGCACCGTCCGCGCGTTCTCGATAACCCGCCGGTACGGCGAACGCACGGTGCTCGACGGCCTCGACGTCGAGATCGAGCGGGGCGAGTTCGTGGCGCTGCTCGGCAAGAGCGGCTGCGGCAAGACCACGCTGCTGCGCGCGCTGGCCGGCCTCGACCCGGTCGACGGCGGCACGCTCGAGGTCCCGGAGCGCCGCACGGTCGTCTTCCAGGAGCACCGGCTGCTGCCCTGGTGGAAGGTCTGGCGCAACGTGGCGATCGGCCTGCCGCGCGCCACGGCCCGCGCCCGCGCGCAGTCGGCGCTCGAAGAGGTGGGTCTCGACAAGCACGCGAACGCATGGCCGGTCACCCTCAGCGGGGGCGAGGCTCAGCGGGTCGCCTTGGCCCGGGCACTCGTACGGGAACCCGAGCTGCTCCTGCTCGACGAGCCGTTCGCGGCCCTCGACGCGCTGACCAGGATCAAGATGCACGGCCTGGTCCGCGACCTCACCACCCGGCACCGGCCCGCCGTCCTGCTGGTCACCCACGACGTCGACGAGGCGATCCTGCTCGCCGATCGGGTGCTGACCATGCGGGACGGGCGGATCGCGGCCGTGCACGAGGTAGCGTCCGAGGCTCGCGACCGTGGCTCGGCCCCGTTCGCCTCGCTACGCCATGCGCTGCTCGGTGAGCTGGGGGTCGTCGAACCCTTGGAGCACGCATGAACGACTTCCATCAGAAGCTGCACCACGTCGTCCCCGCCGGGTTGTCGGGCGATACGGCCCAGACCACGGGCATGCGGCGGGTCGAGGCGATCAGCGGCAAGACCGTCGGCAGCGAGGCGCTGTGGATGGGCGAGACGCACGTGTCGGCCTCGACGGCCAGTGACAACCATCATCACGGTGAATCGGAGACGGCGATCTACGTCGTACGAGGAAACCCGGTCTTCGTCTTCTACGACGAGCAGGCGGGCGCCGAGAAGAGGCTGGAGACCAAACCCGGCGACTACATCTTCGTGCCGCCGTGGGTTCCGCACCGCGAGGAGAATCCCGACCCTTCGAACGAGGCCGTGGTGGTGATCGCCCGCACGACACAGGAGGCGATCGTCGTTAACCTGCCGTCGCTGCATTAACCTATCCATCAGATGGGAGATGTAGCTTTCGCCGACCCATCCCTAGGAGGCGCCATGTCCGCACTCGCCGTCGCACACCCCCGGCGGGTACATCTGCGGCCCGTACCCGATCTGCCGCCCGAGCCCCCGGTGACCGTGACCATCAGCATCGCGGGGGGAGCGGCCCCCGGTCGCGACCGTGTCCTCGCCGCCCTGCGTGACCTCGTCGAGGTGGCCTCCGCCGACGTGTCGGTCGAGGTCGAGGGCGGGATCCGGCTCGACCCGCGGGCACGCACGGCGCTGCGGGACGACGATCGGCTCGACCTGAGCCGGCTCGAGTTCGACTTGCTGCTGTTCCTGGCCCGGCACCCGCGGCAGGTGTTCAGCCGCAGTCAGCTGCTGGCGCAGGTGTGGGGGCACACCCACACCACGAACCGGACCGTGGATGTGCACGTGAGCCGGTTGCGCACCAAGCTCGACGATCCGGACGTGGTGACGACGGTTTACGGGCTGGGCTACCGGCTCGCGGACGAGGCCGCGGTGACGGTGGTCTGATGACGGGTAAGACGGTTGCGGTGGTGGGTGGCGGCGCCGCCGGCGTGCTGGCCACCCGGGAGCTGCTGCGATGTAGCGACGACCGGGTCGTGCTGATCGAGCCGGACGCGCCGGGCGGGGGGCTGGCCTACGGGTCGGCCCGCCCCTGGCACCTGCTGAACTCGCGGGCGGGGGCGATGAGCGCCGATCCCGCCGATCCTTCGGACTTCGCTCGGTGGGCGGAGTGCTCGCCGGCGTCGTTCCAGCCCCGTGCCACGTACGGGCGGTACCTCTCGGACGTGTTCGCGCGGACCGCTCTCTCCTACGGTGACCGGCTCGAGGTCGTGCAGGACCGTGCGGTGCGGCTCGGCCCGCCTTCCTCCGGCCCGCCTTCCTCCGGCCCTCTTTCCTGCGGCACTCTCTCCTCCGGCACTCTTCGCCGGATTTATACCGAAAAATCGGGACAGATAGCGGCGGACGAGGTCGTCGTGGCCACCGGCAACCCGGCGGCGGCCCAGCCCTTCCCCCTGCGCGACCACCCCGACTACATCGCCGACCCGTGGCGGCCAGGGGTGCTGGAGTCCATTCCGTCCGACGTCCCGGTCCTGCTGGTCGGCGCCGGCCTCACCGCGGTCGATGTGGTGCTGACCTTGACCGCCGACGGCAACCGGGACGCGCCCGTCACCGCCGTGAGCCGCCGCGGCCAGCTGCCCTTGAGTCACATCTCCGAGGTTCCCCCCGCGATCGATCTGCGCCTGGCGGAGTGCCGCAACCTCCGCGATCTGGTCCGTGCCGTGCGGGTGGCCGCCGCGGGCGCCGAGGACTGGCGGGCCGTGGTGGACGGCCTGCGCCCCAGCATCGACCGCATCTGGACGTCGTTGACCGAGGCCGAGCAGGAGACCTTCCTCCGCCATCTGGCCCGCCCCTGGGAGTGTCATCGGCACCGCATGGCGCCCTCGGTGGGCGCCCGCGTCGATGCGCTGCGCGATGAGGGCCGCTTCGAGGTCCGCGCGGGTGGCATCCGCTCGGTGACCGCACCGCCGGCCGGCGGCGTGCTGGTCGAGCTTGAGGCCGGCGTCCAGTGGTTCGGCGCCGTGGTCAACTGCGCCGGTCCCGGCCGCCTGCCCGCCTCGGCCGGCGCGTTCGTGAACAGCCTGCTGAACGACGGCCACGCCCGGATCGGCCCGCACGGCCTGGGCCTGGACATCGACGTGCAGGGTCGCATCGCCGACAACCTCTGGCTGATCGGCCCGCTGCGGCGGGGCCGGAGCTGGGAGACCACCGCGGTGCCGGAGATTCGCTCCCAAGCCCGCGCATTGATCGACAGACATAAATAAAGCATCCCGGTTCGGTCATATGGTCGCGGTATGACGTGGCCGTTTTTGCAGGTCAGTGCTGTTTTGATGATCGTCGTCGCAACAATGTTCCATCTTGTGTGCATATTGAGAACTCTCGATACTGCGGGGGCACGGTACGCCACCGGCGTACCACCCACCCCCCTGGGAGGACCAAAGTGCTCACCCGGAAGCTGCGCCGACCGATCGTCGGCCTGGCCGCCTGCATGCTCGTCGGCTCCGCGTTCGTCGCGTCACCCGCGGCGGCGGCTCCCTCGGCCGGCGACGCCTCGTTCGCGCCCTCCGCCCTCGCCTCCAAGATCGACGCCCAGTTCGGCAGCGCGACCGCCGGCTCGTACGTCGACGCCGCCGGCAAGGTCGTCGTCAACGTCACCGACGCCGCCACGGCGCGTTCCGTGACCGCCGCCGGGGCCACCCCCCGCTTCGTCGCGCGCAGCGGGGCCGAGCTCGCCGCCGCCGACAACAGCCTGAAGGCGACGCTCAAGACCCCCGGCACCGCTTTCGCCGTCGACCCGATCAGCAACCAGGTCGTGGTCAGCGTGGACAGCACCATCACCGGCGCGAAGCTGGCCGCCGTCCAGGCGATCGTCGCCAAGCTCGGCGACAAGGCCAGCATCGAGTCCATCCCCGGCACGCTGAGCGTCGAGATCTCCGGCGGCGACGCCATCTACGCCGGCGGCAGCCGGTGCTCGCTCGGCTTCAACGTGCGCAGCAGTTCGGGCACGAACTACTTCCTGACCGCGGGCCACTGCACGAACATCGGGTCCACCTGGACCAACGGCTCCACGACGCTGGGCACCCGCGCGGGCACCAGCTTCCCGGGCAACGACTACGGCATCGTGCGCTACACCAACACGACGATCACCAAGTCGGGCGCGGTCGGCTCCCAGGACATCACGTCGGCCGGCACCCCGGCCGTCAACTCGACGGTCACCCGTCGCGGCTCCACCACCGGCATCCACTCCGGCCGCGTGACTGCCCTCAACAGCACGGTCAACTACTCCCAGGGCTCGGTCTCCGGCCTCATCCGCACCACCGTCTGCGCCGAGCCCGGCGACAGCGGCGGCTCCCTGTACTCCGGCACGACGGCCCTGGGCCTGACCTCCGGCGGCAGCGGCAACTGCTCCTCCGGCGGCGTGACCTACTTCCAGCCGGTCACCGAGCCCCTGAGCGTGTACGGCGTCTCGGTGTTCTGATCCGCTTTCCTCCTGGAAACGGCCTCGCCTCCGGCGGGGCCGTTTTCCGTGTGACCCCTGTGTGACGCCGTTCGCCTTACGCTGTCGTGGATGAGAGTCCTGGTGGTCGAGGATCACATCCGGCTCGCCGACTCGGTGGCCCGGGTGCTGCGGCGCGAGGGCATGGCCGTCGACGTCGCGTACGACGGGACCGCGGCCGTCGATCTCACCACCGAGACCGACTACGACGTGGTCGTCCTCGACCGCGACCTGCCCGGCATCCCCGGCGACGAGGTCTGCCGCCGGCTGATGCGCGAGCCGCTGCGCACCCGGGTGCTGATGCTGACCGCGGCCGCCGCCGTCGCCGACCGGGTGGAGGGCCTCACCCTCGGCGCCGACGACTACCTGCCGAAGCCGTTCGCCTACCCCGAGCTGGTGGCCCGCATCCGCGCGCTCGGCCGCCGGTCCCAGCCCGCCGCGCCGCCCGTCCTCACGCACGGCGACCTGACTCTCGACCCGGCCCGGCGGGTCGCCGGCCGGGCCGGCTCGCCGCTCCCGCTCAACCCGAAGGAGCTGGCCGTCCTCGAATACCTGCTCACCGCGGCCGGCCGGGTCGTCTCGGCCGAGGAGCTGCTGGAACGGGTGTGGGACGCGGCCGCCGACCCGTTCACCACGACGGTGAAGGCCACCGTGAACCGCCTGCGGGCGAAGCTCGGCGACCCGCCGGTCATCGAGACCGTTCCCCGCGCCGGCTACCGGATCTCGTAATGGGCCTGACCGTCCGGCTGCGGCTCACCCTGCTCTACGGCGCGCTCAGCCTGCTCGCCGGCGCCGGCGTGCTGGCCATCACGTATCTGCTGATCGCGAACAGCGTCCCGAACATTTACTCGCGCCAGGTCGGCGGCCCGCCCGGCGGGCCCGATCTCGCCGGCGTGTCCCGGGACGAGGCCGCCCAGCAGCGCGAGACGGTCCTGCATCTGCTGCTCAAACAGTCCGTCTACGCGCTCGCCATCATGGCGGTCGTCGCGGCGCTGCTCGGCTGGCTGGTGGCCGGCCGGGTGCTGCGGCCGCTGCGCACCATGACGGCCGGCATCCAGAGCATCTCGGCCCGCAACCTGCACGAGCGGCTGGCCATCGCCGGGCCGCGCGACGAGCTCAAGGATCTCGCGGACACCGTCGACGGGCTGCTCGGCCGGCTGGAGGCGGCCCTCGACTCGCATCGGCGGTTCGTCGCCAACGCCGCCCACGAGCTACGCACGCCCCTGACGCTCGAACACGCCCTGCTGGAGGAGGCTGTGCTCGACCCGGACGCGACGGCGGAGTCGTTCCGGGCGCAGTACAAGGAGCTGATGGTCGTCAGCGAGCAGCAGGCCCGGCTCCTCGACTCGCTGCTGGTCCTGGCCACCAGCGAGCGTGGCCTCGACCGGCGGGAGAGCGTCGACCTGGCCGCGCTGACCGGCGACGTGCTGCGGGCCTTCTCGCCGGACGTCGTGATCGAGGCCGACCTGCATCCGGCCTGGGCCACCGGCGATTCCGTCCTGATCGGGCGGCTGGTGGCCAACCTGGTCGACAATGCGATCGCCTACAACGTCCCGGGCGGGCGGGTGGAGGTCGCGACCGGCGATTCCCGGCTGTCGGTGACCAACACCGGGCCGCCGGTGCCGCCCGAGATGGTGGAGCGGCTGCTCGCCCCGTTCCAGCGGCTTTCGCGGACGGCCGGCGAGGACGGCCATCACGGCCTCGGCCTGTCCATCGTGCAGGCGATCACGGCTTCGCACTCGGCGGAATTGACCGTGCGGGCAAATCCCGGCGGCGGCCTTTCGGTGACGGTGCTGTTTGTGCCCGTCGTGTGACCGGCCTGCGCGTAGAACGTAATGCATGAATACCAGGGCATTAATTTTCTCCGGATTCCTTCTCGTTTCCCTGACCGCCGGATGCGGGCGGGTCGGCGGTTCGAAATCCGACGAGCCGGACGGCTTCCAGCAGGCGCTGGCCTACGCCCAGTGCATTCGGGCGAATGGTGTGCCGAACTTTCCCGACCCCCTGAAGGAGGGCGGCGGCGTCAAGGTCCAGGGCGGGGAATACCTGGCCTCGCCGGAGGGGAGGAAGGCGGCGGAGGCCTGTCGCGACAAGGATCCGCAGGGCGACGACGACACCGACGGCGGCACGGTCGACGCCGCGAAGCTCGCGGCCTGGATGAAATGCATGCGCGCGAAGCTGCCGAAGTTCCCCGACGCCCAGACCAATGGCGGCACCATCACCATCCTTTTGCAGGGCACCGGTCTCAAGAGCGATTCCGCGGAATTCGAGAATGCCCGGCGGTCCTGCGAACCCCAATTCCCGGGCGGCAATCTGAAAATCGTGGGCGCGCAATGACCCGGCGTCGACGCTTGTTGTTCGTGCTGCCGGCCGTGGCGATCGCCGCGGCCGCCGTGACCGCCTCCACCGGGCTGCTCGGCCGTCGCGCCGCGAGCCCGGCGAGCGGAGCGCTAACCGGGCCACCGGCCACCGCGACGGTCGAGCGGCGGACCCTGACCCGCACCACCACGGCCGGCGGCAACCTCGGCTACGGCGAGTCTGCCGCGGTCCTGGCGGCCGGCGGCCGGGGCATGGTCACCTGGCTGCCGCGCGTGGGCGACGTCCTCGAACGCGGCGACACCGTGTACCGCGTCGACCAGCAACGGGTTCCGCTCCTGTACGGGTCCATCCCGCTCTACCGCGCGCTGTCGGTCGGCGTCGAGGGCGCCGACGTGCGGCAGCTCGAGCGCAACCTCAGCGCCCTCGGCTACGCCGGGTTCACGGTCGACGACAAGTACACGCCGGCGACCGCGTACGCGGTGAAGCGATGGCAGAAACATCTCGGCCGGATCCGGACCGGAGCGGTACGGCCAGGCGACGCCGTGGTGTCATCGGGGGCACGTCGCGTCGCCCAGCTCACCGGCGAGCCGGGCGCCGCCGCCTCCGGAGCGCTGCTGCGGTGGACCGGCACCGACCGGATCGTCACGGTCTCGCTGGACATCGGCTACGCCGACCTGGTGCGGCCGGGCGCCGCCGCGACCGTCGAGCTTCCCGGCGGGGACCGGGCGGCGGCCCGGGTCACCGCCATCGGCACGCCGGCCACGACCAAGGAGGGCGGCGCGACCCTGCCGGTCGAGCTGACCGTCACCGACCGGCGCAAACTCGGCCGCTACGAGGTGGCCCGGGTCAGCGTCGACCTCGCCGCCGAGACCCGCCAGAACGTGCTCGCCGTGCCGATCACCGCCCTGGTGGCCCGGCCCGGTGGCGGCTACGCGGTGGTCGTGGGCACCGGCTACGTGCCCGTGAAGACCGGCCTGTTCTCGGACAGCTACGTCGAAGTCGCGGGCGACGGCGTCGTCGAGGGCCTGAGCGTGGGGGTGCCGCGATGACACCGATCGTGCACCTGGCCGGAGTGTCCAAGCGGTACGGCACGGTGACGGCCCTGCTCGACGCGGACCTGCTGATCGAGCGGGGCGAGCTGCTCGCGATCGTCGGCCCTTCCGGCTCCGGCAAGTCCACCCTGCTCAACATCATGGGCACGCTGGACCGGCCGACCTCCGGGACCCTGCGTGTCGACGGCTACGACATCGGCTCGCTGCGTGACCGGGAGCTGTCCGCGCTGCGGGCCCGGACGATCGGCTTCGTGTTCCAGCAGTTTCACCTTGCTCCGGGCGTACGCGTCATCGACATCGTGGCGGACGGCCTGCTCTATCGCGGAATGTCGCGCCGAAGCCGCCGCGAGGTGGCTTCGGAGGTGCTGGCGCGGGTCGGCCTCGGCCACCGGATGACCCACCTGCCGCACCAGCTCTCCGGCGGTGAGCAGCAGCGGGTGGCGATCGCACGCGCGGTGCTCGGGAATCCGCCGCTGCTGATGGCCGACGAGCCGACCGGCAACCTCGACTCGCACTCCGGGGCGGTGGTCATGGATCTGCTGGGTTCGCTGCACGCCGCCGGGACGACGGTCGTGGTCATCACGCACGACCGGGACATCGCCGCCTCGCTGCCGCGCGAGGTGCGCCTCAAGGACGGCCGCATCGAGCACGAGGTCGCGCGATGACCGCGGCGCGGCTCGTGCCGAGCCGTCTCGGGCCGGCGGACGTGCTCCGCGTGGGCGGCTTCGGCCTGCGTTCGCGTCCGCTGCGGGCGTTCCTGTCGGCGCTGGGCATCGCCATCGGCATCGCCGCGATGGTCGGCGTGGTGGGTATCTCGGCATCGTCCGCCCACGAGCTCGACCGGCGGCTCAGCGCCTACGGCACCAACCTTCTGACCGTGACGCCCGGCCAGTCGCTGCCCGGCGAGAGCGTGCATCTCCCGGACACCGCGATCACGATGATCGGCGCAATGCCCGGCGTCGACACGGTTTCCGCGCTCGGCCGCACCGACGCCCACGTCTATCGCAACGACCACATCCCCGTCGAGCAGACCGGCGGCATCTCCGTCTACGCGGCCCGGGTGGACCTGCCGGCCGTCGTCGGCGCGCGGGTGACCGCCGGCGCCTGGCTCACCGAGGCGACCGCCCGCTACCCCGCCGTCGTGCTCGGCTGGACCGCCGCGAAACAGTTGGCTGTCTTCCGGGCCGGCCCCGACGAGCTGGTCTGGCTCGGCGGCCGCTGGTTCACCGTGGTCGGCATTCTCGCCGCCGACGAGCTGATCGCCGACCTCGATTACGGCGCCTTCGTCGGCTGGCCGGCGGCCCAGGGGGAGCTGAGCTTCGACGGCCACCCCACCACCATCTACACCCGGGCGTCGGAAGACTCGGTGCTGGCGGTGCAGCCGTTGCTGGGCGCCACCGCCAACCCCGAGAACCCCGGCGACGTCAACGTCTCCCGCCCGTCGGATGTGCTCTCGGTGAAGCAGGCAGCCCGCGAGACCCTCCAGGCCCTGCTGCTCGGCCTGGGCGCGGTGGCGCTGCTGGTCGGCGGCGTAGGCGTGGCCAACACCATGGTCATCTCGGTGCTGGAACGCCGCGCGGAGATCGGCCTGCGCCGCTCGCTGGGCGCCACCCGGGCCCAGATCCGTACCCAGTTCCTGGCTGAGGCTTTGCTGCTCGCCCTGCTGGGCGGAGCCGGCGGCGTGGTTCTGGGCATCGGCATAACCGCGGCTTTCGCGACATATCAGGCGTGGACGACGGTGGTCCCCGCCTGGGCGATGGTGGGCGGCCTCGTCGCCACCGTCCTCATCGGTGGGCTGGCCGGCTTCTATCCGGCCATGCGGGCCGCCCACATGTCTCCCACGGAGGCCCTCGCGCGTTCGTCGTAGCCCGTGTCCCGTCGACGGGACACGGGCCGTCTCACTCGATCAGGATTTCGGTCCATCGTGGACCGCGATCGACCTGGCACCCAGAATGGGGCGATGACGACAGTCGATTCGGGGCGGAAGGTCGGACGCGGGGAACTGGCGCCGGGGTGTCCCGCGCACGAGGGCGACGACGGCGTCTGGCGGATTCAGGATTACGCCACGGCGCGGGAGTTCCTGCGGCACGCGGACACCCGGCAGGCCGGGTTCGGGATCGAAGGGGTCAAGCGGTTCGCCAAGGGAATGCGGCTCGCGGTGCTCTATCGAGATGGGCCCGAGCACCGCGAGCACCGGCGGCAGACCGCCAAGTACTTCACGCCCAAGCGGGTCGACGCCGCCTATCGCGACCTGATGCGCCGGCTCGCCGACGAGCAGTGTGCGGTGCTGCGCAAGCGGGGGCGGGCCGATCTCTCCGAGCTGTCCTTTCAGCTCGCGGTGGCGGTCGCGGGTGAGGTCGTGGGGCTCACCGAGAGCCGCGGGAGCATGGCGAAACGGCTCCAGCGGTTCTTCAACCTGGTGCCCGATGGGGACGCACGGGGGCCGCGGGCGCTGTGGCACGGGGCGCACCAGCTGTTCACCATGGCGGCGTTCTACTGGCGGGACGTGCGGCCGGCGGTCGCGGTCCGCAAGAAAGCGCGGCGGGACGACCTGATCTCGCATCTGATCGACGAGGGGTGCACCGCGCGGGAGATCCTGGGCGAATGCGTCACGTTCGCGGCGGCCGGGATGGTCACCACGCGGGAGTTCATCTCGGTGGCGGCGTGGCATCTGTTCGGCGATGACGAGCTGCGGGCGCGCTATCTCGCGGGGGACGAGGAGGAGCGGGTCCTGGTGCTGCACGAGATCCTGCGCCTCGAGCCGGTGGTCGCCGATCTGCTGCGGTGGACCACTGCGGACGTACGCGTCAAAGGCGTGACCATCCCCTCGGGCGTCCTCGTGGATGTCGGTGTCGCGGCGGCGAATGCCGACGCCGGGGCGGTCGGCGATGAACCGGAGCGGGTGTGCCCGGGGCGTCGGCTGGCGGACGGGGTGGGTGACATGGGTCTGTCGTTCGGCGACGGCGCGCACCGCTGCCCGGGGGCCTACATCGCGATCCAGGAGACCGACATCTTCCTCACCACGCTTTTTTCCATTCCCGGGGTACGCATGGTGCGCGAGCCCGAAGTGCGGATCCGGCCCGAGATCGCGGCCTACGAGCTGGTTGGGCTGGTTGTCGAGGCGCCGGCCTAGCGTCAGGGGTGGGGGATCTCGCCGGCCTTCTCGCGTTCCTCGCCGCGGCGGCGGAGCATGCGCAGGCCGGGGATGCCGGCGATGGCCAGGTGCAGGTCTTCCGTCACCTCGAGGAGCTTGTGCAGGTCGGGGCCGACCTGGTCGAGCTTGCCGAGCAGCGGCATCACGTCGTTCACCAGGTGGTCGCGCAGCTGGGGCAGCGTGTCGACCATGCGGATCGCGGCGGTGACCTCGGCGGGCGACAGCTCGTCGACGAAACGGGCCGCGAGCGGAGCTCCCTTGCGCAGCGTCGAGGCGTACGCGTCAAGAAGTTCTGTGGCATCGCCCGCCGCCGACTCTGCCTGCCGGACCACCGCGGTGGCGTCGGCGGTGATGCCGCCGGCCGAGACGATCACGCCCTCGGCGGCCTGGCTGAGCGCCGACGCCTGGGTGATCACGCCGGCGGCCGCGTCCGTGATGCCGGCGGCCTCACCGACGATCGCCGACGCGGCGTGCGTGATGCCGCCCGCCTGCCCGACCACCGCCGACGCGGCCTCGGTGATGCCGGTGGCCTGCGCGACGACCGCGGTGGCGGCCGCCGTGATCGCCTGGGCGTCCGTCACCACCCCCTCGGCGTCGGTGACGATCGTGTTGACGCGGCGGATGAGGGTCTCGGCCTCGTCGGCGAGCACGGTGATGCGGCTGACCAGCAGCTCGGTCTGGCCGAGCACGCCCAGCACCCGGAGGGGAATGGTGACAGCGGTGGCGGCGGTCTCCACCACCTGCCCGATCGCGGTACGGGCGAGGTCGGTGAGCGGTGACACCAACGGGATGCGCATGCCACCATCATGCGCCCCCGCGACACGCCGGGCGATCGATCACGCCGGGTGATCGTGGCTGTTCCGTCGATCGAAAGTCTCTGTCAACTTCTTATGCACCCGGGGCGGAACGCGCGTCGGTGGCGTAAGCACGGCACTATGGCCCGGTGCGTACTCGAACGTGGATCTTGGCTGTGGCGGCTGTGGGGATCCTGGGGGGTGGCGGATTGGTCGGCGTGGGCATGACGCGCGGCGACGCCGGCGGCGTGCTGCCCCTGGCCGGGACGTTCACCACGAAGGCGTCACCGACCCCGATCGGGCCTACCCCCGAGGAATTGGCTGCTCAGGAACGTGCCAAGCGGGCGAAGAACCTGGACGCGGCGCTGAAGAAGTACGCCGCCACGGTGCCCGAGTTCTCGGTGGCGGTGCTCGACAACAAGACCGGCCGGCGGTACTCCTATCGCGGCGCCGAGAAGTACGAGACCGCGAGCGTCGTGAAGGTGCAGGTGCTGGCCTGTCTGCTGCTCACCGCGCAGGACAAGGGCCGTGACCTCACGTCGACCGAGCTCGCCCTGGCCAAACGCATGATTACCCTGAGTGACAACGACGCGACCACCTCGCTGTTCTCGAAGCTGGGCAAGGCCACCGCGATCACCAGGTGCAACAAACGCCTCGGCCTCACCCGGACCACCGTCAACAGCGCCTGGGGCCTGACCAGGACCACGGTCGACGACCAGGTGAAGCTGCTCGCCGAGCTGGTCGACGCCAAGGGCCCACTCGACGAGGACTCCCGCGACCTGGCACACCGGCTGATGAGCTCGGTCGACGAGGCACAGGACTGGGGCGTCCCGGCCGCGGCCAGAACCGGCGAGGACTTCACGGTCAAGAACGGCTGGCTGCCGCGCTCCACCGAGAGCAACCGCTGGATCATCAACTCGGTCGGCCGCATCACCAGCGACGGAACGGACGTCTCGATCGCCGTGCTCTCCCACGGGCACACGTCGATGTCCGGCGGCATCACAGTGGTGGAGAAGGCCGCCAAGCTGACGCGGCAGTACCTTAAATATTGATCACGAGGACAACGATTTCGGCGCCGGGTACGTCTTACCTGGTGTGGTTCAGCGACGGAAGGTCATCATCGGCGCGGCGGGTGCGGCCGCCGGGCTCGCGGCCGCGGGTTTCGCAGTGGCGGGCCGAGCGCACGGCGCTAAGGCGGCCCCCGATCCCGTGGCGGGAAGCTGGCATTCGGCGGCCGTGCCGTCCGCCGAACCGATCCAGCTGACGGTCAGCCCGGCGGCGGACGCGGACGACGTGTCGCCGGCCGAGCCGGTCGTCGTCTCGCTGGCGGGCGGCAACCTGCAGTCGGTCAAGGTCGCCTCCGGGGGCACGACCGTCGGCGGCGAGGTGCAATCCGACGGGACCTGGCGGTCCACCGGCACGCTCGCTTACGGCAAGACGTACAAGGTGACCGCGTCGATCGTCGACAGCACGGGCGCCGCCGTCGAGAAGACGTCCAGCTTCACCACGGTCAAGCCGAAGGCAGTCGCCGGGATCACGTTCCAGGCCAACGGGATGGGGTCGCTCAAGACCGGCGGCACGTACGGGGTGGGCCAGCCGGTCATCGTGGCCTTCAGCAGGGCTGTCAAGAACAAGGCAGCCGCCGAGAAGGCGATCACCGTCGAGACGACCCCCTCGGTGCCGGGCAAGTTCTTCTGGGTGAACAACACGATCGTGCACTGGCGCCCGTCGAAGTACTGGGCGAAGGGCACGACCGTCAAGGTGAGCGTCGACGCGCTCGGCGTTCACCTCGGCAACGGCACGTACGGCAAGACCAACGCGAAGACGCACTTCACCATCGGCCGCGCGCTGGTGGCGATCAGCGACAACAACACGCACCGCACCCGCGTCTACGTGGACGGCAAGATGGTGCGCGACATGGCGTGCAGCAACGGCAAGGGCGGCTACACCACGATCTCGGACGGCAAGCAGATTCACTTCTGGACGCAGAGCGGCCCGCACGTGGTGCTGTCCAAGGAACGCCGGCACACCATGAGCTCGGCCAGCTACGGCCTGACCGACCCGACCAACCCGAATTACTACGACCCCGAGGTGGTCGAGTACTGCACCCGGATCAGCTACTCGGGCGAGTTCCTGCACGCGGCGCCGTGGAACCACTCGCTGGGGCGGGCGAACATCTCCCACGGGTGCGTCAACCTGAGCAACGCTGACGCGCAGTGGGTCTACGAGAGCTTCCTCGTCGGGGACGTCGTCGAGGTCCGGCACACCCCGAAGGGCCTGCCGGTCGGGGACGGCCTCGGCGACTGGACGGTCTCCTACGACAAGTACGGGACCTGATCGACGCTCGGTCAGGCCTCGGAGGGCGAGGCGTCGGAGTGGGAGGCGTCGGAATGTGAGGCCCCGGCGGGGGAGGCGGCGGCGCGGGCCTCGCGGCGCTTGGTGATCCACGAGACCGTCTGGTTGACCAGGAGGATGAGGATCACGGCGGCCACCACGCCCTCCCAGGGGCGGGGGAAGATCGAGCCGCCGGCGACGCCGATGCCGGCGTAGACGGTGGCCCACAGGGCGCATGCGGGCAGGTTGGCGATGATGAAGGTGCGCCACGACAGGCCCACGAAGGCGGCGGCCAGCAGGACGGGCACGCGGCCGCCGGGAATCAGGCGGGAGACCAGCAGGACGGGGACCTGGGACTTCTCCAGGCGCACCTTGACGGCGGCCAGGTGTTCCTCGTCGCGTAGCCAGCGCAGGCGGCGGGCCAGCTGCTCGCCGCCGAGGCGGCACATGCCGTACATGACCAGGTCGCCGCAGTAGGCGCCGGCGGCGCCGAAGGCGATCACCAGGACGATGGTGACCGGGTGGTGCTCGTGGAAGGCCAGGGCGGCGGCGCCGCTCACCGCGGCGCCGGTCGGGACGATGGGGATGATGGCGCCGAACGCGACCACGCCGAACAGCCAGAACAGGGCGCCCAGGTAGGCCATCACGGGGCGCGCTCCACGGTCAGCGACTCGCCCTGGGCGAGGACGCGCACGCGGGTGTCGGGGGCGGCGCGGGACGCCAGCTCGGCGAAGCGGGGGCCGGGCTCGCGGAACATGTGCAGGCGGAGGCGGGCCATGCCGATCGGCCACAGCGTGCCGTAGTGGACCGGCACGGCCCAGGCGGCCTTGACCCGGCGCAGGGCCTCGGCGGCGTCGGCCGCGTCGAGGTGGTGGTGCGGGCCCAGGGTCGGGCCCCAGCCGCCGACGGGGACGAGGGCCAGGTCGAGGGGGCCGATCTGGCTCATTTCGTCGAAGAGGCCGGTGTCGCCGGCGTACCAGGTGCGGGCCGCGCCCTCGACGACGAAGCCGATCGCGAGCGCCTGCGAGCGCGACCAGGGGCCGCGGCCGCCGTCGTGTGCCGCGGGGACGGCGCGGACGCGGACCGCGCCGATCGTGGTCTCTTCGCCGGGGGCCAGCTCGACGCAGCGGGACGCGTAGGACGGGCCCATCGTCTTGGCGACGAATGCGGCGGCGCCGCGCGGGACGACCAGGACGGGGCTGCCGGGCACGAGGCGGAGCGACGCCAGGTGGAAGTGGTCGGCGTGCAAGTGGGAGAGGAGCACGGCATCGGGCGGGCCGGGCAGCGCCGGGGTGGGGCCGGTCATGCGCCGCAGGTGGGCCACCCGATCGGTGAGAACCGGGTCGGTGAGCAGGGTGACATCTGAGTCGGCCAGCCACACGGTGCTGTGGCCCCACCAGGTCACCGACGTCGCGCTCACGCGTTCACGGTACAGAGCCGTTTCAGCGCGCGGCCGCACAGGCGGGCGTACGCGTGCTGGAAGACGATCGCGAACGGGCCGCCCAGGCGCATCAGGAGGCCGGCGGGACGGCTGTACGCGGTCACCGTGAACCACACCCGGTCGTGGGGCTCGAGCGTGACGACGAAGGCCTCCTCGCCCGCGGCGGGATGACCGTGCAATGTCCCGTACGCAAAACCGCTCTTTTGTCCTGATTTTTCGGTCCATATCACCTCGCAGGGCGCATGCAGTGGCCCGAAGCCGACGGTGACATGTGCCCCGGGAACCGCGACAGGAGCGGTGACGGCGACCGACGCGCCGGTCGCCCGATGCATGGCAAAGGAGAGCACCGCCTCCGCGGCGCGCAGGTAAAGATCCTCCCCGGACCCCAGGAAAACCCGGTACGAGAGATGCCGGAACCCGGGCGGCCGCAGGCCGGTCCGCGTGCCACCCACGGGGGAGTAGGTCAATTCATTCACCCCTTCATGATTCCCGAGTCGCCGCCGGGCCGTCCCTCCGGCACACTGACGTCGTGACAGGACCCCGCAGTGCGGTCGTGGCGAATCCGGCCAAGGCTCCCGACGAGCTGCGCCACACCATCGAGCGGATGCTGGCCGAGGCCGGCTGGCCGCGGCCCACCTGGCACGAGACCACGCCCGAAGACACCGGCAAAGGCCAGGCGAAGAGGGCGATGGCCGACGGCGCCGAGCTGATCTTCGTCTGCGGCGGCGACGGCACGGTGATGGCGGTGGTCGGCGCGCTGGCCGGCTCCGGCGTGGCGATGGCCGTGCTCCCGGCCGGCACCGGCAACCTGCTCGCCGCCAACCTGGGCCTGGTCGGCGACCTCCCGGCGGCCGTGCAGGTGGCGCTCGACGGCGGGCGCCGCCGGATCGACGTGGGTGTGGCCGGCGACCGCTGCTTCGCGGTGATGGCGGGCATGGGGTTCGACGCGCAGATGCTGGCCGGCACGTCGGAGCAGGCCAAGAAGCGGTTCGGCTGGCTCGCGTACGTCGCCGGCGGTTTCAAGCACCTGCGGGACCGTCCGATGCGGGCGCGGATCGTGCTCGACAACCGCCCGCCGATGCCACGCCGCCCGCGCACCGTGATCGTCGGCAACGTGGGCCGCCTGCAGGGCGGGGTGCGCCTGCTCAGCCGGGCCGACCCGGCCGACGGCAAGCTCGACGTGGCGATCCTGAGCCCGAACAACCTGGGCCATTGGGCGAGCCTGGCCTGGGCGGTGCTGCGCCGGCGCGAGCGGGTGCCGCTGATGGAGACGTTCACCGCCGAGCGCGTCGAGATCCACACCAGGCGGATCGAGCCGCGCCAGCTCGACGGCGACCTCATCGAGCCCGGTCGTGTTCTGAAAATCAACGTCAAACCCCGGGCGCTTCTGCTCTGCGTTCCGCTTCCGGAGGGTGATCCCGATTTGGCGTACGACGTGAAGGCGGCGGCCCGCCGGGCGTCCTCGTGAGCTCCACCGAGCCGGTTCCCGAGACCCGCGACATGAGCGGGGACGAGCTCTCCGCCGACGATGCCCTGCTGGCCCCTGCGCCGCTACGGCCGGTGGCCGCTCGTGCGGGACGCGTTCATCCGGTTCCGCTACGGCGACGGCTTCAGCCACGCCCGCGCGTTCGCGTTCCAGCTCTGCCTCGCCGTGGTGCCGTTCATGATCGCCTTCGCCGGCCTGGCGGCCGTTCTCGGCGCCGAGACGCCGGGACAGGTGGTCGCCGACACGATCGGCGCGATCACCCCGGGTGCGAGCGAGTCATTGGTACGGGAGTTGCTCGAGGACACCGATCGCAGCCGTGGCGCCGGCGAGCTCGCCCTGACGCTGGGCCTGATCACGGGTCTGGTGGCGCTCACGACGGCGATGGCGCAGATCGAGCGGGGCGCGAACCGCATCTACGGGGTCGAGCGCGACCGTCCCGCCCTGCAGAAGTATCTCCGGGCCGCCCTGCTGACCGTGATCGCCGGCCTGCCGGCCCTCTTCGGCTTTCTGCTGCTCGTCGCCGGCCATCCGTTCGTCTCCTCGGCCGCGCGACATTGGGAATGGGCCGCGGGCCTGGTGAAGGCCTCCGAGGTGATCCGGTGGCCGGTCAGCCTCGCCCTGATCGTGGTCGCGGTCGGCCTGCTGTTCCGCTGGTCGCCCCGCCGCCACCAGCCGGCCCTGTCGTGGCTGCTCTTCGGCGCCGTGGTGGCCACCGTCCTGTGGTGGCTGGCGAGCCTGCTGCTGGCCGGCTACGTGCGGCTCAGTGCCGGCTTCGGCGCCACTTACGGCCCGCTCACCGCGATCATCGCGCTGTTGCTGTGGGCCAACCTCACCGGCATCGCGATCTTCCTGGGCCTCGCGTTCGCGGCCCAGCTCGAGGCCCGCCGGGTGGGCGTGCCCCGCCCCGCCAAGCAGGACAGCTGGAAGCCCGGCCGGGAGATCCCTTCGCCCCGCAAACGGAAGGGCGGTGTACGCACCGACCGTGCCGGGTAAGACCGGCGCGTGAGCGTTGTCGAGAAACGGGCCGGGTGGCACTTTGCCGAGCGCAGCGTGCTCGGACTGGTGGCGGTGATCGCCGCCGGGCTCGGGTTCGGGTTGTTGCTGTTGCTCGTGCTCCATCGCTGGACGCCGATGCTGCAACTCGACCAGCACCTCGACGACCGGCTGAACGCGCTGGTCGCGCCGCACCCGGCCGCCGTGGCGGTGCTCAAGGGCATCTCGACGGCCGGCGGCCGCGGCTGGTTGATCCCGCTGGTCGTGCTCGTGTGCGTGCTGCTGCTGATCCGGCGGCGGACGCGGCTCGCCATCTACCTCGCGGTCACCGGTCTCGGCGCGGCACTGCTCGACCCGTCGCTCAAGGCCCTGGTCGGCCGGGTGCGCCCGGTGGTGGCCGACCCGATCGCGTACGGCATGGGCAACAGCTTCCCGAGCGGGCACACCCTCGGCTCGACCATCGTCTACGGCGCGCTCACGCTGGTGTTCCTGTCGCTGGCCCAGGGCCGATGGCGCGGCTGGCTGATCGGCGCGGCCGCCGTCGTGATCCTGGCGATCGGGCTGAGCCGTATCGCGCTCGGCGTGCACTTCCTCTCCGACGTCATCGCCGGGTGGCTCCTCGGCCTGGCGTGGATCAGCATCACCGCGTACGCGTTCCGGGTCTGGCGCCGCGAAGCGGGGCAACCCACCGCGCCGCTCGCGGACGGCCTCGAGCCGGAAGCCGCCGACGACCTCGCCCCCGCCCCCGACGAGAACGCGGTGCTGCCGCACCCGTGGGCGAAGGGCGCCGAGATCCTGGTCGGCTGGGTCTTCACGTTCGGCGTGCTCTATCTCGTCGGGTACGCGGTGACGCGCTGGTCGCCGCCGTTCGACGACGCGTTCCCGCGCTGGCTCCAGACCTTCCGCAGCCCCACGCTCGACCACGTGAGCTGGCTGTGGAGCAAGGCCGGCGACACGCACGCGATCCTCGCCGTCTCGCTGGTCTTCTGCCCGATCGCGCTGGCGCTGTGGCGGCAATGGCGGCCGGTGCTGTTCATCGTGCTCGCCATGTTCGGCGAGCTGACCCTGTTCCTGCTCAGCGCCGCCGCGACCGGCCGCCCTCGCCCGCAGGTGGAGCAGCTGGACGGGACGCTGCCGACGTCGTCGTTCCCGTCCGGGCACATCGCGGCCACCATCTGCCTGTGGGCGGCGATCGCGCTGATCTGCATGGGCCGTATCGACCGCTGGTGGCGCTGGCTGTTCCTCGTTCCGGCCGTCGTGATGCCGGTCGGTGTGGCAGTGTCCCGGATGTACCGCGGCATGCACCACCCGACCGACGTGCTCGGGGCGGTGCTGCTGGCGGCGTGCTGGCTGGCGGTGCTGTGGTGGACCGTCCGCCCGAACGCGGAGGCCCTTCGTGCGACTGCTGACCTGGAACATCCTGACCGGCGGCGGGAACGGCCGGCTCGACCGGGTCGTGACGGTGATCCGGCGCGAGTCGCCCGACCTGGTGGCCCTTCAGGAGCTGCGCGGCTTCGACCGGCGGCGCATCGCGACGCTCGCTGACTCCCTCGGCATGACGGCGCACCTGGCGCCGTCGGTGTTCGGGCAGGCGGTGGCGGTGCTGGCGCGGCCGCCGCTGCTTCCCCGGCGCCGCGAGTCGGTGACCTGGCGCCTGCACCACGCGGCGGCCGCGGTGACGGTCGGGCCGCTGACGGTGGTGAGCACGCACCTCAACGCGAACTCGGGCTATCGGCGGATGCGGGAGGCCACGTGGCTGGCGCATCGCTTCGCGCGGCGTGGGCTCGTCCTCATCGCCGGCGACATGAACGCGCTCAGCGGGTTTGTGTCGACGCCCTCCACCGGACGGTTCTCGGTGGGCAGCCGGTCGGATCCGCGGGCGATCGCCGCCTTCGAGAAGGCCGGGCTGGTCGATCTGTGGACGGTGGCCGGGGCCGGATCGGGGCTCACCGTGCCGACCGAGGTCGGGGACCCCTTCGACCCGATGCGCCTCGACTACGTCTTCGGCACCCCGGCGGTGGCCGAGGCGGTGCGCGAGGTGCGGGTTCTGCGGGGCGGCGAGATCGAGTACGCGTCGGACCACCGTCCCGTGCTGGTGGAGTTCGATCGGGGCTTCCCGGCTCGGCCCGCGGTCAGGCGGGTGTGATGGTCTCGGTCGCATCGTTCCAGCGCCAGGGGACGCGCTGCCCGCGCAGATGCACCCCGCCGATCCACCGGTCGATGCCGTTGATCGTCACGTGGTCGGCCGCGCCGGCGAGCACCTGTGCTCCCATATCGGTCAGGCGCAGGCTGGTCTTGCGGTCGACCGGACCGCTCGCCGGCTGGGTGTGCAGGAGCGGGACGGCGGCGCGCGCCATCCGGTCCATCATCGCGAAGGACCAGGTGTCTCCCAGGTACGGGCGCGTTTCCCGGGCGGCGGCGCGGACGAACGCCGTGCCCGCCGCCGCGGCGCCGCCGGCGACCGCGGCCAGGATCCGCCGTTCGGTCAGCGACAGCCCGTCGCGGGTCGACGGGTACTCCCGGCCGAGCCGGTCGAAGGCCTCGCCCAGGAACCGCAGCTCGCCCGAGCGGCTGCCGGCGATGGCGGGCAGACCGTCCGGCGCCGGCGCCCGGAAGGCGGCCCACGCCTCGGTGGCGAGCTGGAGCGCGGCCGGGGTCAGCCGAGCGCACGCGTTGGTGGCGGGCAGCTCGCGCAGTTGCTCGGCGGTCAGCTCGCCCAGACCGCCGAAGCGGGCGATGCCGGGGTGCTCGCCGATGCAGATCAGGGTGATGCGGTGCGCCGGCACGCCGAGGTCGGCGAGGCGGGCGAGGATCTGGATGATCTGGAGCTGGTCGTACAGGTCCGCCTCGAACCACAGCACGTATTCGCCGTCGCGGTTGGCCGCCAGGGTCCGGTCCCGCCCGGCGAACATCTCGGGACCCTCCGCGCGGTCGTCCACCTGTGCCCCGGCCAGGAAAGCGGCCCTGATCAGGCGGAGCTCCTCGGCACCCACCGCGGGCACCGGCCCCTCGTGGAGCGAGTCGCGCCAGTACAGCACCCGGGACGCGAGCCCGGTGCCGGGCAGATCCGTGGCATCGCCGTTGCTCACGTGCAGAGCCGCCGACATTGCCTGGCCGGCGGGCACTCGCGCTTTCTTGGTCATCGTTCGTCTCCCGCCGCCGTCGCGTCTCCCCCAGCGACCGATGCGGCCAGGATATCGACTCTGACCGCCGCCATCCGTGCCGTGACACGGATGGCGGCGCTAGGCCGGACTACCTCCTGGTGACGGTCAGGGTCTGTGGCGGGAGATGACGTGGATTTGGCGGCTCCCGGCGGGGCGGACTACAGGATGCCGCGTACGTGGAAGGCGGCGCGGACCTTGGCCGCGGCCCTCGGGCCGTACAGAACGAAGGCGGTCGTCACAGTCTTGCGGGCCGCCTGGGGCATGCTGATCTCGGGGTTGAAGAAGAACTGCGACTCGAGGATCACCCGGTTGGCGGCCGTGCGGCCGAGCGCCCGGTTGACGTCCCACAGCGCGTGCGACCAGATCTCGCCGTCGTCGTGGACCTCGCCGGCGAGGTCGTCCGGGTAGACCTTGGGCCCGTCGACCCGCCGCAGGCAGTGCGGCTCGTCGGTGGTGTACGAGGTGGCGTCCCAGTCCATCACGCACGCCCACGGCGTGGTCCGCGTGTTCGGGCTGGTGGCCTGCGACATGGTGACGGCCCAGTAGTCGCCGAAGCCCTCGCCGATAGCGCCGGCCTCGTCGGAGACGCCGAAGTTCGGCACCTGGTCGTCCTGGATGGCGTGGCCGTACTCGTGCCAGATCACCTCGTTGTCCTCGGCGTCGTCCACGCCGCCGGTGCCGAACGTGATCGCGTCCACGCTGCCGTCGTAGAAGGAGTTGTCGTCCTCGTAGCCGGTGGTGATGAAGTCCTGCGGCTCGTTGTTGACGTCGCGGAACCCGAGGCGGTGGATGTACTCCTCGGCCGAGGTGATGCTGTAGTACGCCATCACCTGCTCGAAGCCGTCCTGCGACCGGGTGAACGTGAAGACCCGGTGCTTGGAGGTCACCGCGTTCGCGCTCATGTTGTTGGCGTACGCGCCCTGCAGCGTCGTCGCGCCGCGGTTGAGCTTGGTGAGCCGCACCGTGCGGTAAGCGCGGGCCGGGACGGCGCTGTCGGCGTCGTCCTGGTCGGTCAGCGACTCGTTCTGCAGCCGGACGACGGGGTTCGGGTCGAAGACCCGGCCCTTGCCGTCGGAGTGCTGAACCGTGTTCTCCTCGTGGAGCACGGTGCCGGAGCCGGCGTCGACCAGCGTCCGGAACGTGCCCTTGCGGGTCGGGGTCAGCGTCATCCAGGCCAGCTTGGCCGGCGAGCCCGGGACGATGACCAGTTCGGCGCTGCCCGGCTGACGGCCGAGCCGGCCTGCAACTCCCGACTTGGCGCGCTGGGCCGGTAGCTCGGCGATCGTGTCGGCCAGGCCGGTGACCGCCTTCCGGCCGTCGTCGACGGTGACCGACCCGTCGGTGTTCGTGTGCTTCGCGTAGTAGCCGCCGAAGACCGGGATTCCCCGATAGGTCTGTTGGTACCAGGTGTGCTGACCAAGCAAGGACTGGCGGGTCTGCACCGGCTTCAGGCCGTCGGGCGCGGCCTGCGCGGCGGTGCCGCCCGCAATGACCAGACCGGCCGTGAGCAGCGGTGCGAGCGCAAAGATTGCCCTCTTCTTCAAAGGAGCCCCCTCGATCCTTGGAGAGGGGTCGATGCTAGTGGGCGACGGGACGAATGGAAATGTCTGGATCTTCGTGGCGGGTCGCGAGCACGTCGGCGACCGCGGCGGCGAGGGCGATCAGCACGAACCCGATCGTTATCCACAGCGAGTCGCGGAACGCCAGATCCCAGCTGCCGTGGTGGTACGCGAGCCGGTTGAAGAACATCGCGCCGACCGCGGCGATCCCGATGGCCGTGCCGATCCGCTGGCCGGTCTGCAGCACCGCGCCCGCGCTGCCGGCCCGGCGCACCGGCACCTCGGCCAGCGTGAGCGCCTGGTTGGGCGCGATCACGAACCCGCTGCCCAGTCCCGCGACCAGGAACGGCAGAGCGGTCGCCCACCCCGCGCCGTCGCCGGGCACAAAATGCAGCGCCAGCACGACGCCGGTCAGCCCGGCCGCCACCATCACCAGACCGATGGCGACCAGTGGGCGGCCGTACCGGTTCACCAGGCGACCGCCGATGGCCGACGTGACCGCCGACCCCAGCGCGAACGGCGTGATCGCCACGCCCGCCTCGAGCGCGGTGTAGTGCAGCCCGCTCTGCAGGAACAGCGTGTAGGTGAAGAAGATCGAGGTGAACCCACCGAAGTAGAGCAGCCCGACCAGCGCGCCGAGGGCGTACGACCGCACCCGGAACAGCGACAGGTCGACCACCGAGGTCGCCCGCCGCCCGTAGCTGCGCTCCCACCACACGAAGCCGGCCAGCACGAGCACCCCCGCCACCGCGAGCAGCCACTTGGCCGAGCCGTGCCACTCGCGCTCCTGCACGAGCGGCAGGAGCAGCAGCAGCACGCCCACGCCGAGCAGCAGCACGCCGATCGGGTCGAGGCTCTCCTGCTCGCGGCGTTCCCGCGGCCGGCCCGGAATCCACCGGTAGCCCAGCACGATCGCCACCAGTCCGATCGGCACGTTGATGTAGAAGATCCAGCGCCACCCCTCGGCCGTGCCGAAGACCTGGATCAGCAGCCCGCCGAGCAGCGGCCCGATCGCCGTGGAGATCCCGATGGTCGCCCCGAGCAGCCCGAACGGCCGCCCCCGCTCGGCCGGCTCGAACAGCTGCTGGATCAGCCCCGAGACCTGCGGGTTCACCACGCCGGCCGCCGCGCCCTGCACCAGCCGTGCGATCACCAGCCACAGCGCGCCGGTCGCCATCCCGGCGGCCGCACTGGCCAGCGTGAACACCGCCAACCCGAGGATGAAGGCGTTGCGCCGCCCCCGGGCGTCGCCGAAGCGGCCCGCGGGCACGAGCATCAGCCCGAACGTCAGCGCGTACCCGGACAGCACCCATTGCAACTCGCCCGAGCTGAGATGCAGATCCGCGCGGATGGATGGCAGCGCGACGTTCACGATGCTGACGTCGAGCAGGGTCATGAAACCCGCGACCAGGGCCACGCTCATCGCGTGCCAGCGATTTACCACCACGCCGCAGTTTCCCGCGGTTCACCCGGGCAAACCAGAAGTAGGCACGGTCACCGTGCGCGCTTGTTATCTTTCCGCGCATGTCCCTCGGCCGCCGCGTATCGATCGTCGCCGTTCTGCTCGTTGCCGCGGCGGCGGGGCTCTGGCTGGTGCTGGGGGCCGGGGGCCAGGCGCGCACCGCGTACGTCGTGGTCGGCGGGGTGCCGATGGACGAGGTCCATCCGCGGGTGGCGCCGGGCGAGCGGCGGCCCGGCGTGGTGGTGGCGCACGGGTTCGCCGGGTCGGCGCGGCTGATGGCGCCGTTCGGCGACACGCTCTCGGCGCGCGGATACGTCGTCGTGCTGCTCGACTTCGACGGGCACGGGGCCAGCCGGCGCACGCTGCCCCGCAACGACGCGGCCGACACCGTGGCGCTGCAGCGGGACCTCGATGTGGCGATGGCGCATCTGCGGTCGCTGCCCGATGTGGACCCCGCGCGGGTCGCGCTGGTCGGGCACTCGATGGGCGCCGCCGCGGTCACGCGATATGCGGCCGCGCACCCGGAAGTCGCGGCGACGGTGGCGATCTCGCTGCCGTACGGCGGCGACCGGGAGGCCGACAACTTGTCGCTACTGGTGGGCGGGCTCGAGTTTCCGAGCTTCCACGCCGCGGCCGAGCGGGCCGACGAGCTGAGCGGACCCCATCACGCGGTGACCACGGTGCCGGCGGTGGAGCACATCTCGATCCTGTTCGCGCCGCGCACGCACCGGGAGACGGTCGCGTGGCTCGATGGCGTGTTCGGCGGGCCGCCTCAGCCCGGCCCGTTGCCCAACCCCGCCCGGCGCGTTGCCGGCGCGGGCCTTCTCATGGCGGCGCTCGCCGCCGGGGTGGTTCCGGTGGCGCGGCTGTTGTTCGGGCCGCCGACCGAGCGGTGGCCGCGATTCGACGGGCCGCTGATCGGGCGGGCGGGTGGCGTCGCGGGGGTCGCCGCGATACTCGGCGCACTGGTAGCGCCATTTCTGCCCAGCTCGCGTCTACCGCTTTCGCTCGGCGGCTACGTCGCCGGGCTCGCCACGGTCACGGGAGCGGTCGTCATCGCGTACCGGTGGCGGAACGGAAAGCCGGAACCGATACGCCATGCTTTCGCGGCGCCGGTCCTCATCGGATATGCGGCGATCGCTGTCGCGATCCCGCTGCACCTGGGTCTCACCTACGCGATTCCCGGCGGCATCCGGTGGTTTCTGTTGGTTGCGGTCTGGGCGGGTTTCGCGATTCTTGCGTACGGCGGGGAGCGCCTGGCCGAGGGAAACGGTTTCGGCGTTCTCGCGGTCTCGGCCGTGACGGTCGTGGCCCTGACCGCGGGCGCCGTCGCCGGCCTGACGTCGAGTTTCGTGCTGCTCGTCGTGCCATTGCTGGCCGTGCTGCTGCTCTGGCAGGCGGCGTGGAGCGCGGTGCTGCACCGTTTCGCGGCGCCCCGATGGCTGATCGCCGCGGCCGGTTCGCTGCTGGTCGCGTGGCCGATCGCGACCGCGCTGCCGACGCTGTAGCTTTCGCTTTTGTCGTCAGATTTGTCGTCAGACGGAAAGCAGCACCACTCCGGCCACGACAAGCGCGACCACCTTGACGACCTCGAGGCCGATGTACGCGAAATGGGCGCGCGACCGGGGCGCATCCAGCCCTTCGAGTACGGCGTTCGTTCGGCGGGTCAGCGCCGGCCGTACGGCGAAAAGCTGAACGACAAGCGCGACCGCAGCGACCAGAAAGGCCACCCACTCGCCGGCGTCGCCCACGGCAAGCGCGACGGCGATGCCGGCCGCGAGCACGACCTCGACGGCGTTGAGCGCGCGAAAGACCAGACGCCCGATTCCCAGCCCGATCGAAAGCGTCACGCCCGGCGCCCGAAACTTGAGCGGCGCTTCCAGAAACGAGATGCCCAGAACCATCCCCACCCAGACGAAAACCAGCGCCACGGCGACCGCCGCCCCGTTGTTCACGCGGTGGACGTTAGCTCGCGCTACCCGGCCCGGCACGGGCCGAAGGTCCCGTCGTATCGCGCGCCGGCTGTTGATCGAGAGGTGCTGGCGGGTGATGAGTTCCCGTTCGCGCCTAACCGCCACTTATCAAGATCCCCGCACCGGGCGCGGCAGCCGGGGCGGGCCGAGCTCGAAGCCGGCGTCGAAGCCGGCAACCACCGGTGACCGTGACGGGCGGCACTCACGGTGACCACGCACGACCCCCGGCCATGGCGCGCCCCAGCCCAGCCGCCACCCCACCGCAACGGGCGGCACCCACGGTGACCACGCACGACCCCCGGGCCATGGCGCGCCCCAGCCCAGCCGACGCCTCACCGCAACGGGCCGCACCCACAGTGAGGGCCCGCGACCTCGGGTCATGTCGGCCCGGCCACCGCCCCACCGCAATCACATGGCCTCGCGCCATGGCGCCCAAGCAAGACCGCCGGGGCAACTTCGGCGGTGCGGTGATGAGAAGACCACCCCCGCCCGAACCTGCGCTATTGTTGCTTACACGTGTAAGTGACCGGATCCCAAGGGCGTGAGGACCATGACGAACGTCGACGAGCTGCTGGCGCGGATGTCGCCGGCCGAGAAGGCCGGGCAGCTGACCCAGTACTTCTACTTCCGGTTGCCGGCGGGTGCGGAGGCCGAGCCCGCCCTGGGGCTCGATGTGGCCGAGCAGCCCCAGGCGGTCGAGGCGGCGCTGAGCCGTGGGGAGGCGGGGTCGCTGCTGTTCGTCACCGATCCGGGTGAGATCAACCGGCTGCAGCGGCTCGCGCTGGAGGGCAATCCGCACGGGATTCCGCTGCTGTTCGGGTTCGATGTGATCCACGGGCTGCGCACGATCTTCCCGGTGCCGATCGCGATGGCGGCCTCGTGGGATCCCGAGATCATCGAGCGCGGGCAGGCGATCGCGGCGCGGGAGGCGCGGGCGGTCGGGATCCACTGGGCGTTCGCGCCGATGGTGGACATCGCCCGTGACCCGCGATGGGGGCGGATCGTGGAGGGCGCGGGCGAAGATCCGTACCTGGGGGCGGTCGTGGCCGCGGCGCAGGTCCGCGGGTTTCAGCGGCACATCATCGCGGGGCCCAAGCACTTCGGCGGGTACGGCGCGGCGCTCGGCGGCCGGGACTACGACGAGGCCAACCTCTCCGACCACGAGCTGTGGAACGTCTACTTCCCGCCGTTCCGGGCCGCGATCGAGGCGGGGGCGGGCAACGTGATGACCGCGTACATGGACCTCAACGGGATCCCCGCGACGGCGAGCCACTGGCTGTTCACCGAGGTGCTGCGGGACGCGTGGGGCTTCGACGGCTTCGTGGTGAGCGACGCGAACGCCGTACGAAATCTCGTCACTCATGGTTTTGCCCGGGATCTGACCGAGGCCGGGGAGCGTGCCGTGATCGCCGGTGTCGACATGGAGATGGCGATCGCCGATCCGGCCTATGCGCGGCTGCCCGAGTCGCAGGCCCCTGCGGAGGTGATCGACTCCCGGGTGCGCAAGATTCTCGAGGCCAAGGTGCGGCTGGGGCTGTTCGACGACCCGTACGTCAACGAGGACCGCGCCCGTACGGTGCTCGCCGATCCCGCGCACCGGGCGGCCGCCCGCGAGGCCGCTCAGCGGACGGCCGTCCTGTTGCGCAACGAGGGTGACCTGCTGCCGCTGGATGCGGGTGACCTGCGCTCGATCGCGGTGCTCGGGCCGCTCGCCGACTCGAAGCGCGACACCCTCGGGCCCTGGGTCTTCGACTTCGACCTGGACGAGACCGTGACGGTGCTCGACGGCATCCGCGGCTTTGTGAAGGACCGTGCCGATGTCGACTACGCCCCCGGCATCCCGGTCGGGCAGCGCACCTTCCCCTCGATGTTCGACATGTTCGGCGGGAACGCGCCTGCCGACCCGCCCGGCTTCGACGCGGAGGCCGAGTTCGCACGCGCGGTCGCGACGGCCGCCGCGGCCGATGTCGCGGTGGTGGTGGCCGGGGAGTGGCAGAACATGATCGGCGAGGCGGCGTCGCGGTCGTCGCTGGAGCTGCCGGGGCGGCAACTCGAGCTCCTGCAGGCCGTCGTCGCGACCGGCACGCCGACCGTCCTGCTGGTGATGAACGGGCGGCCGCTCGACCTGCGCTGGGCCGCCGAGCACGTCCCGGCGATCCTCGACATCTGGTACCCGGGCACCCAGGGCGGCGCGGCCGTGGCCGACCTGCTCTTCGGGGACGTCTCGCCGAGCGGGAAGCTGCCGTTCACCTGGCCCCGCACGGTCGGGCAGATCCCGATGATCTCCTCGCACACCACCTCGCACGAGCCCGAGAACCAGGCGCGCCGCTACTGGGACGAGGCCAGCACGCCGCTGTTCCCGTTCGGGCACGGCCTGAGCTACGGCCGGTTCTCCTACGGCGATCTGACGGTCGACCGGCCGGTCGTCGGGCGGGAAGGCACGGTCGCCGTGTCGGTCGAGGTCACCAACGACGCCGACCGGGCGGCGGCCGAGGTGGTCCAGCTCTACCTGCGCCAGCGGCATGGGACGGCGTCGCGACCCGTACGCGAGCTCAAGGGTTTCCGGCGGGTGGTCGTGCCGGCCCGTTCGACCGTTGTGGTGGAGTTCACGATCGGGCCCGAGCACCGGCGGTACTGGAACGCGGCCGTGCGGGACTGGGTTCTCGACGCCACCAGCTTCGACGTCGAGGTAGGTGGCAGCGCCGCGTCCTTCGACGTGCGGCCCGCGGTAGCAGAAGGTTAACGGAAAATGTACAGGGGTATACGTCCCGGCGTCTCGAACGCAACGTACGGTTGTCGAGGCGCTCGAAGGGATGGGATTTACACAAGTGACGACGATGGGATTCTGGCAGCCGGATCCGCTGGAGACCCTGGCCGGTCAGGCCGACGAGGTGGAGCTCAAGGTGGTCGTGCCCCGGCGCGACGGCCGGTCGCTCGGCATCGACCCTGACCGCGGGCCCGCCCGCCGCGTGTACTTCCTCGACACCCCTGACCTCGACCTCTACCGCCATGGCGTGATCGTCCGGTTCCGCGACCGGCGCCGGCGGCGCGACGACGCCGTGGTCAAGCTCCGGCCGGTCGTGCCCGGCCGGGTGCCGGGCTGGCTGCGGCAGACCGACCGGTTCCAGATGGAGATCGACGCGCTGCCCGGGCACGCGGTCTGCTCGGGCGCGCTCAAGGAGCGTCTGGGCCGCAACGACGTGTCCCGCGCGGTCGCGGCCGGCCGCCCGCTGACCGGGCTGCTCTCCGCCCGGCAGCGCAAGCTGCTCGCGAAGTACTCGCCGGCCGGGGTCGGCCTCGACGACCTCGTCGTGTACGGGCCGATCGACGTGCGCTGCAACAACGTCAAGCTGCGCGGCCTCGACCGCGGCCTGACCGCCGAGCGCTGGCGCTTCCCCGACGGCTCCGACCTGCTGGAGCTGTCCACCCGCTGCGGCGTCGACGAGGCCGCCGCGGTGGCGAAGCGGGTCACGGCGGCGCTGCGCGCGTACGGCGTGGCCCCGGCCGCCGAGCAGCCCACCAAGACGGAGATGGCGCTGCTCGCGTAGGCGTGCATCAACGCATCGTCATCTCGCGATTAGACAATAAAAAATGAAAACCATTACCGTTTCGCGGTGTGAAACGGATCCTTCCCGCCGTCGTGGCGGCCCTGGCCCTGGCTCTGACCGTGGGCGGATGCGGCTCGAGCGGCGCCGCCTCCGCGGAAAAACGCGTCGCCGTCGTCGCCACCACCCCTGAGGTCGCCGACTTCGTCCGCAACGTCGCGGGCGACGACGTGACCGTCACACAGATCATCAAGACCGGCGTCGACCCGCACGAGTACGAGCCGACGCCCGCCGACATCCAGGCGATCGGCCAGGCCGAGCTGGTCGTGAAGAACGGCGTCGGCCTGGAGTCCTGGCTCGACCAGACGATCCAGTCCGCCGGCTTCGAGGGCACCGTCGTCGACTCCAGCCAGGGCGTGTCGCTCCGCAAGGGCGACCCCGGCGACGAGGAGATGAAGGACGGCGACCCGCACATCTGGCACGACCCGCGGAACGCCAAGATCATGGTGGCCAACATCGAGAAGGGGCTCGCCGCCGTCGACCCCGCGCACGCCTCGGACTACGCCACCAACCTCGCGAGCTACACGGCGAAGCTCGACAAGCTGGACGCCGGCAACGAGGCCGCGTTCGCCAAGCTGCCCGCTGGGCAACGCAAGCTCGTCACCAACCACGACGCGTTCGGCTACTACGTCGACCGCTACCGGCTCGAGTTCATCGGCTCGGTCATCCCGAGCATGGACACCTCCGCCGAGCTGAGTGCCAAGCAGCTCACCGACCTGGTCGCCAAGATCAAGGCGACCGGCACGAAGGCCATCTTCACCGAGAGCTCGCTGCCGCCCAAGACCGCCGAGGCCATCGCGAAGCAGGCCGGGGTCAAGGTCGTCGGCGGCGAGGACGCCCTGTACGGCGACAGCCTCGGCGAGCCCGGCACGCCGCAGGGCACGTACATCGGCGCCGAGGAGCACAACACCCAGGTGATCGTCTCGGCGCTGGGCGGCTGACGTGGCGCCGGCACTGCGGTACGCGGGGGTGAGCGTCGGCTACCACGGCACACCGGTGCTCACCCACGTCGACCTCGACCTGGCGGCCGGGCAGCGGCTCGCGCTGGTCGGTCCCAACGGCGCGGGCAAGTCCACTCTGATCAAGTCGGTGCTGGGCCTGGCGCCGGTGCTCGGCGGCGACGCGACCGTGTTCGGGCTTCCGCCCGCCCGGGCGCGCGAGCTGACCGGGTACGTGCCGCAGACCGACGCCCTCGACGCCGACTTCCCGGTCACCGCCGCCCAGGTGGTGATGATGGGCCGCTACCGCCGCATCGGCTGGTGGCGGCCCACCCGGTCGGCCGACCGCCGCGCGGTGCGGGAGGCGCTCGACCGGGTCGGCCTCGCGGACCTGGCCGGCCGGCAGTTCGGCACGCTTTCCGGCGGGCAGCGCCAGCGGGTGCTGCTGGCCCGGGCGATCGCCGCCGAGCCGCGGCTGCTGCTGCTCGACGAGCCGTTCAACGGCGTCGACGCGGTCAGCCAGGAGGCGATCCTCGCCGTCCTGCGCTCGATGTCCGTCGCCGTGCTGCTCAGTACCCACGATCTCGCCGTCGCCGCTGAGTTCGCCGACGTGGTGTGCCTGCTCAACGGCCGGCAGTGGACGGTGGGCCCGCCCGGCGAGGCGCTCACCGCCGGCAACCTGCGGGCGGCATACGGCGGCCACGTGATCGACGTCGGTCATCTGCTGGTCGAGCCATGACCTTCATGGCACGCGCCTTCGCCGAGCTCGCCCTGCTGGCGCTGATCTGCGGCCCGGTCAGCGTCTTCGTCTTCGCCCGCCGCCTGTCGTTCGTCTCGGACGCGCTGACCCACACCGTGTTCCCCGGCGTCGTCATCGGGTTCCTGGCCGGCGGGGTCGAGGGCATCTTCGCCGGAGCGCTCGTCGCCGGCGTCGTCACGGCCGTGGCGCTGACCCTGCTGACCCGCGGGGGCACGCTCTCCGACGACGCCTCCACCGCGGTCGTGCTCACCGCCATGTTCTCGATCGGCGTGGCCCTGGTGTCGCGCCGCTCGTCGTACACGTCGGACCTGACGGCCTTCCTGTTCGGGCGCATCCTGACCGTGACCCCGCGCCAGCTCGCCGAGACCGCCGTGCTCGCCGTCGTCATCCTCGGCCTGCTGCTGATCGGGGCCCGCGCGCTGATCTTCCGGACCTTCGACCCGGCCGGCGCGGCCGCCGCCGGCTACCGGATCGCGTGGCTCGACCTGTGGCTGAACCTGATCGTCGCGCTCGTGGTCGTCGCCGCCGTCCGCGCGGTCGGCACCATCCTGGTGGTGGCGCTGCTCATCGTGCCTGCCGCGGCCGCCCGCATGGTCACCTCCCGGCTGCTCACGATGGCCGCCGTCGGCACCGGGCTGATCCTGCTCGCCGCGTACGCCGGCCTGCAGGCCAGCTGGACCGCGTCGGTGACCTACGGCTTCTCGCTGACCTCGGCCTCCGCGGTCGTCCTCGTCCTCGTGCTCGCCTACCTGCTGCTTCTGCCGCTGGGCCGGCGGCGTCGCCCGCGCATACCCGGGGGCCGGCGGCGTCGCCCGCGCATGCCCGTGGGCCGGCGGCGTCGCCCGCGCCTTCCCGCCGAACGGAGTTCCCCGCATGAGCTGGTGGGATGACGCGCTGCACCGGGCGATCGCCGAGGTGTTGCTGGCCGGCGCCCTCGCCGGGCTGATCGGCGTCCAGGTGGTGCTGCGCCGCCTGTCGTTCTTCACGATGGCGCTGACCCACGCCACCTTCCCCGGCGTGGTCGCCGCCTCGATCATCGGAGTCGACATCCTCCTCGGCGGCGCGGTGGCGGGCGGGATCATCGCGCTGGGCGTGGCCGCGCTCAGCCGGCGCCGCGGCCAGAACGCGGCGTCGGCGACCGGGGTGCTGTTGTCCGCCGGATTCGCGCTCGGGGCCGCGCTGGTGGCCACGCAGAGCGGCTTCAGCCGGGACCTGTCGTCGTTCCTCGTGGGCTCGATCCTGACGGTCAGCTCCGAGGACCTGGTGGTCACGGCAATCGTGCTGGTCCTCGTCGCTACGGTCCTGCTCGTTTGCAGCCGTCCTCTTGCATTCACCGGCTTCGATCGTACGGGTGCGCAGGCGGCCGGCTTCGCGACCGGCGCCTGGGATGTCGTGCTGCTGCTGACCATCGAGATCGTGGTCGTGACGATCGTCCCGGCCGTCGGCACGATCCTCGCCCTCGCCCTGATCGTGGCCCCGGCCGCCGCGGCCCGTCCGTGGTCCGGCCGGCTGAGCGTGATCACCGCGCTCGCGGTCGTCCTGGGGGCGGCCGGCGGCCTCGGCGGCCTCTACGTGTCGACGCGCTGGAACATCGCCGCCGGCGCGAGCATCACGCTGACCGCCACGGCGCTGCTGACGGGGTCGCTGCTGCTTTCCCGCCTGAGGGGGCTGTTCTCGCACGTCCGCGGGTGTCACAATCTCCGGCCGTGGATGAGATCAACTCCGTAGTCGCGCCGCGGGTGGCACGGCCGCCCCACGAGTGGGAGCTGCAGACCCTCGCCCTGATGGTGGCGGCCGGGTTCGCCGCGCTGCTGGGCATTCTGCTGCTGGCCGGCGACCTGGCGGTGCGCTCGTATCTGCTCACCGACGGGGTGGACGGGCTCTCCTCGCTGGTCGTGTGGATCCTGGACAACAGCGAGGCGATCAGCGCCCTGTTTCTGCTGCTGGGCTTCGCCTACCTCGCCGGGTACATCCTGTGGCGCCGGCGCACCCTGGCGATGCTCGACTCCGTCGGCGCGTCGGACGCGGACGTGGTCTGGCACTGGACGGTCGCGGCCTGGTATTTCGCGCTCGCCGTGTCCTTCGTTCTCCGCGTCGGCCGCAATTCGTCAGCACCCGACCCCGCGGCCTACACCTCGGCGCCGGACTCCGCCCTCGACACCGCGACGTCCTGGCTGGCCTGGGACGCCGCGCAGATCGGCGCCCGGCTGATCGGGCTGACGTTCCTGCTGATCGCCGTTTGGCTGATCCGCGACCAGGTCCGCGAGCGGGTGGCGGCGGCGGGCGTGGTGTTCCGGGTCGAGGATGTGGCGCCGCGCCGCTCGGCGGTGCCCTTGCCGGCGGCCGCCCGCCCCGCGCCCCCGGCGCCGCAGCCGGCCGATCTCCCGCCGGCCGACGAGGCCTTCTGGGGCCGCGTCGCCGCCCTGGCCACCGGGCAGCGCGCCGAGATCGCCCTGCTGGAGACCACCGACGGGCTCGCGCGCCGCTGGCTTGTGGTGCCCGAGAACGGCGACCTCGGCGCGGTGCGCTCGGCCGTCGCGCCCGGCGCGGTCGTGACCGCGTTCCCGGAGCCGCCCGCCGCGATCGCGACGAAGGATTTCACGCCGCTCCCGGCCGGCGAGTACCACGGGTTCCTCGAGGACGCCGATTCCGGTGCGCTCTGGTACCAGTCGGTCAAGCCGAACCGGGTCGGCGCTTTCCTGTCCCGGGCGCGCCGGGCCCGTCGCTGGGCGCTCTACGCCGCGGACAGCCCCGACGCGCCGACCGCCGTGGTGTCTTAGTAGGGGAGGGGTCCGCCGGCCAGCACGATCGCGATCCCGGCGGCGGCCGCGGCGAGCAGGGTGAGCACCGGCCCGCGGCGCAGCACCAGGGTGAGCACCGCGGCGCCGGCCAGGATCAGGTACTGCCAGGGCTCGTCGAGCGCGCGGACCAGCGGGACGGCGGAGCCGAGAATGGCGCCGATGGCGGCCGGGCCGGCCCCGTCGAGGAACGCCCGCACGCGGCGGTCGGCGCGCAGGCGGTCGAAGCGGTGCGCGCCGAGCAGGATGAACGCGAACGAGGGGCTGAACGCCACGGCGGACGCGAGCACACCGCCGGCGAGACCCGCGGCGGCGTAGCCGACCACGGCGACGGTCTGCACGACCGGGCCGGGGGTGACCTGGCCGAGCGCGACGGCGTTGAGGAACTGGCCGGCGGTCATCCAGTGGTAGTGGTCGACGGCGTCGGCCTGCATGAGCGGGATGATGACGAAACCCCCGCCGTAGGAGAGGGCGCCGACCTTGAGCGCGACCCAGGCGACCGACAGCAGGACTCCGCCGCCGAGCCCGGCCGCGGCCAGCGCCGGCAGGGCTGCCGCGGGTCGGCGTTCGTTCAGATAAGCGCGCTGGGCGAGGACCTCGGCGATGCCACACGCGATGAGCAGCAGCACCAGCCAGGGTCCGACCGTGGCCGCCGCGACCGCGCCGATCAGCAGGTAGAGCGACCACCGCACGCGGCTGCTCTGCTCGGGCGCGCGGCGCCAGCCGGGCGGCATCAGGCTCCAGCCGGCCTGCAGGGCGACCGCGGCCACCGCGGCGCCGGCGCCCGCGCCCGCGGCCTTCACCGCGATCGGCGGGTCGCCCTCGAGGAAGAGCGCCGCCAGGGCCAGGATCACGATCAGGCCGGGCACGATGAACGCCGCGCCGCCGACCAGGGCGCCGGCGCGGCCGCGCACCCGCCACGCGCAGAAGATCGCCAGCTGCGTGGACGCCGGCCCGGGCAGCAGGTTGCAGGCGGCGATGGCGTCCTCGAACTCGCGCGGGCTGATCCATTTGCGGTCGTCCACGCAGAGCTTGCGCAGCAGGGCGATGTGCGCGGGCGGGCCGCCGAAGCCGATGCAGCCGATCCGTCCCCACTCCTTGAGAACAGTGCCCAGGCCGACCGTCACGGCTGGAACAGCTCGACCGGGTTGCCGGCCGGATCGTCCAGGACGATCTGCCGGCCGCCCGGGCCGGTCACCACGTCGCTGCGGAACTCGATGCCGGCGGCGCGCAGCCGTGCGACCTCGGCGTCGATGTCGGCGACGAGCAGGTGGATGCGGTTCCAGCCGCCGGGGCCGGGCGTGCGGCCGTCGGGCATCGGGCGCCCGGCGGAGCTCTGCGGGCCGGAGAGCAGCAGCCGCAGGTTGCCGCGGCGCACGTCGGCGAACGCGGGCGGGAACGTCGTCTCGCCGGGGACGAACCCGAGGTGGGTGGTGTAGAAATCGATCGCGGCCTGCACATCGTCCACCAGGTAGCGGACGTGCACGGTGCCATCGGTGGTGGTCATGACGCCTCCTTCAGGGTGTGCAGCAGGAACCCGATCCGCTCGTCGAGCGCGTCCGCGAGCCGGTCGAAGGCGGCTCGCTCGGACGGCTCGCTGGTGCTCCAGTGGGTCGGGTGTGTGTGCCCGGGAAACTCCGGGCAGATCTCGCGGACCTTGTCGCACAGGGTGATCACCCGGTCGAAGCGCTCGCCGGCGAACTCGCTCAGATGTTTGGGGCGGGCGCCGGCGAGGTCGATGCCGCGGGCGGCCATCGCCGCCACGGCATGCGGGTGGATCGGCTTGGGGTGGCTGCCGGCGCTGCGCGCTTCGACCATTCCTTTCGTACGGCTATGCAGCAGCGCCTCCGCCATCTGCGAGCGAGCGCTGTTGCCGGTGCACAGGAACAGCACCCGCGCCGAGACCCCGGCCGGGTGCGCCGGCGGCGACAGCCGCAGGCCCGGGTGCAACGCGCCGCCGGTGTCGGCGAGCACGGCGGCGCAGCGAGCCAGGTTGAGCGCGTAGTAGGTGTCGCGCCGATCGGCGCTGCTGCGCCGCGCGGTGACCAGGTCGGCCTTGCGCAGCTTGCCCAGGTGGTAGGACACGAGGTTCTGCGGCTGGCCGAGCAGCGCGGTCAGCTCGTGCACCTGCCGGTCGCCGGCGGCCAGATGGCTCAGCAGCCCCCAGCGCACCGGGTGGCCCGCGGCGCTCAGGAAGGCCGGCGGTTCCAGCTCCATACCTGGATTACATCAAATCGATTTGATGTAATCAAGGGGTCAGCGATCCAGGTCCTTCAGGATGCGGTGCAGGATGGCCGGGGTCTCGCTCAGCTCGGCGGCCTCGATGAAGAGCCGGCCGATCACCGCCGAGTAGCGGTCGACCTCCTCGCGCTTGTCCATGTAGAGGCCGCCGGTGAGGTGCTCGACGTAGACGATGTCTGACAATTCCTGATATGGGAACCGCAGGATGCTGAAGGCGCCACCGGACGCCGCATGGCCGCCCGACGCGAACGGCATCACCTGAATGCTGATGTACGGGTTGTCGGTGAGCTCGAGGAGCGAGGCGATCTGCTCGCGCAGCACGGCGCGCCCGCCGATCGGCCGGTGCAGCACCGCCTCGTCGAGCACAACCCACACCTTCGGCGGGTCGGGCTGCGTGAGCCGCTTCTTGCGCTCCATCCGCAACTGCGCCCGCTTGTCGACCTCTTCGGGCGCGGACCGGCCGTACCCGATGCTGATCACCGCCCGGGCGTACGCCTCGGTCTGCAGCAGGCCCGGGACGAACTGGACCTCATACGTACGGATCAGCTCGGCGGCCTCCTCGAAGTCGAGGTAGGTCTGCAGCCAGGTGTCGGTCACGTCGCCGTACGAATGCCACCAGCTCGGGGCGTTGGCCTCCTTGGCGAAGGTCAGCAGCGCTTCCCGCTCCTGCGGATCGTCGACGCCGTAGAGCGTCAGCAGGTCGGCGATGTCGCGTTCCTTGAACCCGACCCGGCCCAGCTCCATGCGGCTGATCTTGGAGTCGGACGCCCTGATCGGGTGCCCGGCCTGTTCCCGGCTCAGCCCCGCGCGATGGCGCAGGGCACGAAGGCGGGCACCGAGTTGCATGCGGCGTACCGTGGAGCCGCCGCCCTGTCCTTGGCTCACCTCGCCCGCCCGCGCCTTCGTCTACAGTGGAAGCTTTTGATCTTCGGGCGTTAGCATACCCACGAACAGCCCGATATGGATTCGTTGATAGGGGCCCATCATGACCGACGAGGCCGCCGCCAAGCTGGACACCAGCATCCCGCACTCCGCGCGGGTCTGGAACTACTGGCTGGGCGGCAAGGACAACTTCCAGGCCGATCGGGAGGTCGGTGACCAGTTCTCCGGTCTTTACCCCGACATCACCGTGGTGGCGCGGTCGTCGCGCGGGTTCCTCAAGCGGTCCATCACGTACCTGGCCCAGGAGGCCGGTATCCGACAGTTCCTCGACGTCGGCACCGGCATGCCCACCGCCGAGAACACCCACCAGGTGGCCCAGGCCGCCGCCCCCGACTCCCGCATCGTCTACGTCGACAACGACCCGCTCGTGCTGGTGCACGCCCGGGCGCTGCTGACCGGCACGCCCGAGGGCGCCACCGAGTACATCGACGCCGACCTGCGCGACCCGGCCGCGATCCTGGAGGCGGCCGGCCGCACCACGCTCGACCTGTCCCAGCCCACCGGGTTGATCCTCATGAACATCCTCGGGCACGTACCCGATCTCGACGAGGCCGTCTCGATCGTCCGGCGCCTGCTGGACGCGCTGCCGTCCGGCAGCTACCTGGTCACCGCCGACGGCACCAACGTGATCGACGGCCCGGCGTTCGAAGAGGCGATCGGCGTGTGGAACGCGAACGCGCCGCTCTCCTACCACCTGCGCCGGCCCGAGGAGCTGGCCCGCTTCCTCGACGGCCTGGAGATCATCGAGCCCGGTCTCGTGCCGTGCGCCAAGTGGCGCCCGCCGGCGGACGCTCCCGCCGAGGACCTCCGCGAGGTCGACGAGTTCGGCGCGGTCGGCCGCAAGCCGTAAGGACCCGCCGGTCGCCTGCTGCCGCCGCGTCTGCACGGTGGCCTGGGCAGCGTGCCCGTGCAGCCGGTCGTCGAGTTGATCCCGTGCCCGTGCTCGTCGTGCCCGATGACCAGCGAGACCTCGACCCGGGAGCAGTCGACCGCCCCGTCCTCGGGGTCGGTGACCCGGACCTCGAACGGGATCGTGTCGCCCCATTCGACCGTGCCGTCCCCGGTGAAGTCCCAGGCCAGCGCGATCGTGTCGCCCGGGTCCGGATCGGCGGTGCCGGCGCTGGAGAACTGGACCGCCAGCCGACGTCTGGACATGTTTCCTCCGGGGTTATGCCGCCTGGTCGAAGGCCGCGTCGCTTGCCAGCACCGCGGCGCCGGTGACGCCGGCGCGCGGGCCGAGTTCGGAGAGGACCACCGGGAGGTTGCCGGTGGCCAGCGGGAGCGACAGGCGGTAGACCACGCTGCGGATCTCGGCGAGCACCAGATGGCCGAGCTGGGCCAGCCCGCCGCCGATCACGATCATCGCCGGGTCGGCGAAGCTGACCAGCCCGGCGAGTACCCGCCCGATCAGCCGGCCGCCGTCGCGGATCAGCCGGATCGAGGCGAGGTCGCCCGCGCCTGCCGCCTCCGCGACGTCGGCCGCGGTCACCGCCCCGGACGACGCAAGCCGGTCGGCCAGGGCGGGCGACGCGCCCGAACGGCCGGCGAGCGTCGCCTCCCGGGCCAGCGCCGCCCCGCTGAACATCGCCTCGAGGCACCCGGCGTTGCCGCACGAGCAGACCGGCCCCGCCGCGTCGACCTGGATGTGCCCGACGTCGCCGGCGCACCCGTCGGCGCCGCGGAACACCTCGCCGCCCAGGTAGATGCCGCAACCGATGCCCGTACCGATCTTGACGAAGAGGAAGTTGTCGACCGCCTGCGCGACCCCGCCGTGCCGTTCGCCCACCGCCATGATGTTGGCGTCGTTGTCGACCACCGCCGGGCAGGCGTGCTCGCGGGTGAGCACCTCCCGCACCGGGAACCGGTCCCAGCCCGGCATGATCGGCGGGGAGACCGGCAGGCCATCGCGAAAGCTGACCGGGCCGGGCAGGCCGATGCCGATGGCGGTCAATCTCTCGTACGCCCCGTCGGCCCGTGCCCGGGCCAGCAGGTCGTGACCCGGCGCAGGACCGGCCGGGGTCCCGAGCGGATGTCGGCCTCCTCGGCGTACGCCGCGACCGGCTCCAGCCGCCCGTCGGTGACCTCCACATCGAGGCTGGTGGCGCCCAGGTCGACCGCGGCGAACCGCAGGCCGGGATGCAGAGCCACCAGCGTCGAGCGCCGGCCGCCCCGGGACGCCGCCGGGCCGGCCTCGGCCACGTACCCGCGCGCGGCCAGCCGGCCGAGCTCGGTCAGCAGCCGCGCGCGGGTGATCTCCAGCCGATCGGCGAGCTCGGCCCGGGACATCGTGCCGTGCTCGCGGAGAAGCCGCAGGAGCCGCGGGTGCATAGGATCGGCCGCGCGCATCGGCTCAGCGGCGGTAGATGGTCAGCTCGGACATGTTCCGGTAGCTCAGCTCGGCGAAGCTCAGAGACTGGCCCGGGTTCGCCGCGCCGCCCGGCGCGTTGTCCTGCTCCCAGTTCGCGTGATGGTAGTTCTGCTCGCCGATCTCCTCGAAGAACTGCTGGAAGTTGAGGTCGCCCTCGCCGAGTGGGACCATCACGTGCCCGTTGCTCTGCTCGGGCGCGCGGTCGCCGTCCTTGGCGTGGAACAGCGGGAACCGTTCGGTGCGGGGCGCCACGGTGAGGATCGGGTCGAACAGGTCGGTCCGGGTGCGGCCCCACTGGTCCACGTAGGACTGATGCTTGAACCGCGCCACATAGGCCCAGTAGACGTCCATCTCGAAGATGATGCCCCGGTTGCGGGCCGCCGGGATGAGCGGCTCGGCGCGCAGCTTGCCGTGGCTGATCGCCGGGGAGCCGGTCTGCAGGATCGGGAAGCCGGCGGCGCCCAGCGCCGCGGCGGCGCCGGCCGACGCGGTGAGCAGGCGGCGGCGGGTGAGGGCTTTCTTGGATGTTTGCGGCTTGGGCATGACTTCTCCACCTTCCAACCGCGGCCCGCGGTGGGGTCGCTGCCGGGTGATTCAGAACGGGAAAAGAGCCGGCGTTGCCGAGGCGCCGGCGTGGCGCGTATCGCGAGTGTTACGCCTCGATGACACACGGTATCGCGCGCCTCATGCGAAAGATAGTCCACATCAGAGCCAACTTTTTGTTTGCCTGACGAAAGTCGCCTTTCTCCAGCACCTATGCGGTGCGGCGGCGCGCGGCCTGGTAGAGCTGCAGGAGCTCGTCGGCGGTGGTGGCGTCCTCGGCTGTCTTGTCGTCGCGCCAGCGGCCGGTGAAGCGGGGAAAGCGCAACGCCAGTCCGGCGTCGTCGGGCAGCTTGCCGCGGGCGGCGGTGTAGTTGGGCGACGGGGTCAGCTCGGCGGCGACGACCTCGATGACCAGGCCGGGTTCGAACCACACGTCGGCGTCGCGGCGGGAGTCGACGCGGGCCGGGCGCTCGTCGCGGATCAACGGCGCCAGGCGTTCGGGCAGCCCGGCGAGGTCGGCGTCGCTGAACCCGGTGCCGCACTTGGAGACCGCCTGGAAGACGTCGGTTTCCGGGTCGTAGGCGGCCAGCAGCAGCGCGCCGTACATGCCGGCGCGGCGGCCGCGCCCGTACAGCGCGCCGACCACGACCAGATCGAGGGTGTCGGTGAGCTCGGTGCGGTAGTCGCGCTTGAGCTTGACCCAGCTCCAGCCGCGGGCGCCCGCCTGGTAGCCGGCGGCCGGCGCGATCGACTTGCAGACCAGTCCCTCGCAACCGTCGGCCACCGCCTGCTCGAACAACGCGTCGAGCCCCGCAACGTCGGTGACCTGTTCGGCGGTGGCCAGCCGCAGCGGCCCGGAGGTGGCGACGGCCGCGGCCAGCCGTTCCCGCCGCTGCAGGTAGCCGAGGTGGGTCAGGTCCTCGCCGTCGGCGTACAGCAGGTCGAAGCAGAACAGGCTCACCGGCACCTGGACCGCGGCCTCGGCGATGCCGTGCGTGCGGCGGCGGTACATCACCTCGTGGAACGGGCGCAGGTCGCCGGAGGCGGGATCGAAGGCGACCACCTCGCCCTCGAGAATCACCTCGGCCGGGCGCAGGGCGGCGTCGAGCATCTCGACGAGATCGGGAAACTGCCAGGCCATCCGCTCCAGGCCGCGGGTGTAGAGCTCGAGCGTGCCGTCGGCGGTGCGGTGGGCCTGCACCCGGATGCCGTCGTACTTGTATTCCGCGGCGCAGCTGCCACCCAGCTTGGCGAGCACCTCGGCCGGGCTGGACAGGCGCTGCGCGAGCATCGGCCGCACCGGGTTGCCGGCGCGTACCCGGATCTGCTGCACCGCCTGCGGCCCGCCCTCGGCGACCGTGGCGGCGACCAGCCCGAGGTCGGAGCAGATGTTGAAGGCCCGCTCGAGAACCGGGCGAGCCTTGCGGCCGCCCGCATACACCTGCGCGAGCCCGTCGAGAACGGTGGCGGTGCCGATGCCCAGCCGCAGATTCCCGGTCACCGTACGCACCAGGTAGCGCGCCTCCAGCTGCGTGGCCCGGCCCAGCAACCCGGCGAACAGCTCGAGCTTGCGCCCCTGCGAGCCGGCCCCGGCCGCGGCGGCGATCTCATGCATCGTGCCGAAAACCACCGAGACGTCCAGTCCCTCGGCGCCGGCGGCGCGCTCGTGCAGCAGCCGCTCGGCCGCCAGGCCGAGGTCACCGGTCTCGCGCGCTCCCGCCAGCGCCTGCTCCTGCGACACCCCGGCGGCGGTACCGACCGCGCGGGCGGCCAGCCGCTCCGCCAGCCCGATGTCCACCCCGGCGAAGTCCGGCGCGATCTTCCCCTGGCACAGCAGGACCACCGCCGGCAGCAACTCAACCGGCGTCTGCGCGATCAGCCCCGCGATGCGGTCGATCATCGCCAGCCGGCCGGTCGCCTTCTCCAGATCTCGATACGCCTCGGCGAGCGTCTCGTACCGCATAGTCACCGCCCGTGCCGCGCCCGAAGCTCATCCAAGCACGCTCACGCAAAGCTGGTGGGTCGGCCACCGATCAGCAGCAGCGACTTGCCGACTGGGCCGTCCAGGAGCGGAGCGATCACCCGTATGCCGCGGCCAGGCCCACGACGACCTGCCCGGGCCCGGGCACCGGGTCGGGCAGATCCACCGGCAACAAGACCTCCGGACCGCCGAAACCGGCCACCTGAATGGCGCGCATATGTTTCACCCCTTCATGTCTTGGCCAGTGTTCAACCTGAAGGTTGGTTGAGGTCAACGTGCGGCCGGGCGGGCTTTGGCAAGTTTCGCCGGACGCCTGGTGCCCCGGGAATTGAGGCCGCTCGGGTGGCTTGGATGAGCGCTCGCGTGGCTTGGATGAGCATGAGCACGGCCGCGGTGGCGCCGGTGGCGCCGAGGGCGATCAGGCGGTGGTCGGACTTTCCCAGGCCGAAGGCCAGCCAGCAGGACAACTCGCCCAGCACCAGCGCCCACGTTCCGCGCGAGATTCCGGTTGGCCGGGTGGTCCGGTACGCGGTCCAGATCGATGGCGTCACCTGGACGATCGAGGCGGCCGCCAGGAGCGTGCCCAACCCGGCACGGCCGTCGACGGCAAGGGCGACGAGCAGCGCCGCGGCCCACACGAGGATCCAGGCCGTCGCCCTCGTTGTGCTGGCGCCGCGCCGCGCCAGCAGGATGGACATCGTCGCGGCCAGCACGCTCGCGGCGGTGGACGGCAGGCTCGCGGTCCAGTAGCCGGACAGCATGAAGTAGCCGAACCAGGCGGCATTGTTGACGGAGGTCAGCGTTGCCCACGCCCACGAGACGCCGGCCGTGTCCCCGGTGGCGCGCAGCTTGAGGATCTGCGGCACGTACTGCGGAATGCCGAACGCGGCCGCCACGAACGGAAGATAGTCCAGCACGTCGCAAGACTATGCTTGTCGGCTCGTTAGTTCTTTGCTATTTCTTGCTGGTGGATCCCATAGAGAGCAAGATTCTTGCTCTGCTTCAGAGTGAGGGCAGGATGACGGTGACCGACCTCGCCGAGCGGGTCGGGCTGAGCATCGCGCCCTGTCACCGGCGGGTGCGCGAGCTGGAGCGGTCCGGCGTCATCCGCGGCTATCGCGCGATCGTCGACCCGGCAACCGTCGGCCGCGGGTTCGAGGTCCTGGTGTCGGTGACGATGGACCGCGAAGACGCGGACACGATCGCCGCCTTCGAGGCCGGCCTGGCCGCGGTCCCCGATGTCGTCCATGCGGAGCGGCTGTTCGGCGATCCGGACTACTTCGTCCGGGTGGCCACCGCCGACATCGCGGCCTATCAACTGCTGCGCGACGAGACGCTCGCCCGATTGCCTGGCGTGCTGCGCATGACCTCCACCATCGTCATGAAGCGGGTCGTCGACAACCGCCCGCTACCCACCTGAGCCGAGACGCCGGCTCAGTCGTCGCGGGCTTCCCGCTTCACGCACGCCGCAGAGCAGAGCGGCCTTCATGCCAACGCGTGCTGGCTGAGGAAGTCGAGCAGGAGGGTGTTGACCTTGTCGGGGGCGTCGACCTGCAGCCAATGGCCGGCGTCTTCGACGCGCTCGTAGCGCCACGGGCCGGTCACGTGTCCGGCCGAGCGGGTCATCCCTTCCTCGATCAGCGCGCGGTCGGCGCTGCTCCAGACGCCCATCGCCGGCGCGGCTACCGGCGGCAACGGTGCTCGTGCTTCGACCAGTGACTCCGGCGGCAGGATCGCCCGGTACAGGGCGAGGCTGGCGGTCAGCGCCGCCGGGTCGGTGAACCGCTCCACGACCGGTTCGATGTCGGGGTGCGCCGACCATTCGCGCAGGTTGCGGAACCCGTCGTCGGACAGCCACCGCTCGGCGACGCCGGCAAACTGGAACAGCAGCATGTACCAGGACTTTTCCCGCTGTCGCAGGCCGGCCGAACGCAACGCCTCCGGATGGCCGACCGACAACGCGGTGATCGAAGCAGTCCTGGCCGGTGCCAGCGCTGCTGTCATCCAGGCGATGGCAGCGCCCCAGTCGTGGCCGACGATGTGGGCGGACTCGATGTCCAGCGTGTCGAGCACGCCGAGGACGTCGCCGACCATGACCGGCGCGGCGTAGGCGGCCAGGTCGGTCGGCTTGCTGGATCTGCCGAAGCCGCGCAGGTCCGGGGCGATGACGCGATATCCGGCCGCGCTGAGGGCCGGCACCTGGTGCTGCCACAGGTCACCGGTGTCCGGCCAACCGTGCAGCAGGACCACGGGCACGCCGGAGCCGGTGTCGCGGACGTGCAGGGTGATGTCGTTGAGCTCGATGTCCATCGCGTTCACCTCGGCAGCCACGGGTCAGGCGATCGCGGCGAGCAGTTCGCCACGGGTCGCGCCGGGTAGCGGATACTGCGGGGCGCCCATGCCGAGCGCACGGACCCGGTCGATGACTCCGGCGCCGCCGAGCACCTCGTCGGGCGTGGCGATGAAGGCCGCTATCGACGCGTAGCCGCGGGCCAGATCCGGGTCGGCCAGGCCGGCCGCGAACAGCGCCTTGCTCATCGGCCACCGCGGATCGTCGGTGCGGTACGCCGTACCGGCGGCGTCCGCGGCCATTTCCGCGAGCCGGTGCCGGTCGTTCCAGACGGTCGCCCGGTACAGCGGCTCGACGACCTGCGTGCTTGCCTCGTCGAACCGGCGGGCGAGCTTGTCGTGGTCGGCGGGGTCCGTCTCGCGCAGCAGATCCCGCAGCAGCACGGCCTGGATCATCGCCATCGAGGCCCCCCGGCCGACCGAGGGATTGGTGCACGCCCAGGCATCGCCGACCGTGACCACGCCGGTGGCGACCGGCTCGCCGTCCGCGACCAGTCGCCGGTGCCGGTCCTCGATGCCGGCCATGACGTCGACGCCGGAGATCGGCTCGCCGTCCGCCCAGTGGGCGATCAGCGGATAGCGGGCGACCGCCGCATGCCAGCGGTCCGGTTCGCGCAAGCCCCGCAGCGCCTTGTCCCGGCTCGCGGTGGCCAGCACCACGCTCCACGTGCCGTTGTCCCCGGGCAACGTGATGGCCGACAGCGAGTCGTAACTCTGCAGCAGGTTGGTCAGCGCCGCCGGCTGTTCGCCCGTACGGGACCGGAAGTGCCGGCAGTGGTAGACGAAGCCGGAGTCCGACCGTTCCTCGACCGGCGCACGGGCGCCGGCCGCCTGCAGCCAGGAGCCCAGGGCCGAGCGCCGGCCGCCGCAGTCCACCACCAGGCCGGCGGGTATCGCCGTGCCGTCCGCGGTCAGGACGCCGGTCACCCGGGGCACCCGCGTGCGCTCATCGGTGGTCAGGCCGATGACCGCGATGCCCCGCCGGATCGTCACTCCGGCGGCCTCGGCGGCGGCCGACAGAACCGCCTCGAGCACCGGCCGGCGGGCGGTAACGGTATCGAACCGCTCATCGCCGGGCCGGATCGGTCCGCGCCGGTCCACCGGCAGCATGTCCATCAGGTTCACCTGGCGGGCGCCGACCGCCCGCAGCGCGCCACCGACCTCCGGGAGCTGTTCCCGCACCAGCTGCCACCAGCGCGGCAGCATGAAATGCGGCAGCCGGAACTGATTGACGCCGCTCCGCTGCCACTCGTTCCAGGCAGAGTCGGTATCCGCCGGCGGCCCGGCCGGGTCGCGCTCGACGACGATCACCTCGTGCCGGTCGCGAGCAAGCAGCATCGCCGTGCCCAGGCCGGCCAGGCCCGCACCGAGAACCAATATCCGCGCCATGTCGCACCCCCATCGATGAACCGATGACGGCATCGTTTCCCCGGCGCCTGTCCGTTCTCCAGGTCAGTCGGTGCTCATCTCCTGCTCACCGACGGCGGTCAGTCCCCCGGTGCCGATCTCCATCGCCCACAGCAGCTCGGTCACCTGCTCCACTGCCCGCCCCAGGTGCCGCCGGTACGTGCTGAACGGCAGGCCGAGAACCTCGGCCGCAGCTTCCTGGTTCGGGGCTGCCCGGATGAACGTTCGATTCAACACGGCCCGGAGCTGATCACCCTTCGGCATGTCGGCGAGCCGGCCGACCGCCGCCACGACGCTCGCGCGCACCTCGCCGGCGTCGGCGCCGAGCCGGCTGCCGACGAGCGGGCAACCGGCGAGCCGGTCGGGGCGATGGAGGTTCTGCAGTGCCGACCGTACGGCGTCACCGAACGTCGCCCGGCACAACGGCGGCGGACGCAGCGCCGAGTCCGGTGGTGGCCCCGTGCCGCCCTGATGCTCCCGTTCGTTCATCAGATCAAGCCAGGCGTCGACCGGGAATCGACGCCAGTCCATCCCGTACGCGACGTGCGACCGGCCCGCGACGGTGACCTCGACGAGCGGCCGGAAGCCGAGATAGTCGAAGAACGGCCCCCAGTACTGAGGGTCGACCGATACCACGAACGACCACGCGACCGGTTCGGTGCACCAGGTCATGATCGAGCTGACCGAGCCGGCCAGCAACGCGTACTTGTCCCGCTGGGCATCGCGGACACCGGACCAGAACCGGCCGATGTCGACGCGCTCGCCGGGACGCATCGGCGCAGTCCGGGCGACGTGCTCGAGGATCGCCCGGACGACGGGGTCGCGGTCCTCCATCGGCGAACCGCACGGGCAGAAGACGCCGTACGCGTAACCGACGACGCCCTCCTCGGTACGCACCACGTTCATGTAGTCCGGCTCGTCGGCGAACCACCCTTCGGCCAGCGCCGCGCTCACCGGGCCCTCGCTACGTTCGATCAGCGCCAGGATCGGTGCGTACTCCTCGGGCCGGGCCGGCACGACCGCGGCCGTGCCTTGGCTCCGCAAGGTGAAGTAGGCCTCGGTGAGCGGGCTGCGCCGGTGCAGGTACGCCAGTTGCTGGGCGAGCAGTTGCCGATCCAGGCCGGTCGTGGCCCGGATCCCGGCGACCACATGATCATGGATGATCCGGTGCAGCGACCGGTACCGGTCCGGTGAACGGCGCTCGAACTCCGCCTCGAGGACCTCCCGGGTGAGATCATGGGGCGTCAGCCCACCGGGCCGGCAATGCACGAACGGGCGGCGCCGCAGCCATCCCCACACCTCGGGCGCGTCAGCGCCGACCGTCTTGCGCAGCAGGTCCTCGGTCGTCAGCCAGGCCCGCGCACACGTCGCCAAGCCGGTCATGTGAGCCTCCGAGGGCGCGTCGCGCAGCAGCGACTCGAGCAGCACCGAGATGAGATCGGGCACCTCGGCGAGGCTCTCCGGGACGGCGCCGCCGCAGGCCACGTCGGCCAGCAGCGCGAGCGTCAGCGGGTGGCCGCGGCCCAGCATCAGCAGCCGCTGCTGAACCGGCTCGGTGACGCCGGCCCGGGCGAGCAGGTCCGCACTGTCGGTCTCATCGAGATGGTCGACCCGATGGATGGCGACCACCTGCCGCCAGCCCGGGTCCACCCGCCAGGCAGCCGACGGGGGCTCGCGTCCGGCGAGGACCACGAGGCCGTTCGCCGGCAGGCCCGGGATGAAGACCCGGCGCAGCCAGCCGTCGAGGGCGCCCAGATGCTCGTACGAGTCGACCAGCAGCAGCGTTCCGTGGTCGTCGGCAAACTGCTCGACCGCTTGGAGGAAACCCTCCGGCGACGGGTCGATCTCTCTCCCGTCCAGCAGCGCCGGCACCCGGCCGACGGCTCGAGCCCGGGCGAACATCTCCAGGAGCAGCGTGGTCTTGCCGATGCCGCCCGGACCGTGCACGAACAGCACCCGCCTGGGCGACCGCCCGGTCAGCGCGTCGCCGAACGCCCGCAGCTCGTCGCGGCGACCGACGAAGTTTCGCCGCCGCGCCCGCTCGATGACGTCCCCGAGGACGGTGGTCACCACCGACTCAGTCTCGACCCCTCAGACGGAATGGACCAGCACCCGTCACCGGACCGACAGTCGGCGGATGTCGCCGTGGGCACCTTCGCTCTTGGCATTCAAAGCCACATGCAGGAAAGTATCTACGCTGCTTCAGCTTCTCATCGGCTTGTTCCTGACCGGGAACACACCTCCAGACCACGCCGTACCTACCAGAAATGGACCACAATATGGTCAATCCCGGACCCTTCGCGGGGTCGCCTGGCGACGAGCCGGCTCCCTCCGGACATCCCGCATCTCCGCCCCCGCCGCCTCCGTACGGTGCTCCGCCCCCGCCGCCTCCCTACGGAGCTCCGCCGCCGGCGACCGGTTACACGCCGCCGCCCTACACCACGCCGATGGGTGGCGCTCCGGGAACGCCCATGAACGGGGTCGGCCAACCAGGCAACTTGGCCGACCGGTTCGTGGCGAGGTTCATCGACGGTCTCATCGTCGGCGTCGTGGCCGTGATCCTCAACTTCGTGCTTGCGTTCGTCTCGGATTCATGGTTCCTGACCGGGTTCATCTCTGCGGTGGTAACCGCGGCCCTGTATCTCGGCTACTTCGGTTATCTCGAGTCCAGCCGAGGCCAGACGATCGGCAAGCAGGTGATGAAGCTGAAGGTGTTCGGCCCGGATCGCGTCAGCAACCCGACGCTGGAGCAGGCCATCCGCCGGAACATCTTCATGGCGTTCGGCGTCTTACGGATCGTTCCGATCATCGGCGGCGTGCTGAGCGTCCTGGCCGGGCTGGCAGCGGTGATCATGATTGCGGTCAACATCAACAGCGACCCGCAGCGTCAACACTGGTTCGACAAGTTCGCCGGTGGCACCCAGGTCATCAAGATCGGCTGACCGTCGCGCTTCACGCCCGCCGGTCCGGGTTCAAGCGGCCTTCCGCTTGAACACGGACCGGCCGACGCGGCTCATCGCGTGCGAGCCGCAGTCAGCCGTCCGGTATTGCGACCGGAAGGTCCCCAGCGACAGCAACTGTCTCCGTGCGTAGCATCTCGCTGTGTCCATCGTTCCTGAGCCGCCGACTGATTGGCGCCATGACGAGCTTCGGCGCCTTGGCGAACTCGAACGTCGCATGACGGTAGAGCTAGCGGATACTCGGGACGCTATCGCGCGGCTCGTCGGTCAGATGCTTCCCCACCACGCGCGACCAGATCGGATCGAGAGCGTTGTTCGCGCCAGCGGCTACTCGCGGTGGACGGTTGAGCGTTTGCGCGACGGCAAGATGTGGCTTCGCTGATCTCCTACCCGGCGAGCACGAAGATGAATTCCTCGATGCCGTCTTCGGGCTCGGGCGCCTGTGCCTCCTGTACGTGGTCGCGTGTGAAGCCGCATTTCTGCAGGACTCGGATCGAGCCGATGTTGTGCACCGCGACGTGGGCATGCAACGGCCGGGCCGAAACTTCGCTGACGAGCAGAGCGAGCGCCTGTGTCGCTACGCCACGCCCCCAATACTCGCGCCCGATCCAGTAACCGATCAGTCGCCGCCCATCGTCCTGCCAACTGCCGATGTTTCCTGCGACGACGCCATCAGCAAGGATCGTCCGCAGGACCACCGTGTCGTCGAGGCGGATCCTCACCCAGTGCGCGTCGAACCGTTCCCGGTCCCGTGCGGGGAAAGCCGCCATCGCAGTCGCCTCGGGATCTGCCTGCTGGTCGAAGAGCACGTCGAGGTCGTCATCCTCGACAGCTCGCAGGCGGACCTCGGGGGATACGTCCGCGTCGTCACTCACATCCGGCCTCCACTCAACGCCTCGCACGACCGGATCATAGGCCCGCGGTCGAGACGATCCGCAGTGGCAGGCAACGCCACCGTGGTCACTGATGTCTCGGCAGAGGCACTCTCCGAATTGTGTGCCAATGGCACAAGTCATAGCGCTAGGTACAAACGACATGGACACACCGCGACGCCACTGGTACTAGTGGGGCGTGCTGAGGGCCATCGAATGGGCTGTGCTGGGGATCGGCAGCGCGGCCGCCATCGTTTACGGGGTCCGTCGTCACCGACCTGCCCGGGCCGGACCCTGGCTGCTGCTCGCCGGCGCCATCGTGGCGAGCGCCGCAGGCGACGTGCTGACCGCGTTGAACCGGCCCGGCGTGGCCGATATCTGCTTCTACGCCATGTTCGTGTTGGTCGCCTGCGGTCTGCTGCAGCTGACCCGCATCGGTGCGATTCTCGTCGACCGGGCACGGCTCATCGACCTGCTCGCACTCGCGTGCTCGACGCTGCTGGTGGTCTGGGTGTTCCTCATCGGCGATGCGGGCCAGATCGGCGACAATTCCGGGGCGTACGTCATCGGAGCCCTGCTGCTGCTCGCGGTTGTCGCCCGCCTGCTGGTCGCCGTGGGCCGGAACCTCTCGGCTGCGCTGCTGGTCATCGGTGCGGTGGGTGTGCTGGTCAGTGACATCGTGCAGCCGTTGTGGCCGGGCCGGCTGAGCGAGTCCGGGTTCGTGGTGCTCTACCTGGCTTGGGGCGCCGCCGCGCTGCACCCGTCGATGGTGAGGCTCACCGAGCCCGCGGCGCCGCGGGCGAGCCCGTGGCGCGTGCGCTGGGCGGCGCTGTTGGGCATCTCCGTCGCCACCCCGCCGGTCGTTCTGCTGATCGAGGCGGCCCACGGCACGGTTGGCGACGGCGTGGTGATCGCCGTGGCCGGTGCGATCACACTTCTCCTGACGATCACGCGGCTGACCGACTCGGTGACCCTGAACGGCCAGGCCTTGACGCGTGAGCGCGGCTTGCGGCAGGCGAGCGCCGCGCTGGTCGTCGCCGCCGACGAAGCGGCCGTGGACGAGGCCGTCCGAGCCGCGATCGCCGAGCTCATGCCACCGGACGCTATCCGTAGCACCGACTTCGCCATCGACGACCACCAGCTCACGCTCGAAGCGGGGCCCGGCCTCGGGACCGGCCCACCACCCCGTAGCTGGTGGATCGAGGACGCGGACCGCGACTACGCCACGCTGGTCTGTCCGCTCTGGCTGGAGCCGCTCGGCGTCGCACGGCCCAGCGGCGGCGCCCTGATCCTGGTGGGTCGCCGGGACACCCTCACCGCCACTCGCGACACCCTCGAGGTGCTGGCCGGTCAGGCGGCGCTCGCGCTGGATCGCATCTCCCTGGTGGAGGCGGTCGGCCGCCGCGACAGTGACCTCTATCTGCGCGCAGTGATCCCGAACAGCGCGGACATGATGGTGGTGATCGACGAGGACCAGCGCATCCGATACGCCAGTCCGTCGCTGCGCGAGCTGCTCGGCGCCGACGACCTTCCGCCGCTGGCCACACTCGACGGTCTGGTGCATCCGGACGATCGCAACCAGCTGCGTCAGGCCTTCCGCGGCTCTGGCGACGGTGTGGTGTTCTGCTCGCTGTTGCGGGCGGATGGCAGCCAGGTGCTGGTCGAAGCCACGTACCGCGACCTGCGCGAGGACCGCTTGGTCCAAGGCTTTGTAGTGACGATGCGGGATTTCACCCAGGGCCATGAGCCGAACGAGCAGCTGCCTCATGGCCACAACCTGGACGAGTTACCGGCCCGGGTGAACCGGCGCAGCTCTCGACACAAGTTCCGCTACTAGCCGCGTGTCACCCTTTGTTCAGCTCTTGGGCGAACATCACGAGGATGCCGCTTGGGCCGCGGACATAGGTGAGCTTGTAGACGTCGCCGTACGTCGCCACGCCGCGCAGCGGGTGGTAGCCGTGTTTCGCCGCGATCTCCACGGCCTCGGCGATGTCGTCCACCGAGAAAGCCACGCGGTGCATCCCGATCTCATTGGGTTGGGTGGGGTTCGTCTCGATCGCGTCGGGATGGATGTACTCGAAAAGCTCCAGGCAACCCTTGCCGTCCGGCGTGTGGAGCACGGCGATCTTGGCGTGGTTGCCGTCGAGGCCGACAGCGGTATCGGCCCACCCTCCACTGACCGTGTCACGGCCGAGAACGCTCAGTCCGAGGTCGGTGAAGAAGGCGATCGTCGCTTCGAGGTCCCGGACGGTGATGCCGACGTTTTCAAACTTGATGGGCATGGTTCTACTCTCTGATTTGTCGGTCACGGCAGTGCCGAGGTGTCGATAGCTCAGTCTTGAGGCGTCAGCAGCACGACCGGGATCTGACGGTCGGTCTTGTGGGCGTACTCCTCGTACAGCGGGAAGATTCGTACCATCTGCGGCCAGAGGGCATCTCGTTCGCCTGGGGACGCCATGCGGGCCCGGCATGTGACGCGACGGGTTCCGGCCTGGACCCCGACGCTGGGGTCGGCGTGAAGGTTCCTGAACCAGTCGGGGTCCTCGTCAGCGCCGCCTTTGGAGGCGACGACGACGAAGTCGTCGCCCGACGTGCCGTAGATCAGGCACGTGCGTCGCGGCTGCCCGGTAACTCGTCCGGTTGTGGCGAGCAGGAGCATGCGCACTCCGTTGTTCTCGTGTCCCTCGGTTCCACCCGAGGTGAGGTATGTCCGGGTCTGCTCGGCAACCCAATCCCACTGCGAGTCGGTGGCGCGGTCAAGATCAGCGGCAACAGCCATCTCTGTTCTCCTTCTGTGTCGTGCGTACGAGCCAGGTAGCTCGCTCCACTTGTGGAACGGAGCCGTAGCGCCGATCTCGACGTCCTGGCTCGTGCGCTCCAGAGGTCTCGTTCATCGTGTCGTGGTGATCAGGAGGACGGAATTGCCGATCGGTCATGGCTGCGATGCGCGCCGGTCATGCCTTGAGCGACAATGAGCCTCATGTCCGAACGCGTCGATGCCGCCTCGCAAGCGCTCGAGCTGCGGCATCTGCGCGGCTTCGTGGCGGTGGCGGAGGAGCTGAACTTCCGACGTGCCGCCGAACGGCTCTACATCACCCAACCGGCCCTTACCCGTCAGATCCAGACCCTCGAGCGCCTGATCGGGTGCCAGCTCCTGGTCCGGTCCACTCGGACGGTGCGGCTCACCCTCGCCGGCGAGGCACTGCTGGACAGGACTCGGCCTGTACTGCTCGAGGTCGACGCGGCCGTGACTGCCGCGCAATCGGTCGGCGGCGAACTTGCGGCACGCATGGGCGAGATCTGGCAACCGTTGGTCCGCGCCGCTGCGCTGGATGAGGACATCGAGGCCGTGCGCTCGGCCTGGGAGTCCGTCCACGCCCGCTCCGCGCCGCCACCGGAAACCGACGTGCGCGCAGTCACGGCCGGCGGAGTGCCGGCCCTGGCAGTCGGTGAGACTCAGCCCGACGCCCCGTCCCTTCTCTACCTGCACGGCGGTGGATATCTGCTCGGCTCTGCGTTCGGCTACCGCTCGCACGCCGGCACGCTGGCCATGGCCAGCGGCGCCACCGCGCTGGTCCCGGACTACCGGCTGGCTCCCGAACATCCCCATCCCGCAGCCCTCGACGACGCCGTCGCCGCGTACCTCTGGATTCTCGATCGGGGAACACCCGCCGGACGCGTGACGGTCACCGGTGACTCCTCCGGCGGCGGCTTGGCGCTGTCGCTGCTACTCACGCTGCGCGCCCGCGGCCTACCCCTGCCTGGTGCCGCAATCCTGCTGTGCCCCTGGCTCGACTTCGGCCTGGACCACGACGGCGCGGACGACCACGACCTCGTCTCCCTCCACGAGGCACGTCGGTTCGCCAACGCCTATCTGGCCGGACATCCCGCCGACGACCCCGTCATCAACCCACTACGCGCGGACCTGAGTGGCCTTCCGCCGATGCTCGTCCAGGCCGCCGCCGGCGATGAACGACTCGTCGACGCCCAGAGGCTCACCCAGCGCGCCGCCCAGCACGGCGTGGACGCACGGCTGGAGATCTACCCCGTCGATGCCCACGTCTTCCACATCTTCTGGTCGTTCCTTCCACTCGCCCACAACGCCCTGCGAGCAGCGGGTGAATTCGCCCGCAAGCAGCGCGACAGCGCTAGCGACGAGGCTGAGGCCAAAGCCGGAAACGGCACCTGACCAGGCGCCGAGCCCGGCTCACGCTTCGACATGGCCGTCGGCGCCGGGGTGCTGATCCCGTGCTCCTCCCAGGCCGTGTCCGCTTCATCGTCATGACTCGCTTTCGGTGTGACCGGGGGCGGGGTCAGCTGCGCAGGCTCCATTGCTGGTTGGCGCCGCCGTTGCACGACCACAGTATGATCTTCGTGCCGTTGGTGGTGCCGGCCCCGTTGGCGTCCAGGCACAAGCCCGACTGCACGCCGGTGATCGTGCCGTTGGCGTTCACGGTCCACTGCTGGTTGGCCTGGCCGCTGCAATCCCAGATGATCACCGCGCTGCCGTTGGCGGTGCCCTGCCCCGACGCGTCCAGACACTTGTTGCCGTACACGGTCAGTTGCCGGCTGGAGGTGTAGCTCCACCGCTGGTTCGAAGCGCCCGAGCAGTCGTACAGCTGCGTCTGCGTGCCGTTGGTCGTGCTGGAGTTCGGCACCTCCAGGCACCGGCCGGACTGACCACCCACCACCTGCACGTTCTGCTGGCCGGGCGGGTTCGACGACGACTGCGGGCCGGCGGCCGCCATCACCGCGCGGGCTTCGGCCGGCCAGTTGTTGTTGGACACCGTGGTGTTGCCGGTGACGACGTTCCCGCGGACGCCGTTGGCGATGCCGGTCGACCCGTTGGTGGTCCAGTTGCCGCGTACGGTCAGGTTGCCGGTGTTGACGTCGCTCCAGGCGTTCTCGGTGGACCAGGTGCCGACGTCGGAGAAGACGTTGCCGGACGCGGTGAAATACCGCGAGCCCTCGTCGAAGTAAAGGCCGAAATACCCGTGCGTACGCAGGCAGTAGTTGCCGCTGATGACCGCGTTCGGGTTGGCCGACAGGGTGTAGATGCAGCCGCCGTCGTTCATCTGCTGCATCACGTCGTGCACATAGTTGCCGGTGATCTGAGTGTTGGTCGCGGTGGTGGCGGTGCTGTACCGCGGCTGGTAGTTGTACAGGCCCCGGTTGGCATACTCGTTGTTGCCGCCGGCGTCGTTGGAGCCCCATCCGTACCCGGCCGAGATGCCGGAGTAGGGCATGTTGTAGACCTCGTTGTGGGTGATCGTGGCGTTGGTGACGTAGGTCGGCAGGAACGAGACCATGTCGCGGTAGTCCAGGCCGACGTCGTGCACGACGTTGTTGCTGATGGTGATGTTCCGGTTGGTCATCCGCGCGTCGCTGGGATGGTGCGCGTCCGCCTGCACTCCGCCGGCCAGCACCGCGCCCGCCGCTAGCCCGGTGAACGTCGAACCGGTGACGGTGATCCCGGCGGCGCCGAGGCCGACGCCGGTGGTGTGCGCGTTGGCGTCGTTGCCGAGGCCGAGCCCGATCTGTCCGAGGTTGACGAACTGGTCGCCGCTGAAGGTGATCGTGTTGGCCGCGGACAACTGCACCGCGGCGGGCATCTGGCTCCAGTGCGGACGGGTCGCCTCGAACTGCGAGCAGCCCGACCCGCACGAGCCGAACGATGGCCACGACCAGTTCCCGGTGAGGTAGCCGCCGGTCTGCTCATCGGCGTAGCCCTGGTTGCTGCTGGGCCCGAGCCAGCTGGTGCCGGTGAACGTGATCCCGGAGAACGAGAGGTTGTGCGCGGGCGAGTCGTACGTGCCGCCGACGGCGACCAGCGACTGCAGCGTGGGCAGCTCGACGTCGGCGCTGCTCAGGTTCTCCCCGGAGCGGGGGATGTAGTACAGCACCCCGGTGCCGCGGTTGAGGTACCACTCACCCGATGAGTCGAGGAACTCGTACGCGTTCTCCAGGTACATCGGCCCGGCCCGGAACGGGTTGGTCAGCGTGTCCCACCCGAACGTGTTGTTGTTCCAGGCAGGCTGCTGCATCGTCAGCAGGTTGCCGGAGATGCTCTGCACCGGTGAGTACCGGTCGGTCCACGAGTTGATGGCCTCCACCTCGACCCGGCTCTGGTTCGCCAGCGCGTTGAGGTAGTTGAGGGCGGAGTTGGTGAACCGCAGCCCGGCCGCGGAGGCGGTGAAGTCGGAGCGGTTGACCTGGGTGCGCGCTCGCGTCGCCGGGGTCCCGTTGACGTAGAGCTGCCGCGTGTCGACTCCGGCCCCGACGCTGGCCTGCCAGATGTTCTTCCCCGAATCGGCCACGCTCCAGCCGGTGACCTGCCGGGCGCCGCTGATGACCGGATGGGCCGACGGAGCCGCCTGCCACACGACTGTGTGCCCGCCGGTGCCGGAGTCGGCCGCCGTGAACCGCAGCGGCGCGGACAGCCGGTACACCCCGTCGGCGAGCTGGACCGCGATGTCGCCGGACATGCCGGCCACCATCGAGCGCACCGCCATCTGCGCCCCGGACAGGGAGCACGGCTGGCTGCTGGAACAGGTGCTGCCGCCGCCGGACGGTGACGCGTAGACGGTCGTCGTCGCCGCCGCGGCCGGAAGCGCCGAGGCCGCGACAGTGACCGCGCTGGCCGCTACGGCCGTGGCGGCCAGGGTCACCGCGGCCACCACCGGCCTACGAGGGAAGCGGGAGCGCAGGGGCATGGCGTCTCCTCGAGTGATCGGGGCAGGGGAAGGGCCCATCGGCGAATCGGTTCGACGACGGCACGGGCGTAACTTCCCTGCAACATAGGTCGTACGTATGATGAAGTCAAGCGACAGATATCGATGCAGTGCGGACGCCAAGATGCCTTAAACTCCTGGAGGCCGCGACGCCGGCGGACGATGGCTCCATCATCGGCCGCGGCGATAATCCATCGATGAACGTTGCTACGTCGCCGTGACGCGGCTAGGGTGCGGGGAAATCGTCGAATCGATTCGTCGAACTCTCCACCACTCCGGAGCACAACTCCGGGTCGAACTGTGGGACTGCAACGGTGGCGCCGACGAGCAGTGGAACCGGCAAAGCTGACCCGCGGCGCCGCACCCGGCAGAAGTCATCCGTGATGGAGTACCCGTCCCTGGGAGGAATCGTGCACATCCGGCTCGGTCGTATCCGGTCAGTTGCGGTACTGGCCATCTGTGGGCTGATCGCCTCGGTGGCGGCCGCCTCGCCCGCACGGGGCGCTACGGCCACCATCACACCCGCCACGCCGTGGACGGACACGGCCGGCAACCGGCTGCAGGCGCACGGCGCGGGACTCTTCCGGGTCGGTTCGACGTACTACATGGTCGGCGAGGACAAGAGCGCCGGGTCCACGTTCACCGCGGTCGCGTGCTACTCCTCCACCGACCTGGTGCACTGGGCCCGGCAGGGCAACGCCCTGTCCCGGCAGAGCAGCGGCGACCTGGCCGCGGGTCGCATCGTCGAGCGGCCGAAAGTGCTCTACAACGACGCGACCGGCAAGTACGTGCTGTGGATGCACATCGACAACACCGCCTACCAGGACCGGCGGGCCGGCGTGGCGACCAGCAACACGCCGTGCGGCCCGTACACGTATCTCGGCGCCGGCAATCCGCTCGGCCACCAGAGCCGGGACCTCGGGCTGTTCAAGGATGACGACGGCACCGCGTACCTGATGCACGACGACCCGGCCGGCCTGTTGCGCATCGACCGGTTGTCGGCCGACTACACCACGGCGCAGCAGGCGGTGGCGAGCTTCCCCGAGCTCGAGGCGCCGGCCATCGCCAAGGTCGGCGGCCGGTACTTCCTCCTCGGCTCCCACCTGACCGGCTGGGGCACCAACGACAACGTGTACGCCACGGCGACCTCGCTGTCCGGCCCGTGGAGCCCGTTCACCGACGTGGCCCCGGCCGGCACCCGCACCTACGACTCGCAGACGTCGTTCCTGCTGCCGGTCACCGGCAGCGCCGGCACCAGCTACGTGTACGTCGGCGACCGATGGAACGCCGGAGACCTCAACTCGTCGCTGCCGGTGTGGTTGCCCATCTCGCTGACCGACCGCGGCACCGCGGCGTTGAGCTGGTACCCGTCCTGGGGGATCGACACGACGACCGGCTCGGTCACGCTGCCCAACCTCCGGCTGACCGGCGCACAGTCCGGCCGCTGCCTGGACATCGCCGGCGCGTCGCAGACCAACGGCACCGCCGCGCAGATCTGGGACTGCAACGGCGGCGCCAACCAGACCTTCACCCCGACCACCGCCGCCGAACTCCGGGTGTTCGGCGGCAAGTGCCTGCAGGCCCGCAACCAGGGCACCACCGCCGGCACTCCGGTCGAGATCGCCGACTGCGCCGGTGGCGCGGGTCAGCAGTGGTTGCTGTCCAACGACGGCACCATCGTCGGCGTCCCCTCCAGGCTCTGCCTGGACGCCAACGGGCAGGCCACCGCCAACGGCACCCGGGTCCAGCTGTGGACCTGCAACGGCGGCGCCAACCAGAAGTGGAACCGCGGCTGACACCGCGCCTACCCCGAGACAGAACGGAGCCCAACCATGTCAAGACGCCGATCCCTGGCCGGTGCGCTCGCCGCGGTGGGACTTGCCCTCGCCATGGCGGTCGCCGCCCTCGCCACCGGCCTCGGACCCACCGCGTACGCGGCGGGCGCCGCTCCGCTCGCCGCGACCGCCGGGTGCGGCAAGGCGCCGGCGCTGACCAGCGGCACGCACTCCATACAGAGCAGCGGCCAGAACCGCACGTATATCCTCCGGGTCCCCGACAACTACGACAGCAACCACCCGTACCGGCTGGTCTTCGGCTTCCACTGGAACGGCGGCACGGCGAACGACGTGGACTCGGGCGGAACCGTGGGATACCTATGGTCCTACTACGGGCTACGGGCGCTGTCGAACAACAGCGCGATCTTCGTGGCGCCCCAGGGCCTCGGCAACGGCTGGGCCAACTCGAACGGGCAGGACCTCACGTTCGTCGACGACATGATCCGGCAGATCGAAGGAGGGCTCTGCGTCGACACGACCCAGCTGTTCTCCGCGGGATTCAGCTACGGCGGTGGCATGACGTACGCCCTCGCGTGCTCCCGGGCGACCGTCTTCCGCGCGGTCGCGGTGTACTCCGGCGCCAATCTCAGCGGGTGCAACGGCGGCACCCAGCCGATCGCATACATCGGCATCCACGGGCTGCGCGACACCACTCTGCCGATCTCCCTCGGCCGCTCGTTGCGCGACCAGTTCGTGCGGAACAACGGGTGCGCCGCGCAGAACCCGCCGGAGCCGGCCCAGGGCAGCCTGACCCACATCGTCACCTACTACTCGGGTTGCCGGGCGGGATACCCGGTGGCGTGGGCTCCCTTCGACGGACCGCACGCCCCCAACGCCGTCGACGGCAGCGCCGATCCCTATGCCCCCGGCGACCGGTCCTGGACCCAGGCGGTGGTGTGGAAGTTCTTCACCCAGTTCGACAGCACGCCGCCCACCACCCCGCCCACCACCCCGCCGACCACCCCGCCGACCGGCGGCGGCACGCAGATCGTCGGCGGCCAGTCCGGCCGGTGTGTCACCGCGCCGGCGCAGAGCGCGGGGACCCCCGCGCAGTTGCAGGACTGCGCCGGCCAGTCCGGCCAGGTGTGGACGTACACCTCGAGCAAGCAGTTGCAGCTGTCCGGTTCCCTGTGCCTCGACGCGAACGGCGCCGGCACCAGCCCCGGCACCGCGGTGATCGTCTGGAGCTGTAACGGCCAGGCCAACCAGCAGTGGAACGTCAACGCCAACGGCACCCTCACCGGTGTGCAGTCGGGACTCTGCCTGGACGCCAACGCGGCCGGCACCGCCAACGGCACGAGGCTCATCCTGTGGTCCTGCAACGGCCAGGCCAACCAGCAGTGGAGTCTGCGCAACTGACTGAGCGCGCGGTCGTCACCGCCCGGCCGGCCGGGGTCGCCGCTCCGGCCGGCCGGGCTCCCCCGCGGGTTCGGGATCAGGGGCTGACCCGCAGGCGGTGCTGGCCGAGCTGGTACGTCGCGCGATCGCTGCCGGCCACGAGGCAGCGCAGCCATGGGTGCAGGCGACGGCGGGTCCGCGCGAGACCCTGCGGGCGGGTGTGGACGCCGGGGCCAAGCTTTGGCTTGCCAATGCGCCCGTACTGCGCGCGATAGTGGAGAGCTGGGCGCTGCCGCAGTCCCTCCGGGCACACGGCCATTCCGCGTAGCCGACATCCCCTGGGAGAAACCCGCACCGATGCACAGGCTGACGGCGACCAGCGCCTTATTCGCCCTGAGAGCAAGCCTGGCGCCTCATATCTTATTTGCCGCCGATCGCGCAGTGCGGACCATGACTGTCGGGATCGTTGTCCGTCGGCGACCTCGGAGCATCGGGCAAGCCGGCGGGTCGGCACGTGCGGGCGACCCTTCTTGGCTGCCCAGCGGTGCGACACTGTCGTCGTGGCTTACGACGAGGATCTTGCCAACCGCATCCGGGAACTCGTGCAGGATGAACCAGGCCTGACCGAGAAGCGGATGTTTGGCGGACTGGCGTTCTTGGTCAACGGCAACATGGCGGTGAGCGCCAGCGGGCAGGGCGGCCTGCTGCTGCGGGTCGACCCGACTGATACCCCTGCCCTCGTGCAACGGCCCGAAGCCAGCCGGTTCGAGATGCGCGGGCGCGAAATGGATGGCTGGCTTCGCATTGATCCGTCCAGCCTGGCTTCGAAACGCCAGCTCAGGTCGTGGGTGTCCCGGGGCGTCAGCTACGCCCGATCGCTGCCAGCAAAGTGACGCCGCTCCCACCGAAAGGACGTCCGGATCGGCTCAAGATCGAACGCGGGACGAACGCGCTCATCGAGACGCTCGACCGGGGCAACATCACCGAGGCGTTCGACCCGAACCGACCTCCCCTCCTCTGACAACCCCCACATCCCGCCGGCGCGTCGCCTTGTGGTGCCGTCATCGCTGCGACGAACCCGACCACCGGTGGACGCTCATGCCGCTGTGCGGACGCGGCCAACGGGTTCACGAGCTTCCGGACGGTCGTGGACTGTTGCCGAAATGTGCGTCGTTGCCGGAGGTGTCAGGCGGGCACCCAAAGCCTGAACGGCCCTGGGCTACCCCCGCCCAGGTCCTAGCTATCGCCAGCCACACTCGCCATCACTGCCGCCTACACCGGGATGCGCTGGGGCGAGCTGACCGGACTTCAACGCCACAACTGCAAACCCGGCGAAGGCCGCATCTGCATCGACCCGCACACAGGCGCCCTACATGAGGTCGCCGGCCGACTTGAACTCGGACCACCCAAGACCCCGGCCGCCGTCGGTGAAATTTTGTTGCCGCCGTTCTTGCTGACATGGCTTCAAAGCCACCTCGACAGCCATGACCATCTCCATGTCTTCGTCGGCGCCGACGGCGGCCTCTACCGCCGGTCCAACTTCAGCCGCCGCCACTGGCGCCCCGCCACCGATGGCAACCCAGCCCGCCTCATCGCTCCGGTCGTGCCAGGCATGCACTTTCACGACCTGCGACACACCCACAAGACCTGGATGATCGAGGACGAGGTTCCCGAGGTTGCCCAAGCCAAGCGCCTCGGCCATCGTCTCCCTTGGCGGCATAGTGGCGCTCATCGGGGAGCGAACAATAGCGTGCTGGGAGAGGTCACCCTGTGAGGCGCAGCCATGCTCCCCAGCTGCTCCCAGAACTAGGACAAAAGGTCCACCGCTGTGGATCAACGCGGTGGACCTTTTGGCTGGTCAGATTAGGTGTGGGCAATACTGGGATCGAACCAGTGACCTCTCCGGTGTGAAAGTGGTCTACCCAAGCCACTGACCAGCCAAAACGTAAATCAACCCAGGCCAGGGAGCGTTACTCGGCATCGCTGAACGCTGTTCGACGCCGTTCGGAACCGCTGGCGACAACCCCACCTGCTCCCCGCCGATCACCAGTTTGGGGAGCAGCGCCACACGACCCCGCCAGGAACGCCAGATTCATCGCCACAGTGCTTCCCCACGACCGACGGAAACAGCCGATGAGCAGCTCAAACGTGCTCGCCGGCCGGAACCACACTGCTCCCCTCCCGCGCGGCATCCCAGCCCTTGCCGGAGACCGCCAGGCCCGGATTTCGGCTCCCCGCAGAACAACGGCAAGACGCCCGGCGGGGAGCAAGTCTGGAGCACACGCCCGCCCAGCGATGGCCCACATGGGTCCGTTCTACTGCCAGGCTGCTCCCTCAAAGCAGAGCACCTGCCTCGACTCACGGTCACCGAACGTAGTCGAGACGGATCACTCAAGCCATGACCACGTTTACGGATCTGCCGAGATGAGCGCGTTCGGTCATGCCGGTTCCATCATTCGTTTTTGCAATTTCTGTGACCGATACTCAAGCAGGTCCACGCAAGGCGAAGGTAACTTTACGTGACCTTCGACCATGGGTACAATCCGCCAGGTGACGACGTTCCTGATTCTTTTGCGCGGCATCAATGTCGGAGGCAAGAACAAGGTTTCGATGGCGGAACTGAAGAAATGCCTGGAAGGGCTCGGATTTTCCGACGTCTCAACTTATATCGTCAGCGGTAACGTGGTCTTGACGTCGGACCGGCACGCCGGCGAGATAGCGGCCCAGGTCGAAGCGGCGCTGCCCAAGGCCTTCAAGCTGGACAGCGAACTCATCAAAGTCCTGGTTCTCACGCGTGATGAACTGCAGGCTGTCGTGGACGACAGACCGAAGGGCTTCGGCAACCAGCCGGACAAATACCACCATGACGCTATTTTTCTCATGGGCATCAAGGCTGCGGAGGCGATGCCGATATTCAATCCGCGCGAGGGCGTCGACCGGGTCTGGCTGGGTAATGGTGTCGTCTATTCGGAGCGTCTCAGTGCTCAGCGCACAAAGAGCCGGCTAAGCTCGATGATGACGTCACCGCTTTACAAGTCGATGACTATTCGCAGCTGGCGTACGACAGTCAAGTTGTTGGAAATACTCAACGCCAGAGGTGCCCACCAGGAGGGCTAGCGTCGCACCCCGGCAATTGCCGGATGTCCGGATCTGCGCGAGTCGCTCGCTACGTCTGCGTGCCGCAGGGCGGCATCTGGTTGCGGTCCGTGACGCCGAGATTCAGCTTGCCGGTCGAAAATGCTCGGCATCGTACGGCCGGTATCTCACCGAGCAGTGGTAGCAATGCTCGACCTCGTCGTTCGCCCGGTACCACTCGTGGGCCCCGCAATCGCTCGTGCCCTTGCCCGCGATACCCAGATCAACGAGTACCTGCGGAAGATTCCGCCGGAGGCGTGTTCGCCAACGAAACCGGCCGCGACGGGAGTTGGACACGACCAGAAGCTACGCCGACTTCGTCATTGAATACAGCGGATTCCGATCAGGACGCCGTCCGGATTTGCCGCGGTGAGGGCGTTCCGCAGCGTCAGGTCCAGGCGGGCGCGACCGGGACCGCCGTCGAGGGTGTCGTACGTGGTTCGTCACGTTGGAGTCGATGTCTTGCAGGACGTCGGCCTGTCCTGCCTAGGGATGGTCGCGTCCGGTGCCGCCGATGCAGTCGTTGTCGCCGTGAACCAGGGTTTGTCTTGAATCTACGGGCGGCGTGCCGAATACAGCAGGTGGTACGCCGGTGAAGCCCTGGTGGCCACGAGGTCCGGGAGGTCACCCATGCCCAGCCGTCAGTTTGTAACGTTCGACGTCGCGAACCAGTTCTTCGGGGTTCCGGTGAGCGTCGTGCAGGAAGTTTTACTCAACGAGAAGTACACGCCGATGCCGGGCGCTCCGGGCGGGTACGGCGGGCTGTTCAATCTGCGGGGCGAAGTCATCGGGACGGTAGACCTGAGGGTCCGGTTCGGGCTGCCTTCCAGGCCGATGTCGGGTGCGGTCGTCAATGTGGTCGTGCTTGCGGACGGTGAGCCGGTGAGCCTGCTGGTGGACCGGATCGGACTGGTCGTCGACCTGGACGATGCGGCGTTCGAAACGCCGCCGGACACGCTGACCGGGCCGACGCGGGCGCTCATCGTTGGAACGTACAAGACCGGGGATCGGCTGTTGCTGGTGCTCGATGTCGAGCATTGCGTGAACACAGTCCGCGGCGGGGTTTGACGACGGGCGGCCTAGAGCGCATCTTGAGCTGCCCCGATCTTTTCGGACAGGCGGATTTGTTCTAATTCATGCGGCAAGCTGCCGGTCTTCGAACTCGTTCCGGACTTGCCGGGGTGTCTTGTATCCGAGTTGCGAGTGCCGTCTGCGCGAATTGTAGCGGGTCTCGATGTAGCGGGCAATATCGTTGCGTGCGTGTTTCCGAGTCGGATATGCGGTCCGGTGGACTCGTTCGTTCTTCAGCGTGGCGAAGAACGATCCGGCCATCGCGTTGTCGTAGCAGATCCCGGTCCGTCCGACTGATTGGCGGATGCCGAGCCTCTTCAACGTGATGGCGTAGTCGGCGGATGTGTAG
>NZ_JBITDW010000019.1:0-152671 GCF_044454685.1 Actinoplanes sp. NPDC051513
GGGGGGGCCCCCCCCGGGGGGGGGGGGGGGGGGGCCCCCCCCCCCCCCCCCGGCCCCCCCCCCCCCCCCCGGCCCGATTGCCTCTGGCGCGTGGCGGGGAGCCTCTTCCCTGAGTGCCCGCCGGAGGCATGCCCCAAATGCGGGGTCCGGGGCAGCCGGCCCCGGCCGCCGGAGGCTGCACGGTTCGCCGATCCGGACGGCCGAACTGACGACCTCTTACGTGTCAACTAGGTCAGGATCGGGCCACTACGTCGACGTTCTGTTATACGCCCTGGTAGCAGGCATGGTCTCCGTTGGTCTAGGCATGCGGTGGTGGGGGCGCTTCGCAAGGTCGTCTCCCAGATTTCTCCCAGCGCGTGCAATAGGGAGAGGCTCAGACGGCTCAGCCAAAAACCATCATGCCGCCGAACCGCGCACCTAGAGTCCGAACTGCGAGCGTCCCACGAGATGAAGGCGCAACACCGCCGTATCGACGCGAGGACTCCGGTCCAGGACGCCCACGTGAATCGCCTGGCTCTTCCGCCATGATCATTGGCTTGGGGCGAAGAGACGTGGGGGTCTGACAGCAACGGTGACAGCAACCGGCCCGGACGTTGAGGACCAGGCCGACGTCTTGCCGGACGAACGTCCGAGGTCACATCCACGGACGGACGAGTACGGACGACCCGCCCAAGACTTACAAGCGAGGGGTCGTTGGCTCGTCGGCCTGGATCTTCGCGTCAACTTCGGGGCCGCCGACGACTACATCCGGGGAGGTGGACGCACTATCAGCGAAGCCAATCACGTCTGCTCGGGCCGCTCTTTGGAGACGCTGGATAAGTTCGACGTATATGTCGAGCTGGAAGCGTTCTCCCCGCCAAAACACGCTGTCCGTATAGTCTAGAATGTCGTTGGCGACATGCAGCACCGATGCTTCGGCTAGCAAGACCATCGTTGTGAACTTGTCCCACAGCTCACGCCGCACTGCCAGCTTCGTTGGCTCGTCTGGCAACGGATTCGAGTAAAGGGTTGCTCGGACCCGGCCTGCGGCAATATAGAACCTGGAATAGGCCTCGATACGTTCCTTGTGGAGACGGTATTTGTCGTCGCGAGCATACTGCACATTACGGGCGCGATCAGCAGCTCGTATTTGGGTGCGCGCCCCTACCCAGGTTCCAACGGTTCCGATCACTCCTCCGGCAGCAGCCAGTGCGAGTGACTCCCATATAGCCATCGGACTCCCGTCAACTACGTGTGCGGTGCTGCTGGAACGCTATCAGTGGTCTGGTCTTATCGGCTCCGTCCTGTGTGGCGGTCCGCTTGAAGCTGGGGCGCATCAGAACCTAACAGCAATGAGGACAGCAACCGTGATGGACCGGGGCGGCGGATCTCCCTGTACAGCAGCGAGCCGGACGGGACCGCCGCAGGCCCATCGACCTCGCACGCAACCTGATCCAACCGGTCCGCCCGGACTCCCTCGGTCGCGGGTGAGTGACCAACTGAGTGACAACCGGGGTGCCTGACGCTGGACGTCAGTGGACGGCGGAGGACTTTCGCCGCAGGTCAGCAACGTATCCGTCAAGGTCGAAGAGCGCTGCTGGTTGCCTGGGGGTCAAGAGGTCATCGTTGCTACCGCCAGTCCGGGCGCTTGTCGGTCCGCTTGTATCGCGCCAGCGCATCCTCATGAGATTCCCGGTACCAGGTAGGTAGATCTTGCAGAAGTTCCATCCGGATTATCTCTCGGATTTCGCCCTTGAGATTGCTACGAATGCGATCAGGTTCCATCTCACCTTTTACGTTTTCTGGAAACATCCAGTCGACAACTTTGTCTCTTACTAGCTCCGAGCCGAAGGCGTCAAGCTGTGGGACAATGTCATTCCAGCGTTTCTGAACTTCGCCCGCATTTAACGAGCTTTCCGAGGATTTCGACGATTCTTCGAGTAAGCCAAGAAGGCCGACGTATAGATCGGATCGCTTCTCCCACAACCTGGTTTCGTCTGAAGCTCTTCGTTGGCGTTCGAACATTGCTCTATTCGATCGCCATGCAAAATAGACAGCACTGACGCCGACGATAGTCGAGCCAAGCGCGGTGATAATCGCCGCGACGATCTGCGAAGTCATTGGCACATTATGATAACGAGGACCAGCCAAGTCGAGACCGCCCAACCGGCGCGACACCTCACAGCTCGACCAACTATGCCGCCGGAAGGAGCCGGAAGAACGAGCACGAGCCGAGTACGGCGGCCGAGTGACTAACTGAGTGACAACCAGGTTCCACGCATGTGGACGTCCGTGGACGAAGATGGACTTGTCCGCGCAGCTCAGGCCCCCTGTTGATCTCAGGTCAACGGCCTGCGATCATTCCTTGACACGGAAGCGGTCAGCAACTCAAGATCTTGCAAGATGTCATCGAGGCGGTACGCCCGGACGGTGGAACTTCCGGACGTCGTTGCGGCGGCGCTCCGGGAACACCTGATGAGTGTCCCGGGTCCTGTCGAGGTCGACGACGACACCGACCCGCGTCGCACAGTCCGTCGTTCTGCTGCGCTCGTGTTCCGTGGGGCAGACGGCAATCCCGTGATCGCGTCGACCTTTTCTCGTACCTGGACGCCAGTACGGGCGAGGGTAGGCCTGCCGATGCGGTGGGGATTCCACGGCCTCCGGCACTACTACGCGACGTTGCTGATCCATGCCGGAGCAAGCGTCAAGACGGTGCAGCTGGCACTCGGCCACTCCACACCGACGATCACCCTCAACGAGTACGTCCACGAGTGGCCCGACGCTCTGGACCGCACCCGATCGTTGGTCGACGGGGCGCTCGGGAAACGCGAAACGGCGGCCACGTCGGCTGGGAGCCGAGCATGACCGCCGTTCCTCAGGTTGTACCCGAGTTGTACCCAAGATCAGATCAGCAGACGTTTCCGCTGGTCACGAGGGTGGAGCAGGTCAGACGTTGTAGTACATCTCGAACTCGTGCGGGGTCGGGCGGAGGCGGACCGGGTCGATTTCGTTGGTTCGCTTCCAGTCGATCCAGGTGGAGATCAGGTCGTCGGTGAAGACGCCGCCGGCCGTGAGGAACTCGTGGTCGGACTCCAGGGAGTTGAGCACGGCGTCGAGCGAGCCGGGGACCTGCTTGACGCTGCCCCACTCCTCCGGCGGGAGGTCGTACAGGTCCTTGTCGATCGGGGCCGGGGGCTCGATCTTGTTCTTGATGCCGTCGAGGCCCGCCATCATCTGGGCGGCGAAGGACAGGTACGGGTTGCTCGACGGGTCGGGCACGCGGAACTCGACCCGCTTGGCCTTCGGGTTGCTGCCCGTCACCGGGATGCGGGTGCAGGCCGAGCGGTTGCGCTGGGAGTAGACCAGGTTGACCGGGGCCTCGAAGCCGGGCACGAGGCGCCGGTAGGAGTTGACGGTCGGGTTGGTGAACGCCAGCAGGCTGGGCGCGTGGTGGAGCAGGCCGCCGATGTACCAGCGGGCCGTGTCCGACAGGCCGGCGTAGCCGGTCTCGTCGTAGAACAGGGGCTCGCCGCCCAGCCAGAGGCTCTGGTGGGTGTGCATGCCCGAGCCGTTGTCGCCGAACAGCGGCTTCGGCATGAAGGTCGCGGTCTTGCCGTGCTCCCAGGCGGTGTTCTTGATGATGTACTTGAACAGCTGCATCTGGTCGCCGGCGTGCAGCAGGGTCGAGAACTTGTAGTTGATCTCGGCCTGGCCCGCGGTGCCGACCTCGTGGTGCGAGCGCTCGACGGTGAAGCCGGCCTCGAGCAGGCGGCGGACCATCGAGTCGCGCAGGTCGGAGTAGTGGTCGAGCGGCGCCACCGGGAAGTAGCCGCCCTTGTACGCGGTCTTGTAGCCGCGGTTGCCGCCCTCTTCCTCGCGGCCCGAGTTCCAGGCGCCCTCGATCGAGTCGATGTGGTAGAACGCCTCGTTGGGGCCGGTCGAGTGGCGGATCGAGTCGAAGATGTAGAACTCCGCCTCGGCGCCGAAGTACGCGGTGTCGGCGATGCCGCTGGAGGCCAGGTAGGTCTCGGCCTTCTTCGCCACGTTCCGCGGGTCACGCGAGTAGGCCTCGCGGGTGAACGGGTCGTGGATGAAGAAGTTCAGCGCCAGCGTCTTCTGCTGACGGAACGGGTCGATGAAGGCCGTCGTGACGTCCGGCAGCAGCATCATGTCGGACTCGTGGATGGCCTGGAACCCTCGGATGGACGAACCGTCGAAGGCGAGACCGTCGGTGATGACGCTGTCGTCGAACGATTCCACCGGGGTGTTGAAGTGCTGCATCACACCGGGAAGGTCACAGAACCGTACGTCGACGAACTTGACGTCCTCGTCCTTGAGGTATCGCAGGAGTTCCTCGGGATTGGCGAACAACACGTCCTCCTGGCACATGATTCGTTACCGGGCGGCGTGGATCCGCCGCGTGGCTAGGCTGGTCGCGACGCTATGGGGCGGGAGTTGCCCAGGCGTATCCCTATTGTTTCCGTCGTGTTACGGAGTCGGCTAGCAGGCCGCGATCCCTGCGAGGCTATCGCGTCGTCACCGCCTGCGCGCCCGGTCGCCGAAACCTCCCCGGTTACGCTGGCCTCATGGCCACCACCAGCGACCCGAAGCCACCCGCGCTCGATCTGACCACCACCGAGGTGGCGTCGTTCGGGCGGCGGCTGGTGGGGCTGCTGATCGACTGGGCCGCGGCCACGCTGGTCGCCAGCTTCCTGGTCGACAGCCTGGCCCGTAACCCGTGGCCGCAGCTGATCGTCTTCGTGCTCGCCCACGCGTTCTTCGTCGGCCTCTTCGGACAGACGCTCGGGATGACGCTGGCCCGGGTCAGGTGCGTGTCGATGGCGGACGGCGGGGCGATCGGGATTCCGCGGGCGCTGCTGCGCGGGGTGCTGCTGGGGCTGCTCATCCCCGCGATGATCTCCGATGGGGACGGTCGGGGGCTGCACGACCGGGCGGCCGGGTCGGTCATGGCGGCGGCGGTGCGGCGGGCTCAGTGAGGCGGGAACGGCCCGCGTTTCGGCGTGGGACGGTGCTCACCGCGTACGAAATCGGGGTTTATCTCTGGCGCTGCTGGCGGAACGCGCCCTTCGCAGGCCGCATGTTCTTCGGGATCGCGCCCTTGGGCATCTGGGGGCGGGCCATGAGGGCGCCGAGGCGCTTGTCGAGAGCGTTGACGTCTTTGCCCGTGAGGTTGCGCGGCAGGCGCATCAGCGTGGAGCGCAGCTTGCGCACCGAGAGCTGGCCTTCCTCGGTGCCCACGACGAAGTCGTAGAGCGGGGCGTTGCCGATCACCTTGGACAGGCGCTTCTTCTCTTGGCCGAGCAGGCCACGGACGCGCTGCGGGTTGCCCTCGGCGAGCAGGATCACGCCGGGGCGGCCGATCACCACGTGCACCATGTCGAAGCTGGTGGTGGAGCTGGCGGCGGGGCGGACGCGCCAGTCGCCGCGCATGTTCTCGACCAGCTGGGCCGCGGCGCCGGCCTGGCCCTCGGCGACATTCATCATCGCCGTGTTGGACCGCAGGTTGAGCACGATCACGGCGGCCAGCAGGGTGACCATGAGGCCGACCGGGATCCAGATGTAGCCACCCGTCAGGAGAACGACGAGCACGGTGAGCGCGACCGGGATCAGAACCGCGGCGACGAGCAGCGGAACGAACCACTTGTCCTGCTTTGCCGTGAACGAGAACACCTGACCGATCTGCTTCAGGCGTTCGACGAACGACACCTTCTCCTGCGCTTGTGCCATAACTCGGAAGTGTAGTGGTGCGGTGGTGCCTTACGCGGGCCGGGCACCTGCCGAGAGCCCTAGTAAGGAGGGTACGGGGGAGGAAATGAGGAGGCTGCCTCATGTGTGGGGGGTGCCTTCGGGCGAAGAGTCGATGACATCAGCGAACGACCTCTTCGAAAGGCAGCCCGGGATGTTCCCCTACAGCGACCCGAACACGACCCTCGACCTGCACCGCCAGCGGGTGGCCGAGATGATCCGCGTAGCCGCCGATCACGAGCGCGCCCGGACCGCCCAGGCCAATCGGCCGCGCCGCTTCGGAAGGTGGCGGAGCAAGGAACAGAAGGGGCGTGGGGGCCACGTGACCGCCACCGCATGAGCGCCGAAAAAGGGACGCGATTCTTGTCGTACCCCCATGGCATGCTCGACCTCATGACGGCACACGCGCACAGCGAGGTCCTCGTCGGCCGAGAGGCCGACCTGGGCGCGCTGCGCGATGCGCTGAAACGAGCCCGTTCCGCCGAGCCGTCCACCGTCCTGGTGGGCGGCGAGGCGGGGGTGGGCAAGACCCGGCTGATGGAAGAGTTCCGCCGCGGCCTCGCCGGCGAGCCGGTGCGGGTGCTGACCGGCCAGTGTCTCGAGCTCGGCGAGGAAGGCCTGCCCTTCGCGCCGTTCGCCGCCGCCGTCCGCGAGCTGGTGCGTTCCGAGGGCATGGCCGTGCTCGACGGGCGCGAGCGCGAGTTCGCCCGGCTGCTGCCCGAGCTCGGCCCGCCGCCCGAGCCCGGCGATGCCCGTCGCGGCCTGCTCTTCGAATCGGTCGGCGCGCTGCTCGAAAGAGTCGGGGGCGAGCAGCCCGTCGTTCTGATCATCGAAGACCTGCACTGGGCCGACCGCGCCACCCGCGACCTCATCGCGTTCCTGGTGCGCTCGGCCCGGGTGCCGCAGATGCTGCTGATCGGCACCTACCGCACCGACGAGCTGCAGCGCGGGCATCCGCTGCGGCCGTTCCTGGCCGAGCTCGACCGGGTGCGCGGCGTGCAGCGGCACGAACTGGGCCGGCTCGACCGCGAGGGCACGGCCGAGATGCTCACCCAGATCCTCGGCGCCGAGCCGCGCGACGCCACGGTCGACGCGGTCAACGAGCGCGCCCAGGGCAACCCCTTCTTCATCGAGCAGTTCGCGGCGGCCGCCGACCCCGCCTGCGGCGACATCCCGACCAGCCTGCGCGACCTGCTGCTCTCCCGGGTCGACCTGCTGCCCGAGCCGGCCCAGCGGGTGCTGCGGGTGGCGGCGGTCGGCGGCACCAAGTTCGGGCACGACCTGCTCTTCCGGGTCGCCGGGATGGACGAGGGCGCCCTCGAGTCGGCGCTGCGGTCCGTCGTCGCGGCCCAGCTGATCGTGTTCGACCCCGATGGCGGCTACGAGTTCCGGCACGCGCTGGTGCGCGAGGCCGTCCACGACGACCTGCTGCCGGGCGAGCACGCCCGGATGCACGCGCGCTACGCCGAGGCGGTCGAGCAAGATCCGTCGCTGGTGTCGGCCGGGCGGGCCCCGGCCGAGATCGCCCACCACTGGCACGCCGCGCGCGATCACGCGCGGGCGCTGGTCTCGGCCAAGAAGGCGGCTGACGAGGCGGGGCACAGCTTCGCGTACGGCGAGCAGGCCGGTCTCCTCGACCGCGTGCTGGAGCTGTGGGAAGACGTGCCCGAGGCCGCGACGCTGCTCGGGATCGGGCACCTCGACCTGCTGGAAGAGGCGGCGATGGTCGCCATCGACTCCGGCGACCACATGCGGGCGCTCACCCTGACCCGGGTCGCCCTCGGCGACCTCGACGCCGAGGCCGAGCCGATGCGCGCGGCCCGCCTGCTGCTGCGGCGGGCCAAGCTGCTGCGCAACGCGGGCAAGAGCGACGGGGCGGCCGAGTGTCGAGAGGCGCATCGGCTGCTCGGGCTCGCGCCGCACGGTCCCGGCCGGGTGCGGCTGCTGGCCGACCTTGCGCACGTCTACTCGGGCATCGACGGGGAACGGGCCACCGAGATCGCGCAGGAGGCCAAGACGGCCGCCGCCGACGAGGGCGATCTGGCGACGCTGGTCGCGGCCGAGGTGATCTTCGGCGAGGTGTGCGCGGGGCGGATGCCGCCCGAGGAGGCGCTGCCGACGATGTACGCGGCGGCCGAGCGCGCCCGGGCGGCCGGCGACCTGTCCAGCCTCTCGCACTCGCTGGTCAACATCTCCGATTCGCTCTACGAGCTCGGGCGCTACGAAGAGTCCGCGGCGACGGCCGCCGAGGGGGTTCCGGACGCCGACCGGATCGGGGTCAGCCGGACGACCGGGGTGTTCCTGCTGGCCAACCACGCCGAGGCGCTGATCGCGCTCGGGCGGTGGAACGAGGCCGACGCGCGGCTGGCCGAGGCCGCCCGACATGACCCGCCGGGGCGGCTGGCGCTGCCGTGGCTGCGGCTGCGGGCCTGGCTGCGGCTGGCGCGGGGAACCGACGGGGCGGAAACGCTGGTCCACCGGGCCGCGATGTGGCTGGGTAAGCCGTATGTGCAGGCCGAGAACCGGCTCTACCTGCAAGATCTGCGCATTCTGATGGCGCTGGAATCGGGAGATCCGGTCGCGGCGGCCGAGGTCGCGCGGGCGGCAGTGGTGGAGCCGTGTGTGTTCGAGCGACCCCGGTACGGGTGGCCGATGCTGCTGTCGTCGGCCCGGGCCGCGATGGCGGCGCCGGGTGAGGAAGAGCTGGCACGGAAGATCGCGGACGTCGCGGGACGGCTGCCGCGCCTCTACCCGGCCGAAATGGCCTATGCGGCCCAGGTCGACGCGGTGCTGGGCGGCGGCGAGGAGCGGTGGCGGGCCGCCGCGGAGGCCTGGCGGGCCGATGGGCATCGGTACGAGCTCGCGGCGGCGCTGCTCGGGCTCGCCGAGGCGCAGGCGTCGTCGCGCGGGGTGGCGGCCGAGACGTTGAGCGAGGTCAACGCGATCGCCGACGAACTGGGGGCGGCGCCGCTGCTGGAGGCGGCCGACACGCTGGCCCGGCGGCTGGGGCTGCGATCGCCGGGGGCGGCCGTGGCGGTGGCGGCGGGGACGGAGATCTTGACGGCCCGGGAACGGGAAGTGCTGCGGCTCGTGGCCGAGGGGCAGAGCAACGGCCGAATCGCCGCAAGTCTGTACATATCGCCCAAGACGGCGTCGGTGCACGTTTCGCGGATCATCGCGAAGCTCGAGGTGGCCAATCGGGGCGAGGCAGCGGCCGTCGCCCATCGGCTGGGGCTGCTCGACGACTGAGCGGGCCGCGCCGGGTAATGGTGCCTCGGGGCGAGCTGGGCGTCGGGCGGGCTCGGTGTCGGGACGGGGCCGAGGCTTGGCGCGGGTTCAGGCGAGGCTGCGGCTCAGGCGAGGCTGCGGTTCAGGCGAGGCTGCGGTTCAGGCGAGGCTGCGGTTGAGGCGGACCAGGTAGGTGATGGCCGCTACGCCGGTTCCGATCATCAGCAGGCCGATGGCTATGGCGATGATGCTGCCGGTGCCCATGCCGGTCTTGGACAGCGCCGTCGAAGCGGTCGTGTCGTCGGGGAACGTGGCATAGACGGCGGGGGCCTCGGTGTAGGTGGGGCCGGGCGAGCTCGACGGTGAGGCCGAAGGCGAAGGGGAGACCGTTGCGGGGCCCGTGGTCGTCGGCCGGGTCGCCGGGATCTGCGGGGTGGCGGCCCGGGTGGGGCCCGCGGTCGGCGAAACCGTGCAGGTGGTGGGGGCGCGCCAGGCGGCCACGTGGGTGGTGAAGCTGCTGTCGCGGACGGTCAGCGTCTGTGACTTGGCGACCTTGATGCTGGTGGAGCGGCCGGGGGACAGGCGGATGCGGCGGCTTCCCGTCATGAAGACGGCCGTGGCGTTGGCGTCGGCGGCGTTCGCCAGGGTGGCGGTGAAGGTGCCGTCGCAGGCCATGGCGTAGGTGATCGTGGGGGCGGGGGCGCACGCGGTCGCCCCGCCGGTGTGCCAGGCCAGGGCGCCGGTAGAGCGGGCTCCCAAGCCCGACTTCGAGCCCAGCTTGGCGGTGGCGTAGGGGGCCGCAGTGCTGGTGGCCTCGGTCTGGATGGCGGTGCCGAAGAACGCGTCGACCTGGGCATAGCAGGCGGGGACGGCGACCCTGAGCGTCAGGCTGCGCTTCGCCGAGGTGATCGTGCCGCCGGCGGAGTCGTAGATGAACTGGCTCGCCGCCGTGCCGGGCGCTCCGGACGCGGTGTAGGACGCCAGGGTCACGGGCTGCGACTGACCAGCGCAGAGGGGGTGGGTCGCGGTGATCGTCAGGGTGCCGGCCGCGCCGTTGAAGGAATGGCGGTAGGTGGCCGTCGAGGACGAGACACAGGCTGCGGCCTTGGTGGAGGCCGAGACGCCGGTCGCCGCCGCGGGGGCGGCCGAGAGGGCCAGGGCGGATGCCATGCCGGCCAGGACGAGCAGCAACCGGCGCACGGTTCGGCCCCCAACGTTGGTCGTCTGGGGGCGGTCTCACCACTGACTCGCCGGGCCGTGGAACGGTGACCGAAGTGAGGCTCGGCCCGGGTCTGCATCTCCCCGCCGGGTTGGTTTGTCCCGACTGGTCGAGGTTAGGCAGGGTTGATGGGCATTGCCAAGGGCCGATCACGCTGCGTGATCGCCTGAATAAAAGGGGCAAGCCCGATAAGTCGCCGTCGGGGTGGAGATCGGGACGGCCGTCCGGATCGGGGGTGTCGCGAATCACCCCGGACAGACAGCGATGCCCCGGCCTGAGGCCGGGGCATCGGATGCGTAAGGGGTCTTAGCCGCGGGCCTCGAGGGCCTGCTTGTAGAGACGCCCGGCGCGGTACGACGAGCGGACCAGCGGCCCGCTCATGACGCCGGCGAAGCCGATCTGCTCGGCCTCCTCGCGAAGCTCGACGAACTCTTCCGGCTTGACCCACCGCTCGACCGGGTGGTGCCGAGGCGTCGGCCGGAGGTACTGCGTGATCGTCAACAGCTCGCACCCCGCGGCGTGCAGGTCGCGCAGGGCCTGGGAGATCTCGGCCCGCTCCTCGCCCATGCCGAGGATCAGGTTGCTCTTGGTGACCAAGCCGGCCGCGCGGGCCTGGGTGATCACGTCGAGGGAGCGCTCGTAGCGGAAGCCCGGGCGGATGCGCTTGAAGATGCGCGGGACCGTCTCGACGTTGTGCGCCAGCACCTCGGGCTCGCTGCCGAAGACCTCGGCCAGCTGGGCCGGGTCGGCGTTGAAGTCGGGGATCAGCAGCTCGACGCCGCAGCCGGGCTGGAGCTTGTGGATCTGGCGGACGGTCTCGGCGTACAGCCAGGCGCCGCCGTCGGGCAGATCGTCGCGGGCGACGCCGGTGACCGTCGCGTACCGCAGGCCCATGGTGGCGACGGACTCGCCGACCCGGCGCGGCTCGTCGGCGTCGAACTCGGCCGGCTTACCCGTGTCGATCTGGCAGAAATCGCACCGGCGGGTGCACTGGTCGCCGCCGATCAGGAAGGTAGCCTCGCGATCTTCCCAGCACTCGTAGATGTTGGGACAGCCCGCCTCCTGGCAGACCGTGTGCAGGCCTTCCTTCTGCACCAGGCCCCGCATCTGGGTGTATTCCGGGCCCATCTTGGCCTTGACCTTGATCCACGGCGGCTTCCGCTCGATGGGAGTTTCGGCGTTGCGCGCTTCGATGCGCAGCATGCGGCGGCCCTCGGGAGCAATAGTCACAGCCCCGAGATTACGCCTGAATAGGTCGCTGCCTAGACAGGGGCGACGAGGCTCACTCGGCCCGCGATGTGACCGCGCTCACTCCGCATGCTGGTAATTCGCTTTCCTTGCCCGTTGCCTGCCGTTAACCTGCCGCGAACGGCTGTGAAGGAACCGAGTAGCACCCCGATCCGCCGGCCGAGAGAGCCGTCCGGCAGCTGTGAAGGATGGCCCGCGCGCCGGGGTGTGAAGACAGTCCCGAGCCGGGCAAGACCAAAGAGGCGCCCGCACAAAACGGGCGCGAAGGTGTGGTGGCACCGCGAGGATCCCGCTCGCCCACACCTCCCTGGGGCCGCGTTGCAGACACCAGAGGAGGTTCCACCAATGCAACGCATCCTCTCCACCGAGCTCGCCGCGCACGCGGGCGAGACCGTGACCATCGCCGGCTGGGTACACCGCCGGCGAATGCTCAAATCGGTGTCCTTCCTGATCGTCCGGGACGCCGAGGGTCTCGCCCAGGTTGTCGTGCGGCACAGTGAGGCCGAGGCGCTGACCGAGCAGAGCGTGGTCGAGATCGTCGCCACGGTCACCCCCAACGAGCAGGCGCCGGGTGGGGTCGAGCTGACCTCGCCGAGCATCCGGGTGCTGTCCGCTGTGGACGTACCTCTGCCGTTCGAAACACATCGCCCCACGCTCGGCGCGAGTCTGCCCACCCAGCTCGACCATGCCGCGCTTTCGCTGCGACATCCGGTGCGGCGGCAGGCGTTGCGGGTCGCGGCCGCGGCTTCCGCCGGATTTCGTACGGCGTTGACCGAGCACCGTTTCGTCGAGATCCACACGCCCAAGATCGTGGGATCCTCGACCGAGTCCGGCGCCGACGTGTTCCGGATCGACTACTTCGGTCGCCCCGGCTACCTGGCGCAGTCGCCGCAGTTCTACAAGCAGTTGATGGTCGGCGTCTTCGAGAGGGTCTTCGAGGTCGGCCCGGTGTTCCGCGCCGAGCCCAGCGACACCGCCCGCCACCTGGCCCAGTACACGTCGCTCGACGCCGAGATGGGCTTCGTGACCGACCATCGCGACGTGATGGCGACCCTCACCCGCACACTGGGCGTGATGATGGCAACCGTCGCCGACAGTGCCCGCGTCGAGGCGCCCAAGGTGCCGTCGGAGATCCCGTCGGTGTCGTTCGCCGAGGCGTTGCGAATCGTGGGCGCCCCGGAAGGCGAGGGCGACATGACGCCGGCGTACGAGCGGGCGCTGGGCGAGTGGGTGCTGCGCGAGCACGACTCCGAGTTCCTGTACGTGACCGGCTACCCGATGCGGAAGCGGCCCTTCTACACGCATCCCGACCCGGCGGCGCCCGCGTACTCGAACGGGTTCGACCTGCTCTTCCGCGGTCTCGAGATCGTGACCGGCGGGCAGCGGCTGCACCGGTACGACGACTACGTGGCCGCGCTGACCGCGGCCGGCGAGCCGCTCGAGCCGTACGAGGGATATCTCGACGGATTCCGGTACGGGATGCCGCCGCACGGCGGCTGGGCGATCGGCCTGGAACGTCTGGTGGCGCGGCTGCTCGGGGTGGCGAACGTGCGGGAGGTGACCGCGTTCCCGCGCGACCTGCACCGGATCGCGCCGTAGATTGTTGCCGTGCTGATCGACCTCGATGCGGCGCCGCCGTCGTCGCGGCCGCGGCTCGGGGTGCTCAAGGCCGTTCCGATGGTGCTGCTCCTGCTGGCGATCGGCGGGGCGGCGCCATCGGAGCGGGCCCGCATCGGCACGGCGATGGACACCGGGACGCGGACGGTCACGGCGCACCTGCTCGCCGCGGACGCGCTCTACACGGTGGACGCGACCGGGGTGCAGGCCGCTCCGCTGACGGCCGGCGGCCCGCGGTGGCGGACCGCGCTGACCGTGCAGCGGCCCCAGCTCAGGCTGGAGGGCGGCGGCTCGACGCTGGCCGTGTGGCGGGGGGAGCAGGGCGGGATCACGCTGCTGGACGCGCGGACGGGCCGGGAGCGCTGGCGCACCGACAACTTCAGCGTGGCCCAGGTGCTCGGCGACCGCATCGTCTACTGGCAGTTCGGTGACGGCGGCGGCGACGGGGTGCTCCGGATGGCCGACCTCGCCGACGGGCGGGTCCGGTGGCAGCGGGAGGCTTCGGCGCTGGCGCTCGAGGTCGATGCCGCGCGCCGGTACGTGCTCGCCGTCGACCGGCAGGGCCGGGGGACGGCGTACTCGGTCGCCGACGGCACACCGGTGTCGAACGGGCGGGATCTGGGCGTGGATCCGTACGCGTGGGGCATCGGCAACGCGCTCGATCTGAGCACGGCGGAGATCGTCGGGGACGCGCTCTACCTGCACTCGCAGACCTTCGTCGCCGCGTACGGGATGCCGGAGCTCACCCCGCGCTGGCGCGCCCGGATCCTCGCGCCGCAGTGGCTCAACCCCTGCGGCCCGCTGATCTGCGTGACCGGCGAGCGCGGGGCGAGCGCGCTCGACCCGGCCACCGGCCAGGTGCGGTGGACCAGCCCGCGGTGGCGCTCGATCGGGCCGGACGGGCTGGCGGTGGGCGCCGACTCGCGGGTGGCGTGGATCGATCCGGTGACCGGCACGGTGCGCTCGGAGCTGGGGCGCGGGGAGCTGGCGGGCGACTTGCTGCTGCGCTTCGACGGCGAGCGCACGGTGGTGACCCGGCTCGAGGACGGCGGATCGCTGGGGGTGCTGCCGTTGGGCGCGCCGGGGGAATGCGCGACGGCCGGGGAGTGGCTGGCCTGCCTGACCGGCGCCCCGACGGTGACGGTCTGGCGCTTCACGGTGCCCTGACGCCGGTTCAGCCGTTGGCGAGCTCGTCGAGGAACTGCACGATGCGTCGGGCCGCTCGCTGGTCGGGGTCCAGGTCGGTGTTGTAGACGCCTACGCCCAGTCCTCGGCATTTCGGGCTGCTCAGGGCTCGGCGGACGATGGTCGTGAGCTCATTCCAGCTGAGTCCGCCGGGCATGGTCGGGTCGCTCGCCGCGGCACAGGCCGAGAACTCGTCGCGGTGGAGAACGTCGAGGTCGATGTGGACCCACCAGCCGGGAGTAGTCCGGTCGAGGTGCTCGGTGGCCTCGGTGGCGAGCTGAGCGGCCTGCCCGTGCACAACCTCTGCCGGGTGCAGTCGCACGCGTTCCGCGATGGAGGGGACCGCGATGGCCCGGCGGTAACTTTCGTCGCGTTGACCGAGCATCACGATCGCGTCGGGGTCGACCGCGGGCAGGCGACGTCGCATCGACTCGGGGGCATCGTGACCGGTGAGCCCGAGCAGGAGCGCGATCTCCATGTTGGCGGCCTCGCCGTCGGGCGAGGAATCCATGGTGGTCGCGTCCTCGTGGGCGTCGATGAAGAGCAGGCCGGCGGCGCCCTGCTCGTCACGCAGCGCCGGGAGGGCGCCCAGCAGAACGGCGCAGTCCGCGCCGTAGAGCAGCGGAAAGCGCTGCTCGACGAGCGAGTTGCGGACGCTGCCGTAGACACCGTCGATCATGGCCAGCAGCGCGGCTTCGTTCGTGAACGTGCCGGCGCCTCGGGTCGGGTCGGGCGCCGGTGTCGTGACGTCGGCCGTCATGGTCCCGTCGGGCAGCGCCCTGGCCAGTCCCGCCTCGCGAAGCACGGGCGCCGCCTGCGCTTGACCGCGGGCTCGCCCCGAACCGTCAAAACACACGCCGATCAGATCCACCGCGCCGGGCCAACTCGACGACATCGACACATCATCGTCGCGGCGCGCAGGCCCAGGCAAACTTATCAAGATCGCCGGATGGCTCAGGTGAGGACGCCGATGGTCACGATGAGGACGATCGCGAGCGGGATGATCGTGGTGAGGACCAGGATGACCCAGGCGATGGAGTGGCCGAAGTTGAGCGCCACCCCGCCGCCCTTCTTGGGCACGAAGACCCGGCGGTCGCGCGGATCGCGATAGAGAGCCATCAGAGCAGCGTAGGCAGGTGCTTCTCGACCACCGGCAGCACCTCGGCCACCGGGACGTCCCGGCCGAGCTCGGCGCTCAGCGACGTCACCCCGGCGTCGCGGATTCCGCAGGGCACGAACCGGTCGTACGCCGACAGGTCGCAGTCGCAGTTGAGCGCGAACCCGTGCTGGGTCACCCCGCGCGCCACCCGGATGCCGATCGCCGCGATCTTGCGGTCGGGGCCGCGGTCGTCGGCGAGGACCCAGGCGCCGCTGCGCCCCTCGACCCGGTCGGTGGCGACGCCGAGCTCGGCGCACACGTTGATCAGCAGCTGCTCGACCCGGCGTACGTAGGCCACGACGTCGACGGGGTCGGCCAGGCGGAGGATCGGGTACCCGACCAACTGGCCCGGCCCGTGCCAGGTGATCTTGCCGCCGCGGTCGACGTCGACGACGGGGGTACCGTCCATCGGGCGGTCGGCGGGCTCGGTGCGCTTGCCCGCGGTGAAGACGCTGGGGTGTTCCAGCAGCAGGACGGTGTCGGGCTGGTCGCCCGCCACCACGGCGTCGTGCAGGCGGCGCTGCTCGGTCCAGGCCTCGCGGTAGTCGACCAGACCGGGACGCAGCACGGTGAGCGTGGAGGTTGTCACGCCCCCAAGATAACCCCGCGTCAACGATCGATCGGATCCACGCCCGGCCGGATGCGCCACACCAGCACGTCGTCGACCCGCTCGGGCTCACCCAGCAGGTCGGTCGCGGTGAGCTCGACCGCCGAGCGGTACAGCATCCCCCGAGCGCCGGTGATCTCGGCGGGCAGGAACACCGCGTCGACGCCCCAGTACTCGAAGTCGGCCCGCGACGTCGCCCGGTCCCAGTTCGTCAGCTCCGGCACGTAGCCGTACAGCGCGGCGCGCAGGAACAGCCAGTCGGTGCGGCGTGGCACCGCGCCGATGCGGCCCTTCTCGTCGGCTCCGCCGACATCGGGACCGAGGAAATACCCGTCCGGCATCCGGAACTGCCGACCCCCACGAGCCATCGTGTACGCCTGCCAGCGCTGGGAATCGGCGGCCACGTTGATCGCGAACGGCAGCGCCGTGAGCGTCCCGCCCTCGGGCACGTACCGCTTCCAGTCGCCGCTGGAGAGGAACTTCGGCTCGGGCGCGCGCGGCGACGTGAGCAGCGGCAGCGGGAAGAGCGGCAGCAGCGCGAAGGCGAGCGCGGCCGCGAACGGGGCGTGCGCCGGGTTCGGCGCGTCCGCCCGGTCGAGCAGCAGGTCGGCGAGCATCGCGAGGATCACGCCGAAGACGCCGACGAGCACCAGCGAGAACCGCAGCGGCAGGGCGGAATCGAACAGCGGCAGGCGCTGGAGCAGCGCGTACGGCAGCGGGATGTCGGTCTCGTTCCCGAAGATCCGCAGCCGCGGCCCGAAGGAGATCACCATGAAGACGACGCCGGTGATCGCGAGCGCCAGCAGCGTCGCCCGGCGCCCGGGGGCGGCCCGCCGCCAGAGCAGCACGAACGCCGCGACGAGCAGGATCATCAGCGGCAGACCGAAGAACGACGTCTGCTCGGTGGAGTTGGCCGCGAGGTTGTTGCCGAGCCCGACCTTGGCCGCGAGGGTGCGGTCGGAGTAGGAGAAATACGCCGCGATGTCCTCGGCGTAGTGCCGCTGGTTGAATCCCGTCCCGGCGAACGTCTGCGGCCCCGCGAAGTGCATGTACAACGGGTACGCCAGCAGCGCGAACGCCACCACGCCGGCGACGCCGAGCCCGGCCAGCACGGTCGGCAGCGTCTGCCGCGCCTCGGCCCGGTGCGCGCGGGGCGCCGACCAGGCGATCACGAAGACGCCGCCGGCCAGCGCGGTGAAGAACAGCCCTTCGGCGGCGACGGTGAACCCGCCGCCGAGGATCACGCCGAGGATCACGCCGTTGCGTAGCCAGCGCCCCTTCTGGCTCAGCTTCAGCAGCCACCAGAGCACCAGCGGGGCGATCCAGCCGGAGGTCCAGTTGAGGTGGCCGTTGGCGTGCGAGACGAAGCCGGGCGCGAAGCCGCAGAACAACCCGCCGATCGCGGCCGAGGCCCGGTTGCGGGTCACCCAGCGGTTGAGGAACAGGTACCAGGCGAAGGCGGAGCCGGCCAGGTTGAGTGTGAGGACCGTCGCGAACGTGACCTGCGGGCCGGCCAGGATCGTCAGCGGCGCGAACAGAACCGCGTCCACGGTGATCGACGTGTTCGCCGCCAGATTCACCCCGAGCGGCGCGTTCATCATGGTCGTGAAGAACGGATTGCCGCCGTCGCGCAGCACATGTACGCCGTACGCCAGCACCCACTCGAAGAAGGCCTGGTCGCCGACGTTCTCGCCGAGCACGCGGGTGTACGGCTGCCGCCACAAACCGTGGGTCACGTACAGCGCGAGGCCGAGCGCGACCACCGCCACGAGAAGGTGGGGCCGCCATCGGCGGAGAAGCGGGACCGGCCGCGGCGTGGCCGGGCGGTCCTCGGTGGCTTGGGGGGCGGGCGCGGCGACAGACATCAGCGGCAGGTTAGCAAGCGGAGGCCGCTCACCTAGTGTGAAGTATCGACCGCGACACGCAAGGCAGCGTCGATGTCCGGATACGACCAGTGAAAACCGGCCTTTTCGAGGACTGCGGGAACGACCCTCTGGCTGATCTGCAACTCCTCGGCCAGACCGCCCAGCGCCAGGTCGAGCGCGAAGCCGGGCACGCTCAGAACCGCCGGGCGGTGCAGCGCCCGGCCGAGCGCCTTGGTGAATTCGGCGTTGGTGCATTGCACGGCGCTGACCATGTTGACCGGGCCGGCGACGTCATCGCGGTCGAGCAGGAACTCGGTCGCGCCGAGCCAGTCGGCCAGCGCCATCCACGCCATCCACTGCCGGCCGCCGCCGAGCTTGGCGCCGGCGCCCAGCCGGAACGGGATCATCAGGGGCTTGAGCATGCCGCCGCCGCCATCCAGCAGGGGCGCGGTGCGGAGCAGCACGACCCGGGCGCCGGCGTCCTCGGCGGGGCGGGCCGCGGCCTCCCAGACCTGGCACATGTCGGCCAGGAACGTGTTGCCGGCCGGCGCCTCCTCGGTGGTGGGCCGGTCGCCGGTGTCGCCGTAGCGGCCGACGCCGGAGGCCTGGAGCATGAGGCGCGGGCGGTCGGCGGCGGGCAGCTGCTTGATGGCGCGGGCCAGGGCGCCGGTGGTGTCGATGCGGCTCGAGCGCAGCACGCCGCGGTAGTGGGCGGTCCAGCGGTGCGTCCCGACGTTCGCCCCGGACAGGTTGACCACCGCGTCGGCGGCGGCGACCACCGCCGGGTCGATCTGGCCCTGCGACGGCTGCCAGGTTTTTTCGTCGGCTGAACGAGCCGGCCGCCGGACCAGCCGGGTGATCTCGTGCCCCGCTCCGGCGAGCCGGTCGCCCAGGCGCGTGCCGAGGAAGCCGGAGGCCCCTGCCATCAGGATCCGCATGGTCTTCATGATGCCCGAATATGAACCCGTTCAAAACTGAGCCGGCTGGCTCCGCTTCGCTCCGCGGGCGATCGCCCCTTCGCCGCTGATGAGGAGGCAGCCGATTTTCGACGCCGCAAACCCCACGGCGACGAAAATCGGCTGCCTCCTCATCAGCGGGGCGATCGCGATTCGTCTTATAGGCCGAGTTCGGCCTCGAAGTGGCCGCCCTCCAGGCGCTCCTTCAGGGTCACCAGGAAGCGGGCCGCGTCGGCGCCGTCCACGATCCGGTGGTCGTAGCTCAGCGCCAGGTACATCATCGAGCGCGGCACGATGATCTCGCCCAGCTCGGCGTCGTCGATGACCACAGCCCGCTTGACCAGGGCGCCGGTGCCGAGGATGCCGACCTGCGGCTGGTTGATGATCGGCGTGTCGAACAGCGCGCCCCGGCTGCCGGTGTTGGTCAGCGTGAACGTGCCGCCTGAGATCTCGTCCGGGCTGATCTTGTTGTTGCGGGTGCGCTCGGCCACGTCGGCGATCCGCTTGGCCAGCCCGGCGAGGTTGAGGTCGCCGGCGTCGCGGATCACCGGGACGATCAGGCCCTTCGGGGTGTCCACCGCGATGCCCAGATGCTCGCCGTCGTGGTAGGTGACCGTGCCGGCCTCCACGTCGATCGACGAGTTGACCACCGGGTGCTGCTGGAGCGCCTCGACGGTGGCCAGCGTCAGGAACGGCATGTAGGTCAGCTTCACGCCGTGCTTGGCCTGGAAATCGGCCTTGGCCTTGTTGCGCAGCTGGGCGACACGGGTCAGGTCGACCTCGACGACGGTGGTGAGCTGGGCCGAGACCTGCAGCGATTCGACCATGCGCCGGGCGATGGTGGCCCGGGTGCGGGTCAGCTTCTCGGTGCGGCCGCGCAACGGGCTCGGGGCCGGCTTGGCGGCGGGCGCCGCGGCCGGCCTGGCGGCGGCAGCGGCGGGCTGAGCGGCGGGGGCCGGCGCCGCCTTGGCCTTCTCGGCGGCCTCGGCCGCGTCGAGCACATCCTGCTTGCGGATGCGCCCGCCGACGCCGGTGCCGTTCAGGGAGGACAGGTCGACGCCCTTCTCGGCGGCCAGCTTGCGCACCAGCGGGGTCAGGTAACCGGCGTCGCCGGCGCCGTTGGCCTGGGTGGCCTCGCGGGTCGGGGTGGACGACGCGGCCGCGGGCTCGGCGTTGCGCTCGGCCGCCGACGGGTCCTTGGCCACCTCGGCCTCGGCGGACGGCTCCGCGTAGGAGTCGCCGGGGGCGAACGACGGCGCGGGCGCCGACTCGATCTTCGGGGCGGGCTCGGGCTCGGGCTCGGGGGCCTGCTCCTGCTTCGGCGCGGGCGCCTGCTGGGGAGCGGGCGCCTGCTGGGGAGCGGGGGCGGCCGGTGCCGCCGCCGGGGCAGCGCCCGCGACGCCGACGACCGCGAGGACGGCGCCGACGTCGGCCGTCTCGTCCTCGGCGACCTTGATGTCGAGCAGGGTGCCGGCGACCGGCGACGGGATCTCGGTGTCGACCTTGTCGGTGGAGACCTCGAGCAGCGGCTCGTCGACCTCGACGCTGTCGCCGACCTGCTTGAGCCAGCGGGTCACGGTGCCCTCGGTGACGCTCTCGCCGAGCGCCGGCATCTTGACCTCGGTGCCCTCGCCCGACGGGGCGGGAGCGGTGGCCTGCTGCGGCGCGGGCGCCTCGGCCTCGACCGGCTTCTCGGTCGACGGGGTCGTCGGGGCGGGCGGCTCGGGCTCGGCCTGCGGCTCGGGCTCGGCCTGCGGCGGGGCGGCCTGCGACGGGGCGGCCTGCGCCTGCTGCTGCGCGGCCGGGGCGGGCGCCGACTCGCCGCCGTCCTCGCCGTCGCCCGAGATGACCGCGAGCTCGCTGCCGACGTCGGCCGTCTCGTCCTCGCCGACGACGATGCGGGTGAGCACGCCCGCGGCCGGCGACGGGATCTCGGTGTCGACCTTGTCGGTGGAGACCTCGAGCAGCGGCTCGTCGGCCTCGACCCGCTCGCCCTCCTGCTTCAGCCAGCGAGTGACGGTGCCCTCGGTGACGCTCTCGCCCAGCCGCGGCATGGTGACCGATACCGGCATTCTCAGAACTCCTTAACCGCTACGTCTTCGATAACGACAAGATCAGGCGTGTACGTGCAGGGGCTTGCCGGCGAGCGCGAGGAACGCCTCGCCGAGCGCCTCGGTCTGCGTCGGGTGGGCGTGCACCAGCTGGGCGACCTCTTCCGGGAAGGCCTCCCAGTTGTAGATCAGCTGAGCCTCGCCGACCTGCTCGCTCATCCGCGCGCCGATCATGTGCACGCCGAGGACGGGGCCGTCGTCGAGCCGGACGAGCTTGACGAAGCCCTGGGTCTTGAGGATCTGGCTCTTGCCGTTGCCGCCGAGGTTGTAGTTGAACGTCGAGATCTTGTCGGCGCCGTACTTCTCCTTGGCCTTGGCCTCGGTCAGGCCCATCGAGGCGATCTCGGGGTCGCAGTAGGTGACCCGGGGGATGCCGGCCTCGTCGATGACCGCCGGGTGCAGGCCCGCGATCTCCTCGGCGACGAAGATGCCCTGGGCGAAGCCGCGGTGCGCGAGCTGGAGGCCGGGGACGATGTCGCCGACGGCGTAGATGTTGCCGACGCCGGTGTGCAGCCGCTCGTTGGTGATCACGAAGCCGCGGTCGAGCGTGACGCCCTGCTGCTCGTAGCCGAGGCCCTGGGTCGTAGGGCCGCGGCCGACCGCGACCAGCAGCACCTCGGCCTCGACCGTCTCGCCGCCCTGGATGGTCGCGCGCACGCCGTTGTCGGTGTGCTCGACCTTCTCGAACGGCTTGCCGACCTTGAAGTTGATCTTCCGCTTGCGGAAGTTGCGCTCGAGCTGCTTCGAGATGTCCTCGTCCTCGGCGGCGACCAGGCGGGGCAGCGCCTCGAGGACGGTGACCTCGGCGCCGAACGACTTCCAGACGCTGGCGAACTCGACGCCGATCACGCCGCCGCCGAGCACGATCGCGGAGGAGGGCACGCGATCGAGCCGCAGCGCGTGCTCGCTGGTGATGACCCGCTTGCCGTCGACCTCGAGGCCGGGCAGGGAGCGCGAGTAGGAGCCGCTGGCGAGGATGATGTTGCGACCGGTGTAGCGCTGGCCGTTGACCTCGACGGTGTCCTTGGCGACGAGCTTGCCCTCGCCGGCGACAACGGTGATCTTGTCTTGCTTGAGCAGGCCCTGGAGACCCTTGTACAGGCGGGCGACGACACCGTCCTTGTACGCGTTCACCCCGGCCATGTCGATGGACAGCAGCTCGGCCTTGATGCCGAACTGCTCGGCCTCGCGGGTCTGCTCGGCGACCTCGGCGGCGTGCAGCAGGGCCTTGGTCGGGATGCAGCCCCGGTGCAGGCACGTGCCGCCCAGCTCGGCCTTGTCGATCAGGGCAACGGAGAGGTCGAGCTCGGCGGCGCGCAGGGCGGCCGCATACCCGCCGCTGCCGGCACCGAGGATGACGATGTCGAAGGTTCCGCCGTTCGGCTGGCTCACGCTGACTCCAGTGGTCGCATCGTCGCCATGTGGGTCACACAATGGAAACGGTCACAGTATGTCCAGGCCATCTTGTCACTTGTGGAACCGATCGATGCAGCCAGGTGCCCACCGGCGCGCCTGTCCGTCGTACCCTTGCGAGCAATTGAGCGTGAGGAGCGGGCAGTGGCCTGGTTTCGGCGGCGAACGGAGTCGCGGCGCCCGTCGGGACGACCGGTGGACCGTGCCGATCTTGAGTATCTTGCGGAGTTCGTCCGGTCGCGCCGCGGGGTCGAGGCGTTCATCGAGCCACGGACGAACGTGACCGAGACCACGGTGTTGCTCGTGGCACACGACGGCGAGTGGACCCGCCGCCGGACCGAGTCCCCCGAGATCGCCCGGCGCTGGGCCCATCAGCTGTCCGTCCCGATCTACGACGTACGGCTGATGGGTTATCCCCAGCGCATGCGCGACTACAACGCCAGGCAGAAACGCCAGAGCTAGCCGGCGAAGTCGTCGATCGCCTGGAGGAAGGTGCGAACGGGGACGCCCGTGCCGCCCTTCGTCCAGTAACCCGCGGCCTCGCCCGCGTTGTAGCCCGGCCCCGCGATGTCGATGTGCGCCCACTCGACCCCGTCCGCCACGAACTCGCGCAGGAACACGCCGCCCTGCAGCATGTGCCCGGCCCGGTCGAGGGCGTTGTTGGTCTGGCAGATGTCCGCGATGTCCGACTCCATGCCCTTGCGGACCTCCTCGGGCAGCGGCATCGGCCAGGCCGGCTCGCCGACCTTGTCGCCGGCCTTGCGCACCAGCTCGGTCGCGGCCTCCGAGCCCATCAGGCCGGCGATCCGTTTGCCGAGCGCGATCACCTGGCCGCCGGTCAGCGTGGACGCCTCCAGCACGTATTCGGCGCCGTCGGCGCAGGCCCGCGCGATCGCGTCGCCGAGCACCATGCGTCCCTCGGCGTCGGTGTTGAAGACCTCGACCCGCTTGCCGTTGAACATCGTGATCACGTCGCCCGGCCGGTACGCCGAGCCGGAGGGCATGTTCTCGGCCATCGCCAGGTAGCCGCTGACCGCCACCTGCGGCTTGAGCGCCGCGATCGCCAGCATCGCCGCGCCGACCGCCGCCGCGCCGGCCATGTCCGACTTCATCTCCCACATGCCGGCCGTCGGCTTGATGCTGATGCCGCCGGTGTCGAAGGTGATGCCCTTGCCGACCAGCGCGACCTGCTTGGGCGACTCGACGCCCTCGGGCACGTAGCTGAGTTTCACCAGCCGCGGCGGCGCCTCGGAGCCCTGGCCGACCGCCACGATGCCGCCGTACCCGCCGGCCTTGAGCTCCTCGAAGTCGAGCACCTCGACCTCGAGGCCGGTGCCCTGGGCCGCGGCCACCACGGCGTCGGCGAACTGCGGCGGGCGAAGCTCGTTGGGCGCCATGTTGACCCAGTCGCGGCTCAGCCGCACCGCCCGGCCGACCGCCTCGGCCCGCGTGACCTCGGCCAGCGCCGCCGCGTCGCCCGCGTCCGCCACGTGCACCTGCAGCGCCGACACCGGCTCCCGGCGGTTCGGCTGCGGCTTGGTCTTGTAGCCCGCGAAGCGGTAGCCGCCCAGCAGCGCCCCCTCGAGGACGGCCCGCAGCACGCCGGGCGCGTCCTCGTCGTCGGGCACCGGCAGGGCCAGCGCGACCGTGGCGCTGCCGGCCAGGGCACGTACCGCCGCGCCCGTGCCGCGCCGCAGCTTCTCGAGCTCGGGGGCGGATCCGGACGGCTCGTCGCCCAGGCCGACCGCGACCACCAGCGGCGCGGCGATCGTGCCGAGCGTGGCCAGCTTGATCACCTCGCCGGGGGCGCCGCTCGCGCCGAGCAGCGCCAGCGTCGAGGTGAGCTTGCCGTCGAACGCGGCGGCGATGCTCTCGGCGCCGGCCGCCGGCAGCAGGGCGCCGCCGTCGTCGGGCTGGCTGTGCAGGCCGATGACGATGGCATCGACGGCCAATTCGGCCGGGTCGGTATCGACCAGGCTCAGGCTGGGCTGGCTCACTCGGGCTCTCCGCGGACGTTTCGGGGCCGGCGGCCTCTTGGGCTCGCCGGGCGCGCTGGTGGTTCCCCGGCGCGATGGCGACGGGGGAAGGGTTGTCCCCGCGACAATAACCACAACCAAGGTCACGGGTAAGTTCACTCTCATGTCTGCCGACGCCGTTGACCTTTTCCGATCCCCGTTGCACGAGCGTCACGTCGCGCTCGGCGCCAAGCTCGCCGCCTTCAGCGGCTGGGAGATGCCGCTCGAGTACGCCGGCGGCGGAGTGCTCCGCGAGCACGCGGCGGTGCGCGCGGCGGCCGGTGTCTTCGACGTCTCCCACCTGGGCAAGGCCGGCGTGATCGGGCCGGGCGCGGCCGCGTTCGTGAACTCCTGCCTCACCAACGACCTGGGCCGCATCGAGCCCGGCAAGGCGCAGTACACGCTCTGCTGCGACGAGAGCGGGGGAGTGGTCGACGACCTGATCGCGTACCTGTTCTCCGACGACGACGTCTTCCTGATCCCGAACGCGGCGAACACCGCGGAGGTGGTGCGGCGCCTCCAGGCCGCGGCGCCCGAGGGGATCGCCGTCGAGAACGAGCACCGCAGGTTCGCGATCCTCGCCGTCCAGGGCCCGGCCTCGGCCGATGTGCTCGGCAAGCTGGGCCTGCCCACCGAGCACGACTACATGTCCTTCGCGCCCGCGAGCCTCGGCGGCGCCGAGCTGATCGTCTGCCGCACCGGGTACACCGGCGAGCACGGCTACGAGCTGGTGGTGCCGTGGGACGACGCGGGCGCGGTCTGGGACGCGATCGTCGGCGCCGGGGTGCAGCCGTGCGGCCTCGGCGCGCGCGACACGCTGCGCACCGAGATGGGCTATCCGCTGCACGGCCAGGAGCTGTCGCTCGACATCACGCCGGTGCAGGCCCGGTCGGGCTGGGCGGTCGGCTGGTCCAAGCCGGCGTTCTGGGGCCGCGACGCGCTGACGGCGGAAAAATCCCAGGGTCCGCGTCGCCTTCTGCGTGGACTGGAGCTGACGGGCCGCGGGATTCCCCGCGGTCACATGCACGTGTACGCCGGGGAGCAGCTGATCGGCGAGACCACGAGCGGCACGTTCTCGCCCACGAAGAAGATCGGCATCGCGCTGGCGCTCATCGACACCGCGGCCGGGGTGTTCGACGGCGACCTGGTCCAGATCGACATCCGCGGCCGCAAGACCGAGGCCCGGGTGGTCAAGCCGCCGTTCGTGCAGCCGTCGGTGCGGTGAGCCCGGTGGCCGTCACCTACGAGCAGCTGCGCGAATGGGTGCTGGCGCTGCCCGGCACCCGGGAGGTCTTCGTCGAGGGCTGGGGGCACCCGACGCTGCGCTACGGCGACAAGATGTTCGCCTCCGGCAGCCCCGAGTCGAGCCACGCCTCGGTGAAGGCCAGCCTCGACGAGCAGGCCGAGCTGATCGCCGGCGCGCCCGACGTGTACGAGGTGGCGGCCTACACCGGGCGGTACGGCTGGGTGCGGGTCGACCTGACGAAGGCCGACGCCCGCGAGCTCCGGCAGGTGGTGACCGAGGCGTGGCGGCGGACCGCCCCGAAGAAGGTCGTCAAGGCCTACGACTCAGCGCAGGGATAGGCCGACCAGAGCGACGGTGGTGGCGACCTCCACCGACGCGCCGAGGACGTCGCCGGTGACGCCGCCGAACCGGCGTACGCAATGACGCAGGAGCGCGAGCACGACGGCGAGTGCGGCGACGACGGCGGCCGGGCCCTGCCACGGACGGTCCGGGGTCGCGGCAGCCGCGGACGCGACCACGACGGCCGCGATCAGCGCGGCGGCCGGGAGCGGCACCGTCTCGGCGACCAGCGAGCCCAGGCCCTCCGGACGGGCCGCGGGCACTCCCTTGCGGCAGGCCACGGTGATCGCCAGCCGGCCGGCGGCCCAGGCCACCACGACAGCTCCGCCGGCAACGGTGGCCAGCGACGCGGTCTGGATCAGCAGCGCGAGCGCGATCGCCGCCACCCCGAACGGGCCGATGTCCGATTTTTTCATGATTTCCAGGGCCTGATCGCCCCGGCGGTAGGAGCCGAGCGCGTCGGTCGTGTCGGCGAGGCCGTCCAGGTGCATGCCGCGGGTCAGCAGCGCGGCGGCGGCGACTGTCACCGCGGCCGCCACCAGATCGCTCGCGCCGGCCGAACGCAGCGCCCAGAGCAGGGCGGCGAGAACACCGCCCAGCGCCGCGCCCACCGCGGGCGCGAGGCTCATCGCCCAGGCCGCGGCGGCTCGATCCACCCGGCTACCCCGGATGGGAAGCACGGTGAGCGTCGTGACCGCGAGCCGCATGCCTGAGCCCGCGTCCGATACCCGGCCGCCGCTCATCCGCGCCCGCCGCTCATCCGCGCCCGCCGCTCATCCGCGCCTGCTCATCCGCGCCTGCTCATCCGCGCCTGCTCATCCGCGCCTGCCGTGGGTGACGCTCACTCCTCGCCGGCGTCGGCGCCGGTTGTCGCGGGGCCGGGACCGCCCGGCTCCGGCTCGGCGAAGTCGATCTCGTCGTCGTCGTTCGGCACGATCAGGTCGGACGCCCCGCCGTCGCCCGGCTCGACCAGCAGGGCCGGGTGCACCGGCGCCGCGGCGGCCAGGCCGACCGCGGTGCGCAGCAACGGCAGGGCGGCCAACGCGTTCGCGCCCTCGCCCAGGCCGAGGCCGAGGTCGAGCACCGGGTTGAGGCCGAGCACATCGGCGCCCTTGACGACCAGCGCGAGCTTGCCGGCGTCCGGCAGCAGGCACCAGTGCCGGGCCTGGCTGCCCAGGTCGCGCGCCACCAGGCCGGCCGCGATGCCGAGCGGGCCGTCCAGCAGCACCGGCAGCCGCCGCGACGCCGCTCCCAGCAGCGCGCCGACCGCCACCGCGAAGTCGGCGCCACCGATCTGCCGCAGCATGTCCTTGGCGCCGCGCGGCTCCTGCCGGATGCGGCGCAGAGCGTCCCGCACGGCCGCACAGCGGACCATCCAGGCCTCGTCGTCGTAGCGGCCGCCGGGCAACTGCACCCGCGGCAGGACCTCGACCCCCTCGGCCCCGGTGATCGCGGAGGAGAGGGTGGCGGCGACCGCGTCGGTGCCCACCCCGATCGAGGCGAGCACGAGCAGATCGCGGCCCGCGTCGGCGGCAGCTTCGGCGAGGCGCCAGCCCTGCCGGAGCGCCACGTCGACGGCGGCCTCGTCGGTCACCGGGCCGTCCTCCATCGCGCCGGAGCGCGCCACCCGCAGCACGGCGACGTCGGCGCCGGCCTGGCCGGCGAGACGGCTGAGGACGCCCTCGCCGTGCTCGACCTGCGCCACGCGGCGCTCGGCGTCCGCGGGGTCGTCGCCGGCCGCCGCGCCGCCGTCGTGGGCGCCGGAGATCAGCAGAACCCGCACCGACTCCCACGGGCGGGGGATCGTGGTGCCCTGGGTGGCGGCGGCGAACTCCACGGCCTCGACCAGGTCGCCCAGGCCGATGCCGGCGAAGTCGACGCCGGCCAGACGGTCGCGGGCGTCGGGGCCGGCGTCGCTGTCGGGCATCGGAAGGTCCATGCCGGGCTCGATGGCGACCCCGCCGCCGATGACCGGGAGCAGCTGGGTGGGCTCGTTGGGCACGGTGGTCGCGGAGGCCGCCACGGGGACGGCGGTGGGCTCGGCGGCCGGGGCCGGAGCGACCAGCTGCGGCTCGACGAGATCGGCTTCCGCCACGCTGCCCGCGGCCACGCTGCCCGCGGCCACGCTGCCCGCGGCCGAGCTGCCCGCGGCCGAGCTGGCGGCGGCGGTCGCGCTCGCCGGCGCGCCGCCGGCCTCGGCTGCCGCACCGGACGAATCCGATTTTTCGGAAGAATCGGCTTTGAGCCACACGTGCTGGCCGGCGACGACCAGCGCCACCCGGTCACATGCCTCGGCCAGCGCCTGATTGGTCGCGCCGAGCGCGTCGGCGAACGCCCGCCCCACCGGCGTCGTCGGCACCAGCGCCAGCCCGACCTCGGGGCTCACCAGCACCACCCGGGCGGACGTGCCGCGCACCGCCGCGGCCAGCGCCGCGACGTCCGCCTCGTCGTCGTTGGGCTGCCGGGCCGGCTCGAGCAGCTGCGTGACCCACCCGCCGAGGTCGTCGACGAGCAGCGTGTCGTCCGGCTTCGCCTCCGTGAGCAGGGCCGCGAGCCGAGCCGGGTCGGCGCCCGTCTCCTCGGTCGACCAGGACTGCGGCCGCCGCCGCTGATGGGCCTCGATCCGGGCCAGCCACTCCGGGTCGTCCTCGCCGCCCACGGCCGTGGCCACGTACCGCACCGAGGGCGCGTCCGCGACCAGCGCCTCGGCGAACGCGGACTTGCCGGAGCGGATCCCGCCGAGCACCAGGACGGTGTTCCACCGATCATCGGACATGCCCCGTACCTTAAAGCCGGGCCGCACAGGCGGACGCCGTAGGGTGGAGCGCACGAGCCCAGACGTGAGGGGGAACGGCGGATGCCGTGGAGTTGGCGGTACGAGAACGTCGACGGAGGGCCGGTCACCGGCCCGGCCGAGACGTTCAGCAGCCAGGCCGACGCCGAGTCGTGGATCGGCCAGGAATGGCGGGTGCTCGCCGACTCCGGCGTGGCCCAGGTCGTCCTGGTCGAGGACGACCGGGTCGACTACAAGATGAGCCTGCTGCCGGCGGACTGACGCGTGACCTACGAGCCCGTGTACACGCGGACCCCACGCAACGCCTTCATACCGAGCCCGGTCTTCGTCGGGATCGTCGCTGTCTTCGCGGTCAGCGGCTGGATGACCTGGGCCAAGTTCGGCAACGTCCGGGTCGACGTCTTCCTGTTCATCGTCACCGGCTGGCTCGTGTCGCTCTGTCTGCACGAGTACGCCCACGCCCTGGCCGGCTTCTTCAGCGGCGACAAGTCCGTGGCCGACCGCGGGTACCTGCGGCTCAACCCGCTCAAGTACACGAGCCCGCTGCTGTCGATCGTGCTGCCGGTCGTCGTGGTGATCCTCGGCGGCATCGGCCTGCCCGGCGGCGCGGTCTGGATCGACCACCAGTACATCCGCAGCAAGGTCAAGGACTCGCTGATCAGCGCGGCCGGCCCACTCACCAACGTGATCCTCGCGCTGGTGCTGGCCATCCCGTTCTGGATCGGGCTGGGTCCCCGGCTGGTCCAGCTCTCCTCGGGTCAGCTCGCGCTGGCCGGCCCGACCAACCACCTCGAGTTCTGGAGCGCCCTCGCCGCCCTGGGCTTCCTGCAGATCACGGCGAGCGTGCTCAACTTCCTGCCGATCCCCGGCCTCGACGGCGGCAGCATCATCGCGCCGTGGATGAGCCCGGCCTACCAGCGAGCGTGGAACCTGTTCGCGCCGTACGGCTTCATCCTGCTGTTCCTGGCGCTGTGGCAAACGAAACTGGGCGGCTACTTCTACGACGTCGTCTTCTGGATAGCCGAAAAGCTGGGCCTGTCCGAAGCGATGATCCAGGTCGGTCTTGAGCTGATGCGCTTCTGGAGTGGGAGTTAGACCCCCACTCCAGAAACAGCGATTACGGACGCTGGGCAGGGGACACGGTCTTGGCCGGGTCCCGCTCGGCGACCGGGTCGAGCACCGAGTCGATCGCCTTCATCAGGTCGGCGTCGAGGCGTACACCCGAGGCTTTGACGTTGTTTTTGACCTGCTCGGGGCGCGAAGCCCCGATGATCGCGGCCGAGACGTTCGAGTTCTGCAGGACCCAGGCCACCGCGAGTTGCGCCATCGACAGCCCGGCCTGGTCGGCCAGCGGCTTCAGTTCGGCCACCGCCGTCAGCACGTCGTCGGTGAGCAGACGCGAGATGAAGCCCGCCCCGCTCTTCTCGTCGGTGGCCCGCGACCCGGCCGGCGGCTGCTGGCCCACCGCGTACTTCCCGGTCAGCACGCCCTGCGCGATCGGCGAGAAGACCACCTGGCCGACGCCCAGCTCGATCGAGGTCGGAACGACCTCGGCCTCGATGACCCGCCAGAGCGCCGAATACTGCGGCTGGTTGGACACGAACGGGATCTTCAGATCCTGCGCCATCTCCCAGCCGGCCCGGATCTGCGTGGCGCTCCACTCGGACACGCCGATGTAGAGCGCCTTGCCCTGCCGGACCACGTCGGCGAACGCCTGCATGGTCTCCTCGAGCGGGGTCGAGTAGTCGTAGCGGTGCGCCTGGTAGAGGTCCACATAGTCGGTCTGCAGGCGGCTCAGCGACCCGTCGATCGACTCCATGATGTGCTTGCGGGACAGGCTGCGGTCGTTCGGGCCCGGGCCGGTCGGCCAGTAGACCTTCGTGAAGATCTCGAGGCCCTGCCGGCGCTCGCCCTTGAGCGCCCGGCCCAGCACCTCCTCGGCGCGCCCGCCCGCGTACGCGTCGGCGGTGTCGAAGGTGGTGATGCCCTCGTCGAGGGCGGCGCGCACGCAGGCGAGCGCGGCCTCCTCCTCGACCTGGGAGCCGTGGGTGATCCAGTTGCCGTAGGCGATCTCACTGATGAGCAGGCCGGAACGGCCGAGGTGACGGAACTCCATGGAGGTGACTCTACTTAGAGAACCGGACGCCCATCCGTCAGCAGTCGATCAAGCTCGTCGAGCACGTCCGCCTGCTCCTTGTACTTGAGCTCGACCAGCGGCCCGCCCTTGCGATCGAGCGCGCCCCATAGCCCGTACCGGTCGGCGATCAGGAACGCCACCGGATGGATCACCACGGCCGCGTGCTCGGGCGCCACGATCAGCTGCCCGGCCCGGTCGACCACGCCGAACCGGTCGTCGCCGGCATCGACCACGGCCAGGCCTTCGTCGGTGAAGCCCTCGATCGGCCCGCCCGACACCAGCGGCGTCACGAACCCCCGGAACCGCGGCGGCACGATCATCCGCCCGTGCCGGTCGATCACGCCCCAGGCGCCCCGCTTGACCAGCGCCAGCCCGTGGTGGAACGCTTTCGCGTCGTCGAAGCCGCCCGGCACGATCAGCCGGTTCTGCCGGTCGATCGCGTACCAGCCGCCCGCCTCGTCGCGGGACACCCACGCCAGCCCCTCGGCGAACCGCTCGGCCGCCCGATAGCCGGCCGACGCGTCGATCACGGTCTCACCGGCCAGATCGATCAGCTCCCAGGCCGGCGACTCGGGCCGCCGCACCCAGGCCAGCCCGTCCGCGAACGGCTGCGCCTGCGCGTAGCGGGGCGGCACCGCGCCCACATAGCCCCACAGCCCCGACCGCTGGTCACGCAACGGCCGCGGTGGCTCGGTGCGGCCCAGGATCTCGTCGCTGGTGCGCGGGTACGGCCCCCAGCCGCCGTCCGCGGTCGTCTTCCGGGTGATCGTGTCGAGCGCCGCCTCGATCCGCTCCACCAGCTCCGGGTCGGCGCCCTTGCGCAGGTCCAGCGCGGTCTCGAAGTGGTTCATCGCCTCCAGGTAGCGCCCCTGATCGAACGCCGACCGACCGGCCAGCTCGTGGATCTCGGCACGCAGGCGCGACGGCAGCTCCGGCGAGCCGGCCTCGGCATACAACCGGTCGGCCTCGGCATGCTCGCCCCGCCACTGCAGCACGTGCGCGAGCCGGGCCTGCACGATCGCGGTCCGCCGCAGCTCACCGGTGGCCTCGGCATGCGTGAGCGCGGCCCGCGCGTCCTCGAGGGCGGCATCGAGATCGCCGGCCAGCCGCTCCGCGACCGCGCGCAGGCTCAGCAGGCGAGCACGCACGGCATCCCGCTCGGCATACTCCAGCTTGTCGGTGAGCCGATCGATCACAACCAACATCTGATCCGGGTCGTCGATCTGCTCCCGCAAGGTCTCGGCGTCGAAGGCCCACGGGTAGGTGGCGAGCACTTCTTCCGGATCGGCCCGCCGATTCCGCCCAACGGCATTGCCATCGGCACGCTGCCGGATCACCTTCCGCCGGGCGTCACCCAAGCTCGGCGCATTTTCCCGTACGGCCACAGCGTCGCCCGCGGGATCCGGCAGTTCTTCGTCCTCCCGCGATCCGGCAGTCTCCGGCATAGCGTCCTCCGCGAGGTTCGCGGCTTCGTCGTTCTCCACCGTGTCGGTGGAGTCCTGGGCGTCAGGTTCCTCGGCCGCCGCGTCCTCGTCCTCGGCTCCGGTGACCGGATCATGGACATGATCGGTCTCCTCGGCGTGCTCCGGCTTGTCAACCGGCTCGGCCTCGGTGATCGGCTGGGGCTCGTCGATCAGCTCGGCCTCGTGGACCGCCTCGGCTTCGTCGACCAGCTCGGGTTCGTCGGCCGCCGCGTCCTCGTCGACCAGCTCGGCTTCTTCGGCCGCCTCGGCGTCGTCCACCAGCTCGGCTTCCTCGACTGTCTCGGCCTCGTCGACCAGTTCGGCGAAGGCCTCCGACCCGTCCTCGACCGGTTCGGGCACCTTGGTGGCGCCCGTCTCGCCGGCGACCTCCTCGACGTCCGCCCGAGCACTTCGCGGCAGCTCGGCCTCGACCCACATCGCGTCCACCGGCTCGACATCGACGAGCTCGGCCTCGACCGGCTCCTCGGCAACGAGATCGGTCCCGACCCGCCCCTCCGCGATCGACGTCGAACTGACCGGAACGGCACTGACCGGCCCGGCGGCGGGCGCGGCGCTGACGGGGCCGGCGGCGGGCGCAGCGCCGAAGGGCTCAGCGGCGGGCGTGGCGCTGGTTGGCGCCGCGCTGACGGGCGCTGTGGCCGGCATGGCGCTGACCGGCGCGCCGCTGACCGGCCGCGAACCGACCGGCTCGGGCCCGACGGTCTCCCAGTCGTGGGGAGCGGCGCTGACCGGCGAAGTGCTGAACGGCGAAGCGCTGGTCGGCCGAACGTCGAACGGCTCGGCCCACGCCGCATTAACGGGCGCCGCACTAACGGGCGCCGCACTGACCGGGGCGGCGCTGATCGGCGTCGAGCTGGCTTCCGCGGCCTCGAACGGCCGATCCCCGAACGAGACAGCGTCCAGCGGCCTCGCGCTGACGGGCGCCGCGCTGTCCGCCTGGTCCCGCTCAGGCACCGGCTCGCCCTCGGCCACGTCCCCGGCCGGGGTGATGATCGGCTGCGACCCGGTGACCGGCACGAACCAGTTCGGCTTCTCGGCAGCCCCACTGACCGGCGCCGGGTCCTCCGCGACGACTTCCGGTTCCGGTTCGGGCTCCGGTTCCGGCTCTGCCTCGGGCTCGTCCGCCAGAGGATCGATCGGCACCGGCGACGTAGCCCCCAGCCCGCTTTGCGACAGCAGCCACCCAAGGCCATGCGGCTCCGGCCCGGCCGCGGCCTGCGGCTCCGGCTGGCCCGCCGGCTCTGCCCCAGTGGGCAGGTTCGGCGACACCGGCGACTCCGCCGCGGCCCGCGACTCCGCCGCGGCCCGCGACTCCGGCTCGGCCTGCTGCTCCGGCTCGGCCTGCTGCTCCGGCTCGGCCTGCTGCTCCGGCTCGGCCTGCTGCTCCGGCTCGGCCTGCTGCTCCGGGACAGCCTGCCAATCCGGTGTTGCCTGTCGCGCCGACGCAGGCTGACCCTCCGGCACAGCGGTCCGTTCCCAAGCGGCGTCGGCCCAGTTGACCTCCGGCTCCATCGGTGGCGCCGTGACCGGCTCGACCCCCGATCCCGCCATCGGCCCATCGGGCAGCGCGAACCCTTCGCCCCCCGAGGGGGTCGCCGCTCCCGGGCGGGCCTCGTTCGGCCCCGAGACGGGCCGTGGCTGCTCAGGCGGCCCGGCGTGTGCGAGCGCCGACACCGGCCGCAGCTGTTCGGGACCGGGCTGAGCCGGCGCGGAGACCGGGCGCGGCTGCTCGGGCGGCCCGGCATGCGTGGGTGCCGAGACGGGGCGTGGGTATTCGGGTCCGTGCTGGGCGGGTGCTGAGACGGGGCGTGGGTATTCGGGTCCGTGCTGGGCGGGTGCTGAGACGGGGCGCGGGTATTCGGGTCCGTGCTGGGCGGGTGCTGAGACGGGGCGCGGGTATTCGGGTCCGTGCTGGGCGGGTGCTGAGACGGGGCGTGGGTATTCCGGACCGGGCTGTGCGGGTGCGGAGACCGGGCGGGCCTGGCCGGGCACCGACGGGTAGAGCGGCGCCGGTGGTGTGGCCGGCTGCGACGGCGTGACCCGGGTCGGCTGCGGGGCGGGCCGCGACGGCGACGGCGTGCTCACCTCGGGCGCCGGACGCAGGTCGAAGGGTGCGTCGGACCGACGTCCACCTCGCTGGGCGTCGGGATAGGCCGGGAACGCCTCGGCCGGCGCGGGCCGTGCGCTGCCGTAGACGTGCGGTGCGGAGGCTGGGGACACCGGCCGCGGGCCGGCGGCGGGACGCATCTCGGCGGCGGGACGCGCCTCGGCGGGCGGACGCCCCTCACGATCCGGCGTCTCGCCGTAATGGGGACGCGCGGCGCCGTAAGCCCCGGTGTGAGCCGGCGAGATCGGCGCGACGCCATGACCGGGCGCGCGCCCGGCCGGTGGCCGAGGCCCCTGCGGGTGCTGCGGCGAGCCCGGCTGTGGGTATTGCGAGCCTTGCAGGTGCTGCGGCGAGCCGGGCTGCGGGCGCCCACCCTGCGGCGATCCGGGCTGCGCCGGCGGCCGGCCACCCTGCGGCGCGCCGGCCTGAGGCTGTTGCCATCCACCCTGCGGCGCCGGCCCTCGTCCACCCTGCCGGTGTCCGGGCCCGCCCTGCTGGTGGCCCGGTCCGCCCTGCTGGTGTCCGGGCCCGCTCTGCTGGTGTCCCGGTCCGCCCTGCTGGTGTCCGGGCCCGCCCTGCTGGTGTCCCGGTCCGCTCTGCTGATGGCCCGGCCCGCTCTGCTGGTGACCGGACCCGCCCTGCTGGTTGGCCGGCGGTGCGGACTGCGGCCGCCCACCCGGCACGGGCCCGGAGCTCGGCGCCACCGAAGCGCGCCCACCCGGCGTGACCGGCGGGCCACCGGGGCTGACCGGCCCAGGCCGGAACGGCTGCTGCGGCGCCCGCCCTTGGTGTTGCGGATCACGGAACTGGCCCTCGGCCCCGGGCTGCCGCCCGTAGACCGGCGCCGAGCCCCGCCGCTGGTCGGGCGCGCCCGACCAGCCGTGATCCTGCCCACCGGACCGGCCGTGGTCAGGGGAGCCGGCAGGCCCACCCGACCGGCCACCTTGCTGGGGACGCTCGGTCATCCCGGCGGGGCGGTTCCACGACGGCTCGTCGCGCTGGGGTGGCACGGGCGCGCTGCGCGTCGCGTACCCGGTGTTGTCCCGATTTTGATTTTCGCGGCCTTGCGGCAGTCGCGGGTCGTAGGTGCGCGGCTCGTCCCGCTGCACCGGCGTGTGCCCGTACCTCGTCGGCGTCCGGTCGTCGCCGCTCTGCCACGACGACGACGGCGTCGGGCCCGGTGACCCCGCGTCGCCGGCGGAGGCCTCGTAGACCGGCGTGTGCACGGCCTTGCGGCGCCCCGGGTCGCCGGGATAGCGCTGACCAGGGGTTTGGGGCTCCCATTCCCAGGTGATCTCGTACACCCAGGCCGGCTCGTCGCCCCATCGCTCCTCGCCGATCTGCGAGCTCCAGCCGTTCATCGGGCAGCCCGAAGGCCCGGCGGCTGGCAACGCTCCGTCACGGCTGAGTCCACTTCTCCGTCGAAAATGTGCGGTGGCCGTCCGGAGACCCGGGTAGAGTCTCCCGGCTCCACTGCGGGGTTTGGAAGGAGATTAACGGCGTGGACGGGATTGACGCCAGGGTGCTGACGATCTCTCCCGGTCGTCCGTTGCGCGCCTCCATCACTACTTTCGGTGCACTGGTGTGGTCGGGTTTCCGGCGTTACGCGACCTATCGGCAAGCCACCATAGCCGGATCGTTCACCAACATAGTCTTCGGCTTCCTTCGCTGCTACGTGCTCTTGGCCGTCGCGGCCGGCGCCGCGGGAGGCCGGCCGGGCGGGTACGACCCGCAGCAGCTGGCCACGTTCGTCTGGGTGGGTCAGGGGCTACTCACCGTGGTCGGTATCTGGGGCTGGACCGAGCTGGCCGACCGGATCCGCACCGGAGACGTCGCGTCCGATCTGTTACGACCGGTGCCGCCGGTGACCGCCTATCTGGCCGCCGACCTGGGCCGGGCCGGCCACGCGATGGTCTTCCGGTTTTTGCCTCCGCTGCTGGTCGGGGCGATTTTCTTCGCGCTGATGAGCCCTACCCGCTGGCAGACCGTACCCCTGTTCGCGGTCTCCGTGCTCCTGGCCGTGGTCGGCAGCTACGGCTGCCGCTTCCTGGTCAATGCCACCGCTTACTGGCTGCACGACGCCCGCGGCCCGCTGGTGTTGTGGACGCTGGGCTCGGGCGTGCTGGCCGGCCTCTACTTCCCGCTGCGCCTGCTGCCCGACTGGCTCGCCGTGACGCTCTGGGTGGCGACGCCGTTCCCGGGCCTGCTCCAGACCCCGCTGGACGTGCTCGTCGAGCGGGATCCGCCGGGGCGCCAGCTCGGCCTCGTGGCGCTGCAGGCGTGCTGGGCCGTGGCGCTGCTCGTCGTCGCCGCGCTGGTGCAGCGCCGGGCCGAGCGAAAGCTGGTGGTGCAGGGTGGGTGAGCTGGGGCCGTACCGGGCGCTGCTGGGCGGGAAATTCCGCTCGATGGCCGCCTACCGCACGTCGTTCGCGATCGAGCTGCTCAGCAACCTGGGCGCCACCGTGCTCGACGTGGTCACGGTGTTCGTGCTGTTCCGGGCGACCGCGGCGATCGGCGGATTCACGCTGCGCGAGTCGATCCTGATGACCGGGCTGACCGCGGCCGGCTTCGTGCTGGCCGACATGACCGTCGGCAACATCGACGACCTCAAGCGCTACGTGCGCATGGGCACCCTCGACACGGTGCTGATCAGGCCGTTGCGGGTGCTGCCCCAGCTGATCTTCATGGATCTCCCGCTGCGCAAGCTCCTGCGGCTTGCTTTCGGTCTTTTCGTGTACGCCGCCGCGCTCGTCGCCAACCACATCCACTGGACGCCCGCGCGGGTGCTGCTGGCGGTCGGGGCCCCGATCGGCGCCGCGATCTTCTTCGGGGCGATCTTCGTGCTGACCGCGAGCCTGGCGTTCTGGTGGGTGGAGTCGGGCGAGCTCGGCAACGGCTTCACCTACGGCGGGCGCGACTTCACCTCGTACCCGATCACGGTTTACAGCGATTGGTTCCGCGACCTGTTCGCGTACACCCTGGGTTTCGGTTTCGTCGCCTATCAGCCGGCGCTGGCGCTCCTCGGCCGCGCCGATCCCCTCGGTCTGCCGGCCTGGGCCGGCTACGCCGCACCGCTGGTCGCGCTGCCGGCGGTGGCCATCGCCTCGCTGGTGTGGAGCACCGGCGTCCGTCACTACCGGAGCACTGGTTCATGATTCAGATGCGTGACCTGCGGAAAGACTTCACGGTACGGGTGAAGGCGGGCCGGCTGCGGCGCGCGAAACGCACCGTGGCGGCCGTGGACGGGGTGAGCCTGACCATCGAGCAGGGTGAGATGGTCGGATATATCGGGCCGAACGGCGCTGGCAAGTCGACGACGCTGAAGATGCTGACCGGCGTCCTTTCGCCGAGCTCCGGCGAGGCCAGCGTGTTCGGGCTGACCCCGGTGCCGCAGCGCACCCGGCTGGCGCTGCGCATCGGCGTGGTCTTCGGCCAGCGCTCCCAGTTGTGGTGGGACCTGCCGCTGCGCGAGTCGTTCCGGCTGCTGCGGCACATCTACCGGGTGCCGCCGGCCGAGCACGAGGCGCGGCTGCGTCGCTGCCGCTCGCTGCTCGACCTCGACGAGTTCCTGGACACGCCGGTGCGGCAACTGTCGCTCGGGCAGCGGATGCGCGGCGAGCTGACCGCGGCGCTGCTGCACGGCCCCGGCGTGCTGTTCCTCGACGAGCCGACGATCGGCCTCGACGTGGTGAGCAAACAGGCGGTCCGCTCGTTCCTGGCCGAGCTGGGCGCGAGCGGCGACGTGACGCTGGTGCTGACCACCCACGACCTGGCCGACATCGAGCGCCTCTGCGACCGGCTCGTCGTGATCGACCACGGCCGCGTGGTGCACGACGGCACGATCGAGGCGCTGCACGCCCGCTACGGCTCGCGCCGCAGCCTGGTCGTCGACCTCGACGCGCCGCTGCCGGCGGGCTTCGAGCTGCCCGGCACGACGCTGACCGGCGTCGAGGCGGACGGTCACCGGGTGACGTTCGCCCTGGACTCGGCGTCGGCGGGCGCGGCGGTGGCGGGGCTGGTGGCGGCCGCCTCGGTACGCGACCTGTCGGTGGTCGAGCCGGACATCGAGGACGTGGTGGCGCGGCTGTACGCCGCGCCGTGACCCGCTGACAGCGGGCCGGAGGCGCGGCGTCGTGACCCTGAGGCCGACGGGGCTAGGCCGGCGGGATGCGCCGGCGTACGTCGTCGACCGTGGCCGGGCCGGCCTCCCAGGCGCCCACCCAGGCCGCGCCGCCCGTGTCGCCGATGACGCCGTCCTCGAGGAAGGCGTAGCGGCCATCGAGCACCCGCTTGGCCGCCCTCACGTCGAGCGAGTCGGTGTTGTCCCACAAGGCGGCGAAGAGGGCGTCGGCCCGCAGCCGGGCCTGCCGGCAGAACAGGTCGGCCAGCTCGAGGCCCTCGGGGCGGTGATCTCGTTCGGCGCGGGCCCGGCCGCACACCGCCGACATCGCGAACAGCTCGGCGCCGATGTCGACGACGCGGCCGAGGAAGCCCTGTTTACGCTCCAGCTTTCCCTGCCAGCGGGACATCGCGTAGAACGTCGAGCGGGCGAGCTTGCGGGAGGCGCGCTCGACGTAGCGGAGGTGCCCGGCGAGCGGGCCGAACTCGCCGTACGCGTTGGGGGCCTGACCCTTGCCGACCGCGAGCGTGGGCAGCCAGCGCGCGTAGAACCCGCCGGCTCGGGCCGCGGCCTTCCCCTTGCGCGCCAGGGAAACCGAAGGGTCGATGATGTCGCCGGCGACCGAGAGGTGGGCGTCGACCGCCTCGCGCGCGATCAGCAGGTGCATGATCTCGGTGGAGCCCTCGAAGATGCGGTTGATCCGCAGGTCGCGCAGCATCTGCTCGGCCTCGGCGGCGCGCTCGCCCCGGGCCGCCATCGAGTCGGCCTTCTCGTAGCCGCGGCCGCCGCGGATCTGCACCAGCTCGTCGGCGACCTGCCAGGCCATCTCGCTGGCGAACAGCTTGACCAGCGCGGCCTCGATGCGGATGTCGTTGCGGTCGTCGTCGGCGATCATGCAGCAGAGGTCGAGCATCGATTCCATCGCGTACGTGGTGGCGGCGATGAACGCGATCTTCTTGGCGACCGCCTCGTGGCGGCCGACCGGCCGTCCCCATTGCACCCGCTCCACCGACCACTCGCGCGCGATGGCGACGGACCGCTTGCCGGCGCTCACGCACATGGCGGGCAGCGAGAGCCGGCCGGTGTTCAGCGTGGTCAGCGCGATCTTGAGGCCCTTGCCGAGCCCGCCGATCACGTTGGCCTCGGGCACGAACACGTCGTGGAACCGGGTCACGCTGTTCTCAAGGCCGCGCAGGCCGAGGAACGAGTTGCGCCGCTCGACCGTGATGCCCTCGGCGTCGCCCTCGACCACGAACGCGGTGATGCCCTTCTCGGGCACGCGCGCCATCACGACCAGCAGGGTGGCGACCGTGCCGTTGGTCGCCCACAACTTCACGCCGTTGAGCTTGTAGCCGCCCTCGACCGGCTCGGCGATCGTGCCCAGGCGCGCTGGGTCGGAGCCGACGTCGGGCTCGGTGAGCAGGAATGCGGACACCTCGCCGGCCGCGAGCCGGGGGAGGAACGCCTTCTTCTGCTCAGGCGTGCCGAAGACTTTGACGGGCTGCGGCACGCCGATCGACTGGTGCGCGGAGAGCAGCGCGCCGACCGAGGCGCTGGCCGAGCCGACCAGCGTGAGCGCCCGGCAGTAGTGCAGGTTGGACAGGCCGAGGCCGCCGTACTCCTTGGGGATCTTCATACCGAAGGCGCCGAGCCGGGCGAGACCCTGGAAGACCTCGTCGGGGATCCGGTCGTCGCGCTCTATCCGGGCGCCGTCCATCTCGTCGCGCACGTATTCGCCGAGTTTGCGGAGGAATTCGTCGGCGTCGGGGCGGGGCTGCTCGGTGGGCCACGGGTCGATCAGGTCGAGCCGGAACCGGCCGAGGAACAGCTCTTTGCCGAAGCTGGGTTTGCGCCACTCGGACTCGCGAGCGGCCTCGGCGACCTGGCGTGCCTGCTGTTCGGAGACGTTGCGCTGCGTTGTGGTCATCGCAGACCTCCCTAGGCCGCCACGCTACCCACAAGTGTTACCTCCCGGTAGCCCCGGCGTTACAGGTGCTCCATGACCAGCACCGCCCAGGAGTTCTCGAGCGCCTCGTAGTGGTGGGCCACGTCGCCGGGAAAGGCCAGGTAGTCGCCCGGGCCGATCTCGACCTCCTCGCCGACCGGGCCGGCCTTGATCCGCCCGGCCGCGACCACGATGTGCTCGGTGCTGCCCGGGATGTGGGCGGCGGCCTCCCGCGACTTGCCCGGCTCGAGCTCCATCACATAGATGTCGCGCCGGGTGTGCGGCGAGCCGGCCGCGAGCAGGGTGGCCACGAAGTCGGCCTCGTCGGCCTGCAGCCGCGGACCCTGACCGGCCCGGACCACCCGCACCTGCGTCGGCGGCGGCTCGACCAGCCGGCTGAACGGCACGCCCAGCGCCACCCCGAGCGACCAGAGCGTCTCGATGCTGGGGTTGCCGGTGCCGGCCTCGAGCTGGGAGAGCGTCGACTTGGCCAGGCCGGCGCGCCGGGCGAGCTCGGCGAGGGAGATGCCGACCCGCTCCCGCTCGCGGCGCAGGGCCGCGGCGATGGTGGCGAGCGGGGCCGCCGAGCCGCTACCGGCGCCCGGTCCTTCGGGCGGGGGATGCTGCATGTTCGCTCCGTCGGTCTTGTCGTTCGATTTGACGAACGCGGCTGGGGCGTTCAGTATTTCAAACCATGCGTACGGTACAGCGAACGGCTGCCGATCGCTCCCTGCTGAGGGACGCGGCGACCATCGCCGCGGCAATGGTCGCGGTGGGTGCGTCGTTCGGGGCCATTGCGATCGCGTACGGGCTGCCGGCCTGGGTCCCGTTCCTCATGTCCACGGTCGTCTTCGCGGGCGGTTCCCAGTTCCTCGCGGTGGGCCTGCTGGCCGCCGGGAACCCGCTGGCTGCCGTCTTCGCGGGCCTGCTGCTGAACGCCCGCCACCTGCCCTTCGGCCTGGCCGTGGGCGACGCGCTGGGTCCACGGCTGCGGGACCGCGTGATCGGCAGCCATGTGCTGACCGACGAGGTGGCGGCCTTCACCCTGGCCGAGCCCGATCCCGCGCGCCGCCGGCGCGTCTACCTGATCATCGGCGCGACCCTCTTCACGTCCTGGAACATCGGCACCGCCCTCGGCGTCCTGCTCGGCGGGGCGACCGGCGACCCGGGTGCGCTGGGCCTGGACGCGGCATTCCCGGCCGCCCTCCTGGCGCTGATCATGCCCTCGCTCCGCGACCGCACCACCCGCACGGTGGCCCTGACCGGCGCGGCCGTCGCGGTCCTGCTGACCCCGGTCCTCCCGGCCGGTCTGCCGGTGCTGTGCGCGCTGGTGGGACTGCTGACGCTGGCACGCCCGCGACGGCGTGCGGGCGGTAAATCGGAGCGAGAAACGGAGGCGCCATGCTGATCGCGGCGATCGTCGCCCTCGGGGTCGGCACCTACGCCATGCGGCTCGGCGGCGTGCTGCTGCGCGGCCGCCTCAAGATCTCGCCGACCCTCGAACGCCTGCTCCCGATGGCCGCCGCCGCGCTGCTCGCGGCCCTGGCCGGGACGGCCGCGCTGATGGCCGGCACACACTTCGCCGGCCTGGCCCGCCCGGCCGGGGTGCTGGTCGGCGCCATCCTCGCCTGGCGCAAGGCGCCCTTCGTGGTCGTCGTGCTGGCCGCCGCCGCGACGGCCGCCCTGCTGCGCTTCGCCGGCGTCCCCTAAGCCACAACGCTGCCCTGCTGCGCCTCGCCGGCGTCCCTAGGCCGCAACGCTGCCCTGCTGCGCCTCGCCGGCGTCCCCTAGGCCACGACGCCGCCCGGCCGGGGCGGCGTGCTCAGACCTTGTCGCCGAGCTGGGCCTGCGGCTTCGGCACGCGCATGCGGCGGAACGTGAGGCCGCGCATCACGCCGTACAGCTGGAGCGAGCCGATGCGCTGGCCCGTCTTGGGGAAGCGCTCCTTGACCAGCCGCTTCACCTTGCGGGCGATCAGCACGCTGTCGACGATCACGGCGATCGCGAGCAGCGCCCACAGGAGGTTGCTGGCGAGCTGGATGGCCGGCACCCGGACGGTCGAGCCGATCAGGACGATCAGCGCGCCGCCGAAGAACCACGTGCCGACCGTGCGGCGGGAATCGATGATGTCGCGGACCAGCTTGCGCTCGGCACCGCGGTCGCGGGCGAGCAGGAAGCGCTCGTCGCCGGCGCGCATGCCCTCGCTGGCCTCGGCGCGCTCGTGGCGCTGCCGCTCACGCATCTGCTTCATGGCCTCGCGGCGGTTGGCCGGCGCCTCGGCGGTGACCCGGCGGCCCGTGTTCTGCCGCTTGGGCGTGACCACGCCCAGTTCCTTCTTGCTCGGCGTGTAGCCCTTGGGGCGGGACGCGGCGTCGGTCACCTCCTCCTCGGGCTCGGGAGTGGTGGCGTCGGCTGACTTGCGGCGAAAAAGCGAGGACACGGTAGGAGAGTAGCCAAACGGCGCGGTGTTCTTCACACCGCGCCGCTCATTCTGACAAATACGAGATGGTTCAGAGCCGCTCGACGTGCGCGCCGAGGGCCGCGAGCTTGTTCTCGAAGTCCTCGTAGCCGCGGTTGATCAGGTCGACGCCGTACACCCGCGACGTGCCCTCGGCGGCCAGCGCCGCGATCAGGTGGGCGAAGCCGGCCCGCAGGTCGGGGATCACCAGGTCGGCCGCGTGCAGCTTGGACGGGCCGGCGATGACCGCCGAGTGCTTGAAGTTGCGGCGGCCGAAGCGGCAGGGGGTGCCACCGAGGCAGTCCCGGTAGACCTGGATCGTCGCGCCCATCTGGTTGAGCGCGTCGGTGTAGCCCAGGCGCTGCTCGTACACGGTCTCGTGCATGATCGAAAGACCGCGGGCCTGGGTCAGCGCGACCACGAGCGGCTGCTGCCAGTCGGTCATGAAGCCGGGGTGCACGTCGGTCTCGAGGGCGACCGGCTGCAGGTCGCCGCCCGGGTGCCAGAACTTGATGCCGCCCTCGACCCCGGTCACGCCGGCGCGGGTGACCCGGTCGTCGGTGATCTGGAACTCGCCGCCGATCGAGCGGAACACGTTCAGGAAGGTCATCATGTCGGCCTGCCGGGCTCCGAGCACCTCGATCTCGCCCTTGGTGGCGAGCGCGGCGGCGGCCCAGCTGGCGGCCTCGATGCGGTCCGGGATCGGCTTGTGGGCGTACCCGTGCAGCTTCGGCACACCCTGGATCTCGATGACCCGGTCGGTGTGCACCGTGATGATGCCGCCCATCTTCTGCAGCACGCAGATCAGGTCGATGATCTCCGGCTCGATGGCGGCGTTGCGCAGCTCGGTGACGCCCTCGGCGCGTACGGCGGTGAGCAGCACCTGCTCGGTGGCGCCGACGCTGGGGTAAGGCAGCTCGAGCTTGGCGCCCCGCAGGCCGTTGGGCGCGCTCAGGTGCATGCCCTCGGGCGCCTTGTCGACGACCGCGCCGAACTCGCGCAGCGCCTGGATGTGGAAGTCGATCGGGCGCGGGCCGATGTGGCAGCCGCCCAGGTCGGGAATGAACGCCCGGCCGAGGCGGTGCAGCAGCGGGCCGCAGAGCAGGATCGGGATCCGGCTCGAGCCGGCGTGCACGTTGATCTGGTCGGTGCTGGCGGACTCGACGTTCGTCGGGTCCATGACGATCTCGCCCTCGTCGGCGCCGTCGGTGACCTTGACGCCGTGCAGCTCGAGCAGGCCGCGGACGACCTCGACGTCGCGGATGCGCGGCACGTCGTACAGGGTGCTCGGTGTCTCGCCCAGCAGGGCGGCGACCATCGCCTTGGAGACGAGGTTCTTGGCGCCACGGACCCGGATCTGGCCCTGCAACGGCGTACCGCCATGCACGACCAGGACATCGTCGGTCAACGTAACCTCCAGCCGGCGGGCGGATAGGGGCCGCCCGAAGTGATCAACGGGCGGGGGACCCGTTTCTGCAACCGGGGAAGCATAGCGTTGAGTGACAACTTGGGAAGTCGGCAGATCGCCCAAGTGGCGCCAAAAGGCACAGACTTAAGGCGTATTTAGGGCGGTGGGCGGGGTGGTCGGACGGGATTAAGACAACATAAAGGCGCCATCACTCGGACAGCGCCTTCATGGTTACAGTGAGTTACGGAAGCTGGAGCATCTGGTCGAGGGCCACGCGGGCGTGGTGCGCGGTCTCCTCGTCGACACTGATCTGGTTGGGCACCCGGCCCGCGACCAGTTCCTCGAGGGCCCACACCAGGTGTGGCAGGTCGATCCGGTTCATCGTCGAGCAGTAGCAGACGGTCCGGTCGAGGAACGTGATCTGCTTGTCGGGATGAGCAAGGGCCATGCGGCGTACGAGGTTGAGCTCCGTCCCCACCGCCCAGGCCGAACCCGCCGGCGCGGCGTCCAGGGCCTTGATGATGTATTCGGTCGAGCCCACGTGGTCGGCGGCCCGCACCACCTCGTGCCGGCACTCCGGGTGGACCAGCACGTTGACCCCCGGCACCCGCTCGCGCACCTCGCGCACGCTGTCGAGGGTGAAGCGGCCGTGCACCGAGCAGTGCCCCCGCCACAGGATCATGCGGGCGTTGCGCAGCTGGTCGTCGGTCAGCCCGCCGTTCGGCTTGTGCGGGTCGTAGAGCACGCAGTCGTCGAGGTCGAAGCCCATCTCGAGGACCGCGGTGTTGCGCCCGAGGTGCTGGTCGGGCAGGAAGAAGACCTTCGAGCCCTGCTCGAACGACCAGGTCAGGGCCCGCTTCGCGTTGGACGACGTGCAGACCACGCCCTTGTTGCCGCCGACGAAGCCCTTGATGTCGGCGGACGAGTTCATGTACGTCACCGGGACGATGTCGCCGGCGATGCCCAGGTCTTCGAAGTGCTCCCAGGCCGTCTGCACCTGCCCGAGCACCGCCATGTCGGCCATCGAGCAGCCGGCGGCCAGGTCGGGCAGCACCACCTTCTGGGCCGGCGTGGTCAGGATGTCGGCGCTCTCGGCCATGAAGTGCACGCCGCAGAAGACGATGAACTCGGCGTCGGGGCGGGCCGCGGCCTGCTGGGCCAGCTTGAACGAGTCGCCGGTGACGTCGGCGAACTGGATGACCTCGTCGCGCTGGTAATGATGGCCGAGCACAAAGACGCGGTCGCCGAGCGCGGCCTTGGCGGCGGTGGCCCGGGCGACCAGGTCGGGGTCGCTGGGCGCCGGCAGGTCGCCGGGGCAGTCGACGCCGCGCTCGGAGGCGGGATCGCTGCCACGGCCGAGCAGGAGAAGCGCGGTCGCTGTATTGGCGGGTTCGCTCCACGTAGAGGTCACGTTCGCCATCGTCGCACAGCGCGAGACACCGATCGGCGGTGCTGACAGTGGCCTGCCACACTCATGTGCGTGCGCGTACTGATCTGTCCGGACAAGTTCGCCGGCACCCTCTCCGCCCCCGATGTCGCCGCGGCCGTCGCTGACGGCTGGGCCTTCCCGGATGAGTTGATCCAGCGGCCGCTGTCCGACGGCGGGCCCGGCTTCGTCGAGGTCCTTGCCGCAGCGCTGAGCGGCACCGTTGTTCCCGTCGAAACGGTCGACCCGTTGGGGCGTCCGGCCGCCGGCGAGGTGCTGATGGCCGGCAACACGGCCTACATCGAGAGCGCCCAGGCCTGCGGGCTGCACCTCCTGACCAAGCAAGAGCGAAACCCCAACACCACGACCTCGTACGGCCTGGGCCTGCTGATGATGGCGGCGGTCGAGGCCGGGGCCGCCGAGCTGGTGATCGGGCTGGGCGGCTCGGCCGTGAACGACGGCGGCGCGGGCATGCTGGCCGCGCTCGGCGCCGCGCCGGTCGACGTGGCGGGCTATGCGCTCCCGTACGGCGGCGCCGCGCTGGCATCGGCGGCCGCGCTCGGCGGTGCTCCCCGCCTGCGCGAGGTGCGCCTGGTCGCCGCCACCGACGTCGACAACCCGCTGACCGGCCTGCACGGCGCCAGCAAGATCTACGGCCCGCAGAAGGGCGCCACCGAGGAGGACGTCTTCCGGCTGGACGCCGCGCTCGAGCAGTTCGCCGGTGTCCTCGAGCGGGCGTTCGGCGTCACCGACCTCGAGGTGGCGCCCGGCGGCGGCGCGGCCGGCGGCATCGGGGCCGCGCTGATCGCCCTCGGCGGCCGGGTGAGCTCGGGCATCGGCCTGGTCAGCACGCTGATCGGCCTCGAGAAGGAGCTGGACACCGCCGACCTGGTGATCACGGGGGAGGGATCCTTCGACCACCAGTCGCTGCGCGGCAAGGTGGTGGCCGGCATCGCCAACGGCGCCCGCGACCGTGGCCTGCCGTGCGTCGTGGTCTGCGGACGGAACGAAACCGGCTACCGCGAGGCCGCCAGCGCCGGCGTGACCGAGACCCTGTCGCTGACCGAGCATTTCGGGTCCGAAGAGACTGCCCTGTCCGAGCCCGCTCGTGGCCTGCGAGAACTCGCCGAGCGTCTGTCAAGCCAGTGGAGCCGTTAATCCGATCAGGGGTGGCGGGCGGGGCGGTCGGATGGGGCGCAAGTGAGAGGTAAACCACCCGGATTGGGAATCAAGGAAAACAGGGCTAGCGTTGGCTAGTACTGCAGAAGACTTCGCCGTTGCAGGGAGATACGCAGTGACCACTGAAGCGCACACCCAGTCGACCGAGGCCGCCGCGCCGACCGGCGTCATCCTGACCGACGTCGCCGCGGTGAAGGTCAAGGCCCTGATCGAGCAGGAAGGGCGCGACGACCTGCGCCTGCGTATCGCCGTTCAGCCCGGTGGCTGCTCCGGCCTGCGCTACCAGCTGTTCTTCGACGAGCGCTCGCTCGACGGGGACGTCGTGAACGACTTCGGCGGTGTCGGGGTCGTCGTCGACCGGATGAGCGCCCCGTACCTCGCGGGCGCCACCATCGACTTCGCCGACCGCATCGACGCCCAGGGCTTCACGATCGACAACCCGAACGCGCAGAACTCCTGCGCCTGCGGCGACTCGTTCCACTGAGGGTTATTCAGGGCCTACCTTGAGTCCAAGCGTGCCGCAAGTTAACCGTCTTGGTCTCCACCGCCCTGAATAATCCTCACCGATCGTCGACAAAGCGATACACCTGCGCAGGCCGTCCCGTTAACGGGGCGGCCTGCGTCGCGTAACGTGCCGGTAGGCTGCGAACGTAAGGCCGCCCCCTGTTTCCCAGACCCACGAGGGCCGACATGAAGATCGCCGTTACCGGCTCGATCGCGACCGACCATCTGATGCACTTCCCGGGCCGGTTCGCCGACCAGCTCATCGCCGACCAGCTGCACAAGGTCTCCCTCTCCTTCCTCGTGGACGACCTGGTGGTCCGCCGCGGCGGCGTGGCGAGCAACATCGCGTTCGGCATGGGCAAGCTCGGCCTCCGCCCGATCCTGGTGGGCGCGGTCGGCGCCGACTTCGCCGACTATCGGTCGTGGCTCGAGCGGCACGGGGTGGACTGCGGCTCGGTGCACGTCAGCGAGGTCGCGCACACGGCACGCTTCGTCTGCACCACCGACGACGACCTCAACCAGATCGCCTCGTTCTACGCGGGCGCGATGTCCGAGGCCCGCAACATCGAGCTCGCCCCGGTCGACGCCCGGGCCGGCGGCCTCGACCTGGTGCTGATCAGCGCGAACGACCCGGCCGCGATGATCCGCCACTCGCAGGAATGCCGCAGCCGCGGCTTCAAGTTCGCGGCCGACCCGTCGCAGCAGCTCGCCCGCATGGACGGCAGCGACGTGCTGACCCTGATCAGCGGCGCGGAATACCTGCTCACCAACGAGTACGAGCGCTCGCTGCTGGAGACCAAGGCCGGCCTCACCAGCGAGCAGGTCCTCGACCAGGTCAAGATCCGGGTGACCACGCTCGGCAAGGACGGCGTGGAGATCACCGGCCGCGGCATCGACCGCATCCACGTGCCGGTCGCCCGCGACGTCATCCCCGAAGACCCGACCGGCGTCGGCGACGGCTTCCGGGCCGGGTTCTTCGCGGCCGTCTCGTGGGGGCTGGGGCTCGAGCGGGCCGCCCAGGTGGGCTCCCTCGTGGCGGCGCTGGTCCTCGAGTCGGTCGGCCCGCAGGAGTACGACATCCGCACCGAGGACTTCGCGAAGCGGTTCGCCGACTCGTACGGTGACGAGGCCACCACCGAGATCAAGCAGTTCCTTCCGGCGTAGGCAATGGTCCTCGCCGTCTTCGCCGGGCTGCCCGGTGTCGGAAAGAGCACGCTGGCCGCGCGGGTGGCCGCCGAGCTGCCCGCGGCCGTGCTCGCCGTCGACACGGTGGATTTCACGTTGCAGCGGTACGAGGTCACCGAGCCGCGGCCGGGCTACGCCGCGTACGGGATCGTCGCCGCGCTGGCCGAGGTGCAGCTCGCCATCGGCCACCACGTGATCATCGACGCGGTCAACCCGGTGAAGGCGGCCCGCCAGCTGTGGATCGACCTCGCGGAGCGGCTGTCCGTGCCGCTGCGCGTGGTCGAGGTGGTGTGCGGCGACGACGCCGAGCACCGGCGCCGGGTCGAGGCGCGCTACGAGTCCCGCGACCACGACGGCATTCCCGATTGGGTGCGGGTCCTCGAACGGCAGAAGGAATACGAGCCGTACCTGGGGCCCCGCCTGGTCGTCGACACGTTCCTCGCGGCCGACCCGGTCGGGCCGGTCGTCGATTACCTCAGCTGAGCCTTCGCACCTCGAAGGCGTTCGCCTCCGGCGAGCCGAGGTACTCCTGCTCCTTCATCCGGCACCAGGCCGGGATGTCATTGGCGGCGGCCGGATCGTCGGCGAGCACCCGAACAACCTCACCAATCCTGACGTTTCGGATTTGTTTGGCCAAGGCGATCACGGGGAGCGGGCATTTCTGCCCGAGGCAGTCCAGGGTGAGAGGGCTCGCGCTCACATCCCCGCCTCTTTCCGGATATCTGCCACTATGCCGGGCAGTACGCCCAGGAAGCGGTCGACCTCCCCGGCTGACGTGCCGCGGTGCAGTGAGACCCGCACGTTGCCGTGGCTGAGCACGCCCATCGCCTCGAGCACGTGACTGGGCTTGAGCGTCGACGCCGTGCACGACGAGCCCGACGACACCGCGAAGCCCTGCCGGTCGAGCGCGTGCAGCAGCGCCTCGCCGTCGACATAGAGACAGGAGAAGGTCACCAGGTGCGGCAGCCGGTCATCCGGGTCGCCGACCACCTCGACGTCGGGCACGGCCGCGGCGACCCGCTCCCGGATGCGGTCGACCAGCGCGCTCAGCCGTACGGCCTCGGCCCGGGACTCGGCCAGCACGGCTCGCAGGCTCGCCGCCGCGGCCACGACCGCCGGCAGGTCGAGAGCGCCGGTCGCGCCGGGGCGATAAAGATCATCTTGCGGGTACGGTGAGATCCACCGCACACCTTTGCGGACGACGAGCACGCCCACGCCCGGCGGCCCGCCCCACTTGTGCGCGCTCGCGCTGAGCATCGACCAGCCCGGCGGCACCGGCGCGCGGCCGATCGACTGGGCCGCGTCCACGTAGAGCGGGACGCCCGCCTCGGCGCAGTATTCCGCGGCGGCGGCCACCGGCTGCACGGTTCCGGCCTCGTGACTCGCGCTGATCAGGGAGGCCAGGGCCACGCCGGGCCTCCCGACGGCGTCGTCCCAGGCAGCCAGGTCGAGGCGGCCCAGGCGGTCCACGCCGACCTCAATGCTCTGACCTTTGTGGGCGGCGTGCAGGACGGCCGAATGCTCGATGGCGGAGTGGACCAGCGTCTCGCCCTGGCGGCGGCGGCCGAGGAGTCCACCCAGCACGGCGGCCTGCGCGGCCTGTGTGCCCGAGGACCACAAGGACACCTCGTCCGGACGTACGCCCAAGGCATCGGCGAAGGCGGCCCGGGCCGCCTCACTCAGCTGTTGGGCCCGCCGGCTCGCGGAATAGAGCCGCGACGGGTCCGCCCAGCCGTCCGCCAGCGCCGCGACCAGCGCCTCGGCCGCCACCGGATGAAGTGGAACGGCGGTGGCCGCGTCCATGTAGGCCGCCGCTCCGGCGGGAACGCCCGTGTATTCCACCCTGCGAACGGTATCGTCCGAATGTCGGCCGGTTTCGGAGGCGTTGAAGATCCGACCCCCGGAACCGGACGGTAGGGCCAGGTCGAGTAATGTGCGACCGTCGGTGACGCCTTGCCGCCCGTGTCCGTTTTCGGGCGGGGCGACGCTGCTAAGGGAGGCAGAAGCAGGTGGGCGCAAAGAGTTCGGCCAGGCGGCCGCGAGCGGTGGTCCGGATCGCCGGTCTCACTCTCAGCGGCGCGGCGCTGCTGATGGTTCTCTCGGGTTGCTCGTTGCAGGACTTCGGGAGCGCGTTCGGCAACTTCGGCTGGCCCAGCAACGGCATCAGCCTGCAGGCGCACAAGATGTACGACCTGTGGATCGGCTCGGTCATCGCGGCGCTGGTCGTCGGCATCTTCGTGTGGGGCCTGATCTTCTGGTGCGTCATCCGGTACCGCAAGCGCGGCGACGAGCTGCCCGTGCAGACCCGGTTCAACATGCCCATGGAGGTCCTCTACACGGTCACGCCGATCCTCGTGGTGGCGGTGCTCTTCTACTACACCGCGATCGTGCAGACCGACGTGGACAAGCTGTCGAAGAACCCCGACCAGGTCGTCGAGGTCGTGGCGTTCAAGTGGCAGTGGCAGTTCAACTACCGCGACGGCATGGGCCAGGACGCCGGCACGGTCGCCTCGACCGTCGGCTCGGCCGACGTGATCCCGCTGCTCGTCCTCCCCACCGGCGAGAAGATCCGCTTCGAGGAGACCTCGAAGGACGTCATCCACTCCTTCTGGGTGCCCGAGCTGCTGTTCAAGCGTGACGTCTTCCCGGGCAACGTGCGCAACGTCTTCGAGGTGACCCTCGACAAGGAGGGCCGCTACGTCGGCCGGTGCGCCGAGCTCTGCGGCACGTACCACGCGTTCATGCAGTTCGAGCTGGTGGTGGTCTCCCCCGAGAAGTTCGATCAATACCTCGCCGCCCGGAAGAACGGCGCCACCACCCAGGAGGGCATGGCGGCGATCGGCTTCACCGGCAAGGAGTCGTACGCCGTGACCACCGAGCCGCTGAATACGCGTCGCCAGGCGAACGGCTGGAACCAGCACGACGCCGTGGCAGCGGGAAAGTAAGGGCAGCGACGTGAAGACCGAATACAAAATCTTCGCCGGTGTCGCCGGCTTCCTGTTCGCCGCGGCCACGCTCTACGGCTTCTGGACGCATGGCGAGAACGGCGAGGTCGAGTGGATCGGCCTGGTCGCGCTGATCCTGTCCGGACTGCTCTGCACGATGTGCGGCACGTTCTTCTGGTTCGTGTCGCGGCGCATCGACCTCCGCCCGGAAGACCGCGAGGACGGCGAGATCGCCGAGGGCGCCGGCGAGATCGGCTTCTTCAGCCCCGGCAGCTACTGGCCGTTCGGCATCGCCCTGGCCGCCTCGGTGGCCGGCTTGGGCCTGGTCTTCTGGATGTGGTGGCTGATCGCGGTCGGCCTGATCATGGTGATCGTCGCGGCCAGCGCGATGATCTTCGAGTACTACTCGGGAACCAGGCACACGGCCGAGCATTAGTTTGTGCTTTTGAGAAGGGGCCCCGGGCGGGGCCCCTTCTTTGTTTGTCAGGCTTTGCTTGTTCAGGCGGCGCGGCGCTGTTGGGGTGCTATGCGCTTGCGCGGGCTCTGCGGGGTCCACCAGAGGTGGACGACGATCGGGGCGATCACCTCGGCGGCGCCGCAGCGGGTGCAGACCAGCTCGGGACAGTCGTCGTCGTGGCCGTCGGCGCAGGGTGGCGCCTCGAACATCATGTCGCCGTCGCAGATGACGCAGCGCAGCTCTCGTTCGGACACGGGTGGCTCCTTGGGGTCGGAATTACCCGAATTCCATTCAGACGCTGCCACGGAAATCCGGCATCACATCGCATTACGGCGGCGTGTCCGGGTTCTTTTCGCTATTCGGCGGCTTTCGCGGCCTGCGCCGACTCGACCCAGCGGGCCAGGAGCGCCGTAGCGGCCCCCGAGTCGATCGTCTCCTGGGCCCGGGCTATTCCGGCCCGCAGCGTGTCTCTGAAGTCGCCGGGGAAGCCGCTGTGTGCGGCGAAGGCGGCGGCCACGTTCACCACCACGGCGTCGCGCACCGGACCGGGCTCGCCGGCGAACACCCGATGAGCCACGTCGGCGTTGAACGCCGCGTTGTCGCCGCGCAGGTCGGCCGGCCGGCTGCGGGGCAGGCCGAGTTCTTCCGCGTCCACCACGAGCTCCTCGACGGCGCCGTCACGGGCCATCCAGAGGCGGGTCGGCGCGGCGGTGGTGAACTCGTCCAGGCCGTCCTCGCCGCGCACCACGAGCGCCGAGTCGCCGCGGCGGGCGAACACGGCCGCCATCACCGGCGCCATCCGCGAGTCGAAGCAGCCCACCATGGCCGCGGTCGGCCGGGCCGGGTTGGTCAGCGGGCCCAGCACGTTGAAGAACGTGGGCACGCCCAGCTCGCGCCGGGTGACCGCGGCGTGCCGCATGCCGGGGTGGTAGCGGGCCGCGAAGCAGAAGCCGATCCCCGCCTCGGAGACCGTCTGTGCCACGCCGCCGGGGCCGAGGTCGAGCGGAATGCCGAAGTGCTCGAGCAGGTCGGCCGTGCCGGTCGTGGAGGAGGCCGAGCGGTTGCCGTGCTTGACGACGGTCACTCCCGCGGCGGCCGTGATGATCGCGGCCATCGTGGAGATGTTCACCGTGTTGGCCCGGTCGCCGCCGGTCCCGACGATGTCGACCGCGTCGGTGCGCACCTTTTCCGGCAGCTCGACCAGGGTGGCGTTGGCCAGCATGGCCTCCACCAGGCCGGCCAGCTCGGCCGGCGTCTCGCCCTTGGCGCGCAGCGCCATCGCGAACCCGGCGATCTGCACCGGCGTGGCGTTGCCCGCCATGATCTCGCCCATCGCCCAGGCGGTGTCGGCGGTCTCCAGCTCCTCGCCGCGAAGCAGGGCGCTCGTCAGGTTCGGCCAGGTCCGTGCGCCCATGGCGGGGCCCTCCGGGGGATTTGGTGTGGAAGCGTTCTCAGCCGAGGTGGGCAGGCGCCTTTATCCCAGGTGGCCCATCGTGCCCAGCGGGATGGCGCCGGCGCGGCGGGCGCGCAGCATCGCGGCGACCGTCTGGCCCGTGGTGACCGGGTCGAGCGGGTAAGTCAGGGCCTGGTCGACCTGCGCGTACGCCGCGAGCCAGCGGTCGGCCGCCCGGGCCAGCACCACGCAGACCGGCGGGGGAGTGGCGTACTCGTCCTTGGTCTGGCGGGCGATGCCGAGGCCGCCGGCGGGGGCCGCTTCGCCGTCGAGCACCATCAGGTCGATCTCGTACGTGTCGAGGAGGATGCGACATTCCTCCCAGGTGGAGGCGTCGACGAACTCGACGGCGAGGTCGGCGGCGGGGCGCGTGCCGATCGCCAGCCGGATCCTGTCCCGGACCGCGATGTCGTCGCTGTACAGCAGGACCGTGTACACGTCCGGCTGCGGAGTCGCCTGTGCGTCGCTCATGAATGTAGCCCCGGTTCGCGTCGTCGTAGGTGCTGCCTGATCGTACCGAACGTGATTACCCGACGTCCGGCGGGTTTGTGATCTTGATCGCCGCGCCGGACGCCCTCGCTGCGGCGCGCGCCTCCTCGGCCTCCTGCCGGTCGAGCGCGCGGTCGATCCGGCGAGCCTCCCGTTCGGACTGCTTGATCCACTGCATCACCAGGATGCCGAGCATCGTGACGCTGACGATCTCGCCGCCGGCCCAGAGGATGCCACCGGCCGTGACCTGGTCGGTCCACGGGTTCGACCAGGTCAGGTGCAGGTTGGGGTAGTAGTCGCCGGCCAGCAGCGTCTTGCTCTGCATGATGGTCAGGCCGAGCACTGTGTGGAACGGCACGGACAGCACCATCAGCAGCGCGCGGGCCGGGTAGGGCCAGCGGTTGGGCAGCGGGTCGAGCCCGAGCAGCGGCCAGAAGAACAGGCAGCCGGTGACGATGAAGTGCACGTGGACGAGCTCGTGCAGCCAGGCGTGCTCGAGGGTCTGCCGGTACAGGCCGGTGAAGTAGAGCACGAACGGGTTCGCCACAAAGATGCCGAACGCGACCAGGGGAAACGTCAGAACTCGCGCGACCCGGCTGTGTATCGCGCTCAGCAGCGTCTTGCGGCTCGTGCCGTGCAGGGTGCGCAGGGCCAGCGTCACCGGCGCGCCGAGCGCCAGGAAGATCGGTCCGACCATGGACAGGACCATGTGCTGGACCATGTGCACGGAGAGCAACGTGTCGTCGTACGCCTCGACGCCGCTCACCGTGACCGCCGCGATCGAACCGAGTCCACCGACGACGAACGCCACCGCGCGCCCGACCGGCCACTGGTCGCCGCGAAGTCTGAGCTTGTAGACGCCGTAGCCGTAGAGTGCGGCCGCCACCAGCAGGAACAGCGCGACCACGCTGGTCAGGTGGATCTCGGTGAAGATCGACGCCGCGGTGAACGGCGGAAGGACAGTATCCCCGCCCGCGGCCAACCATGTAGGCGTTTCGACTAGCTGCACCACTCGAGGCTAGGCCTAGCCCGTCCGTGCACGTTACTCCGGGCCACGACACATGCCGGATTCCGCCCCCCGCGGCACGTTGGACTGATCGCGGGGCAATAATGGGCCCGTGACAGCGGCCTCAGCCATCGACAAGAGCCGGATCCACTCGCTGACCCGACCCAACATGGTCAGCGTCGGGACGATCGTGTGGCTCTCCAGCGAACTCATGTTCTTCGCGGCGTTGTTCGCCATGTACTTCGCGATCCGAGCGGCGGACTACAGCCTGTGGGAAGAGCACACGCCAGAGCTCAAGATCCCGTATGCGACCACCTTCACGGTGATCCTGGTGCTCTCCTCGGTCACCTGCCAGCTCGGCGTGTTCGCGGCGGAGAAGGGCGATGTGTTCGCGCTGCGGCGCTGGTTCACGATCACCTTCGTGATGGGCTTGATCTTCGTGCTCGGTCAGGCGAACGAGTACCGCAATCTCGTCCACGAGGGCATCGCGCTGAACAAGGACGGCTTCGGCTCGATGTTCTACCTGACGACCGGCTTCCACGGCCTGCACGTCACGGGTGGTCTGATCGCCTTCATCGTCTACATGATCCGTACGACCATGGGCCGGTTCACTCCCGCCCAGGCGACGTCGGCGATCGTCGTGTCGTACTACTGGCACTTCGTGGACATCGTGTGGATCGCGCTGTACGCCATGATCTATTGGCTTCAGTGACCCGCCACCGTCCATGAGCTTCAGGTCGAAAACCAGAGGGACACAGCTGATGACTTCAGGATCCCCCGCCGGGCGGCGGCCCCCGTTCAGGAGGCTTGGCCGGGGCGTGTTCACCCGGCGGCGCGGCGTGCCGAGCCGGGCGCGCCGGCGTCTAGGCGCGGCGGTGCGCATGCTCGCCGCGCTCGCGCTCGCCGGCGGCGTGTACACCGCGTTCGCTCCCGGCGCCTTCGCCGAGGACAACGTGCCGCTCTCCGCAACCGCGCAAGAGGGCAAGCAGCTGTTCGACAACAGCTGCATCACTTGCCACGGGCGCGACGCGCAGGGCGTGGTGGGTCGTGGTCCGAGCCTGATCGGCGCCGGGTCGGCCGCGGTGGAGTTCCAGGTGGGCACCGGCCGCATGCCGATGACCCGCCAGGAGGCGCAGGCCGAGGAGAAGAAGCCGGCGTTCGACAAGACGCAGACCAAGCAACTGGGTCAGTACATCCAGGAGCTCGGTGGGGGCCCCGAGCTGCCGGCCGACGGCAAGTTCACCGAGGATCTCAACGAGAACCCCGAGGCGCTCGCCCGCGGCGGTGCTCTGTTCCGCGTCAACTGCACCTCCTGCCACGGCTACGGCGGCGGCGGCGGCGCGCTGTCCTCGGGCAAGTACGCGCCGAGCCTGCACGACGTCAGCCCCGAGCACCTGTACGCGGCCATGCTGACCGGTCCGCAGAACATGCCGGTGTTCGGCGACAATGAGCTCACGCCGCAGGAGAAGCGCGAGATCATCACGTACGTCACGGTCCAGCTCCAGGAAGACCGGGACCCGGGCGGCCTGTTCAACCTCGGCCGCTACGGCCCGGTCACCGAGGGTCTTGCGATCTTCGGGGTGGGCATCACGATCCTGGTCTTCACGGCGCTGTGGATTGCGGGGAAGTCATGACGACTGTGCACGACGAGCAGGAAGCGGTCGACGTCACCGACCCGCGCCTGACCCGGTTCGAGATCGTCAAGGAAGGCGCCCGGCGCGACGAGATCGAGATAGTCACGTACGAGTCGCAGTTCCACGGGACCGACTCCAAGGCCGAGAAGCGCGTCGTCCGCAACATCGCCCTGCTGTTCTTCATCGCCGGTGTCGCCGGCCTGGCCTTCCTGGTCTTCTACATCTGGTGGCCGTGGGAGTTCGAGCTCGGCGACACGAGGAGCGACTTCTACACGCCGCTACTCGGCATCACATTGGCGGTCTCGCTGTTCGGCGTGGGCTTCGGCATCCTCGCCTGGGCCAAGAAGCTGCTGCCGCACGAGGTGTCGATCCAGAAGCGGCACGACGGTGGCTCGCCGACCCAGGAGCAGATCATCACCGGCCAGACGATGCTGTTCGTGGCCGACGAGCTCGGCCAGGGCGTCCAGCGCCGGCCGCTGCTCAAGGGCGCGATCGCCATCGGCCTCGCGCCGATCGGCCTGGCCGTCGCGGCGCCGCTCATCGGCGGGTTGATCGAGAACCCGCACAAGGACGACCCGCCGATGATGTTCTCGACGGGCTTCAACAAGGCGTTCAACAACGGCGAGCTGGTTCGGCTGACTCGCGACGACGGCACGCCGATCCGTCCCGAGGACGTCAGCACGGGCGGTCAGATGACGGTCTTCCCCGGCATCCCCGGCGGCGCCACCAACGAGTGGGCCGACTCGCCGACCCTGCTGATCCACCTGCGGCCCGACGACGCCGAGCTCGCTCGCGCGAACGCCGACGCCGACTCCCGCAACAAGGGCTCGATGTGGGGTGACTACGTCGCGTACTCGAAGATCTGCACGCACGCGGGTTGCCCGGCCAGCCTGTACGAGCAGCAGACCAACCGTCTGCTCTGCCCGTGCCACCAGTCGCAGTTCATGATCACCCGTAACGCGCAGCCGATTTTCGGCCCTGCGACTCGGCGACTGCCCATGTTGCCGCTTACCGTGGACGACGAAGGTTTCTTCATCGCGGTACGTGACTTCAATGACACCGTCGGACCCGATTTCTGGGAGCGGCCATGAAACGCCGGAAAGTCGACCTCGCGCAGGTTCCTGGCAACCTCGCGAAGGGCGTTGACGAGCGCTACCAGGCGGCCACCCCGCTGCGGGGGCTGCTCAACAAGGTTTTCCCTGACCACTGGTCGTTCCTGCTCGGTGAGATCGCGCTCTTCTCGTTCATCATCCTGTTGCTCACCGGCACATTCCTGACCCTCTTCTTCGATCCGTCGATGAAGGAGGTCGCCTACCAGGGCGCCTATCCCGCCCTGCGCGGCGTCGAGATGTCGGCGGCGTACGAGTCGACGCTGCGCCTCTCCTTCGAGGTGCGCGGCGGCCTGTTCCTGCGGCAGATGCACCACTGGGCGGCGCTGCTGTTCGTGGCAGCGATCGTCGTGCATATGGCGCGTATCTTCTTCACCGGCGCATTCCGGAAGCCGCGCGAGGCCAACTGGGCGATCGGCATCCTGCTGTTCCTGCTCGGCTTCCTGGCCGGCTTCAGCGGCTACTCGCTTCCGGACGACGGCCTCTCCGGCACGGGACTGCGCATCGCCTCGGCGATCATGCTGTCCATCCCGGTGGCCGGCACCTGGCTCTCCGCCTCGATCTTCGGCGGCGAGTTCCCGGGCGAGCTGATCATCGGCCGGTTCTACATCCTCCACGTGCTGCTGATCCCGGCCGGCCTGCTCGCGCTGATCAGCATCCACCTGGCGCTGGTGTTCAAGCAGAAGCACACCCAGTGGCCCGGCCCGATGCGCACCAACACCAACGTGGTCGGCGAGCGCATGTTCCCGCGGTACGCGCTCAAGCAGGGCGGCTTCTTCATGGCCGTCTTCGGCGTCGTGGCGCTGATGGCGGGCGTCTTCCAGATCAACCCGATCTGGCTGTTCGGCCCGTACCGCGCGTCCGAGGTGTCCTCGGCGTCGCAGCCCGACTGGTACGTCATGTTCATGGACGGCCTGGTCCGCCTCATGCCGAACTGGCAGATCTACATCCCGATCGGGGACGGCTACAGCATTCCGCCGCTGTTCTGGCCCGCGGTGGTCGGCCTCGGCGCGCTCACGACGGTCCCGATGTTCTATCCCCAGATCGAGGCCCGGCGCACCAAGGACAAGTCGATCCACAACCTGCTCCAGCGCCCGCGCGACAATCCCGAGCGCACCGGCATCGGCGCGATGGCCTTCACGTTCTTCCTGGTGGCGACGCTCTCCGGCGGCAACGACGTGATCGCCGACAAGTTCCACATCAGCCTGAACGCGATGACCTGGGCCGGCCGCATCGGCTTGCTCATCGGTCCGCCGCTGGCGTACTTCCTGGCAGTCCGCATCTGCCTGGGCCTCCAGCAGCACGACCGCGAGGTGCTGGCACACGGCGTGGAGACCGGCATCATCCGCCGCCTCCCGAACGGCCAGTTCATCGAGGTCCACCAGCCGCTCGGCCCGGTCGACGACCACGGCCACCCGATCCCGCTCGAGTACGGCGGCTGGGTGGTCCCGAAGAAGATGAACCGGGTGGGCGCCCTGGCCCCCGCCATCAAGGGCTTCTTCTTCCCGGTCGAGAAGCCGGCCGAGGCCCCGGTCTCCCCGGGCATGCCGCCGGTGACCAGCACGGACGAGCGCGAGGAAATCACCTCGGGCCGCTGAGCCGGAGCAACGAGCAACCACAGCAACGAGCAAGGGGTCCGCTTCGGCGGGCCCCTTCGCTTTGCACCCTCGCGCCTTGCTGTGCGTCCGCGCGCCCCAATTTGCCCCGCCAGCCTTGATGAATTGCCGTGCGCGACGCACTGCATTTCCCCAACTTGCCGCGGCCTGCCGGGCCGCGCTGTGCCTGCCGGGCCGCGCTGGGCCTGCCGGGCCGCGCTGGGCCTGCCGGGCCGCGCTGGGCCTGCCGGGCCGCGCTGGGCCTGCCGGGCCGCGCTGCGTCTGCCGGGCCGCGCTGGGCCTGCCGGGCCGCGCTGCGTCTGCCGGGCCGCGCTGCGTCTGCCGGGCCGCGCTGCGTCTGCCGGGCCGCGCTGCGTCTGCCGGGCCGCGCTGGGCCTGCCGGGCCGCGCTGGGCCTGCCGGGCCGCGCTGGGCCTGCCGGGCCGCGCTGCGGCCTTGTGTTGCTGTCGGCTGTGTTCCGGGGCAGGCGCTGCGGTCTTGATGAATTGGTGGGTGGTGAGCGCGGCGACTCATCAGCGCGCTGGTGGCTGCCGCGGGCGGGCCTGGGCCGGGACAGCCCGGCGGCCGCGGGCGGAGGGTGAGTGGCTACGGCGCCGGGCGCTGCGGTGGGTGCTTGGGAAAACTCGTACGATATATGGCTTTTAGTCGGCGTCGGGGAGGCCGATGGCGAAAGCGTCCTCGAGATCGTGCTTCGAGTAGGCGCGGAAGGCGATGTGCGACTCGGTGTTGAGGACGCCGGGGGTCTTGGAGATCTTGCCGGCGATGACCTCGGCGATGTTGTCGAAGTGGGGGACGCGGACGATGGCGATCAGGTCGACGTTGCCGGCCACCGAGTAGACCTCGCTCACGCCGTCGAGCGCCGCGAGGGCCTCGGCTACCTCGGGGATCGAGTCGGTGGCGCAGTCGATGTGCACGATCGCGGTGTTCACCTGGGGCTCCTCGGCGGTGAGAGCGGACGGGGCGGTGCGAGCGGACGGGTCGCGACCATGCTATCGGCGCTGCGTCAGCGCCGGCGCGGGATGTGGACGGTGAGGCCGCGAGGGGCGCGGATGGCGTCCGCCAGGAGCTCGCCGGGCTCGATGAGAGCGTTCGGCCAGACGACGGCTCGGGTGGCGCCGCCGAGGACGCGGGCGTGCGAGCCGATCACGGCCTCGGAGACGGGCCCGATGATCTCGGCGGTGGGGTCGATCAGGGTACGGCCGTTCGCGGCGTGCAGATTGGCTCTCAAGTAGTCGGCGGGGGTGCCGGTGTCAATGTAGACGCCCTCGAAGTCGATCAGCTCGAGCTCGCCGGCGGCCTCGGCGGGGCGCCACGCGTTGCGTACGAGATCGCCGTGCCCTTCGGGGAGGTTGCGGACGTAGCGCCAGGGGAGCAGCGAGAAACCGGCGAATCTGTGGTTCGAGAAGCCGCCGGTCTGGCCGGGCGGGAGCGGCTGGGTCAGCATGCGGACCGTCTCGCCGGACCAGCCGTCCAGAATGGCGGCGATGTCCTTGCCGGGGTCGCGGGCCGGGTCGGCCAGGTAGCCGTCGGCGTTGCCGATGAGGACGCCGCGGCCGTCGATCCAGGACCGGAGGCGGGCCACGCCGCCGGAGGTGCCGAGCGGGCCGTCGGGCTCGACGGAGACGTGCGCACGGTCGCCGACGTGGCCGACTATCTGGTCGGCCAGGTAGGCGGCGTTCACCGCGACCTCGGTCAGACCCAGGCCGTGTATGCGGGCGAGGGCGCGGTCGAGCAGCGGGATGTTGCCGACCGGGCAGAGGGCCTTGGGGATCAGCTCGGTGAGGGGGCGCAGGCGCTGACCCTCGCCGGCCGCCAGGACGAGCCCGCAGACCGCCGGACTCATCTTGCCTCGGGACCCAACCCGTAGCGGCCCAGGACCAGGGCGGTGTTGGCGCTCAGCCGGGGGAGGTCGTCGAGCGGGAACCAGCGGGCCTCGAGGACCTCGGCGCCGTCGACCACCAGCGCCGTCGTGGAGGCGGGCACCGAGGCGAAGAACACCGTGTCGACCACGCCGACCACGTGGACGATCGCGTTGGGCGAGCCGGCGGTCATGTCGTCGGGGTGAACGCGCACGCCGGTCTCCTCGAAGAGCTCGCGGGCCGCGCCGGCGACGGGCTGCTCCCGCTTCTTGAGCAGGCCGGCCGGCAGGCCCCAGCCGCCGCGGTGGGGCTGACGCAGGAGAAGGAGCCGCCCGGCGCCGGGGGCCTCCGAGTCGCGCACGATCGTGACCGCGCCCACCAGGTACTTCGGCGCGACTATGCGGGCGAGCATCCGCCGGACGGGCAGCGGCATTCGATAGAAGGTGATGTACGCCATGCCGCGCACTCGCCGAGGGAGACTCACATCAGCAAGGCTAGCCGTGCGGACTGTGGGCTCAGTCGGGGTGGTCGACAAGCGCGATGAGCTGCTCGACGACCGCGTCGGGCTCGAGGTTGCGCTCGCACACGGCGACCAGCATCGTCTCGAGGTCGGGATATCCCAGTTCCTCGGCCAGCCGGCGCAGCGGCACCTCGCTGGCCAGCCCCCGGTCGTGCTTGCGCAGGGTGAGCCCGATCGTCGCCCGCCCGAGCCGCACCTTGTCGGCGATGCTCATGCCGGGCTCGTACTTGTCGTCGAAGTAGCGGTTGATCTGCAGCTGCGCCTGGCTGGACTTGACGAAGCCGAGCCATTCCTTGCGGGGGCCGCGCGGCGCGTTGGGCTCGGCCTCGACGTGGCCGTCGGTCTCGGAGAAGATCTCGACGACGTCGCCGTCGCGTAGCGGCGAGCTCAGCGGGGCGAGGCGGCCGTTGATCGTGGCGGCGAGGCACTGGTCGCCGGTCTCGGTGCCGAGCTCGTAGGCCAGGTCGACCGGGGTCGAGCCGCTCGGCAGCTCGAACGCCTGCCCGTGGGCGAAGATCGTGATCTGGCCCTCGGACAGGTCGCAGCGCAGCGAGGCGAGGAACTGGGCGGCGTCGGTGGCGTCCTGCTGCCAGTCGAGCACCCGCTTGAGCCAGGAGAGCTGGTCGGCGCCGGACGGGTCGCTGGTATCGGCTTCCTTGGGGTAGCGGTAGCTGGTGGCGACGCCGTACTCGCTGAACCGGTGCATCGTCTCGGTGCGGATCAGCACCTCGACCAGGCGGCCGTCGGGGCCGGTCACGGTGGTGTGCAGCGAGCGGTAGAGGTTGTTCTTCGGGGAGGCGATGAAGTCTTTGAAACGGCCGGCCACCGGGCGCCACTGGCCGTGGATCGCGCCGAGCGCGGCGTAACAGTCGGTGGGCGGGCCGTCGACGATCACCGCGATGCGAGGCAGATCGAACGGGACCGGATGGCCGCCGGCGACCGTGTCCTTCCAGATCGAGTAGTAGTGCCGGGGGCGGACCCTGACCTCGGCGGACACTCGCTGGCGGCGGAGGGCCGTGCGGGCCTTCGCCGATACGTCGCCGAGATATTCGTTCCAGCCGGGGCGGTTGCGCACATGCTCGTCGATGCGGGCGTAGGACTCGGGCTCGAGGTGGTAGAGCACCACGTCGTCGAGGTCGCGCTTGAGGGCCTGGATGCCGAGCCGGTCGCAGAGGGGCACGAGCACGTCGAGGGTCGCGGTGGCGATGCGGGCGCGGCTCGCGGGGGAACGGGCATCGAGCGTACGCATGTTGTGCAGCCGGTCGGCGAGCTTGATCACCAGGACCCGGACGTCTTTGCCGGCCGCGACGATCATCTTGCGGATGGTCTCGCCCTCGGCGGCCTTGCCGTAGAACGCCTTGTCGAACTTGGTCACGCCGTCGACGAGGTGGGTCACCTCGGGGCCGAAGTCGCTGTGCAGCGCCTCGAGCGTGTAGCTCGTGTCTTCCACCGTGTCGTGCAGCAGGGCCGCGACCAGGGTCGTCGTGTCCATGCCCAGCTCGGCGCAGATCTGGGCGACCGCGAGCGGGTGCGTGATGTACGGGTCGCCGGACTTGCGCATCTGCCCGCGGTGCATGTTCTCGGCGATCGCGTAGCCGCGGCGCAGGACGCCGGAGTCGGCCGAGGGGTGGATGCCGCGGTGGGTCTTGGTCAGCTTGACGACGGGGTCGTCGTCGTTGCCGGGAAAGCTCAGGAACGAGCGAAGCTTCGCGGTTATGGAACTGTCGGCGGGCGCTTGCGTGGGGAGGGCACGTCCAAGGGCGGCGCCGTGGCCGGCGTCGACGTCCACTGGACACCCCCTCACCGCTCGGTCGCCCGGTACCCGTCGGTCCCGCGGCGAGCCGCCTGGCAAATCGGCGTGAACTCACCCGAACCAACTCCGGGTAATCCACTTGCCTTACAGCCTAAGCGAGCGAGCGTCATCCGAACGGTCAGTTACGGATGAGCGAACGGCCGAGTCTTTGCCCGATGCTGCGGCTTCTGCCCGGTTGAGCAGGGCGGTGAAGCGCGCCGCGCCACGAACCGGTGACACCCAGTCGCCGGAGGTTTCCACCAACCGGGTGTCGGGCCGCTCGAGCCAGGCGAGGATCCGCTCGGTCTCCTCGGCGGTCGCGGCGGGGACCGGGCCCGGTCCGGGTAGGACCGTCTCGGCGGTCATCCGGACCGCGTCGAGCGTGGGGCGGGGGTGCTCGCGGGGCGGGGAAGTGGCCGCGGCGGCGAGCCGGCCGCGCCGGACCACGATGATCTCCCACCCGCCGATGGTGTCGCGGCGGGCGGCGACCACCTCGGTGAGCCGGGTGAGGGCGGCGAGCCGTTGCATGCGGACCGTGGCCCGGAGCAGGGCGATCATGCGGGAGCGCAGGACCGCGGCCTCCTCGTAGCGCTGGTGCTCGGAGAGGGCCTCGATGCGGCCCATGAGCGCGGCGACCACGATCTCGGGGTCGCCGTGGATGGCCGTGCGGAACGGGAGGGCCGCGGTCGACGCGTACGCCTCCGGGGTGATCTTGTGTTCGCAGGGCGCCGGGCATTTGCCGAGCTCGGCCAGCGCGCACGCGGGCATGGGGGTGCGGATCGAGAGGGTGTGGCCGCACTGGCGCAGCGGGAGCGCGTCGTAGACACCAGCGGCGGCCAGTTCGGCCGTGCGGCGCGAGGAGAACGGGCCCAGGTAGGCCGCGTTGTCGTCGGCCAGCTTGCGCACCACGGACAAGCGCGGATAGGCCTCGTCGGTGAGCTTGAGCCAGACCACCCGCTCGGGGTACTTGGACCTGCGGTTGTACGGCGGCGAGTGGGCCGCGATCAGCCGCAGCTCGCGGACCTCGGCCTCGAGCGAGTGCGCGCACTCGACCGCCTCGACCCGGGTGGCGGCGCCGAGCATCTCGGAGATGCGCGCCCGCTTCTCACTGGCGGTGAAGTAGCTGCGGACGCGGGTGGCGATGTCTTTCGAGGTGCCGACGTAGAGCGGGCGGTCGTCGGCGGCCCGGAAGACGTAGACCCCGGGCACGTGCGGCAGTCCCTCGGCGAGGTGGCGCTGGCGGCGCTGGGTGGGGGTGACCGCCTTGGCGAACTCGATGGCGTCGCCCAGCGTGTGCACCTTGAAGCTGCCCAGCCTCTCGATCAGGCCGTGCAGCACATCGACGGTGGCCCGGGCGTCGTCGAGCGCGCGGTGGGTGGGCTGGACCGCGGCGTGGAAGAAGTGGGCGAGCGTGGCGAGCTTGCGGTTGGGCACCTCGTCGCGGGTGAGCGCGCGGCGGGCCACCGCGGCGGTGTCGAGGACCCGGGGGTTGGGCCACAGGTAGCCGTGCCGGGCGCACGCGGCCTTGAGGAAGCCCACGTCGTACGGCGCGTTGTGGGCGACCAGGACCGCGTCGCGGAGGAACTCGAGGAGGCTGGGCAGCACCGCCTCGATCGGCGGGGCCGGCGCCAGCATGGCGTCGGTGATGCCGGTCAGGACCGTGATGAACGCCGGGATGCGCTCGCCCGGGTTGACCAGGGTCGCGAAGACGCCCTGCTCCTCGCCGCCGCGGACCTTGACGGCGCCGATCTCGGTGACGCCGGCGCCGTCGGCCGCGCCGCCGGTCGTCTCGAGGTCGAGCACCACGAACGTGGTCTCGGCCAGGGAGAGCGCCGCCGGGTCGGTGAGCAGCGTGTCCAGAGTGCCCTGGACATATGCGGGTTGTGCCACGGCGGGGAGATTAGAGCGGGGGTACGACAAGAACTGGGCGCCGTGGATAAAAGATCACTTGCTTCGACAAGCTTTTCTGCTGCCCACGGTGTGAGAATGGGTAGATGTCCGAGCCTTCGTTTCCCGGTGACCGCCCCGCGGAGGAGGGCGCTGTTGCGGCGGAGCTCGCTCAAGACGTCGATTTTGTCCCGGAGCCGGTCCTTCCCGAGCCGGTCCGGCAGCGGATCACCACGCTCGCGGCCGCGGCCCTGCCCGGGCTGCCCGGTGACGAGATCCCGGTCGCGCTACGGCGGGTCGCCCGTTTCGCCCCGAATCGCAGGGCTCGGCTCGGCGGCCGTGAGATCGCCGCGCAGCTCACCTCCGACCCGCTCTTCCGCCAGCGCATCAGCGGCCGGGTCGTCACCGAGGCGGGCGACCTGGGCGCCGCCGTGTCCTCCGGGATGGCCCCCGCCGCCGCCGACCCGGTCGAGGTCGCGGCGCTGGCCTACCTGGCGCGTCCCGAAGGCTGGCGTGACCTGATCGAGGGGGCGGGCGACGCGGTCCGGGCCGAGGCCGACAGCGCCGCGGTCGCGTCCCAGCTGCGGGAGGCCGAGCAGCGCGCCGTGCGTGCCGAGCATGACCGCACGGTTGCCAAGGTCGAGGCCGACAAGCTGCGCGACGAGATCGCCCGGGTCCGTGAAGAGCTCGGCCAGCTGCGCGAGGAGGCCCGGACGGCGTCCAAGGCGCTGCGCGAGGCGCAGGCCGGGCAAAAACGCGCGAACGATCTGCTGGCGACGGAGAAGGGACGCGCCTCGCGCATCGCGGCCGATCATGATGCAGAGGTACGGCGGCTGAAGACACGCCTCGCGGAGGCGGAGGCGCAGGCCGCCACCGGCAAGCAGAGCGCCAAGGACGCGCGGGCCGCCGACGACGCCCGGCTCTGGCTGCTCATCGAGACGATCGGGCAGGCCGCCTCGGGGCTGCGGCGCGAGCTTGCCCTCGGCCCGTCCGACAAGATGCCGGCCGACTTCGTCGCCGACGCCGTGGCCGACCGGCCCGGCTCGCCCGAGCGGTCCCGCGCCCGCGCCCAGGACACCGACGACCCCGGCCGCCTCGACCAGCTGCTCGCCCTGCCCCGGGCCCACCTGATCGTGGACGGGTACAACGTGACCAAGCGCGGCTTCGCCGAGATGTCCCTCGAGCAGCAGCGCAAGCGCCTGATCACCGGGCTGGGCGGGATAGCGGCCCAGACCGGCGACGAGATCACCGTGGTTTTCGACGGCGCCGAGCGGGTGCACGGGCTGCCGCCGGCGCCCCGGGGCGTACGCGTGCTCTTCTCCCGCAAGGGCGACACCGCCGACGAGCTGATCCGGCAGCTGGTGCGGGCCGAGCCCGCCGGGCGGCCCATTGTGGTGATCTCCTCGGACCGTGAGGTGGCCGACGGCGTGCGCCGGCACGGCGCCTACCCGATGGGCGCCGACTCCCTTTTGCGCAGGCTGGCGCGCTCCTGAGCTTTTTTGTCGTACCCCTCGCCTAGCGTGACGGTCACCGATGGTGGTCACCGTGCCACCCGGGTGAGGAGGAGTGATGATCGTCGACTGCGGTCGCTGCGCCGGTCAGTCCGACGCGTGCCGGGGTTGCCTGGTCAGCGCGCTGCTGGACACCCCCGATGGCATTGCCGACCTGACGCCCGGCGAGCTCCGGGCCATCGAGACGTTCGAGCTGGCCGGCTTCGACGTCGAGATCCTGGAGACCCCGGAGCCCCCCGTGGTCGTCCCGATGTTCCCCAACCGCCACGTAGCGTGATCTCTCTAGGATGTGGCGGATGATGACGTCGCGGGCCTGGGCGGTGGGCACCCTCGTTGTGTTGATCGTGGTGCTCGCCGTCTTCGCCGCCGTGTCCATCCCGTGGCATCGCCCGCCCGCGCCGCGGGCCGACCAGCTCGCCGCGCTCGGCTCGCTGCCGGCCGACAAGGTCGAGCGGGGCCGCCAGTTCCACTCCGACCTGCGCCCGGGGTCGTACGGCGCGATGGCGATCGGGCTGCTCGTCGCGCTGGTGCTCGGGCTCACGCCGCTCGGCGCGTGGCTGGTCACCCAGGCCGGCCGCCCGTTCGGCGGCAACTGGGTCGCGCAGGCGGTGCTCGGTGGCCTCGTGGTGGTGCTGGTGGGCGAGGTGGTGACCCTGCCGTTCGCGGCCTGGCGGCACATCATCGTGGTGCGCTACGGCATCTCCACCCAGTCCTGGGGCGCCTGGACGGTCGACCTGCTCAAGGGGTTCGCGGTCGGCGCGGTCATCGGCGCGGTGGCGTTGCTCGGCTTCTACACGATCACTCACCTCGCGCCGCGCTGGTGGTGGGCGTTCGGGGCGGTCGGCGCGGCCGCCCTGGTGGTGCTGCTCTCGTTCGTGCTGCCGGTGGTGGTCGAGCCGGTGTTCAACAAGTTCACCCCGATGGCCGACGGCCCGCTGCGGGTTTCGCTGCTCGAGTTGGCCGAGCGCGACGGCGTACCGGTGCGTGACGTGCTGGTGGCCGACGCCTCCCGGCGAACGCGCGCGGTGAACGCGTACGTTTCCGGTCTCGGCCCGACCCGGCGCATCGTCGTCTACGACACCATGCTCACCGAGGCCACACCCGACGAGGTCGTCTCGGTGGTGGCGCACGAGCTCGGCCACGCCAAAGACAACGACGTGCTGATCGGCACGGTCCTGGGCGCGTTCGGGGCGGCCGTCGCGGTGATCGCGCTGTTCCTGCTCGGCTCGTGGGGCGGCCTGCTGCGCCTCGCCGGCATCGACTCGATCGGCTCGCCGCGCGGCATCGGCCTCATGCTGGCGGTGGTCACCGTGGTCGGGCTGCTGGCCGGCCCCGCGCAGGCGTACGTCTCGCGCACCATCGAGGCCCGCGCCGACGCGCACGCGCTGGCCCTGACCGGCGATCCCGCCACGTTCGAGGCGATGCAGCGCCGCCTCGGCACGGTGAACCTCTCCGACCCCGACCCACCGACCTGGGAGTACGTGATCTCCGCCTCGCACCCGTCCACGGTGGAACGGATGGCCGCCGCCCGCGCCTACGCCCGGGGCGAACGCTGATGGGGCGCACCCTGCTCGTCACCAATGACTTTCCGCCGCGGCCGGGTGGCATCCAGCAGTTCGTGCACAATCTCGCGGTCCGGCAGCCGGCCGGCTCGGTGGTCGTCTACGCGTCGACCTGGAAGGGCGCCGGGAAGTTCGACGCCGAGCAGCCGTTCGAGGTGGTGCGCGAGCAGACCGGAGTGCTGCTGCCCACCCCGGCGGTCGCCAAGCGGGCCGCCACGCTGGCCCGGGCACACGGCTGCGACCGGGTGTGGTTCGGGGCGGCGGCGCCGCTCGGGCTGCTCGCCGACGGCCTCCGGCGGAACGCGGGCGTGACCCGCGCGGTCGCACTCACGCACGGCCACGAGATCGGCTGGGCCGCGCTGCCCGGCGCCCGTGGACTGCTGCGGCGCATAGCCCGCGGCAACGACGTGGTGACCTACCTGGGGGAATACCAGCGAACGCGGCTCGACCGCGCGCTGCACGGCCTGACGCATCTCGAGCGGCTCGCGCCGGGCGTCGACGTCGACGCCTTCCACCCCGGTGTCGATGGCTCGGCGGTGCGGGCGCGCTACGGCCTCACCGACCGCCCGGTGATCGTCTGCGTGTCCCGGCTGGTGCCGCGCAAGGGGCAGGACATGCTGATCCGCGTCCTCCCCGCGGTCCGCCGGCGGGTGCCCGGCGCCGCACTGCTCCTGGTGAGCGGCGGACCGTATCGGGCAAAGCTCGAGCGCCTGGCCCGCGAGCAGGGCGTCGAGTCCGATGTGGTCTTCACGGGTTCGGTCCCGTGGGCCGAGCTGCCGCGGCATTACGCGGCCGGCGACGTGTACGCGATGCCGTGCCGCACCCGAGCGGCGGGCCTCGACGTCGAGGGCCTGGGCATCGTCTACCTGGAGGCGTCGGCTACCGGCCTGCCGGTCGTCGGCGGCGATTCCGGCGGCGCGCCCGACGCCGTCCGTGCGGGCGAGACCGGCTACGTGGTGGGCGGCCACGATCTTGAGGCGCTGACGTCGCGCCTGGTCGAGCTGCTCGCCGACCCGGCGCGGGCCAAGGCGATGGGCGCGGCCGGCCGGGCGTGGGTCGAACAGGAATGGCGCTGGGAAACCCAGGCGGCCCGCATGGCCCACCTGCTCGATCCCGCGACCTGACCGAGGCGCGACTCCTGCGCATCTCGGCGGCCAGGAAGCGCAGGGACAGCGTGAGTGAACCGGGAGGTAGCCGGAACTTGATGGACGGGAGTGCGGGGGCGGCGTAGGAAGGGCGGTGAGCTTCCGGTCACGCTCCGCCCGGCGGGCCGTCCGTACGCCGGCGTGCCCGAGACGCCGGGGTGGAGCTCGCACTGAGGGATCCCGAGACGGAGCCTCCCGATGCCGGACGCCTCTCCCGACACCGAAGCAGCCCAGTCCGAAGCAGCCCAGCCCGCCGAAGCAGCCCAGCCCGCCGAAGCAGCCCAGCCCGCCGAAGCCGATCGCGCCGGCTACGCCGAGCGGGACATCCAGCGCGAGATCGAGAAGGGCGAGCTGGATCTGCCGCATTGGCTGACCAGCTACGAGGAGGCGGCCGGCACGCCGTTCCTGCGGACGCTGCGGCGACTGCCGGCGCTGCTCAAGGAGGCGTGGCTGCTCGCCTGGCGGGCCGACCCGCTTGCGACCGCCGCGGTCGGGCTCTTTCAGATCGGCACAGGCGTGGCCAGCGCGGTGGGGCTGATCAGCGTGGTTGGTGTGTTCGACGGGCTGCTGCAGGCCGGACCTACCCCGGAGCGCGTGCGTGCGGCCGTACCCTCGCTGCTTCTGCTTGTCGGTGCGGCCTGCGTGCGTGGCGCGCTCACCGCGGCGGCCGCGGCGGCCAACGGGCGTCTTGGGCCCAAGGTCTATCAGGCCGCCGAGATGCGGTTGCTGGAGCTGACCACGCGGGTCGATCTGTCGACGTTTGACGATCCGAGCTGGCGGGACGCCCTCGAACGGGCCCGCCACCGGGGGATCAATGCGGCCGAGCAGCTCGTCGACCGGGCGATCGAGCTGGCCACCAACCTGGTCGGGATCGCGGCGGCGGCGAGCGTGCTGGCAGTGCTGCATCCGATCCTGCTGCCGCTGCTGGTGCTGTCGGTGCTTCCGGTGGCGTGGGCGGCGGTACGGTCGGCTCGGCTCGAACGGCGGCGGGTGCTGCGGCTCATCGCGGTGTGGCGGCGGCAGGGGATGCTGTTCGAGTTGCTCGCGGCCCGGGAGCCGGCGCCGGAGTTGCGGGCCTTCACGCTGCGCGACTTCCTGCTCGACGAGGTGCGCCGGCTGGTCGGGATCTCGACCGCCGAGGAGATCCGGGTCAACACGCGGCGGGTGCGCACGTCGCTCGTCGGCACGGCGCTCAGCGCGATCGCGACCGGACTGACCTATGCGGTGCTGTTCTGGCTGCTCTGGACCGGGCGGGTGGAGCTCGCGGCGGGCGGGGCGGCCGCCTATGCGATCAACATGGGGATCGGGAAGCTGCGCGAGCTCACCCTCACCGCGAACTTCGTCTTCGAGCAGGGGCTCTACTTCGACGACTTCCGGGGCTTCTGCGAGCTGTCGCTCCAGCGCGCCGAGCCGACGCCGGGCGGGGTGGCGCCGAACGGGTTTCGCGAGATCAAGCTGGACGGGGTCACGTTCCGCTATCCGGATGCCGACCATCCCGCCGTACGCGAAATCAGCATGACCCTTCGCGAGGGTGAGGTGATCGCCCTGGTCGGGGAGAACGGCTCCGGGAAATCGACGCTCGCGGCGGTGATCGCCGGGCTGTACCGGCCGCAGGACGGGGTCGTGACCTGGGACGGTGTCGACGTGAGCGAGATCGACCCGGAGTCGCTGCGGGAGCGGGTCTCCGTCGTCATGCAGGAGCCGACGCGGTGGCCGCTGTCGGCCGGCGCCAACATCACGATCGGGCGGCATGATCGGGAGGTGGTGACTTCGTCGGTGCACGAGGCGGCGCGGGCCGGGGACGCGCACGACTTCGTGATGGAGCTGTCCCGGGAGTACGAGACCATGCTGTCGCGGCACTTCCGCGACGGCGCCGACTTGTCGGGTGGGCAGTGGCAGCGGCTGGCGGTCAGCCGGGCCTTCTATCGGGACGCGCCGCTGCTGATCTGCGATGAGCCGACCGCGAATCTCGACGCCCGGGCCGAGCATGACGTGTACGAGCGGCTGCGGGCGCTGGCCGCCGGGCGGACGGTCGTTCTGATCACCCATCGGATGGCCTCGGTGCGGGACGCGGACCGGATCTACGTTCTCGATCATGGAGCGGTCGTCGAGCAGGGGGACCACGCGGAGCTGATGGCATCGGGCGGGATTTATTCCCAATTGTACGCACTTCAGGCGAGCGCATATCAATCGGCGTGAGTCCCGTCGCACCGGGCCGCGCGGCAACTTTCGCGTGGCAGAGTCGTCTCATGGACCCGCTGGGTGTGGCTGTCATCGTTGCCGTGCTGATCGTGGCCACGACGTTCGGTCTGTGGCGGCGGCGCACGGACGGCATCATCCGCGACGAGGTCGCGGACAAGAAGCGGCGTCGCGAGATCTTGGAGGCGGCCGGGCTCGAGGTCGTCGAGCTCCCGGATCATTCGTCGCCCACGGCGGTGGCCACTACTGCCGCCAAAGCGGCGTCGACGGCGGCGGCCGCCGCGGTGCAGGGGACGCACAAGCAGCCGGCCGATCGGCATCTGTCGGTGTCGCGTGACCCTTCCGCCTCGCCTTCTGCCGCGCCCGCTCCGGTCGTGGTCCCGGATCGGGAGGAGGAGCCGGGCGTCGTCTCGGCGGCGGATCCGAGCGCTGCCGGTGAGCGCCTCTCGCCCGGCCTGCTGGAACGGCTCGGGGTCGGGCCGGCGCCGGTCACGCTGCTGCAGTTCTCGTCGGCGTTCTGTGCGCCCTGCCGGGCGGTGCGGCGGGTCAGCTCGGAGGTCGCCGATCTGCTCCCCGGCGTTCAGCACGTCGAGGTCGATGCCGAGAGCCACCTGGATGAGGTGCGTGAGCTGGGCATCTGGCGCACCCCGACCCTGCTGATCGTGGACGCCGAGGGGCGCGTGGCGAAGCGGGCCACCGGTGTCCCGAGCAAGCCGCAGCTGGTCGCGGCGATCGCCGAGCTGCTCCCGGCCGCCGACTGAGCCCCGCAGCGCTCGGCGTGGTGCGAAGGATCGGGAGTTGCTGCGTGCCCCGCGCGTGAAGTCATCAAGATCGCGCAGGAGCGCGCGGGGGCGGGGCGCGGCGCAGGAGCGCGCCGGGGACGCGGGCGCCAGTGGGTGGGCGCGGTCAGGCCGTGGTGGACTCCAGGAGCTCGGGCGGGGTGTGTGCGGGCGAAGTGTCCGACGCCCGGGTCAGGGTGCGGGCGCCAGGAATCAGGAGCTGGGAGGCCGCCGACGCCAGCAGGATGCCGGCGCAGACGATGAGGACCGGGTTCAGGCCGAAGCGGGCCGAGAGCGGCCCCGCCAGGGCGTTGCCGATGGGCATGGCCATGAACGAGGTCAGCGTGTCCCACGACGCCACGCGGCCCAGGGCGTTCTGGGGGATGCGGTCCTGGATCGCGGTCTCCCAGGCCACGTCGAAAAAGATCAGGCCCGACCAGCCGATGATCGCGCCGGCCAGGACGGCGGTGAGAGTGGCCGGCCAGACGTACGCGAGAGCCCAGAGCGGCATCAACATCAGCGTGAGCCAGCCCGCCCGCAGCAAGCGACGCGGTTTGAAGCGCAACGCGACCGCCGCGCCGATCATGCCGCCGAGGCCCTCGGCGGCGGCGATGAAGCCGGCCGCGGAGGCGCCGCCGAGGCGCTGGATGGCGATCACCTGGACCAGGACGAGGATCACGCCGTTCGCGACGTGGTAGACGGTGGCGCCGAACAGGCCGCCGAGGAGCCAGTCGCGGCTGCTGATCTCGCGCCAGCCGGCGCCCAGCTCGCGGAGCATCGACGAGCGCGGGCCGCGAGTGGCGCGCGTGCGCAGCAACAGGCACGCCGCCATCGAGGCGAGGAAGCTGACCGCGTTCACCGCGAAGCCGGCCGGCGCGCCGAAGGCCGCCACGGTGAGGCCGCCGAGCGCGGGACCCGCCACCGAGCTGCCGGTCTGCAGCATGCTCAGCGTCGCGTTCGCCGACTGCCGGCGATCGACGGGGACCAGCAGCGGGCGCAACGCGGTCATCGCCGGGTTGAAGAAGCTGCCCGCCCCGGACGAGATCGCGGTGAGCGCGCACAGCAGGACCAGGTGGTAGCCGCCGCGCGAGAACATCAGCGCGATCGCGGCCGCGCAGATCAGGCGAACGAGGTCGGAGACGACCATGACGCGCTGCGGCTGGAGCCGGTCGGCCCAGACGCCGCCGAACAGCGAGCAGGCGAGCAGCGCGGTGAACGAGCAGGCCATGACGATGCCGAGGTCGCCGGCGCCCCCGCCGGTCTGGACGATCGCGACGGCCAGGGCGACGGTCTGGAAGCCGTTGCCGATCCAGGACAGCGTCTGGCCGGCGGCGAGCAGGCGGAAGTCGGAGAGCATGTCGGCGAGATTAGTTCGGCGTCAAACTATTCGCAATCTAAATATCGGGCGTGGAACAATGGTCACATGACAGAGGAGCGGGACGGGGTGGACCACCACGTGGCGCGGTGGGCGGCGTTCTGGAAGGACGATCCGCGGTTCGCGCCCGAGATCGAGGGCGCCCTGGTGCGGATGTACGACATCACCAAGTGGGCCCGCCGGCAGGACGCGGCCGCGTTCGCCGGCAACGAGGACTTCACGATGGAGGACTACAAGACCCTCCACGCGCTGATGGTGCAGCCCTACCCGACCGAGGCCACTCCGGCGCAACTCGCCGACGCCACCCACGTGACCCGGGCCGCGATGACCAGCCGGCTCGACCGCCTCGTCGCGGCCGGCCTGGTGACCCGCGAGGTCGACCCCACCGACCGGCGCCGGGTGCTGGTGCGGCCCACGGCCAAGGGGCGTGAGCAGTGGGACAAGCACATCTTCGAGGGCATGTCGCGCGACCGGCAGCTGATGGGCGCGCTCTCGCACGAGGAGCTGGTCGAGCTCAACGTGCTGCTCCGGAAGGTCGTGCGTTCCCTAGAACACTAATCGGACCAGTAGAGATTGAGCGCGCGCTCGTCTTTAATGACAAACATGGAACTCGATCCCCGCGGTCAGCGCTTCGCCGCGGCTCTGACCAGCGTCGTTCTCGTCGCGGTCCTGGCCACCGGCTGGGGCTGGCTGGCGCTCGCGCAGACCGCCATCTTCGCGATCACGGCGCTAAACCCCAAGCAAGGGCCTTACGCGTACGTGTACCGCGCGCTGATCTTGCCCCGACTGGGCCCGCCGACCGAGCGCGAGCCCGCCGCCCCCGTGCGTTTCGCCCAGACCGTCGGCTTCGCGTTCCTGGCCGTGGCCACGGTCGGGTATCTCACCGGGCTGACCGCGCTGGGCGTGGTCTCAGCCGCGTTCGGATTGCTCGCGGCGTTCCTGAACGCGGCCTTCGGCCTCTGCCTGGGCTGCGAGGCATACCTGGCCCTCCGGCGCCTGACGGCGCAGAAGGCCTAGAACTTCGGGGCGTCGGGCGCCTCGAGCAGACCCAGCCGCAGCGCCGTCATCAGCGCCTGCGCCCGGTTGGCCGCGCCCAGCTTCTCGTACAGCTTCGAGATGTGGGTCTTGGCCGTCGACTCCGAGACGAACAGCTGCTTGGCGATGCCCGCGACGCTCATCCCGTCGGCAAGCAAGCGCAGCACCTGGCCCTCGCGTGGCGAGAGCTGCGGGCCCGAGGGGGCGAGCCGCCGCTTCATCGCCTCGGCGAGGTCGGCCGCGGTGAACGCGCTCGGGGCCGAGGCGGCGTGCCGGGCGGCCGCGACGACCTCGTCGGCGGGCGCGGTCTTGGGCACGAAGGCGCTCGCCCCGGCCTCCAGCGCGCCGAACAGCTGGTCGTCGCCCGCGTACATGGTGAGCACGACGATGCCCATGTTGGCGTTGTTCTTGCGCAGCGCCTTGGTCGCCTCGAGACCGCTGCCGTCGGGCAGGCGGAGATCCATGATCACGACGTCGGGCTGGAGAGCGCCGGCCTGGCGAACGGCCTCGGCCGCCGTGGCCGCCTCACCGACGACCTCGAACTGGCGGTCGCGCTCGAATGCGTGTCGCAGCCCCTTACGAATCAGGTCGTGATCGTCGACGAGAAGGACCTTGGTGCGCGTGGTGGGCGCAGGACTGGTCGACATGCCTGAGTTACTCCCCTTCTGGAGCTGGAGCGGAAACGCTATCCCGCACGCTATCGCGCTTACCCGGCGATCCGAGCACTACGGCCACGGTTGTCCCGCTGGGGTGTCGCGGCGTGATCTTCAGTCGGCCCCGGATCCGTTCCGCACGCTCGGCCATGATGGTCAAGCCGTAACGACCGTCCGGGCGGTCGTCGGCGAAGCCCTTACCGTCGTCGGAGACCTCGATCTCCGCGTACGGCGGGTCCACGGTGCAGGTAACCCATAGATTAGAGGCACCGGCGTGTTTCCGCGCGTTGGTGATCGCCTCCTGGGCGATGCGCAGGAGCTCGGCCTCGGTCGCGGCGGGCAGCCGTGCGGTGGATTCGTCGAAGGTGAAGTGGACGCGCAGGCCCGCCGAGGTGCCCAGGGTGCGGGCGTACTCGGCGATCGCGGCCGCGAGGCCGCCGTTGCGATCCACCTCGGAACGCAGCTCGAACAGGCTGAGCCGCAGCTCGGTGATGACCCGGGTGACCTCGTTGCGCAGGGTTTGCAACTCTTCGGCGGTCTCCTCGGCGCCCTCGGGCAGGGTCGCCTGGGCGTTGTCGATGCCGTACCCGACCATCACGAGCTCTTGCGCGACGCCGTCGTGGATCTCGCGGGCCAGGCGCTGACGCTCCTCATTGGTGGCGAGCGAGCGGACGTCGTCGAAGAGCAGGGCGGCCTCGAGCCGGATGGCGGCCGGCTCGGTCACGCCTGTCACATCGAAGACCACAGATGAAGGGTACGCGTTCGCGACGTCCGCTTCGAGGATGACGAGGCCGATCGTGCGTACTCCGGCGACGAGCGGGACGACGAGCGACGAGACCTCGCCGCGGCGGCTGGACCGGCCCTGCGAGCGGCTGGCCACCTGTGGCTGCTGGGTGGCCCAGGCGTCGGCGATCGCCGAGTCGGAGTCGAGCGTCGTCTCCCAGTCGACCCGGTCGGCGCCGGTCTGGGCGAGCACCACGAGCCGGCCGCCGCCGCTGGTCGACAGCACCGCGGCGCGATCGCCGGGCGCGACCAGGCGAAGCTCCTCGAGCAGGTGCTCGGAGATGCCGCCCGGATCCAGCGTGGCCCCCGGTAGCGAGCGGGCCACGCTGCGCAGCTGGGTGAGCAGGCGGGTGGCTTCCGCGTACGGCTGGGGGGTGGGCTCGGCCGGCTGCATGAGCTGGCGCATCGTGTCGGCCGCGAACGTGACGATCGCGCCGAGCACCAGCCACTGGCCGCAGGCCGCCAGGAAGCCGGGCTGGGAGATCGGGCTGACGTCGCCCAGCCACACGCCGCCGGCCACCATCGAGACGGCCGCGACGCCGAGCAGCGCGGCGCCCTCGGTGGGCCGCCGGCGCAGCGCGGCCGAGAGCAGCGGGACCGCCAGATAGGGCAGCACCGCCTCGGCGCCGAAGCCGGCATCCACAGTGCCGGACGCGTCGGCCGCCGCGGCGATCGACCCGGCCGCGAGCCCGACGATCGCGACCTCGGCGAACCGGCCGAGCGGCGCGAGGACCGGGTGCTCGGGGGCGAGGAACGCCGGGAGGGCGGCGACCACCAGCAGGGCGATCCAGCGCAGCTGCGCCAGGTCTTGGGTGGCGATCAGGGTGAGGGCCGCGACCAGCACCAGCATGATGACGCGCGCGGTCACCGCGAGCGGTTGGACGCGCGGGGAGACACTGGCAAGCACCGGCACCTGACGGATGGTAGTCGCCGCTGCAAGATGGGGCTCGGCCCGGTCGGCGGGAATGTCGGAGGGACGGGGTAGCCTCCGTTCATGGCGGATACCTCGACGCAGTCGATCCAGGTCCATGCGCCCGTCGACCGCGTGGCCGCGGTGATCTGCGACTTCCCGCGCTACCCCGAATGGGTCGACGCGGTCAAGCAGATCGAGGTCCTCGAGGAGTACGAGGACGGCTACGCCGCCCGGGTGCGGTTCGTGATCGACGCCGCGGTGATGGCCGACGACTACACCCTCGAGTACGCCTACGCCGACGACCTGACCCGCATCGAGTGGCACCTGGTCGAGCCGTCGAAGACGCAGAAGTCGCAGCAGGGCTCCTACGACCTGGCCGACGACGGCGACGGCGCCACCACGGTGACCTACTCGCTCGAGGTCGAGCTCTCCATCGGCATGCTCGGTATGTTCCGGCGCAAGGCCGAAAAGATCATCATGGACACGGCGCTGAAGCAGCTCAAGCGCCGGGTCGAGAGTCTTCCGGCGAGCTGAGCGGGTGAGTAGCCATGCCTGAGTCGGCAGGGAACGCGGCGCACGGTTCGGCGTCCGGCTCGGCGCGCGAGGAGGCCGAGCGGCTGATCGCCGCGATGATCGCGATGGCGGCGGGTGCTGCCGCGGCGAGCGATTCCTCCGGTACGCGCGACGCGCTCGGCGCCGGCCTGTCGGGCCTCGCCGAGACGCTGACCGGGGTCGTCAACCGCATCGCGAGCGCCGGCCAAGACAGCGAGCACAAGGGCAACCAGGGCGAGCACAAGGGCAACCAGGGCGAGCACACGGGCAACCAGGGCGAGCACACGGGCAACCAGGGCTGGCACAAGTCATCGGGCTGGGCCACCGGCAGCGCCGAGTGCTGCGTCTGCCCGGTCTGCCGGGCCATCGCCGCGGTGCGCGACCCGAGCCCCGCCACGGCGGTGCGGCTCGCGACCGGGGCCGGCGACGTCGCCTCCGGCGTGGCGAGCGTGATGCGCGGCCTCTCGTCGGTGTTCGGCGGCATCTCGAAGCGCCCGGCCGAGCCCGCTCCGCCCCCGCCGCCGAGTGCGGCCGAGGCGTGGTCGGCGGCCACGCGAGTCGCCGAGCCCGCCGGTCCGCCGGCGCCGAAGAGCTCGGACGAGGCGGCCGCGGCCGGGCTCGATCCGTGGGCGGCGGCATCGGCGGCGAGTGCGGCCACCGCCGGCGAGGAGCGGGCCGCGGCGCAGGCGGCCCGGCGCAAGGCGGCCGAGGAGGCGCGAGCGGCCGCGGCGGAAGCGGCTGGGCGGGTGGCCGAGGCCGCCGCGCAGGCGAAGGCCGCGAAGGCCGCGAAGGCCGCGAAGGCCGCAGAGATGGGGGACACGGCGCCCGGGGGCGGGAGCTCCGGCCGTACGCCTCCTAGGTTTGATGTGTGGGCCGCGGCCACCGCCGAAGCGGGTGTTGACGACGTGGCGCGACCCACGGCGGTGGATCATGATGGCCTGAGTCATGATGCCCGGGGCGCCGAGGCGCCCGCGAAGCGCGACGACGAGGCGGGCGACGCGGCCCCCGGCGACGACGCGGTGTGAGCAGTAAGCAGAGGAGACAGCGTGGCGCTGACCATCGGAGTCGACGTCGGCGGCACCAAGGTGGCCGGCGGGGTGGTCGACGAGCACGGCACCGTGCTGGCGTCGAACCGACGTGACACCCCCGCCGACGATCCGGCCGGCACCCGGGACACGATCGCCGAGGTGGCAGCCGAGCTGGCCAAGGAGTTCCCGCAGGCCACCGCGATCGGCATCGGCGCGGCCGCGTGGATCGACGCGCCCGGCGCGACCGTGCTGTTCGCACCCAACCTGGCGTGGCGCGACGAGCCGCTGCGCGACTACGTGAGCAAGGCGGTCGGCCTGCCCACCGTGCTCGAGAACGACGCGAACGTCGCGGCCTGGGCCGAGTTCCGGTTCGGCGTCGCCCGGCACGCCGACGACTCGATGGTGATGATCACCGTGGGCACCGGCATCGGCGGGGGCATCGTGCTCGGCGGCAAGCTGTGGCGCGGGGCGAACGGCATCGCCGGCGAGCTCGGCCACATCCAGTCGGTGCCCGACGGCCACCCGTGCGGCTGCGGCCGGCTGGGCTGCCTCGAGCAGTACGCGAGCGGCAACGCCCTGGTCCGGTTCGCCCGGGCCGGCGCGCGGCAGGAACCGGAGCGCGCCGCCCAGCTGCTCGAGCTGTCCGGCGGCGACCCGCTGGCGATCACCGGCCGGCAGATCACCCAGGCGGCCCGCGACGGTGACGGCGTGGCTCGGGACGCGTTCGCGCAGATCGGCTACTGGCTCGGCGTGGCGATGGCCGACCTCGCCCAGGCCCTCGACCCGCAGATCCTCGTGGTGGGCGGCGGCGTGGTCGACGCCGGCGACCTGCTGATGACGCCGACCCAGACCACCTACCGCGACCAGCTGAAACAGCGCGGCCGGTTCCCGGTCGCCGACGTGGTGGCCGCCGAGATGGGCAACACCGCCGGAGTGGTCGGCGCGGCCGACCTGGCCACGCGGATCTGAAGCTTCAGGAAAGAGGGACAACGGTGTCCGGGGTGCCGCTACGGGTGATGAGCTACAACGTCCACGGCCTCAAGGACGACCGGGCGGCCCTGATATCCATGATCCGCGAGGCCGACCCCGACGTGCTGGTGGTGCAGGAGGGGCCGCGCCGGTTCCGCTGGCGTCACAAGTGTGCGGCGCTGGCCGACGACACCGGCATGGTGGTGGCCGCCGGCGGGCTGCCCGCCCTGGGCAACCTCGTGCTGGTGAGCATGCGGGTCAAGGTGCACGAGACGTGGTGCATGCGCTTCCCGCTGACCCCGGGGCGGCATCTGCGCGGCGCGGCGTTCGTGCGCGGCTCGGTGCGTGGCGGCCGGTTCACCGTCTCGGGCTCGCACCTGGCCACCGATCCGGCCGAGCGCCCGTCCCAGGCGGCGCTCTGGAAGGAGGCCCTCGACGGCATCGAGGGCCCGGTGATCGCCGCCGCCGACCTGAACGAGGGCCCGGGCGGCGGCGCGTGGCGGACGGTGGAGGACGGCCTGGTCTCCTCGGGCGCGGGGCACTTCACCTTCCCGGCGACGCTGCCCGCCCGGCTCATCGACGGCCTGTTCGTGACCCCCGACATCACCATCGAGAAGTACGAGGTCGTGGCGTCCGACCTGGCCCGCCGGGCAAGTGATCATCTTCCGGTTCTGGCAGAGCTGAGGCTCTAGCCTTCAGTCCGGTCACGGGTGGCGGGTGGGGCGGTCGGATGGCTTCCGCATAGCGCCGCGTTCTGGCAGTATCCCCGCGTGCACGACACTCCGGACATCGCCGACCGTCGGGACGCGGTGTGCGTCATCGGCGCCGGCGCCAGCGGTCTCGCCACCATCAAGAACCTGCGCGAGCACGGCTTCGCCGTCGACTGCTACGAGCGCGAGACGTCGGTCGGCGGTGCATGGAACTGGCGGCACGACCGCAGCCCGGTGTACGCGAGCACCCACCTGATCTCGTCCCGCCCGCTGACCGAGTTCCCCGACTTCCCGATGCCGGACAGCTGGCCCGACTACCCGCACCACAGCCAGGTGCTGTCCTATCTGGAGCGGTACGCCAAGCACTTCGGCCTCGGCGAGCACATCTGGTTCGGCACCGAGGTGGTCTCGGCCGTGCCGGTCGGCGACGGCCGCTGGGACGTGACCACCCAGTCGACCGGCGGCGGCTCGTCCCGCGTGCAGCGCTACGCCGCGGTGGTCGCCGCCAACGGCCACAACTGGTCGCCGCTGAAGCCCGAGATCCCCGGCGAGCCCCGCGGTCAGGTCATCCACTCGGCGCAGTACAAGGACCCGGCCCAGCTGCGCGGCCGCAAGGTGCTGGTGATCGGCGGCGGCAACACCGGCTGCGACATCGCCGTCGAGGCCGCCCAGCAGGCCACCACGGTCTGGCACTCGACCCGCCGCGGCTACTGGTACGCCCCCAAGTACGTCCTCGGCCGCCCCGCCGACCAGGTCAACGATCGCCTGCTCAAGTGGCGGTTGCCGCTGCGCCTGCGGCAGTGGCTCTACCGCCGCACGCCGGCCATGACGACCGGCGACCTGACCCGCTTCGGGCTTCCGCAGCCCGACCACCGGCCGTACGAAAGCCACCCGGTCGTCAACTCGCAACTGCCGTACTTTCTGGGGCACGGCCGGATCAAGCCCGTTCCGGACGTGGCCCGCTTCGCCGACGGGAAGGTGGAGCTCGCCGACGGCCGGCGCATCGACCCGGATCTGGTGATCACGGCGACCGGCTACGTCCCGCGCTTCGAGTTCCTCGCCCCCGAGCTCCTCGACACCGAGCCGGACGGCCGTCCCGACCTGCACCTGCACGCGTTCGCCCGCAAGCACCCTACGCTCGCCGTGGTCGGCCTGCTCCAGCCGGACGCCGCTCTGCTGCCGCTGGCCCACTGGCAGAGCGTCGCGGTGGCGCGCTGGCTGCGCCTGCGCCACGACGATCCGGTACGCGCGGCGGCCGTGCAGCAGAAGGAGTCGGCCCGCCCGGTCGGCAGCTGGGCGAAGCGCCGGGTGGTGCCGAGCCGCCGGCATTGGTTCGAGGTCGATCACCTCGACTATCTGTTGGCCATCGATGGTTTGCTGCGCGAGATGGAGCCGGCCAAGTGAGCGACGAGATTCTCCGCTGGGCGGACTGGACGTCGCCGGTCCTGCCGGTCGAGCGCGAGGTCGTGTCCCGCCTGGTCGAGGGGGAGGCCGGGCAGTCGCCGCTGCTGTTCGTGCCCGGTCCCGGCCGCGGCGCCTGGGCGTTCGCCGAACGCTGGCTGGGCCATGCGGCCAACCGGGGTTTCCCGGCGCATGCGCTGACCCCGCGCGAGGGCGGCGACCTGCGCGCTCACGTGCACGACGTGCGGCAGGTGGCGGCGTCGCTGCCGCGGCAGGCGGTGCTGATCGGGCACGGCTTCGGAGCGTCGGTGGTGGCGCGGGCGCTGGCTCGCTATCCGGCTCGGGCCGCGGTTCTGGTCGCTCCCGTTCTGTCCAAGTGGGGCGCCATCGGCGGCGGATTCAAGACCAATCCCATGGGGACGATTCCCGCGGTCTTCGGCGGACGAATGCGCCTCAACCGGCGGCAGTTGTTCAGCGCCGCGCTGGCCACCGAGGAAGCCGACGACTATCTCGCGAGAATGTCGTCTTCTTATCTGTTCAACGTGAAAAATCCCGGCAGGGCGGTGGGGGATCCGCCGGTGCTCGTGGTGGGGTCGCCGGACGATCGGGTGGTGTCCCGCAAGGCGCTCGACCGCACGGCGGCGGCGTACGGCGGCGCGCCCCTGCTCTTCCCGGGCATGGGCCACGACATGATGCTCGACGCCGGCTGGGCCGAGCCGATCGACGCGATCCTCGACTGGCTGACCAAGGAGCTGACGGCGAGCTAACTGCGGGCCAGCGTCTTGCGCTGCCGTGGCAGGTGGCGGGCCAGCCGCCCGGTCTGGTCGAGCGACGTCAGGTACGCCCGGGCCCACGCGTGGATGTCGTGCGAGGTGATGTGGGCCCGCATCGCCGACATGCGCCGCGCCAGGTCGGCCGGCTCGGCGTCCAGCGCCTGGAGCAACGTCTCCTTGAGGCCGTCCACGTCGTGCGGGTTGACCAGGAACGCGTCCTGGAGCTCGGCTGCCGCCCCAGCGAACTCGCTGAGCACCAGCGCGCCGGTGTCGTCGGCGCGGGCGGCCACGAACTCCTTGGCCACCAGGTTCATCCCGTCGCGCAGCGGCGTGACCACCATGACGTCGGCGGTCTGGTAGAGCGCCGCCAGGTCGGCCCGGTCGAACGGCTGGTTGAGGTAGTGGATCGCCGGCTCGCCCACCCGCCCGTACTCGCCGTTGATGCGGCCCACCTCGCGCTCGATGCGGTCGCGCAGCCCCCGGTAGCTCTCGACCCGTTCCCGGCTCGGCACCGCCACCTGCACCATCACCATGTCGCGCACCTTGACCCGCCCGTCGCGCAGCAGCTCGCTGTACGCGGTCAGCCGGTGCTCGATGCCCTTGGTGTAGTCGAGCCGGTCGACGCTCAGCAGCACCTTCTTGTGCGCGCCGAGGTCGTGCCGCAGCTGCCGGGCCTGGTTGCGCACGTACGGCCGGGCCGAGAGCGATTCCATCTCGGCCACGTCGATCGAGACCGGGAACGCGCCGGTGCGCACCACCCGGCCGCCGACCAGGATCTTGTCGTCGGCGCCCTCGGCGCCGAGGAGCTTGACGGCCAGCTGGGCGAGGTTGTGTGCGGCCTGCTCGCGCTGGAACCCGACCAGGTCGGCGCCGAGCATCCCGCGCACCAGCTCGACCCGCCGGGGGAGCTGCATGAACAGCTCGGGCGGCGGGAACGGAACGTGCATGAAGAAGCCGATCAGCAGGTCGGGCCGCAGCTCGCGCAGCAGCTGGGGTACGAGCTGGAGGTGGTAGTCCTGCACCCAGACCGCGGCGCCGGGCTCGGCCACCTCGGCGGCGGCCTCGGCGAAGCGGCGGTTGACCGAGCGGTACGTCTCCCACCAGCCCCGGTCGAAGACCGGCGTCTCGACGGCGTCGTGGTAGAGCGGCCAGAGCGTCGAGTTGGCGAAACCCTCGTAGTAGCCCCGCAACTCGTCCTCGCTGAGCGACACCGGGCGCAGCCGCAGCGTGCCGATGTCGGGCAGGACGGGCGCCACACCGACCCCGCCGCCCCAGCCGACCCAGGTGGCCGGGGTCTGTTCGAGGATGGCGTGCAGGGCGCTGGCGAGCCCGCCGGGGCTGCGACGCCACTCGCAGGCGCCATCGGGGGCGGCGTTGTCGTCGAGCGGGAGACGGTTGGCGACCACGACCAACGAGCTCTGGCGCATCACCGAAGGTTACCGGACGACACCCAAGAGCTACACAGACAGTGGTCAATCCAACTGGGGCGGGCTCAGACCACGGCGCCGTCGTCGAAGTCGTCCTCGTCGTCGTCGCCCGAGCGCAGCCGCCAGACCAGCATGACCGCGCCGGAGACGATCGCCGCGAAGCCGATCAGCGTCACGTAGTCGCGGGCGACCGGCAGCAGTCCGGGAAAGATGAACAGCACGAAGCCCAGCACCACACCGATGATGCCCATCACCGCGTACTTCGAGATGCGTGGCAGCGGCGGGGGCGGCGGCGGGACGTAACGCTCGTCTTCCTCGTCGTCTTCCAGATCGGCGCCGAAGGTGTCGAGCCCATCGATCAGGGTCGGCTCGGCGGGCCGGTCGATGCGGCGGCGGTTGTGCTCCACCGGCCCGGCCTCGGCCGGTGGGGGAACGGCGGGCGGCGGCTCGGGGGCCGCCGGCAGCCCCTCGGCGGCCGGCCAGGGCTCGGCCGTCGGATCGACCGTGGTGTGGAAGCCCGCCACGATCTTCGCCCACTCGGCCTCGATGTCGGGCTCGGCGGTCGGGTCGGCCGACGGCGGGGCGACCGGGAACGGTGACTGGCCGCCGGTCTCCCTGAGCAGGTGCGCCCGCGCGTCGTCGAGGTAGGTGCGGTCGACGTAGAGCCGGTCGGTGGGGCGCGCCGGCAGCGTGGTGGCCCGCAGGATCGGGTTGAGGTCGGCCGTGGGCTGAAGATAGGCCGCGATCCCCGCGGCCTGGAGCACGTCGAGCAGGCGCTCGCCGACGCGCGGATCGACGTCGCCGGCCACTGCGTAGTCGGCCGCGTCGAGCCCGTTGTCCCGCCGCCCGCGGCGGGCGCCACCCGCTGTCACCCTGCACACTCCCTCGCCGACCGTGCCTTGAATGGTGACACGCCGAGCACCGGTTGCGGGAGTGCGTTGTGGCGCGCCGTCCCGCTTCCCATCCGACGGCCCCGCCCGCCACCGCTGACCGGACTGAAAGCCTTAGGCTTCCACTGCGACCGGCCAAGCCGTCTGTCCGGGAAAGGACACTCGTGTTCTATTGGCTCTTGAAGTACGTGCTCCTCGGGCCGTTGCTCCGGCTGATCTTCCGGCCGGACGTGCGTGGCCTGCGCAACGTGCCCGCGGACGGTCCGGTGATCCTCGCCTGCAACCACCTTTCCTTCTCCGACTCGATCTTCACACCCCTGATGGTGAATCGCAGGGTGACGTTCGTCGCGAAGGCCGAATACTTCACCGGCAAGGGGATCAAAGGGAAGCTGATGCGGCAGTTCTTCCTCGGCACCGGGACGATCCCGGTCGACCGTTCGGGTGGCCAGGCCGCCCAGGCGGCGCTGGACACCCTGCTGAGGGTGCTGCGCGAGGGCGGCCTCGCGGGCATCTATCCCGAGGGGACCCGGTCGCCCGACGGCCGGTTGTACCGCGGCAAGACCGGCGTGGCCCGGCTCGCGCTGGAGAGCGGCGCGCGCGTGGTTCCGGTCGCGCTCCTCAACACCGACGAGATCCAGCCGACCGGCACGCTCATTCCCAAGATTCGACGGGTACGGATGACGTTCGGCGCCCCGCTCGACTTCTCCCGGTACGACGCGGCACGAGGCGATCGGTTCGTCGAGCGGGCCATCACCGACGAGATCATGTACGAGCTGATGGTGCTCTCCGGCCGCCCGTACGTCGACGTCTACGCCGGCAAGCTCAAGACCACCATTGAAATGCCGGGTCAGGGGCAGAGTCGCGCTGCGCCCGTCGGTGTCGAGGGCACCGGAAAAGGCGAGGCGTAGCCGATGTCTTTTCCGGAGTCCTCGACACCGACCCCTCGGGGCGCAGCGCCCGCCGAGCGGAGCGAGGCCATCAACTCAAGCCACAGCCATCCCCGCGCGACGCCGTAGCGCCTGCAGATCAGTGACGACTATCCGGCGTCCCTCGGTGCGCAGCCATCCCCGGCTGGCGAAGGAGCCGATCGCCTGATTCACGCTCTGCCGCGAGCCGCCGGCCATCTCGGCGAGCTGGCTCTGGTTGAGCTCGATCGTGATCATCGGCGCCTGGCTCTCGCCGGCCAGCCGCACCAGCGTCTTGGCCACCCGGCCGGGCAGGTCGAGGAAGACGTGGTCGGTGTTCTGCTCGGTCAGGCGGCGGATCAGCGCGCCGACCGAGCGCATCACCGCGTCGAGAATGCGCGGGTTGGAATGCACGAGGTCGATGAACGCGGCCCGCGACAGCGTGAGCGCCTGACAATCTTCGATCGCCTCGGCCGACGCGCTGCGGGTCGCGGCGTCCAGGAGGGACACCTCGCCGAGAACGTCGGGCGGGCGCACGACCGTCAGCACCGCGCGCTCCCCCGTGGGCGCGGTGCGGAAGATCGCGACGGCGCCGCGCTTCAGGATGATCAGGGATTCGCCGGGGTCGTGCTCGACGAAGATGATCTGACCCTTGCGATACGTGCGTGGAACCGCGGTGGCGATGACCCGCTGCCGGACGTCCGGCTCCAGGCCAGCGAACATCTCCACGCCGGTCAGCGCGTCACCGGAATCCGGCATGCGATGGTCCACGGCGTCTATCCCTCCCCCAGGTGGGGACCGCGTCGACGAACCCGGCCGGCGCCGGCCCCTCGACGCGAACGATCACTAATAGCACGAAGCAGTGCTCCCGCGCCATTCATGGACGGGCGCGCCGCGATGGCACCGTACGATCATGTCGCGCGCGTCGCTATCTGTAAACCTCTCGATAGCAAGGCGTGATCACAGGGTCTGTCCTGCCGGTCACGCGGGGCCGCGGCGTGGCCCAGGCGGCGCCTGACGGCGGCCGCGAAGCGGTCGCATACCGGGGTTGTATGTGGCCGCTTCGCGGCCGACGCCAGCCACCACCTGGACCTCGCCTCGCTCCGCGTGACCGGCAGGACAGACCCTGGTCGCCCATCCTGTCCGTCGGATTTTCGGTCTATGCCGAGATAATCCCGCGGTGCCGGATGACGACCTCGTTCGATCGACTCTGCGGGACCAGTGGCATCTGACCCCCTGCGAGATCACCGCCCTCCCGGAGGAGGTGCTTTCCCGCGGCTGGGAGATAACCGCGGGCGCCGACCGGTACGTGTGCCGCCTCGCCGAGCCCGGCGCCCGGCAGCCGGTGGAGGCCGGTCTCGTCGCGGCCGAGCACCTGCGGCTGCGCAACATCGAGGCCGGCGAGCCGGTGCGCACCCTCGGCGGCAGCCTCACCGCGGAGACCCCGGCCGGCGCCCTGGCCCTGCTGCGCCGCGTGCCCGGCCGGCGGCTCGAGGGGCGCGACCCGGTCGATCAGCAGTGGTGGGGCGACCGGCTGGGCGTCGTACACAAGGCTCTTCAGCATTTTCACCACCCCGGCCTGCGCCCCTGGCAGCCGCTCGACCCCCACGCGCCCCATCTGACCGCCGAGCCGTGGCTCCGCGGCGCCGTGGCCGAAGCGCTCGGCGCGGTCACCCGGCTCACCGTCACCGACCGGCTCACGTACGGCGTGCTGCACGGCGACCCGGCGCCCTCGTGCTTCGTCGTCGATCCCGGCACCGGGCGCGCCGGGCTGCTCGACTGCGGCGCCAGCGGGGTCGGGCCGCTGGCCTACGACGTGGCGGCGGCGATCGGGTACGCGGGCGGCCCGGCGCACGCCACCGAGTTCCTCGACGGCTACGTGGCGGCCGGCCCGGTGGACCGCGACGAGCTCGAGGTGGCCCTGCCGGTCCTGCTGCGGCTGCGCTGGGCGGTGCGGGCCGACCGCGCCGCCCGCCGCGGCGACAGCGGCACCCTCGGACGGGCGAGGGAGGCCCTGGAGGCGGCCGCCGGCTGACCATGCGCCAGGATGGAGGGATGGTCTTCAGTCCGCTCAAGGGCGGCGGTGGGGAGGTTGGATGGGGGCCTACCGATACTTTTACGACTGCGAGTTCATCGAGGACGGCCGCACGGTCGACCTGGTCTCCATCGGGGTCGTCGACGAGTTCGGCCGCGAGTTCTACGCGGTCAGCACCGAGTTCGACGATGCCAAGGCGATCCCCTGGGTGCGCCGCAACGTCCTCGACAAGCTCCCGTCCCCGTCCGACAAGGCGTGGCGCTCCCGCGAGCGCATCCGCGACGACCTGTACGCGTTCCTCATGGAGCCGCTGCGCGGGCGCGACGAGCAGATGGAGCTGTGGGCGTGGTTCGCCGCCTACGACCACGTCGCGCTCGCCCAGCTATGGGGGGCGATGCCGGCCCTGCCGCGCGAGATACCCCGCTTCACCAAGGACCTGCGCCAGCTGTGGGACGACCGCGGCCGCCCCACGCTGCCCACGATGTCGGGCCGCCACGACGCCCTGGTCGACGCCAGGCACAACTTGGCCCGCTGGAACGCGATGAAGGTTTAGGCTGAAACTCGGGGCGCTTTCGTCCAAGTTTCTTGGGGCCGCTAGAGTGCGCTTGCGGCCCGCCCCGGGCCGGCAACGCTGCCGAGAGAGAACGCTCCCTGGGGCTTGACGGGCTATTCGACTTCTCGCAACCCGATCAGGGAGGACGAGCAAATCATGCGCATCGGCGTGCTCACCGGCGGCGGCGACTGCCCCGGTCTCAACGCGGTGATCCGGGCGGTGGTCCGCAAGGGCGTCGCCGCGTACGGTCACGAGTTCGTCGGATTCCGCGACGGCTGGAAGGGCCCCCTCGAGGGCCTGACGAAGCCGCTCGGCATCGCGGAGGTCCGCGGCATCCTGCCGCGCGGCGGCACCATCCTCGGCTCCTCGCGCACGAACCCCTTCAAGATCGAGGGCGGCGTCGACCGGATCAAGGCCAACCTCGCCGAGCAGGGCGTCGACGCTCTGGTCGCGATCGGCGGCGAAGACACGCTGGGCGTCGCCACCAAGCTCAACGACCTCGGCGTCAACGTGGTCGGCGTGCCCAAGACGATCGACAACGACCTCAACGCCACCGACTACACCTTCGGCTTCGACACCGCGGTGAACATCGCGATGGAGGCGATCGACCGGCTGCACACCACCGCCGAGTCGCACCACCGCACCCTGGTCGTCGAGGTCATGGGCCGGCACGCCGGCTGGATCGCGTTGCACGCCGGCCTTGCCGGTGGCGCCAACGTGATCCTGCTGCCCGAGCGCAACTTCGATGTGGAGCAGGTCGCCACCTACGTGACCAAGCGCTTCCAGGTCGAGTACGCGCCGATCGTCGTGGTCGCCGAGGGCGCGCAGCCGCTCGAGGGGCAGATGGTCCTGCACAACCAGGAGCTCGACTCGTTCGGCCACGTCCGCCTCGGCGGCATCGGCCAGTGGCTCGCCGAGCAGCTCGAGGAGAAGACCGGCAAGGAGGCCCGTACGGTCGTCCTCGGTCACATCCAGCGCGGCGGCACCCCGACCGCGTTCGACCGGGTGCTCGCGACCCGCTTCGGCCTGCAGGCGATTGACGCCGTCCACGAGGGCGACTTCGGTAAGATGATGGCGCTGCGGGGCACCGACATCGTCCGCGTGCCGCTGATCGAGGGCACCGGCGAGCTCAAGACCGTCCCGCTCTCCCGCTACGAAGAGGCTGAAGTTTTCTTCGGCAGCTGAGCCTGCGTTTTCGGTTTCGGAACGAGGGGGCGACCGCGGGTCGCCCCCTTTTTCACGTGAGAGGGCGAAGATGACCAAGCACAGTGTCGCCGTGATCGGCGCGGGCAAGCTCGGCGAGCTGGTCCTCTCCGGACTGTTGCGCTCCGGCTGGCCGGCCCAGCAGCTGCTGGCGACGACCCGCCGCCCCGAGCGGGCGGCCGAGCTCGCCGAGCGCTACGGCATCCGCCCTGTGCTCAACCTGACCGCCATCACCCAGGCCGACGTGCTGCTGATCGCGGTGAAGCCGCAGGACGCCGCGAAGCTGCTCGACGAATGGGGCATGAAGGTCCCGCCCGACAAGCTGGTCGTCTCGCTCTGCGCCGGCCTGCCGACGAGCTTCTTCGCCGACCGGCTGCCCGGCGGCATCCCGGTGGTGCGGGTCATGACGAACACGCCGGCGCTGGTCGACCAGGCGATGACGGTGATCTCCGCGGGCCCGTACGCGACCGAGGAGCACCTGGCCCTCGCCGAAGAGATCTTCAAGCCGGTCGGCAAGACCATGCGCGTCCCCGAGTCCCAGCAGGACGCGGTGACCGCGCTGTCCGGCTCCGGCCCGGCCTACTTCTACCTCCTCGTCGAGGCGATGATCGACGCCGGCATCCTGCTCGGCCTGCCCCGCCAGGTCGCGCACGAGCTGATCGTGCAGACCGCGATCGGCTCGGCCGTGATGCTGCGCGACTCCGGCGAGCACCCGGTCAAGCTCCGCGAGGCGGTGACCTCCCCGGCCGGCACGACCATCAGCGCGATCCGCGAGCTCGAGAACCACGGCGTACGCGCGGCTCTGCTGGCCGCCCTCGCGGCCGCCCGCGACCGCGCCACCGAGATCGCCACCCAGATGGCCGCGCCCAAGGCATAGCCTCTCGGGATGGCCGAGGTCCGCGCCCTTCGCACGTTGCCGGAGTTCGAGGAAGCGGTGCGGGTGCTGTGTGCCGCGTTCCGCGCTGCCACGCCGGTAGATCTCGTCAACACGTCGGTGCTGGTCTCGCTGGAGATGTCCGGCAACTACGTCGCGGGCGCCTTCGCCGGCGACGACATGGCGGGCGTCTCCGTGGGCTGGCTCGGCGCCGGCGAGCGGCTGCACTCGCACATCGTCGGTGTCCGGCCCGAGCACCAGGGCGCCGGTCTGGGCTACCTGCTCAAGATGCACGAGCGCGAGTGGGCCCGCGACCGCGGCCTGGGTGTCATCGAGTGGACCTTCGACCCGCTGGTGCGGCGCAACGCCCACGTCAACCTCGGCAAGCTCGGCGCGCGGGTCGTGCGCTACCTCGAGAAGCACTACGGCTCGCTGCGGGACGGTCTCAACGACGGCGACGACACCGACCGCCTGCTGGTCGAGTGGGACGTCACGGCGCCGCTGCCGCCGCCGGTCGTCGTCACCGGTTCCGACCGGCTGGTGCCGACCCCGCGGGACATCGAGAGCCTGCGGGACGAGCGACCGGCGGAGGCGGCCGAGTGGCGGCGGACCGTCCGCCGTGACCTGGTCTCGGCGCTGGCGGCGGGGTTCGAGGTCGCCGGCTTCACGATGGACGGCTGTTACGTCTTGCGGCGCGTCAGTACCAGATAGCGATCTTCGAGCCGTTGCATTCCTCGGGCGGGGACGGATGGCTCAGCGCCGTGCCGGTGGCCATGCGGTGGGCCGACCACGCCACGGCGGCGGCGTCGAGGATGTCGTCGGGCGGGGCCTGGCCGGCCGGTCCGATCTGGTCGGGCAGCACGATGCCGTTGCGGGCCAGCAGTTCGCGGCGGCGGGTCTGCCCGGACCAGGTCTTCTTGGCGTGCTGGAGCGGCTCGCCGGCCATCGTGCGGAACGAGACCTCGGGGTGCGCCTCGAAGAGCAGGCCGGGATGCCGTTCCCAGATCGCGTTGGCCTCGAGAAGCTTGGGCCGCAGGGCCCAGGACTGGCGACTGAGGCCGGCGCCGGTGAGATCGCGGCACAATCGGTTCGCCGCCGCGAAGTCGGCCTCCATCCAGACCGCGCGCGGCGGCACCCGGAAGATGCTGCCCCGGCGCGGTCCGAGTTGGTCGGCGGCGAGCGTGTCGGCCGCGCGCCAGCGGTCGGGCAGCATGCCCAGGGGGATGTCGACGCCGATCACCGCCGCGCCGGAGCTGTTCGTGACGATCTCGTAGAGCGAGGCGGCGAGCACCGCCCGGCCGAACGCGCCGTCGCGCAGCTCGACTCCGACCCAGCCCAGGGCGTATGCGTCGACACCGATCACATGGATGCTCATCGGCCGCTCAGCGGGGGAGGCGCGACTCGACGGCTGCGAATGGCTTGCACTCTCCGTCATCGTCGAAAAGCCTCAGTGACCCGGCGTCGTAGATGGTCATGACCGAGAGACTACGCGCAGTGTCCGTTCGTGTGCACCCCGTACCCATCGCCGTCGAGAAGTTAAGACCATGCTTAATCCAGGTCAGGCATCTTGACGATGGTGAATACGTGTGACTACGGTCTCTTCTACGAACTTTTTGGAAACTTTCCTAACTGTTCAGCGAGGAGACCCAGTGCAGAAATCCCTCCGCCGCGCTCTCTGGGCCGGGGCCTTCGTGGTGGCGTCCACCGCGATGGTGCCCATGACCCAGGCGTCAGCCGCAGCGGCCTGTGCCCCCGCGTGGTCCTCTACCGCCGTGTACGTCAAGGACAACGTCGCCTCCCAGAACGGCCACAACTACACCGCCAAGTGGTGGACTCAGAACGAGTCGCCCGCCACGCACAGCGGACAGTGGGACGTCTGGATCGACGGCGGAGCCTGTGGCGGCACCACCCCCACCACGCCCCCCACCACGACGCCGACCACACCCCCCACCACGACGCCGACGACTCCGCCCACCACGTCGCCGACGTCCGGTCCCAGCGGCAAGAACGTCGTCGGCTACTTCGCCGAGTGGGGCGTCTACGGCCGCCAGTACTTCGTGAAGAACCTGGTCACGTCCGGCTCGGCGGCAAAGCTGACCCACGTCCTGTACGCCTTCGGCAACACCACCGGCGGTCAGTGCTCGATCGGTGACTCGTACGCCGACTACGACATGGCCTACACCACCGCGAACAGCGTGGACGGCGTCGCCGACACCTGGGACGCGGGCGCGCTGCGTGGCTCGTTCAACCAGCTGCGCAAGCTCAAGAAGGCGTACCCGAACATCAAGGTGATCTGGTCGTTCGGCGGCTGGACCTGGTCGGGCGGCTTCACTCAGGCCGCCGCGAACCCGACCGCGTTCGCGAACTCCTGCTACAACCTGGTCAAGGACTCCCGCTGGTCGGACGTCTTCGACGGCATCGACATCGACTGGGAGTACCCGAACGCCTGCGGCCTTTCGTGTGACGCCAGCGGGCCGGCCTCGTACAACAACGTGATCACCGCGCTGCGCAACAAGTTCGGCTCGTCCTTCCTGGTCACCTCGGCGATCTCGGCGGACGGCTCGAACGGCGGCAAGCTCGACGTGGCCGACTACGCCTCGGGCATCCAGAAGCTCAACCTGGTCTTCCCGATGACGTACGACTACTACGGCGCGTTCAGCCCGCAGGGCCCGACCGCACCGCACTCGCCGCTGACCTCGTACGCCGGCATCCCGACCAACGGGTTCTGGTCGGACGCCGCGATCCAGAAGCTGAAGAGCAAGGGCGTGCCGGCCAGCAAGATGTTGCTCGGCATCGGCTTCTACGGCCGCGGCTGGACCGGGGTCACCCAGGCGGCGCCCGGCGGCACGGCCACCGGCGCGGCGCCCGGTACGTACGAGGCGGGCACCGAGGACTACAAGGTCCTCAAGAACAGCTGCCCGTCCACCGGCACGATCGGCGGCACCGCGTACGCCAAGTGCGGCAGTAACTGGTGGGGCTACGACACGCCCGCCACGATCGCCGGAAAGATGACATACGTGAAGAACCAGGGTCTCGGCGGCGCCTTCTTCTGGGAGTTCTCCGGTGACACCAGCAACGGCGAGTTGATCACCGCCATCAAGAACAACCTGTAGACGTAACTGGTAGTAACTCATCTCCTCAGGTGAGAAGCGGGGCACCGGGCGCAAGCCGGGTGCCCCGCTTTCGTAGGCTTTCCCCATGCGCCGTGAGTGGCATCAGCTGAGCTACCCGGGGGTCGGCAACCCGGCCTTCCAGACGTCCCGTCCGTCCACCGACTCCGCCGAGGACGAAGCGCGCGGCCTCGACCGATGGCGGTCCCTGCCGCGGGTGCAGATGCCGCCGTGGGCGGACATGGGCGAGGTCGCCTCGGTGTGCAAGGTTCTCGACAACGTTCCGTCGATCGTCGCGCCGTACGAGGTCGACCAGTTGCGGGTCAAGCTGGCCGAGGTGTGCGAGGGCCGCGCGTTCCTGCTGCAGGGCGGCGACTGCGCCGAGACGTTCGACAACAACACCGAGAGCCACCTGCTCGCCAACGCCCGCACGCTGCTGCAGATGGCGGTCGTGCTGACCTATGGCGCGTCGATGCCGGTGGTGAAGGTGGCCCGGGTCGCGGGCCAGTACACGAAGCCGCGCTCGGCGCCGAACGACTCGCTGGGCCTGCCGGCCTACCGCGGCGATTTGATCAACTCGCTGGAGGCGACGGCGGAGGCCCGCGTCGCCGACCCGCAGCGCATGATCCGGGCGTATGCGAACTCGGCGGCCGCGATGAACATGCTGCGCGCCTATCTCGCCGGGGGTCTCGCCGACCTGCACGGCCTGCACGACTGGAACAAGGACTTCGTCCGCGCCTCGCCGGCCGGTGAGCGCTACGAGGCGATCGCCCGCGAGATCGACCGCGCGCTCGACTTCATCCGCGCCTGCGGCATGACCGACAACGAGGCGCTGCGCACGGTCAGCCTGTACTGCTCGCACGAGGCTCTGGCGCTCGAGTACGACCGCGCCCTCACGCGGGTCTCGGACGGCCGCGCCTACGGCCTCAGCGGCCACTTCCTCTGGGTGGGCGAACGCACCCGGCAGCTCGACCACGCGCACGTCGACTTCATCTCGCGCATCGCCAACCCGATCGGGGTGAAGCTCGGCCCCGGCACTTCGCCCGAGACCGCGATCGAGCTGTGCGAGAAGCTCAATCCGGGCAACGTCCCCGGCCGGCTCACGCTGATCAGCCGGATGGGCAACGGCAAGGTCCGCGACGCGCTGCCGCCGATCGTCGAGAAGGTGACCGCGTCCGGCGCCAAGGTCGTGTGGCAGTGCGACCCGATGCACGGCAACACCCACGAGTCGTCCAACGGCTACAAGACCCGGCATTTCGACCGCATCGTCGACGAGGTGCTGGGCTACTTCGAGGTGCACCGCGGCCTGGGCACCCACCCGGGCGGCATCCACATCGAACTGACCGGCGAGGACGTCACCGAGTGCCTGGGCGGCGCGCAGGGCATCGAAGATCTCGACCTGCCCGACCGGTACGAGACGGCCTGCGACCCGCGGCTCAACACCCAGCAGAGCCTCGAGCTCGCCTTCCTGGTGGCGGAGATGCTCCGTGGTTGATCTTCGTTCCGACACCGTGACCCGGCCGTCCGCCGCGATGCGCGAGGCGATGGCGTCCGCCCCCGTCGGCGACGACGTCTTCGGCGACGACCCGACGGTCAACGCCCTGGAAGCCCGGGTCGCCGCGATGTTCGGCCACGAGGCGGCGTTGTTCGCCCCCTCCGGCTCGATGGCCAACCAGATCGCGTTGCAGCTGGTCACGCCCCGGGCCGGGGAGCTGCTCGCCGGCGCGGACGCCCATGTCGTGACCTACGAGCTGGGCGCGGCGGCGGCGATCGGCGGCATCTCGACCCGCACCTGGCCGTCGTGGGGAGCCTCCCTCGGCATCGGGCAGATTGCCGCCATGATCCGGCCGCAGGGCTATCCGTCGCTGCCCACGCGGGCGATCGCGGTGGAGCAGACCCACAACCTCGGCGGGGGTGGGGTGGTTCCGCTGTCGCTCCTGAGGGAACTGCGGGACGTTGCCGATGAATCGGGTGTTCTCCTGCATTGCGACGGCGCCCGCATCTGGCACGCGCACGTCGCCGACGGCGTTCCGCTGATCGAGTACGGCGCGCTCTTCGACACGCTCTCGGTCTGCCTGTCGAAGGGCCTCGGCGCGCCGGTCGGCTCGCTGGTCGTCGGCAGTGCCGCGCGCATCGCCGAGGCCCGGGTCATCCGCAAGCGGATGGGTGGCGGCATGCGCCAGGTCGGCATCCTCGCCGCGGCCGGCGACTACGCGCTCACCCACAACATCGGCCGCCTGGCCGCCGATCACGCCCGCGCGGCGAAACTCGCCGCGGCGTTGTCAGAATTCAACGTGGTAGATCCCGACGAAGTGCGCACCAACTTGGTGATGCTCGACCTCAGCAACACCTCGCTGGACGCGCCCACCCTGGTCGCCGAGGCGGCGAAACGGGACGTGTACATCTCCGCCATGCTGCCGCGCCTGGCCCGGATCATTTTCCACCTGGACATCGACGATGACGGCCTCGAACAGACGACCAAGGTGCTGAGCGAGATCCTCAGAGCCGGTAGGTAGCGACCGTCGCCTGCAGCTCGGCTGCCGTGCGGGCCAGCTCGCTCGCGGTCTGCTGCGTCTCGGTCGCGCCGGCGGTGACGTGGCGGGCCGCGTCGGCGACCCCCGCGATCGTCTCGGCGATGGTGGCCGACCCCTCGGCCGCCCGGTCCACGCTGCGCGTGATCTCGCCGGTCGTGGCGGTCTGCTCCTCGACGGCCGCCGCGATCGTCGTCGTGTAGTCGTTGATGGTCGCGATGACCCGGCCGATCTCCTGGATCGCGCTCACCGCCGTGCCGCTCTCCGCCTGGATCGCGCCGACCTGCTCGGTGATCTGCTGGGTGGCCCGGGCCGTCTCCATGGCCAGGTCCTTCACCTCGGAGGCGACCACGGCGAAACCCTTGCCGGCCTCGCCCGCCCGGGCCGCCTCGATCGTGGCGTTCAGCGCGAGCAGGTTGGTCTGCTCGGCGATCGACGTGATCAGGTGGACGACCGTGCCGATCTGCGTCGACGCCTCGCCGAGCCGGGCCACGCTCGCGTCGGTCGATGCGGCGGCGCGGGCCGCTTCGGCGGCGACCACGGCCGCCTCGTTCGCGTTGTCGGAGATCTCGCGGATCGAGACGCCCATCTCGCCGGCGCCGGCCGCAACCGCCCGTACGCCCTCGGAGACCAGCTCGGCCGAGTCGGAGACGGCGCCGACCTGGACCGAGGTCTCCTCGGCCGAGGCGGACAGTTGCGACGACACGGCCGACAGCTCGTCGGACGCCTCGGCCAGCAGGTCGGAGCTGGTGTGGATGCGGCCGACCATGCCGGCCATCGAGTCGGTGGTCGCGTTGAGCGCGGTGGCCATCTGGCCCACCTCGTCGGCGCTGCTCACCTCGACCCGGGCGGTCAGGTCGCCGTCGGCGATCCGCTGCAGCGCGGCGACGCAGCGCGACAGCGGCCGGACGATGAGCCGGGCGATGGCGGCCGCGAGCGCGAGGCCGAGCAGCAGCGCGACCGCGAGCAGCCCGCTCACCAGCCACTTGGTGTGCTGGTAGCGGTCCTCGGCGGAGGCCTCCTGCTCGGCGCCCGCCCGTACGGTGATGCCGGTGAGCGAGGTGAGGTCGGCGCGCACGGCGTCCATGGCCTTGGTGAGGCCGGTGTCGTCGACCTTGGCGCCCTTCTCGATCGCCGGCAGCACCTCGCTCGGGAGCATGCCGTCGTACCGCGCCCAGTGCGTGTCGAACTCGTCGATCGCCGCGGTGGCCTCGGCGCTGATCGGGAACGCCCGGTAGGCCGAGGCGTAGCCGTCGATCTTGGACCGGCTCTCGGCGAGCGCGGCCTCGTCGGTGGCGCGCTCGGCGTCGCTGCCGGCGAGTTGGTAGTCGTCGATGCTCAGCCAGACCCGGTTGACCGAGGCGCGCAGGTCGGCGATCGCCTCGAGCTCCTGCTCGTGCACGTACCCGATCTTGACCTGCTGGTTGGTGGCGCCGAGGCTGCTCAGCGCGTACAGGCCGTCGCCGGCCCCGAACGCCGCCACGATGCCCACCGCGATCATGATTTTTGTACCAACCGACCGGTCGGTCAGTGCTCGCCGCCACGACATTCCTGGTCCACCCACTTCTGTCCGAGGATTCACCAGACAGACTCGGCGAGACGGCGGCCGGGGTGAGCGCCCGGCGGGTGCAGGTCGGTGTCAGCGGCGTTTCGGTCGGCGCCGAAGCGTTCCCAGGGTCTACTGGCCGCCATGACTGAAGAGCGGCATCCGGCCGATGTGGTGACCCATCTGGTGGAGCAGGTGCTGGCACGCGCGGCGACCTGGACGACGTGGGACGGTGAGCCCCGGCCGATCGACGACCGGGTCTACACCCCGCACAAGGCGATCCGCCGGGTCGCCGACCATCTCGTCGACCACCTGGCCGAGATCGAGGCCCGGGTGGCCGGCGCCGCGACCATCCCCGACCACTGGCACGCCTCGGCGGTGACCACGCCCGCCGACCTGGCGCCCTTCACCGCCGAGGACCTCGACGAGGCGCGCAGCCGGCTCACCCGGCTGGCCCAGATCTTCGACGTGCGCCTGCGCGCGCTCACCCCGGCCCAGCTCGACCACCGTGACGGCGACGCGTGGACGCCGCGGGAGATCGTCTTCCATCTGGAAGGTTCGCTCTACTACGCCGACGCCATCGGTTTCCTTTGAGCGGGTAACGTCGCTGGGCGTGCCGGACGCATTCGTGGTGGCCCGGGCCGGGGACGGCCTCGTGGCGCATTTTCCCGATGTCGTGAGCCTCGGCGGGGGTCGGCTGCTCGCCGCCTTCCGGGAGGGCACCGGGCACCTCAGCCCCTGGGGCCGGATCAGCGTGGTCGGCAGCGAGGACGGCGGCGTCACGTGGGGCCCGCCACGGGTCGCGATCGACGGTCCGTTCGACGATCGTGATCCCAAGCTGGCGCGGCTCGCCGACGGCACGGTCCTGCTCAGCTACTTCGTCATCGACTGGAGCAGCAAGCCGCGGCACACCACGCACGGCACGTTCGTGCGCCGCAGCGCGGACGGCGGGCTTACGTGGAGCGAGCCGGCCCCGGCGGGGATGGGCATGAGCGGCGGCGGCGTCCTCGCGTGGCACGCCTCGCACGGCGCGGTGGCCGAGCTGCCCGGTGGCGAGCTGCTGTACCCGGTCTACGGCCACCGCGCCGACGAGAAGTGGTGGCGGGCGTACGTGCTGCGCAGCATCGACGGCGGGCGCACCTGGCTGGAATCGGACGAGGTCGAGATCGCGGCCGCCGACGGGATCAACTTCCAGGAGCCGACGCTGACCGTGCTCAGCGGTGGCGAGGTGGTCTCGCTGATCCGTACGGATGTCGAGCGCGCGTATCTGTCGCGTTCCTCCGACGGCGGCCGCACGTGGGCCGAGCCGCTGCGTACCGACATGCCCGCGTCGTCCCACCACGCGCTCGCGCTGAGCGACGGGGCCGTGCTGGTGACGTACGGCGATCTCTCGAATCGATTCTCGGAGCGTCGCGTGACCGTGGGCCGGCGGGTGAGCGACCCGTCACGGGAGTGGGCTGGCTACCCCGACGTCCTTCTCTACGACTCGGGACACGCCGACCAGGCCAACCCGTCGAGCGCCGAGGTCGAGCCCGGCCGCTACCTGACCCTGGGATTCGACATTCCGGCGGCCACGGTCGTCGGCTTCTTCACCGGGCCCTCCGACTATCGGGAAGCCGGCTGACCGACGCGCGCGCTGAGCACGGCCCGGGCGAAGCCACGGATCACCGGGTGGACGCCGTCCGTGTGCAGCTCCGGCTGGAAGAGGGTGGCCAGGAAGAACGGGTGGCCGGGCAGCTCGGCCACCCGCACGTCGCCGCCGTCGTCGTGGCCGGAGAACACCATGCCGTGCGCGGCCAGCAGGTCGATGTAGGCCGGCGAGACGCCGTAGGAGCAGTGGTAGCGCTCGACCGTGCGGGACGTGCCCAGCAGCCGCTCAATGCGGGAGCCCGGCGCCAGGTCGATCGCGCCCTCGTGCCCCACCAGCGAGCATGACAGCTCGGTGATGAGCGCGTCGTCGCCGCCGCCGGACGCGTTCTCCGCGTGCCGGGCCGCGGCGAACCCGCAGACGTCCCGGGCGAACTCGAGCATCGCGTGCTGGAAGCCGCCGCACGTGCCGAGGAACGGGATCCCTTCGGTGCGGGCGGTGCGAGCGGCGACAATCGCGCCCTCCTCGCTGCGGTACGGGCTGCCGGGCGCCAGCCAGATCCCGCCGAAGCCCTCCAGCGCGGCCGGATCGGCGGCGTCGGGCGTCGGGACCCAGTAGGCGTCCAGGTCGATCTGCTCCTCCTCGCGGAGGGCGTCGAGGATGGCGGGGATGCGCGAGTGTGCGCGCACGGCGGGGGAGCGGTCTCCGACCAGGGCAATCGACATCATGCCCCCATGCTGCGACTCCTCACCACATCACGTCCAACGATGATTGGTACGGACGGCATTAGCATCCCTGATGTGGATCCGCACCTGCTGCGCACGTTCCTCGCCGTCGCCGACACCGGCTCGTTCTCCGCGGCCGCCCAGCGGCTCCGGTACACCCAGTCGGCCGTCTCGCAGCACGTCGCCGCCCTCGAGGCCGATCTGGGCACCCCGCTCTTCACCCGGCGCCCCGTGGCCCTGACGCCCGCCGGCGAGAGGTTGCGCCGTCATGCGGCGCTTCTTCTGGTACGGCTCGAGGCGGCCCGCGCCGACGTGACCCGGGCCGTGGCCCCACCCGGGCGCCTGATCCTCGGCCTCACCCCGCTCGCCTGGGCCGCGCCCATCGCCACCGCGCTCGCCACGATCCGGGCCGAGTCGGCGCGCCTGCGCACCCGGCTGCGCGTCGCCGACCGCGACCGGATCGTCGAGGCCGTCGCCACCGGGGAGATCGACCTGGGCCTGGTCGACGGCTTCACGGCGCCCAGCGACCCGCTGCGCCTGCCCGAGCCCGGCGCCGGCGGCCCGCGATCGCTGGGCGTGGCCGAGAGCCCGGCCATGGTGGCCGTCCCGGCCACGCACCCGCTGGCCCGGCGGCGCGCCGTCGACCTGGCCGACCTGGCCGACGCGTACTGGATCGACGCCCCCGAGGTGGCCCCCTTCGGCCGCCTGCCGGTCGACGGCCTGCGCGCGGGCCTGCGCTACGACGGCGCCGACGCGACGGTGCTGGCCGGCCTGGTGGCGGCCGGCCACGGCCTGGCCGTGCTCCCACAGCCGCTGGTCGAGGCGCACCCCGGGCTCGCGGGCGTGCCGGTGGGCGCGCCACGGCTGGTACACCGGGTGGAGCTGTTGCGGTTGCCCGCTGCCGCGACCGACGAGCCGGCGGAGCGGCTCGCTGCCCTCCTGAGCGCGGCGTCTTGAGTGGGGCGGCGGATCGTCGGGGAGACGGCTGAGGTCTGGCAGCCCACTGTGATCGCGGCCCGCGGTGACCGCGGCCCGTAAGGCCGCCGTTGCCATGCAGGACAGCCCGGCAGCCGCGCGAGGAGGGTGACCACGACGGCGCTGGGCGTCTCATCGGGGACTGGCCGAAACTCGTATCAGAGAAAGATCTTGACTTTGATCTTGAAAGGATCAGCGCAAACTCTTGAGGAGGGCGATGTCGGTGGCGTGGCCCTCGTGCTCGACGCTGGGGGTTTCGACGATCACCGGGATGCCGGACGTGGCCGGGTGGGTCATCAGCTCGGCGAACGCGGCCGTGCCGATGAGGCCCTTGCCGATCGTCTCGTGCCGGTCGCGGGTCGAGCCGCACTCGTCCTTCGAGTCGTTCGCGTGGATCAGCATCAGCCGGTCGGGACCGACCGTCGCGGTCAGGGCGTCGAGCGTCGCGGTCATGCCGCCCGGCGTGGCCAGGTCGTGGCCGGCCGCCCAGGCGTGGCAGGTGTCGAAGCAGACGCCCAGCCACGGGTGCTGCTCGACGGCGGCCAGGTAGGGGCCGAGATCTTGCACCTTGGACGCGAGGCTGCGGCCGCCGCCCGCGCTCGGCTCGACCAGCAGCTTGGGCAGCCCGCGGGCCGCGGCGTCGTCGAGCAGCGGCATCAGGGCCTCGTGCAACTGGTGTATGGCCTTCGCCTCGTGCTCGGCGTCGACCGCGCTCCCGGCGTGGTAGACGACGGCCGCCGCCCCGATCGCCTGGCCGCGCTCCAGCGAGTGGGCGAGGGTCGCGACCGAGCGTTCGACCGTGAGATCGGTCGGGGATCCCACATTCACCAGGAGCGAGGCATGAATGTACGCCGGGAGCCCGCGCTCGCCGATGCCGTCGCGGAACAGGGTGTCCTGCTGGGGGTCGCCGGGCGGCAGCGCCCAGCCGCGCGAGTTGGAGACGTACACCTGCAGCGTCTCCGACCCGGCGGCGTCGACGTACGGGAGGGCGGCCTTGGCCAGCCCGCCCGACGTCTTGGTGTGCGACCCGATGCGGCGCTCTAGAAGCACTGCAGGACCACCTGGGACTGCGGCGGCACCGGGGTGTTGCCCGGCGGGTTCTGCCCGCGGACGAAGCCCTGCGGGTTGAAACCGGTGATCTGCACCTGGAGCCCCAGCTGCTGCAGCGTGCCCTGTGCCTGCTGGCACTGCTGGTTGCTCACGTCGGGGACGGTGACCAGCGGCGGTCCCTTGCTGACGTCGAGGGTGACCTCGGCGTCGTTGGCCGCGCCGGTGCCGGCCTTGGGCGACTGGGCGATGACGGTGTCGGCCGGCTGGTCGCTGTCTTTGTACCGCTCGACAGCCGTGAGTCCGAGCTGCTGCAGCTGGTTGCGGGCGTCGTTGATGTTCTTGCCGACCAGGTCGGGCACGGAGATCGGCGCGCGGCCCTTGCTGGTCACGACGGTGACCGGGTCGCCGCGCTTGAGTTCGGTGCCCTTGGCCGGGTTGGTGGACAGGACCGCGCCCTCGGGCACGGTGTCGCTGTACTGCCCGGCGCCCTCTTTGTATTTGAGGTTGGCCTGGGCCAGCTCGGTCTTGGCCGCGGCCAGCTCGAGACCGGTCAGGTCGGGCACCTCGAAGCGCTCCTTGCCCAGCGACAAGGTGAGCGTGATGGTGCCGCCCTTGACGATCTTCTCCTGCGCGGCCGGGCTCTGGCTGACCACCGTGTCCTTGGGGACGTTCTCGCTGTACGCGCCGTCGCCGTAGAACAGCTCGAAGTTGTGCTGCCGCGCGTACAGCTCGGCCTGGTCTTTGGTCATGTTGACCATGGGCGGGGCGTCGGTGTAGCGGCCCAGGGTCACCCACCACGTGCTGCCGATGACAACCAGCACCATCACGGCGACCGCCGCGGAGAGCAGGATGCGCCGGCGGTCGGGACCGCCGGACGAGCGCAGCCCGGGGTCGCCCCGGCGGTAGGTCTGGGTGTTGCGGCTCTGCTCGGGCAGCCGGGCCCAGCTCGGCCGGTCGCCGACGGTGGCCGGGACGGCGGGGACCATGGCGGTCGCGTCGGCGGCGGCGTGCCGGGACGGGACCTGGCGCAGCAGCGCCGTCTCGGCGCTCGCGGCGCCGAGTTGGTCGCGCACCGTCTGCACCGCGGTGAGCATCGCGCCGGCGTCGGTCGGGCGGGCGCCCGGGTCGCGCCGGGTCGCGCTGGCCACCAGGTCGTCGAGCGACTTGGGCAGGCCCTTGACGGTCTGCGACGGGGGCGGGACGTCGTTGTCGACGTGCTGCCAGGCCACCGCGACCGGGTCGTCGCCGTCGAACGGCACCTTGCCGGTGAGCATCTCGTAGAGCACGATGCCGGCCGAGTAGACGTCGGTGCGCGCGTCGGCGTGGCCGTCGGTGACCAGCTCGGGAGCGACGTACGCGACGGTGGCCATCAGCTGGCCGGAGTCTTCGACGCTGCTCGCCTCGACCGCACGGGCCAGGCCGAAGTCGGCGACCTTGACGACGGCGTCGACCAGGTTGGCCTTGCCGCCGCTGGGGGCCTCGGCGACCAGCACGTTCTCGGGCTTGACGTCGCGGTGGACCAGGCCGGCCCGGTGGGCGGCGGCGATCGCGGAGAGCATCTGCTCGAGGATCGCGCAGGCCTCGACCGGGTTGAGCCGCCGGCGCTGGGTGAGCAGGTCGCGCAGGGTGTTGCCCTGCACGTACTCCATCACCAGGTAGGGGAGGCCCAGGTGGCGGCCCTGGTCGTACACGGCCACGACGTTGGGGTGGGTGAGCCGGGCGATCGTCTTGGCCTCGTCGGTGAACCTGTCCACGAAGTGGACGTTCGTCGCCTGCGACGGATGAATGATCTTCAGAGCGACGGTGCGCTCGAGTCGCTGGTCGGTGGCCGTGTAGACGGTCGCCATGCCACCACGGGCGACGCGACCGGTGATCCGGTAGCGGCCGTCAATCGTCGTGCCGATCAACGTGTCGGCGACTGTGGTGTCCATCGGCGTGAAGTGTATGTGTCTTTCGCGTGCGGGCAGACCAGGATGTCATAGCTGAGTCCAAACGGGTACGCCGAGCGGCGGGACCCCGGCCGTAAGCTCACCGTCTGCTCCGACAAAAGCTGATTTAACGGTGGCGACGGCGATGCCGGGCTTGCGGGGTATCGCTAGGTTCGGCCGACTCGCTCGGTGTGGCGGAGGTCTCGCTCGGCGACGGGCTGCCCGTGTCGCTGGGGTACGGGGAGTCGCTGGGCTCCCCGGACGGCGACGCCGGGCCGGGCGTGCTCGGGGCGGTCGGCGTCGGCACGGGCGGGCCGTCGCAGTTACATTCCGGATTTGTCGGACTCGTTGTCCGAATCGGACTCGCGTTCCTGCCGTCCGTCGCCGGTGGGCCGGCGGGCGGCGGCGCCGTGGGGGCGGGCGTCGTGCCGGCCACCGTGGTCGCCCCGGGCGCGGGCCGTCGTACGGCGGCGGCCCCCGGCCCTTGGCCGATCCCCGCGTTCGGCGTGAACGTCGACGTCGCGGCCGGCGGCGGCGGAAAGGTGTCCGCGGCGGCGGGCGTCTCGTTCAGCAGCGAGCCCAGCCCGTTCACCACGGCCAGGTAGACGCCGGCCGCGCCCATCACGGTCAGCACCCCCAGCACGCTCACTGCCACCGCCCGGCGTGGACTGCGGGCCGCGCGATGCGCCGCCGGTCCCTCGTCTCCGAGAGGCAGCGGCCCGCCGAACGTGTTCATCCCCGTCGAAGTCACGTCCGGGCCGGCGGACGGCGGCTCGACCGGCCGCCTGCCCATGTCGTAGCGCACCGACCGCAGTGCGCCGGACACCTCGGCACGGACTCTCCGCAACAGGCTCATCGCGTTCGTTCTCCGATCTGGCACGCTGTAGGAGTGAGCGATTCCGTAACCGCCGGGCCGGCCGCCTGGGTCAACCTGCCGGATGTCTCCGAGAGACTCGGCGTGTCGATCAGCAAGGTGCATCAGATGATCCGCGACGGGCAGCTGCTCGCGGTCAGACGCGACGGTGTCCGGCAGGTCCCCGCCGAGCTGGTGGCCAACAGCACCGTGCTCAAACACCTCCCGGGCATCCTGACCTTGCTGCGCGACGCCGGGTATAACGACGAAGAGGCCCTCCGGTGGCTCTACGAGCCCGACCCGGATCTCGACGGCAACGCCGCGCTCGGGCTGGGCGGGGACCGGGCACGCGAGGTGAAGCGGCGGGCGCAGGCGCTCGGTTTCTGATGCGCCATCTGGCGTACGTGTCGGTGCTCGCCGGCTGCCTCGGCGCGGCTCTCTGGCTCGAGCCGGTGCTGAAGGTCGGCGTGCTCCGCCGGTGGCGGCGCCTGCTGCTGACCGTCCTGCCGGTGGTGGCCGTCTTCGCGCTGTGGGACCTCGCGGCCATCGCCGCCGGGCACTGGCATTTCGACGCGTCGCAGATGACCGGCGTGGTGTTCCCGGGTGGGCTGCCGCTCGACGAGGTGCTGTTCTTCCTCGTGGTGCCGGTCTGCGCGGTCCTCGGGTTCGAGGCGGTGCGCAAGGTCCTGCGCAGGCCGGCCGGCGACGAGTGACCTACACGGCGGCGGCCGGCCTCGGCGTCGTCCTCGCGGCGACACTCGACCTCTTCGTGTTCCGCGTCGGTCTGCTGAAGCGGGTGATTTTCTGGGCTACGTACCCCATTGTCGTGCTTTTTCAGCTTTTATCGAACGGCATTTTGACGGGCCGGAACATCGTCATGTACGACCCTGGCGCGATCATCGGATGGCGGCTGGTCCATGCCCCGGTGGAGGACCTGCTGTTCGGCTTCGCGATGGTGCTGCTCACCCTCGACCTGTGGGTGTGGTGGGGGCGCCGGGGCGTCGCCTAGGCCCTATTGGCGCGCCATGGCGATTCGCAGGCGCTCCTCGGGGTCGATGGCGTGTCCGTGGTCGTCGTCGCCGAGGTCGATCCGCACCTGATGGATCTTCCCGGTGAAGCGGCTGTCCGCGACGGTGCAGGCGGCCGTGACCGCGGTGCCCTGCGCGATGATCACACCGGTGGCGTCGCCGGCGGCGATCTCGAAGCCCACGTCGTCGAGCGGCACGACCAGGACGTTCGGCGCGCCGGCCGGCGGCCGCAACGGTTCGATCGGCGGGAACCGGGTCTCCGGGTCCTTGGTGTCGTAAGTGGTCAGCCCGGGCGCCGCGCGGTCCGGGATCGGGAGCATCGTTCTCGCGTGCCGGTCGGGTGCGTCACTCATCCGCCGAATCTCCGGTCCTGGCCGGACGCTCACCTCATCCTTCCTGGGTGAGGACGGCATGGGGCCCGACCGGCGACGATGCGCTGCATGGAGGAGGCGGCGCTTGCCCTGGTCATGCTGGCCGTCTTCGGCTGGGGGCTCGGCTCGGCCCGGCTCGGGCGCGCCGACCTGACCGCGCCCGTGGTGTTCGTCGCGATCGGGCTGCTGCTCGCCCGCGGCCTGCACCTCGACGAGCCGGACGCGGCCGGGGGAACCGTCCGGATCCTCGCCGAGGTGACCCTCGTGTGGTTTCTGTTCGCCGACGCCTCCCGGGTCGGGCCGCGGGAGATCCGTGCCGACCTCGGGGTGCAGGCCCGGCTGCTCGGGGTGGGGCTGCCGCTCACCATCGCCGCCGGGACGTTGCTGGCCATGTGGTTGTTCGGCGGGATGGGCGTGTGGCTTGCGCTGCTGGTCGGCGCCGCGCTCGCCCCCACCGACGCGGCCCTCGCCTCGGTCGTGATGTCCGATCCCACCGTGCCCGAACGGGTCCGGCGGGTGCTGAACGTCGAGAGCGGGCTCAACGACGGCATCGTGACGCCGGTGGTGACGTACGCGATCGCCGCCGCCGCGACCGCGGCGAGCGCACACGGCCACGCCCTGGTCGGCATCCTGATCGGCGTGGCCGCCGGGATCGTCGCCGGGCTCGCGGGCGGGCATGCGATGCGGGCGGCGCGGCACCGGGGATGGGTCGCGGCGGCGTTCGAGGGACCGGCCGTGCTGGCACTCGCCCTGGCGACCTACACCGGCACCATCTGGCTCGGGGGCAACGGATTCGTCGCCGCGTTCGTGGCCGGGCTCGCGTTCGGTCACGCCGCCGGGCGGGGCGGGACACGGGAGATCTTCTACGTCGAGCAGACGGCCGGACTGGTGTCGCTGCTGACCTGGCTCCTGTTCGGCGCCGTCGTCGTGCCGGTGGTCCTCGAGAACGCCGGCTGGGCGATGCTCGGGTACGCCGTCCTCAGCCTCACGGTGATCCGGATGGCGCCGGTCGCGCTCGCGCTGCTGGGCGCCGGGCTGCCGGCGCGGACCGTGGCGTTCATCGGCTGGTTCGGCCCGCGCGGGCTCGCCTCGATCATCTTCGCGCTGATCGCCCTAGACGATCTGCGCGGCGAGGCCGTGGACGCCGTCGCGATCATCGGCATCACGGTGGTGCTCAGCGTGTTCGCCCACGGCCTCAGCGCGAAGCCGCTCGCCAAGCGCTACGCGGCGAGCCAGCCGCCGGCGGCCGCGAAGGAGGCGCGCTGACCCTTCGCCGAGCAATGCGCCGGCCGCGGACGAGGCGCGTCAGACCGTGCGGCGGGTCGCCGCGTCGGCCAGCGCGTGCAGCACCGTGCGGGCGTCCTCGTCGATCGGGGCCGCCTCCAGCGCGGCCAGCGACGCCGACATCAGCTCGTCGATCCGCCGCTCGGTCGCCGCCAGCGCGCCGCTGTCGCGGATCAGCGACCGCAACCGCTCGACGTCCGGCTCCGGATCGCCGAGCCCCGCGTCGAGCTCGGCCCGCTCGGCCTCGCCGAGCACGCCGAACGCGGCCGCGATCAGGTACGTCCGCTTGCCCTCGCGCAGGTCGTCGCCGGCCGGCTTACCGGTCTGCGACGGGTCGCCGAACACCCCGAGGATGTCGTCGCGCAGCTGGAACGCCTCGCCCAGCGGCAACCCGAACGCCGAGTACGCGGCCGCCACCTCGGCCGGTCCGCCCGCGATCGCGGCGCCCAGCAGCAGCGGCCGCTCGACCGTGTACTTCGCGGCCTTGAACCTGGCCACCTTGCCGGCCCGCTCCAATGACGTGTCGGCGGTCGCCTGGGTCAGAACGTCCAGATACTGCCCGACCGTCACCTCGGTGCGCATCTCGTCGAAGACCGGGCGCGCGCGGCCCAGCTCGGCCGGGCCCAGCCCCGCGACGTGCAGCAGCTCGTCGGACCAGACCAGGGCCAGGTCGCCGAGCAGCACGGCGGCGCTCTCGCCGAACGAGGCCGGCGCGCCGCGCCAGGACGCCGCCCGGTGCCGGTGCTCGAACCGCCGGTGCACCGACGGCTCGCCGCGCCGGGTGTCCGACCGGTCCATCAGGTCGTCGTGGATCAGCGCGCTGGCCTGCACCAGCTCGAGCGCCGACACCGCGGCCACCACGGCGTCGGAGTCGCCGCCGAACGCGCCGCGATATCCCCAGTAGGCGAACGCCGGCCGCAGTCGCTTGCCGCCACCGAGCACGAAGTCTTCCAGCGCGTCGGAGACCTCCGCGAGCGCCGCGTCGATGCCGGTGAGACGGGTGCGCTGCTCGGCCAGGAACGCGGCGAGGGCCTTGTCGACCCGGGGGCGCAGTCCGGCCAGTTCAACGGGGGAAGTCACCTCGCAGACGCTATCTGACGGGATGTCGGTGGCTGCCGGTAGAGTCGTCGGCGTGGCTCTCGGACTTCCCTCGCGCTTACCCGGCACACCGGCGATCGGTGAGCTGATCCGGGCGGCCGCGCCGACGTTCTCATTCGAGTTCTTTCCGCCCAAGACGGCCGAGGGCGAGCGGCTGCTCTGGCGGGCGATCCGCGAGCTCGAGCCGCTGCGGCCCAGCTTCGTCTCGATCACGTACGGCGCGGGCGGCACCACGCGCGACACGACGGTCGCGGTGACCGAGCGGGTCGCCACCGAGACCACGCTGCTGCCGATGGCGCACCTGACCGCGGTCAACCACTCGGTCGCCGAGTTGCGCAACGTGATCGGCCGGCTCGCCGGCGCCGGCATCCGCAACGTGCTGGCCGTGCGGGGCGACCCGCCCGGCGACCCGATGGGCGAGTGGGTGCGGCACCCCGAGGGCGTTCTCTACGCCGAAGACCTGGTGCGACTGGTCAAGGAGTCCGGCGATTTCTCGGTGGGGGTCGCCGCGTTCCCCTACAAGCACCCTCGTTCGCTCGACATCGAGAGCGACACCCACAATTTCGTACGCAAATGCCGCGCCGGCGCCGATTTCGCCATCACCCAGATGTTCTTCGACGCCGATGAGTACCTTCGTCTGCGCGACCGGGTGGCCGCGGTGGGCTGCGAGACGCCGATCGTGTCCGGCGTGATGCCGGTGACCCGCATGGCGACCATCGAGCGGTCGTCGCAGCTGTCCGGCGCGCCGTTCCCGCCGAAGCTGCTGGCGCGCTTCGAGCGGGTCGCCGGCGACGAGGCGGCCGTGCGTGAGCTGGGCGTCGAGCTGTGCGCCGAGATGTGCGCCAAGCTGCTCGACGAGGGCGTGCCGGGCATCCACTTCATCACGCTCAACCGCTCGACGGCCACGCGCGAGGTGTGGCAGCTCCTGGCGCCGTCCGAGGTCGCCGCGGCGGCCGCCTGACCCTAGGTGACCTGGGAGCAGTACTGCGCGGCCTGGGCTCGGCTGCACGGCGGGTTCGATCCGGGCCGGGCCTCTCCGCTGGTGCGGGGGTGGGTGCTCATCGCGTACCGGATCGGGTCTTGGCTCGGTGGCAAGCGCGTCGGACCGACGGCCGTGACCACCGCGGGGTTGATCCTCTGCTGGTGCGTGCCGCTCGCGGTGACCGCGGGGCGACCGGGCTTCGTGCTCGCGGCGGTGCTGGTGCTGCTGGCGGCGCTGGCCGATGGGCTCGACGGCGCGGTGGCGGTGGTGACCGAGCGGGCGAGCCGGCTCGGCTACGTCTACGACTCGGTGGCCGATCGGCTGGGCGAGGCGGCGTGGCTGCTGGCGTTCTGGCTGGCGGGGGCGCCGGCCTGGCTGGTGGTGGCGGCGGGCGCGGTGAGCTGGCTCCACGAGTACGCGCGGGCGCGTGCCACCGCGGCCGGGATGGCCGAGATCGGCGCCGTCACCGTTGCCGAGCGGCCCACCCGCGTTCTGATCGCCGTTTTCGGGCTGCTGCTGGGCGGCGTGGTCGCCGGTCTGATGATCACGGTGGCCGCCGGGCTGTGGCTTGGGCTCGCCGTGGTGGGGCTGGCGCAGCTCGCGGTGGCGATTCGTCGCTCGCTGGCCTCCTGACCCACGGGGTTTCGGCGCCTTCAACCGAGATCGTTGATCGGTTGTCCGAGGTGGAGCGCGCTTCTACGGACGCAGATCGCGCACCGATTAGGTTTTCGCGCCGCGCCCGTCTGTACGTGTGAGATCGACTCACGAGAGGCTGACGCCATGCGGAAACTGACCTTTGCCATGAATGTGACCCTGGACGGCTACATCGCCGCGCCCGGCGACGACCTCGGCTGGAGTGGGGGTGAGGGACCGGACTCGTCGCCGAGCGACGAGCTGTTCCAGTGGTGGTCCGACCGGGTGGCGGCGACGGGCCTGGCGCTGTACGGGCGCAAGCTGTGGGAGGTGATGAGTTCCCCCTGGCCGACCGCCGACCAGCAGCCCGGCGCCACACCGGCGGCGATCGAGTTCGCCCGTCGCTGGCGGGACATGCCGAAGGTGGTGTTCTCCTCGACGATCGACAAGGTCGACTGGAACACCCGCCTGGTCACCGGCGACACGGTCGCCGAGATCACCCGGCTCAAGGCCGAGGACGCCGGCCCGATGGACATCGGCGGCGCGACGCTTGCCGGGGCGGCCATGCGGGCCGGGCTGATCGACGAGTACGTGCTGGTCACCGTGCCGGTCTTGGTGGGCGGCGGCACGCCGTTCTTCACCACGCTGGACAGCTGGGTGAACCTGACCCTGGTGGAGACGCGGACGTTTCCCGGCGGCGTGATGCTGACCCGATACGAGACGAGGCGATGAGCACGGGCCACATTCTCGGCTCGTGAGGCCAGGTCGAAACCCTTCCTGGCGTGTCGGGTGCTCATTCCGCGGTGACTTCGGTGACGGCGGTCCGCGCGCTGGACTCGTCGACGATAGGGACATGTGTGATCACAGTGTCGGGGGCAGGTCCAGCCATGGTTTGTCGGCGGCGTCGAATCCGGTGAGCTCGGCGATCTTCCCGTCGACGATGTGCAGGACCGCGATGGCAAATAGCCGGTACTCCGGGTGGTCGGGGGTGCGGAGGTACAGCGCGGCGGCAGGCATGCGGTTGACCGTCGTGGTGATACCGCGCCAGTCGTCGTGGCCGCGCTGGAAGAGCCCACCGGAGACCCAGCCGTCCGCCGCGTCCTTGGCCGTCGTGGTCACGGTGCCCGGATCGGGCAGCATCGCGAAGCGCAGGTCGTCGCGCAGCAGGGACATCAGCCCGTCGAGGTCGTTGCGTTCATGGGCCTCGATGTACGACTTCACCGCGCCGCGCTCGTCATTCGACAGCTCGTGGGCGGCGGGGCTCCGCCAGTCGAGGCGGCGGTCGGGCAGCTGCTCGCGCATCGTCACACGGGCCCGCTGCAGTGCGCTGGTCACCGATGCGATGGTCAACTCGAGGGCGTCGGCGGCTTTCGACGCCGGCCAGCCGAGGACGTCGCGCAGGATGAACACCGCCCGCTGCCGCGGCGGCAGGTGCTGGACGGCGACGATGAACGCCAGCTCGATCGTCTCCCGCGCCACCACCGATTCCTGCGGGTCCTCGGGGAGCATCCGGTCGGGGTACGGCTGCAGGTACAGCACCTCGGAGCCGGGGCCCGGCAGCTCGGACGATACGGGTGTGCGGTCGTTGCGCTTCTCCAGGAAGTCGAGGCAGGCGTGCGTCGCGATCCGGTACAGCCAGGTCCGCAGGGCCGCACGACCTTTGAACGACTCCCGCTTGTTCCACGCCCGCAGGAACGTCTCCTGCGTCATGTCCTGGGCGTCCTCGTAGTTCGCGAGCATCCGGTAGCAGTGCACCTGCAGCTCACGCCGGTGGCGCTCCGTGATGAGCGCGAACCGCGCCGCGTCGCCTGAGCGAACCACCGCGATGAACGTGGCCTCGTCAGCGCCCAGCGGTCCAGCGTCGGTCATGGTCAGCAATCCTTCCACGGTACGAGGGGGCTACCAGAACTGACGACGTGGCGGAGGATTTCTGATCGGTGACCGGGGCCACTTCAGAATGCCGAACCGGGGCCACGTCAACTTGCCGAAATCGCGCAATCCGGCTGCGAAGGAGTCGCGGGGATCTTCATAAGCCGAGTGTGACCGGGGCGGAGGGTATGCCGGACGTGAGCAAGTCGGTCAGCGGTGTGGCGAGGTCACGGGGCGAAAACAAGTCAGGTCTGGTGTAGTTGGTGATCTCAGAGAGTCGCCACCATCGAGAGCCGGCGAGTGCTCATCAGCGGCGAGTTGGTCGCCGGTGAACTCGCCTTCGGGCTCGAAGTGGGTGGCGCGGCTGTTCCAGGTCCTGCCGGAGGCTGTCGGTCGTGACGCGCGAGCGTGCGGCGACGCGAGACGCTTCCGGCCTTGGCTAGTTTGAGCAGGCGCCGATCGACGCCCCGAGGTGGCTCCGCCCACCCAAGAAATCGAGCGACACGTCCCGCGTACGCCCGTACGGTGTTGATCGACCGCTTGGGGCCATCGCCGCGTGCGGTCGATGCAACAACCGCAAGGGCGACCGGACGCCGAGCGAGGCGCGGATGCCGCTGCTCGTCCGGCCGTTCGCGCCGACCTGGGCGGCACTCGCCTGATTAACCCGGTTTCTAGGGGGAATTCGGATAAATGGTCTTTTAAGGAGGCCATTCTAGACGACGACCGGTGGGCCGGCACGGGGGCAGGTCCGCCGGTCGTCCATTCTCTGGATAATCCAGTTACGGATAATCCGGCGCTAGGATGACGTACATGGCAGCACCCGAACGCACCGAGCGCGACATCACCGGCCTGCTCAACATGGCCGGCCACGTGCTCTCCAACCGGCTGGGCGCCGCCCTCGCCGATGTCGATCTGACCCCGCGCATGCAGTGCATCCTCGTGCACGCGCTCGAGGAGGAGCGCACCCAGATCCAGCTCGCGGCGCTCGCCGATCTCGACAAGACCACCATGGTCAGCACCGTCGACGAGCTCGAGCGGCGCGGCCTGGCCGAGCGGCGCCCGTCGGCCACCGACCGTCGCGCACGGATCATCGCGGTCACCGAGAAGGGCCGGCTCGCCGCCGAGGAGGGCCAGCGCATCGTCGACCAGGTGCACGCGTCGGCGCTCGGCACGCTGCCCGACGAGTCGCGCGCCGCCTTCGTCGAGGCGCTCGGCGCGCTGGCCGGGGTCTCACGCGATCCGGGTCCGCAGCCGATCCGGCGGGCGCGAGGCAGGTGACAAACAGATAGTCCGCTAGCGGATTATCTGCTACGGTCTGGCCATGAGCCTTTCCGTTAGCCGCCGCGCAGCCGCACTCGCCGTGCTCTGCGCCATGTCGCTGATGATCGTTCTTGACAGCACGATCGTCGCCGTAGCCGTTCCGGACATTCAGCGCGATCTGGGCTTCTCCGCCGCCGGGGTGGCCTGGGTCGTCAACGCCTACCTGGTCGCGTTCGCCGGCCTGCTTCTGCTCGCCGGGCGCCTCGGCGACCTCGTCGGCGCCTGGCGCGTGTTCCTGGCCGGGCTGGGGTTGTTCACGATCGCCAGCCTGCTGTGCGGGCTGGCCGGCAGCGCGGGCCTGCTGGTGGCCGGCCGGTTCGTGCAAGGGGCCGGCGGGGCGCTGGCCGCCGCGGTCGTGATCGGCATGATCGTGCGGCTCTTCCCCGAGCCGGCCGAGCAGGCGCGGGCCATGGGGATCTACAGCTTCACCCAGGCCGGCGGGGCCGCGGTCGGGTTCGTCGTGGGCGGTGTGCTCACCGACGCCGTCGGCTGGCCGGCGATCTTCCTGGTCAACGTGCCGATCGGGGTGGGCGTGTGGCTGGCCGGGCGGCGGCTGATTCCGCGCGAGGCCGGGCCGGGGCTCGCCGGCGGGCTCGACCTTCCCGGGGCTTTGCTGATCACGGCGGGACTGTCGCTCGGGGTTTACGCCATCGTCCGTACGGGATCGCCCGACGCCACCGGGCCCGCCACACTCAGCGGAACCGTCGCCGTGCTGCTGATCCTTGGCTTCCTGCTGCGGCAGCGGCTGGCGCGACGGCCGCTGATCGCGCTGCGGGTTCTGTTCCGGCGATGGCTGCTCACCGCCAACGCGGCCGTGCTGCTGGTGTTCGCGACCGGGATGGGATTCCAGTTCCTGAACGCGCTTTTCGTGCAGCGGGTGATGGGGTACGACGCGCTGGGCACCGGGCTAGCGTTCCTCCCCACACCGATCGTGATCGGGCTGGTGTCACTCTTCGTGGCGCCTCGCGTGACCGGGCGGTTCGGCCCCCGGCCGGTGCTGATCGGTGGGCTGTCATTGCTGCTGGTCGGGTTGCTGTTGCTGTCGCGGGTGCCGGCTGAGGTGTCGTACGTGGCGGATCTGCTGCCTCCGCTGCTGGTGATGGGGCTGGGCGTGGGGGTCACCGTGCCGGCGATCATCATGCTGGCCATGACGGGGGCCGCGCCCGCCGACACCGGGATGGTGTCGGGGTTCAGCAACACGGCGCAGCAGGCCGGTGGGGCGCTGGGACTGTCGGTGCTGGCGGTGGTCGCGGCGGCTCATACGTCGGGGCGTGCGGCGGTGGGAGTTCCGCTGGTGGAGGCGCTGCGGGACGGGTATACCCGGGCGTTTCTGGTGGCGGCCGGCTTTGTGGTGGTGGCAATTCTCATCACTGCGATCTTGCTGCGCCGGCCGCCGGTCTTGGCGTCGGCTGCTGCCGCGACACCGGTGGGGGGTGGCGGTGGCGAACAGTTCAGGTCGCCGGTAGGGGTTGGCGGTGGCGAGCAGCCGAGTTCGCCGGGGGTTGCTGCGGGGTCCGGGTTGGCCGAGCCGCGGGCGGCGTGCAGCTCTGCTTCCTGACGGCCGGCCGCTTCGCTTCGCTTCGTGGAGATCGCTTCTGGAGATCGTTTCGCGGAGATCGTGGAGCGGGCTGGGCACGGTGCCCCACGGCGGGTTTCAGCCGTGATGAGTTGGCGGGCGGTGTGCGCGGCGACTTATCAAGGTCGCGACGGCGTTGGGGCTTTGCCTGCGGCGCGGGTTGAGCCCTGACGAGTAGGGGTGCGGTGTGCGCGGCAGTTCATCAAGGTTGCTGGTGGGTGGGCGGCGGAGCCTGGTGGGAGCTGGCTGCGAGTTTTGGCTGGTGCAGGGTTGTGGCGGCCGCGGTCAGGGACAAGATGGCGGTGGCCAGGAACAACGGGGTGGGGCCGAAGTGGACGGCGGCCGAGCCGAGGGGGATGGCCAGGGCCACCGGGCCGAACATGACGGTGTTGGAGGTGGCGGCTACCCGGCCCAGCAGGTGGTCGGGGGTGCGGGTCTGGACGGCGGTGACGCCGGCGATCAGCGACCACACCAGGCCCAGGCCGGCCAGGGCGCTGCCGGCGATCATCGCGGGCCACCACGGGATCGACGAACTGACGCAGCCGGCGGCGAAGACGGTGGCGCCGAGGGCGGCTACCGGCAGTGGGGAAAGGCGGGCCAGGAGGCGGCCCACGAGCAGGCCGCTCAGGATGGAGCCGGCGCCCTGGGCGGTGGAGAGGTAACCCAGGCGGGTGGCGGGGAGATGGAGGCCGTGGACGACCTGGCCGATCACCGCGGCGTTCGCCAGACCCGACAGGCCGATCGCGGCGGCGGCGACCAGGACGGGAGCGCGGACGGCCGGGTTCCCGAAGAGGGCCGCCAAGCCGACCCGGATCTCACCGCGTTCCGGTCGGTGTGCGCCCGTGGCGGGCGGCGCGGTTGGCGGCGTGCCGGCCAGCAAGACCGGCAGGTTGAGCAGGGCGTAGCAGGCGGCGGTCAGCAGGGGAATCGCGGCGCAGATCAGGACCACCGGAACGGGGCCTTGCCAGGCGTACAAGCCGGCGCCCACCAGCGGGGCCAGAAGCTTCATGCCCTCCTGCGCGCTCGATCGCCAACCGTTCACGTCGCCCAGCAAGGCGGTGGGCAGAGCGGCGGGGAGGATCGCGGTCTCGCCGGCGTCGAGGAGCACGTAGCTCACGCCTCGGGCCAGGAGGATCGCGTAGATCAGCCAGGCGTCCCGGGCGGCGGAGACCGTCAGCAAGCTCAGGAGCAGGGCGCCCAGGGTGACATCGACCCAGATCAGCAGGGGACGGCGGGGGAGGCGGTCCACCAGCGCGCCGAGCCAGGGCGCCGCGAAAGTAGGTGCGTAGATGCACAGGCCGGTCAGGGCGGCCAGGGACACCGAGCCGGTCAGGTCGACCACCCAGATGCCGGCCGACAAGGTCATCGCGGTGCTGCCGAAGCCGGACAGCAGTGAGATCAGGACCAACAGGAACGCATTTCGGCGCACGGCGACGGCCTCCCGAGGATTGAGTCGAGTGGACTCATATCTTCAAGAGTTGAGTGGCGATCTGTCAACGGGGAGTGGCGGCCTCCATGGCGGTGCTGAGCCGCTCGGCGCAGGTACGGGTCGGTCCGGGCAGGGCGACGCCGGCGAGGTCGGCCACCACGTCGGCCACCAGCGAATACAGGCCGGACACCGGGGCGTCGGCGGCGAACGAGAGGGTCTGGCGTACCAGGGTCGCTCGCCGGAAACGGGTGTCCCAGCGGCGGTCGGCCCCGACTCGCCGGAACAGCTCGACGGCCGCCTCACGCAGGGCCGCAACCTCCGGGCCGTACGGGGAATCGGTGCGCACGGGGCGCAACGCGGATGTTAACCGCAACCGGCGTTGCTCGGCCGCCTGCCGGCTGCCCAGGCCCAGCGCCGAGGCGATGTCGGCCCAGGTCGCTCCCTCGCGCCGGGCCTGGTCGATGAGTTCCAGCTCCGAGGCGTCCAGCCGCGCCCGCGCCGCGGGGATCTCGCGTAGCGCGGTGAGGTCGGCCATGCGGGGACACTATCAGTTGTCAACGTGTTGTTGACATATGGCTAGGCGCCGCGGCGGAGCTGGAAGTCCCTCTCCTCGGCGGCCAGGCGGGACGGGCGGTTGCCGTCGTCGCCGCGGACCAGGGCGGCGATCTCCTTGCGGGCCTCGTGACGCAGGCGGCGCAGGCGCGGCGCGGCCGGCTCGCGGGTGATGTAGCCCTGGATGTGCTTGATGCGGCGCTCGAAGATCTGGCGGAGCGTGAGCGGGGACTCGTCGTCAACGCCCTCGACGATGACCACGCGCGGGCCGTGGCTGGTGTCGCGGGCGACCGCCACCACCAGCGCCAGCTCTTGCAGCGCCTGGGGGTGGTGCAGGATCGCGCGGTCCACCTTGATCTGGGTCAGCGGCAGCTCGGCCATGCGGGACAGCGAGGCGTAGCCGGTGCCGAAGTCGTCGACGGCGAAGGCCACCCCGACGTCGCGGGCGATCGCGGCGAGTCGTTTGTGGAAGTACGCGTGGGGCTCGTCCGGCCACTGCTCGCCGTCGCGCGGCTCGATCGGGTCCTGCTCGGAGATCTCCAGGGTCACCGCGTCGGGCCGCAGCGACGCCTCGGCGATGGCCTCGCGCAGCGTCTCGACGTACGAGTCGTCGAGCAGCGCGCGCACGGAGACGTTTACCGACACCGGCTTGGGCTCGTCCCACGGGCCCTCGGCGTGCGCCACCGCGTACGACCGCAGCGCGGACCGCAGGATGACCTTGTCGCGCTCCACCACGAAACGGTCGCCCCAGGTCCGCGCGATCTGCAGCATCGCGAACGGCGCCCGGGACTCGTCGAGCGAGCGCCGCGCCAGGGCCTCGTAGCTGTGCACGCTCACGTTCGCGGCGGCGGGGCCGATCGTGATGACCGGCTGGAACACGATGCGGAACGACTGCAGCACCTCGTGGTAGAGGCGGAAGCAACGCTCGTACAGCGGGTTCGGCAGGCGGCCGAACGTCTCGCGCAGCGCGGTCAGCACCTGGATCTCGGCCTCGGCCGGCGACGCCGCGAAGTCGGTGCGCCAGATCGTCTCGATCACCTTGGCCATCGGCTGGCCGATCGCGACCAGCGCGGGCGGCGGATCGACCACGGCGAGCAGCAGGACCGTGTCGTCGCTTCGGCTGACCGGGACGCACAGCACCGTACGGGTCGCGTCGCGCGAGATCCGCCCGAACCACTCGAGGCTCGGCGGGCGCACCGGGTCGTCGGCGAAGTGCAGCAGCGTCTGCACGCCGTCCTGGTCGAAGCGGGCGGTCGCGTCGATGGTGGTGATGCCGGTGGGCGTGTATTCCAGCAGCGCCACCGACTCGGCGCCGGTCGCCGCCATGAGGTAGTGCACGCGGTCGGCCCGCAACATCGCGCCGGAGACCTGTGCCTCGCGGGCGGCGCCGGACAGCCGGTCGATGAGCCCGGCGATCGCGGTGGCGTGCCGGTCGATCGGGTTCTCCAGCGGCATGACCTCAACCGGACCCGGCCGTCGAGCGGAAACCGGCTGGGCAGCGGAAACCGTTTGGGCCGCGGGACGCGGCTCTGACGTGGAACTCGATCGCGGCGCGGGAATCGGCTCGAGCGTGATGACCGGGAGGGGATGCGGCGCGGGAACCGGGCCGGCATCGATCACCAGAGGCGCCGAACCGGGACCGAAGACGGTGAGCGCGGCCGTCGCGCCCCAGGACTGCACGACCGCCGACGGCAGCGGCTCGAGATCCTGGGACAGCACATAGCTGCTCAGCGCCGAGAACGTCACCCGCCCGTCGGCGTCGGCGGCCCCGCCGCGCAGCGCCTCGAGCACGTGGTGGGTGAGCACGCCGTGACCGTGTGACGGGTCTTCGCGGGCCGCGCTGTCGCCGGCGCAGGTGGCGAGCGCGCAGTACCGGGCATCGTCGCGGCCGGCGACGCTGATCAGGTCGACCGGCCGGCCGGGCGCCGCCAGGGGGCTCCCGGCGCGGCAGCAGTCGAGGATCAGCGTGGCCGAGCCGGCGAACAGCTCGAACACGTCCTGCTGCAGGTACGACATCCGCAGGCCGGCGTCGGGGTCGTAGCTGAGCGCGGCCTCGTCGAGGTCGGGGGTGACCAGGTAGACGTCGCTGCCGGGACTCCACGCCGGGGTCAGCGTGTGCCCGGCGAAGTAGACCAGCAACGAGTCGGTCGGGTCGGAGTTGAGGGCGATGCGGCGCAGCGCGGTCTTGATCGCGGCGGCGCTGCTCTGCGGGCCCGCGAAGATCTCGACGTCGGCCGGGTCGTGGGTGCCTATCCGGGGGTCGCAGAGCAGGTCACGGATCGCTTCGGCGTCGCGGACCGCGTAGCGCAGGCCGGGCAGGGACGCGCTGATACTCGAGTCGTCGACACCGACGACTACCGCAAAGCGCTTCTCTGTCACGGACTGTCCCCGGGGTCTGACGAATGCGGCGCCAGGTGATGGTACCGATTCGGCGGCGCCGATCAAGTTGATCAGATCTTGGGGACATCCACACTCGACCCTTGGGTCAGAAACCCATCGACGCACGGTAAGCGGCCACATGCGCCGGGTCGTGGGTTGCGCACCCGACGTAGTTGTCCGGTCGCACCAGCATCAAGGTCGGCGTGCTCACGTCGTACGCGAAAAATGCCGCCGGATCACTGATGCGATGGACCGGAAGCTGGGGTGTGGCGGCCGGTAGGTCGCCCGCCCAGTCGAAGGCGAGCAACGTGGCGTGCGGGCCGCGGAGAAGATCGAAGATCGTGGCATCGCCGCAGGGCGCGTCGGGCGCCCGGTCGCCGGCCCGGACGGCGCCAGGCGCATCGCGATGCTCGGCGGCCAGCGGACCGTGGCGGTAGTTGAGCGAGAGCTGGCGCAGCACCGGATCCTCGCGCGAGATCGCGTCCTCGTCGCCGTCCACGTGCCGGCGGTGCAGGCGGGTGCTGATGCCGAGGACGTCGGCGGCGACCGGCAGGCGCTCGGCCTCATAGGTGTCGAGCAGGGAATCGACGTCCGCCGCGAGCTTCCAGCCCAGGTTGTAGGCGTCCTGGATGCCGGTGTTGAGGCCCTGGCCGCCGGCCGGCGAGTGCACGTGCGCGGCGTCGCCCGCGAGGAAGACGTCGCCGACCCGGTAGCGCGAGACCATCCTGATGTTCGCTCGGAAGTGCGACGTCCAGCCGACGTGCGTGACCTTGATCGACGGGTCGACGGACGCCACGAGGTCGGGAATGGACAAATCGGATGGTGGCGCCGTGAGCTGGAAGTCTTCGGTGCCGGGGAGGGGGCACAGGCCAAGGCGGAACGAGTTCTCGGACGGCCATATGTGCCAATTTTCCCGGTCGAGCCCTTCGATCCGGACGTCGGCGATCATGAGGCGCTCGGTCTCGTGGGTCGTGCCCTCGAAGGGCACGCCGAGCAGCTTGCGAACCGTGCTCTGCCCGCCGTCGGCGCCGACCACGTAGCGCGCGGTGACGACCTCGCCGCCCTCGAGCGTGACCCGTACGCCGCCGTCGAGCTGTTCCAGGCCGGTGAGGCCGACCCCGAGCTCGACCGGTACCCCCTCGGCGAGCAGGGAGCAGGTCCGCCACTGCGGGACCATCAGGATGTTCGGGTACGGCACCTGGGGCGTCGGCGCGTGCAGCGGGTCCATCCGCCGCCGCATCTCGCCGCCGCCCGGCAGGTGGATGAGCAGCTCGGGGTAGTCGCTGCCGGCCGACCGGAACGCGTCGACGAGGCCGAGGTCGTCGAGCACCTCCTGGGTGCGCGGCTGCAGCCCCTTGCCGCGCGAGCCGGTGAACGGCGCGTCCGATTTCTCGACGATGCGGAACGGGACGCCGCGCCGCTGCAGGTCGCGGGCGAGGGTGAGGCCGGTCGGGCCGGCGCCGACGATCATTATGAACTTAGATTCACTGAACATGGATTCACCATACGGCGCGTTGGTATCCTGCGTCAATGGCGGAAACGGGTGTGCGCAAGCAGCGCGCGGCGCAGACCGAGGCGGAGCTCAAGGCGGCCGCGGTCCGGGTGTTCGCGCGCGTGGGCTACCTCAACGCCAAGATCATCGACATCACGGCGGAGGCCGGGCGCGCGACGGGCTCGTTCTACCAGCACTTCACGAGCAAGGAAGAGTTGCTGCAGCGACTGCTGGCCGACCTGCTGGCCGAGGGCGACGCGAGCGCCGGGATGGCCGAGCACTCCGACGATTTCTCGGACCGCGAGGCGATCCGCTTCCACGTCGCGGCGTACTGGGGGTTCTACCGCCGGCACCGCGTGGTCATGCAGGCGCTGCAACAGGCGGCCATCGTCGACCCGGAATTCGATCGGGTGCAGCGGGAGATGCTCGAGCCCGACCAGCGGCACATCGCCGATCACATGGCCAAGGCGGCCCCGTCGAGTGATCCGGTGGTGCTCGCGTCGATCTTCGCGGCCCTCATCTCGACGTTCGCGGCCACCTGGTTCGACAAGATCCCCGACGACGACGCGATCAAAACCTTGACCGATTTTCTGTACGGGGGGATCAACCGTTGATGCCGTGCCGGGCACCCCATTGTGCCCGGCACGGAGCCATCCGACCGCCCCGCCCGCCACCCAAAAGCGGACTAAAGCGTCACTTGTTCTTCAACGCCTTGCGGTAGTCGCTGTTGAGGCGGCCGATCAGCGTCAGCGGAATGCCCTTGGGGCAGACCGTGGTGCACTCGCCGGCGTTGGTGCAGCCACCGAAGCCGGCGTCGTCCTGCGCCTGGAGCATGTCGATGACCCGCGAGTCGCGCTCGGGCTGGCCCTGCGGCATCAGGCCGAGGTGGGCGACCTTGGCCGCGGTGAACAGCATGGCCGAGCCGTTCGGGCAGGCCGCCACGCACGCGCCGCAGCCGATGCAGGTGGCCGCCTCGAACGCCAGGTCGGCGTCCTTCTTGGGCACCGGGGTGGCGTGCGCCTCGGGGGCCGCGCCGGTGGGGGCGGTGATGTAGCCGCCGGCCTGGATGATCTTGTCGAACGCGGTGCGGTCGACCACCAGGTCCTTGATGACCGGGAAGGCCGCGGCCCGCCACGGCTCGACGTCGATCACGTCGCCGTCCTTGAAGTGCCGCATGTGCAGCTGGCAGGTGGTGGTGGCCCGCTCGGGGCCGTGCGCCACGCCGTCGATGACCATGCTGCACATGCCGCAGATGCCCTCGCGGCAGTCGTGGTCGAACGCGATCGGGTCGTCCCCGTCGAGGATGAGCTTCTCGTTCAGGACGTCGAGCATCTCCAGGAAGGAGGCGTCGGGGGAGATGTCCTTCACGTCGTACGTGACCATGCGGCCGTTGTCCGCCGAGGAGGACTGGCGCCACACGCGTACCTGGATGTCCATTACTTGTAGCTCCGGGTGCTGGGGTGGACGTACTCGAACTCGAGCTGTTCCTTGTGGAGGGTCGGCTTGCCGTCGGCTCCGGCATACTCCCAGGCCGCGACGTAGCTGAACTCGTCGTCGTGGCGCAGCGCCTCGCCGTCCGGGGTCTGCGACTCGGCGCGGAAGTGGCCGCCGCAGGACTCCCGCCGGTGCAGGGCGTCGATGCACATCAGCTCGGCGAGCTCGAAGAAGTCGGCGACCCGGCCGGCCTTCTCGAGGTTCTGGTTGAGCTGCTCGCCGGTGCCGGGCACCTTGACCCGCTGCCAGAACTCGTCCTTCAGCGACCGGATCAGGCCGATCGCCTTGGTCAGGCCCTCCTCGGTGCGCTCCATTCCGCAGTACTCCCACATGATGTGGCCGAGCTCGCGGTGGAAGGAGTCGACGGTGCGGTCGCCGTCTATCTCCAAGAACCGCTTTATACGGCCCTCGACTGCTTCGCGCGCCTTGACCACTTCTTCGTGATCTTGGGGAACCGGCGAGAACGGCCCGGCGGCCAGGTAGTTGCCCAGCGTCGTCGGCAGCACGAAGTAGCCGTCGCCCAGTCCCTGCATCAGCGCGGAGGCGCCGAGCCGGTTGGCGCCGTGGTCGGAGAAGTTGGCCTCGCCCACCACGAACAGGCCCGGGATCGTCGACTGCAGGTCGTAGTCGACCCAGAGCCCGCCCATCGTGTAGTGCACCGCGGGATAGATGCGCATCGGCGTCTCGTACGGGTCCTCGCCGGTGATCCGCTGGTACATCTCGAAGAGGTTGCCGTACTTGGCCTCGACCGCCTTCTTGCCCAGCCGGCTGATCGCGTCCGCGAAGTCCAGGTAGACGCCCAGCCCACCGGGGCCGACGCCGCGGCCCTCGTCGCAGACGTTCTTGGCGGCCCGCGACGCGATGTCGCGGGGGACCAGGTTGCCGAACGACGGGTAGATCCGCTCGAGGTAGTAGTCGCGCTCGTCCTCGGGGATGTCGCCCGGGGCTCGCTTGTCGTCGCCGCGAAGAGGCACCCAGACCCGGCCGTCGTTGCGCAGCGACTCGCTCATCAGCGTGAGCTTCGACTGGTGCGTGCCCGACTCCGGGATGCAGGTGGGGTGGATCTGCGTGTAGCAGGGGTTGCCGAACAGCGCGCCCTTGCGGTGCGCCCGCCAGCTTGCCGTCACGTTGCAGCCCTTGGCGTTGGTCGAGAGGAAGAAGACGTTGCCGTAGCCGCCGGAGGCGAGCACGACCGCGTCGGCCATCTCGGTGGTGATCTCGCCGGTGACCATGTCCCGGACGACGATGCCGCGGGCCTTGCCGTCCACGATGATCAGCTCGAGCATCTCGTGCCGGGCGTTCATCTCGATGTTGCCGAGGCCGATCTGCCGCTCCATCGCCTGGTAGGCGCCGAGCAGCAGCTGCTGACCCGTCTGGCCCCGGGCGTAGAACGTGCGCGACACCTGGGTGCCGCCGAACGAGCGGTTGTCGAGCAGGCCGCCGTACTCGCGGGCGAACGGCACGCCCTGCGCCACGCACTGGTCGATGATGTTCACCGACACCGTCGCGAGCCGGTAGACGTTGGACTCGCGGGCGCGGAAGTCGCCGCCCTTCACGGTGTCGTAGAACAGCCGGTAGATCGAGTCGCCGTCGTTGCGGTAGTTCTTGGCGGCGTTGATGCCGCCCTGCGCGGCGATCGAGTGCGCCCGCCGCGGGCTGTCCTGGTAGCAGTACGACTTGACGTGGTAGCCCGCCTCGGCCAGCGTCGCCGCGGCCGAGCCGCCGGCCAGGCCGGTGCCCACCACGATGACGGTCAGCTTGCGGCGGTTGGCCGGGTTGACCAGCTTGGCCGAGAACTTGCGGCGCTCCCACCGGGTCTCGATCGGACCGTCCGGGGCGGCGGTGTCGGCGATCGGGTCGCCGTCGTTCCAGTATTCGGACATTTTACTCAATCCACCAATCCCGTAAGGACCGCGAACGGCACCGACAGGTAGCCGACGACCAGGATCAGGCTCAGTACGAGGGCCGTGGCGCGGGCGATCACCTCGCCGCGGGCGGTCTGCTGGCCCAGCGTGCGGACCGCGCTGAACAGGCCGTGCCGCAGGTGGAACCCGATGGCCACGATCGCCAGCGTGTAGAAGAGCGTCACGTACCAGCGGCCGGGTGCGAAGTCGGCCACGACGTTCGCGTACGGCTTCCCGGCCTCGGCGTTCGGGTTCAGTGTGAGCGTCGTGAGATCCAGAACGTGGTAGATCACGAAGAGCAGGATGATCACGCCACCCCAGCGCATCGTGCGCGCCGCGTAGCTGCCCTGCACCTTGGGCCGGTGTGCGTACTTGACCGGCCGGGCCGCGCGGGCGCGCCGGGCGAGGATGGTCGCGGCCACGATGTGCCCGACCACCGCGATCGTGAGGCCGCCGCGCTGGATCCAGAGGTACCACTCGGTCGGCAGCAGAGGCGTGCCGATCGTGCGCAGCCAGTGCGCGTAGTGGTCGAAGGTCGTCTCGCCGAAGAAGATCTTCAGGTTGCCGATCATGTGCAGGTACAGGAACGCGACCAGCAGGATGCCGGTCACCGCCATGAAGATCTTCAGCGCCACGGACGAGGTCCGCTTCTTCGCCGGGGCGGCTGGCTTGGCCGCCGTCTTCGGGATTCTCGTGTCTACCGCCACAAGAGGAACGGTAGGAAGCCTCTGGCCATTCGTCTAATGCATGATCGGGTAGGTGTTCATAGAGATAGGCTATCCAGGTGCAGCTACAACAGCTTCGCTACTTCCTAGCGGTCGTGGAAACCCGGCATTTCACCCAAGCAGCGGACAATTCGGGCGTCTCCCAGCCGACTCTCAGTAAACAAATTCACACCCTCGAGCAGAGCCTCGGCGCGCCGCTGTTCGAGCGCATCCGCGGGGCCGTCACGCTCACCGTGGCGGGCGAGACGCTGCTGCCGATGGCCCAGCGGATGGTGGCCGACGCCGACGCCGCCCGCGAGGCCGTGCAGGACATCGTGGGCTTGCGCCGCGGCGACGTGCGGCTGGGCGCCACCCCCAGCCTCTGCTCGTCGCTGGTACCCGAGGTGCTGCGCACCTTCCGCGCCGAGCATCCCGACATCCAGCTGTACGTCAACGAGGGCAGCTCCCAGGACCTCATCGAGAACCTGCTGGCGCACACCCTCGACCTGGCCCTGATCGTCCAGCCCGACCAGGGCGTCGACCCGGCGCTGGCCAGCGTGCCGGTGCTGCGGGAGAGCCTGGTGGTGGCCTCGGCCTTCGACCGGCCGTCGCCGACGTTGTACCCCGAGATCGCCCTCTCCGAGCTCGAGCACACTCCGCTGGTGATGTTCCGGGCCGGCTACGACATCCGCGGCGTCACCCTCGAGGCCTGCCGGCAGGCCGGGTTCACGCCGAAGTTCGCGGTCGAGGGCGGCGAGATGGACGCGGTGCTCGCGTTCGTCGAGGCGGGGCTGGGCGTGGCGCTGGTGCCGAGCATGGTGCTGGCCAACCGGCCGATGCTGCGGGCGACGCCGCTGGCGCCGCCGGGAATGAGGCGGACCATCGCCCTGGCGCATCGCAAACGGTCCGTGCTTCCCCACGCCGCCGAGGCCTTGCGTACGACTTTGCTGGCGCACGTGGCAGCGGGGGAGCTGCCTTCGGGGGTGCGCCCGCTCTGATCGTCACCCGAAGTCGCGCTGAGTGTTGATCGAGGGCGGCCAGCGCTGATGCGTTCCAGACCCCACCCAATAGGGCGCTAGAACTGGCTGTTCTCCCACCAGCGGTCGTAAATGGTGGCGTCGCCCTCGATCAGGATCGGATCGCGGCGACGGTTGAGGATCAGCAGGAGATCTTTGACCGGCGCTTTGCAGATCGCGTCGGCCGGCCGCGCCTCGGTGATCCATTCCGGGCCGGCGGGGGTGAGCGTCACGTGCCAGCTCTGGCCGGTGTCGGTGGCGGTGAACAGTACGGTCTCGCCATTTCCGGTCAGCTTCTGGAAGTACTCGAAGGCCAGCAACAGATCGGCGATGCCGTCGGCCGCGAGGTCGGGGGCGAGATCGCCACCGGGGTCGGCGTCGAAGCGGTGGATGATCAGGTCGTGCAGCATGCGGCGCTGCCAGAAGCCGGCGGTCTGGAATTTCGGCTGCCAGGTCCAGACCTCGCCGTCGAAGCCGTGATCGGCGACGGCGGCATTCAGCCTCTGTGCGCCGGCCGTCAGCCAGGCCGCCCAGTCGTTCTTGTCGTCGGGCGCGTCGAGCAGCTTGTACTCGGCGGGGTGGTCGCGGCGCTCGACGATGATTCCGGCCGCGAGCCGGTGGCCGGTGCCGACGTGGGTGACGAGATCGCGAACGGTCCACTCCGGACATTTCTCGATTTTTTGGTCTTCATCCCGACGGGTCGCCGCGGCGGCGAAGCGGGCGGTCTCGGTCTCCAGTTCGACGGCGTACCGCTGTGGCGTCAGCCATTCCATGGGCGCGACCCTACCGTTTTCGACGTGGCTACCGCGCGCGGTTGTGACATTTCGATCTTGAATGGAGGGATCGCAGTTCACCGTGTTTCCGCCTGCTTGATCTTTCATTCGGTGGCTACTCTCCGTATTGAGTGGCGTTTCCCCGAAGAAGCGGGATCCACCTGGGATTTCTTCAGATTCCCTATTGCTTTCGACGGGCGGGTGGCTACTATTCGGCCTCGTTCCAAATCGACCAGGAGTAATCGGGCGGGAAAGGGTGGTGGGCAGTGTCGGACCTTGAGCCGGAACCCGAGCAGCCGGCCAGCCCCGCCGTCCGATTCCTCCTGGCCTTCATGATCGTGGTCGTGCTCATCGCCGTGGCCGGCGGCACGACCTGGTGGCTCTACTCGCAGAATCCCGGCGAGCAGAGCGCCCGCCCCGCGGGACCGTGCCCCGACACGCTCCTGCACGTCGTCGCCGCCCCGGAGATCGCCCCCGTGGTCCGGGACGCGGCGCGCACCGTCAACGGCGGTGCGGACTGTGGGGCGATCGGTGTCACCGCTCAGGAACCGGCCGTCACGGCCTCCGCCCCCGAGCAGCCCGACGTGTGGATCCCCTCCTCCAGCGCCTGGCTGCGGATCTCTCTGGTGGGCGGCGTCGAGGCGTACCGCGTGGACGGTGACCCGATCGCCCGCAGCCCGATCGTGCTGGCCGGGCCCACGACCATCGCCGGCCGCTACGCCAGCGGCGACCAGACCTCCTGGATGCGGCTGATGGCCGGCGTCGCGGGGCACCAGATCCCCGCGGTGACCATGCCCGACCCGCTGCACTCGAGCGTCGGCATGCTCGCCGTCTACGCCATCCAGACCGCCATGGCGAGCAGCACGCCCGACGCCGGCATCGCCCAGCTGCGGGCGCTGACCCTGCGCAGCCGGCTCAAGGACGCCTCCGCCGATCCGGCCGCGCTGCTGCAGAAGGTCGCCGCGCAGAGCGACGCGAACGCGGCCGCCAACGAGATCGGCGTCTTCCCGATCACCGAGCAGCAGCTGATCACCTATCAGCGCGGCGGGAACGCGATCGCGCTGACCGGGTCGTTCCCGTCCGACGGGCTGATCGAGGCCGACTACCCGTACGCGGTCTCCACCTCGACCAAACACGCCGGCCTCGCCGCGAAGCTGCGCGCGGCCATCGGCAAGCCGCAGCTGACCGAGGCGGGGTTCCGGACGTACGCGATGCCGCACACCGTCCCGGTGCCGGAGCGCTCCGACAAGCTGCTGGCGCCGGCCGTGCAGTGGGCGCAGTACCGCACCCTGGCGTTCCAGGTGCTGCTGCTGATCGACGCCTCGGGCTCGATGAACAAGCCGGCGACCGACAAGTCCGGCCGCCCCACGACGAAGGCGGGGCTGCTGCGCGACTCCGGGCTGGCCGCGACCCAGGTCCTCGGCGACGAGACCAGCGCGGGAATGTGGTTCTTCAACACCCCGACCCCGCAGAGCAAGCCGCACACCGAAGTCGTGCCCTACGGCCCGATCAACAGCAAGGTCGGCGCGGCGACCCGCCGTCAGGCGCTGGCCACGGCCATGAAGGGCTACAAGGCGCCCAACGAGGCGGGCACCCCGCTGTTCCAGACCATCCTGGACGGCCAGGCCGTCATGCGGCCCAAGGTGCAAGCCAACACGATCACGCTGCTGATCGTCCTGAGCGACGGCGCCGACGCCGAGTCGACGTACTCGATGCCGAAGAAGACGTTCCTCGACAAACTGGCGAAGTCACAGGACCCGCAGCGCCCGGTCCCGGTGATCGGGGTCGGCTTCGGCCCGGACGCCGACATGGCGACGCTCAACGACATAGCCAAGGCCACCGGCGGCAAGGCGATCGCCGCGAAGAACCCGGCCGACCTGTCGTCGGCGATGGCCAGGGCCTTCCTCGCCGCCCACGCCCCGGTCTGAGCCGCCCACGCCCCGGTCTGATCAGGGCGCCGGCTCGTCGCGCAGCAGATCTGTGACCAACTCGTCCTCGACTGTCGTCCCGTACTCCGCCCGGGTGGCCCGGTAGAACCTCTCGGCGCCGTCCACCAAGGACGGGTTTCCGTCGGCGCGGGCCTGGGCGAGCCGGATCGCGGCGTGCAGCGACGCGTGGCGCTTCTCGTACCGCTCGACCAGCCAGACCGACATCCGGCAGGCCTCGTCCGCCCGCTCCATCGCCTCGGCGCGCCGATCGGCCCGGGTGAGCAGGATCGCCCAGATGGCCATCGCCTGGGCGGCGCGGGGCAGCGCCGTGATGTCCCGATGCGCCAGCCGGCCGAGACCGCGCGCGGCGCGCTCGGCGGCCTTGAGACGCACGGCGGGCGGCGCGGCGCGGGTGACCGCGAGCACCGTCCAGGACGCGAGGAGATCTTGGTGGTAGCGGCCGTCCGGGGTGGCCTTGTCGATTCGCTGCCACGTCGCGGCGGCCTTGCGGGCGGCGGTGGCCGCCGCCTCGCGGTCGCCCATCGCCCGGCGGTAGCGAGCCTCGGCGGTCAGCGACCGGGCGAGCCGCACCTGCACGTCGGCGTCCTGCTCGGCCAGCGCCTCCCAGAGGACGGTTGCCTCGGCCTGGTGGGTGGCCGCGGCGCGCGGCTCACCGGCCTTGTCGAGCAGCCCGGCATGCGACTCGAGCTGGGTGGCGAGGCCGCTCGCGCTGCCCGCCGCCTCCCAGTGCCGCAGAGAGGTCAGCGAGTCTTCGACGGCCTCGGCGTGCCGGTCCAGGCCGGCCAGGGCCTCGGCCCGGCAGCCGTGCGCCCGGGCCAGGGCAAATGCCGGATAGCGAGGCCTGAGCCGCCAGAAGCCGATCGCCGTGTCGATCGGCTCGAGCGCCCGGCGGGCGGCGCCGGCCGCGACGAGTCGGCGTGCCAGGCGGTAGCCGAGGGGCGCGTACGTCGTGTCCGGCGCGCCCGTCCCGCGAAGCCGGCGGTAGAGGCGCAGGGTCAGGGTCGCCATCGGCGCCATGATCTCGGGCGGCCCGTCGAGGGGCATCGCCGCCTCCAGCGCCATCAGCGTGGCCGCGTCCAGGCCGGTCAGTCCGGCCAGGGCGTCGAGCAGCGGCCCGCCCGCCGCCAGCACGGCCTCCGGACGGCTTCGCAGCAGCACGCCGAGGTGATCGTGACCGAACGCGGCCCACCGCTGCGCCACGGCGACCGCGGTGGTGAGGAACGAGGACACCCGGTGGGGCGCCAGCACGGCGAGCACGACGGGCAGTTTGCCCGCGGTCCACGGGTCGGCGCCGAAGCCGCGGAGGCCGGTCGCCCAGAACGCGACGTAGTCCTCGGCCATGCGGTCCGGCCGGATCGGCGCGAGTACGTCGGCCGGGTAGCCCTCCCGGTGATCGTCGAGCAGGCGGCTTGCCTCGTCGCCGGTCGCGGCGAGCTCGGACGCGGTGACCAGCGCCGACGCCTCGCCGTGGCGCAGCGGGCCGGCCAAGCAGGCGAGGTAGACCGTGCGGGCCATGGCGTCTGTGCGGGCCATGGCGTCTGTGCGGGCCATGGCGTCTGTGCGGGCCATGGCGTCCGGGCGGGTTTCCAGGCCGGCTCTCTCGCGCAGCCGGGCCCAATGCTCGTACTCCCGGCCGAGCAGATAGGCGGAGATCGCGTCCGGCCCGGCGGGCACGTCGTCGTGGCGCTCGACGCCGTACACCTCGGCCAGCGCCCTCATCTCGATCTCCAGGGCGGTGACGCCGGGCGACCAGTCCTCGGGGGGCGGGACGGTCAGCGCCCCGGGGATCTCCAGCGCCTTCGCGAAGCCGTCCCGGGCTGCCTCGAAGAGCCGCTCCCGCTGGCCCGAGCCGGCCGGCAGGGGTTTGAGGGCCAGCACGGCGGGCTCGATGGCGAACTGGTCGCGCACATGGCGGCCGATCCGCTGCCACCAGCCGCCGGCCGGGCGGGTCAGCAGCAGGATCCTTGTCCGGCGGTCGTGCAGGCGGGCGTCGGCGAGCACCGACCTGATCAGCGGAGCCGGCCAGCGTTCGGCGTGGTCGACGACCACCAGCCGGCTGTGGCCGTGGGCGGGGACGCGGTCGGGCGCGGGGCGCGAGCCGGGCCGGGCCGTGAGCAGCGTCCAGCCCGCGACCGCGGACCGGCCGGCGAGCTCGCGGGCGAGCCGCGTCTTGCCCTGGCCGCCGGCGCCGTGGACGAGCATCACGCCGAACTGGTCGTGGCCGTCCCGCCAGGCGCGGAGGTGCTCGAGTTCCTCGGCGCGGCCATGGAAGGCAATGAACCGGTGCGCGTCGGCGAGCAGCCGGCTCGGCTGCCCGCGGAAACTTTCCGGCGTGGCTGCGGCCGGCAGGTCGTGCGGGACGATCCGGTAGCCCGGGTCGGTCCGGTGGGTGTGGAGGTCGCCGCCCCGCACGACGTTGACGATGCTCTTCGAGCCGGCATCATCCACCGGGCTTTCGAAGCGGTCCACTGGCACCCCCACCGTCGGAGGCAACAAGTATCGATCAGGCCGGGCCGATCTGGGTGACCGCAATCTGCGCGGAAAGAGCGACCATCGGCAGCCCGCCTCCGGGATGGACGGAGCCACCGACCAGGAAGAGGTTGTCCAAGGGACCGCGGTTGGCGGGGCGCAGCAGGGCGCCGGTGGTGCCGTAGATGGCGCCGCCCGGCGTAGCGGTGGCGGCGGCCAGGTCGGCGGGGGTGCGGGTCTCGCGGAAGAGGACGCGGTCGCGGACGTCGAGGCCCCGGTGTGCCAGCAGGTCGAGGATGTGGTCGGCGTAGGAGTCGGCGAGGCCGGGGCGGCGCCAGTCGGTGGCCTGCCGGGACGTGCCGTGGCGCGGGGCGTTGACCAGGACGAACCAGGCCTCGGCGCCGGGCGGGTGGACCGTGGGGTCGTTCGCCCGGGTGACGAAGATGGTGGGGTCGTCGGCGGGGCGGGCCCGGCGGGCAGGAGAGCCGAAGATCGCGTCGAACTCGGCGTCGTAGTAGGCCGGGAAGAAAACGTTGTGGTGGGCCAGTTCCCGTGTCTCGCCGCGGATGGCCAGGAGCAGCACGAAACCGGCGAGGCTGCGGTCGGTCAGGGCCGGCAGCCGGCCCGGCGTCGGTAGCAGGTCGCGGTAGAGGGTCAGGGCGTCCACATCGGACACGATGACGTCGGCCGGAACGAAAGTGTCGTCGGCGCGGACGCCGGTGGGCTCGACGGCGGTCACCTCCGAGTTGAGGACCAGGCGGGCGCCGAGGGCCTCGCAGCGGGCGACCATCGCGTCGGCCAGGGTGGTCAGGCCGCCGGGCAGGTACCAGCCGCCGAAGGCCAGCTCGGCGTACGGGATCGCGGCCAGTGCGGCGGGAGCGTGCCGAGGGTCGGCGCCGGCGTAGGTGGCGTAGCGGTCGAGGAGCATGCGCAGATGGGGGTCACGCAGGTAGCGATAGCCCAGGTGGCGCAGGGTGCGGCCAGGGGCGATCGCGGCCAGGTCGGTCAGGCGCCAGGACAGGGCGGCCAGGGTGGCGGGGGTGACCGGGCGGCGCAGGACGGAACGCCAGGAGGCGCGCCAGATGCGTTCGGCCCGGCGCCAGAAGCGGTGCCAGTCGTCGGCGGCTTCGGGGCCGAGGACGGCGGAGATGCGGTCCAGGAAAGTTTCGTGGGAGGACGAGGAATCGAGGACGGCGCCGTCGGCGAAGACGTGCCGGACCACCGGGTCGAGCGGCTGAAGCGGCAGGGTGAGGCCGAGGTCGGTGAAAACCTGGGGGAGTGTCAGCAGGCTCGGGCCGGTGTCGAAGCGAAAGCCGTCCCGCTCGTAGCGGCCCAGCTTGCCGCCGGGGGCGGAGGCGCGCTCGTGGACCTCGACGTCGTGGCCGGCCTCGGCCAGGCGGATGGCGGCCGCCAGACCGCCGACGCCCGCGCCGATCACCACTGCGCGGCTCATAGGGAACGGCCTCGCCAGGTGAGGGCGCCGCGGCGGCGCAGGGCGAAACTGCGGGCGGTCAGCCAGGCGAACAGGATCACGGACACGGGGTGGGCCAGGGCATCGGGCCAGGCGCGGGCACCGGTGGCGTACGCGGTGATGGCGCGGCCCGCTACGGCCAGGACATACGCGCCGAGGGCGACCAACGACGCGCGCGAGAAGCCGGTCACGGCCAGGATCGGCGTGGCCGCGGCCGGCAGCGCGTACAGAAAAAGCAGAAAGACCACGACGAAAGCCGCCGCCGGACCGGAGCCGAACGATGCCCAGAGCGACTTGGTGTATCCGGCCGTGAGGTCGCGCCAGGAGGTGTACATCCGACATGTCGCCTGGTGGGAGGCGTCGGCGAGGGCGATGCGGCCGCCGGCGCGCTTGATCTGCCGTGCGAGCGCGATGTCCTCGAGGATCTCGGCGCGCACGGCGGCGTGACCGCCCGCCCTTTCGTAGCCGGCGCGATCGATGACCAGCCATTGGCCGCCGGCGGCCGCCAGCGACGGGCGCGGGGAACGCTCCATCAGGCGCAGCGGCAGGAAGGTGATCCAAGACCATTGGAGCAGCGGTTGCAGCAGGCGGCCGGTTCCGGTGATTTTCGGGTACGGCGAAAGCAGCGTCACCCGGATTTCGCGAAACATGGTCGTCGCCCGGGCGAGGGCATGCGGGCCGAGAATCACGTCGGCATCCACGAAGGACAGGACGTCGGCATCGCCGGCCGCCGCGGCCAGTTGCTGGCAGGCGTGCGGTTTGCCCAGCCAGCCGTGCGGGAGCGGGGCGCCGGCGATCAGGTTGACCTTGTCGCCGACGATCGATCGGACCAGTTCGGCGGTGCCGTCGGTGGAGTTGTCGTCGAGGACGTGGATCGTCAGATTCGGGACGTCGCGCTGGGCCAGCAGCGCCTCGAGGCAGGGGGTGACGCGGTCGGCCTCGTTGCGCAGGGGCAGGAGAACGGCGACTTTCTCGGTGATTTCGTTCGGGGTTTCCGTCGTTGTCCGCAGGCGTCGCAGGAGGGCGGCGTTGACGGCGGTGTGCGCGGTCAACGCCGCCCAAGGGAGCAGAAGCAGCCAGATCATCGGCGTTTCACCTGATGGGCGGCCAGCGGAAGGATGGCGATGCCCATCAGGAGGGCGCCCCAGGCCGCGGACACCGGGAGGCCCAGGAACACCGCGTGGGCTAGCACGGAGGAAGCGTACGTCCAGAACCAGAGCGCGATGATCGGCGCGTCGGCGCCGGCCGGGGTTTTTATCGAGTTTCCGCCGGCGACGGAAAGCGCGGTCATCAGAAGGATGGCGAAGGCCAGCCAGCCCAGGTAGTTGCCGAGCGGGACGCCGGGGATGCCGGGGAGCGCGGGGGTGGGGTCCTGCCAGCGCCAGTAGCCCTCGGCGACCATCTGCGGGTCGAGGAAGACATCCCATGCGGCGAGGCCGAAAGCGGCGATCGACACGCGGGCGGCTCGTGATCTGCTCAGGCGGATCGCCGCCAGCCACGCCGGCCAGGCCATCCAGGTCCAGGCCAGCGGGATGATCAGGGGGACGCCGAGAAGCTTCGGGCCCAGTTCGCCGGAATAGTCGTAGGCGCCGAAAGGAAAGCCGGTGGCCACGCCGATCGCCTCCACGGCGAAACCACCGAAAGTGGCCATGGCGACGAGGGCGAGGGCGGCTCGCGGGCCTCGGGTTGCCGCGGCATGGGCGACCGAGAGGATGTATCCGATAAGGACCGTTAGAACGGTCAATCTTGCCCGAGCGTCGCCCTCGGCCAGCGGGTAGCAGATCTGGGTGAGGACGAGGGCGGCCAGCAGCCCCCAGAACGGGTATTTCCTCAAATGCCGACGATGCCCGGTGCGTCCTCGGCGGGACGGTCGACCATCGGCAACTCGCGGCCCAGGATCGCGAACGCCCGCTCGTCGCCCGGGAAGTAGAAGTCCCGCAACACGTCGACGAACTCGAAGCGGCGATAGAGCCGCCATGCCCGCGACTTCTGCTCGTCCGCCTCGGGCGTCGACAGCAGCACGGTCTTGCCGTCGGCCATCGCCAGCAGGGCCCGCAACTGGCGCGCCCCGATGCCGTGGCCCTGGGCGGCCGGCCGCACGTGCAGCTCGACCACCTCGAAGCAGTCGCTGAGCCAGTGGTCGCGGGCCGGGTCGTCGAGCGCCGAGCGCACCTGGTCGTGCCACCACTGGCCGGGGCCGGACGTGTAGCCGTACCCGAAACCGGCGAGCCGGCCGTCGGTGGTGAGGGTGGCGACCGCGCGGAAGCCGGGCCTGCGCACATGGGCGCCGATGTAGCCCCGGCGGGTCTGCAGCAGCTCCTGGCGGTAGCCCATCGCCTCGCCGTAGACGGCGACCACGTCGTCCAGCCGCCGCAGCAGGTCGTCCGGCTGCCACGCAACGAGCCTCATACCTAAGTCTGCCCCTCCTCCAGCCACCCCAGCACCGACCGGTCGCCCGTGATGCCGCGGACGGCGAACCGGGCGAACAGCTCCTCGGCGTACCACCGATCGGCGGCGGTGCGGGCGATCACCGCACGGTGCTCCGGCTGACGGTACGCGAACCGCGTCAGGTCCGCCGCATCCCGCCACACGCTGACCGTGCCCTGCCAGCCGATCGGCGCCTCGCCGATGCCGAAGCCGGCCAGCAGCCCGGGGGCCGTGTGCAGTTCGCGGATCACCGGAGGGATCGCCTGCCAGAACCGGAATGCCCTGGTGGGGCGCAGGCGGGCCCGGGTGATCGCGAGGACCGTTCCGTCGGGTTTTCTTGCCGCGGCCTCTTTTGATCCGGCCTCGAACGGCTTGCGGCCCGACCAGCTGCCCCGGCTGTGCAGAGGGTCGAGCTCGACGACGGCTCGTTGCACGGCCAGGCGGTTCCAGGCGGGGTAGTCGACCGGCCGGTCGCTGACGGTCACGGCCGCGTACCTCGTCAAGTCCGCGTTTTTGAGTTCAAAGCCGTTACTCGTACCCAAGAATTTGACAAAACGGGCCTGATGCCGCCGTGCCCGGGCGAGTTGCAGCATGGCCGCGGCGATCCGCCGGCGGGGCACCCGCCAGACGTGCAGCGTGACCAGCATGCGGCCTCAGGCCACCTCGGCGGGCGTGCCGTCGGTGACCCGCACCAGCTCGGCGTAACTGATCGGGAAGACCGCGCGCGGCACCCCGCCGGCTGCCCAGATCACGTCGAACTTCTCCAGGTCGACGTCGACCAGCGTGCGCACCGGCTTGGGATGGCCCAGCGGCGCGACCCCGCCGATCGCCTGGCCGGTGTGCTCGCGCACGAACTCGGGGGTGGCCCGGCGCAGCTTGGCGATGCCCAGCCCGGCCGCGACCTTGGCCGTGTCGACCCGGTGCGCGCCCGAGGTCAGCACCAGCAGCGGCTCGCCCTCGGCGTCGAAGATCAGCGAGTTCGCGATCTGGCCGACCTCGACGCCGAGCGCCTCGGCCGCGGCCACCGCGGTGTGCACGGCGTCGTCGAGCACGACGACCTCGGAGGTGTGCGCGCCCGCGGCCTCGAGGGCCTCGCGGACGGCGACCACATTGGGATGCGATTCCATGCCACTCATTCTGCGATCAGGGCCTTGCCGAACACCCACGGGCCGATGCCGTCGATGAAGTCGTGCGGGAAGCCGCGCTCGAAGTCGGTCGCGGTGGTGAGTTTCTCCACCTGCTCGGGGCTCAGGGTCACGTCCTTCGCGCCGAGGTTGTCGGTGAGCTGCTCGAGTGACCGGGCGCCGATGATCGGGACGATCGCCTTCGATCTCGCCGCCGTCCAGGCGATCGCTACCTGCGACGGGGTGGCGCCGATCTCGTCGGCGACGTCCTGCGCCGCTTGCGCCGCCTTCCGTTGCCGGTCGTCGATCTTGGCGGGGTCATGTCGCGTGGATCCCGTCGGATTTTTCCCGTATTTTCCGGACAGGATGCCGCCGGCCAGCGGGCTCCAGGCGGTCACGCCGAGTCCCAGCGATTCCGCCATCGGCAGAAGCTCGCGCTCGATGTCGCGGTCGATCACGTTGTAGGGCACCTGGAGGGCGGTCAGCGGGTTCCATCCGTGCCACTCGGCGAGGGTCTGGCCGCGCGCGACGACCCAGGCCGGCGCGTCGGAGATGCCGACATAAAGGACCTTTCCCGATCGTACGGCGTCGTCGAGCGCCCGCATCGTCTCTTCGATCGGCGTCGACTTGTCCCAGACGTGCACCCAGTAGAGGTCGAGGTAGTCGGTGCGCAGCCGGCGCAGGCTGGTCTCCAGCGAGAGGCGCAGGTTCTTGCGGGCGTTGCCGCCGGCGTTCGCGTCGTTCTGATCGCGGCTGGTCGTGTACTTGGTGGACAGCACGAACGACTCGCGGCGGCCCGCGAGGAGGTCGCCGAGGATCTCCTCGCTCTGCCCATCGCGGTAGTTGATCGCCGTGTCGATCGCGTTGCCGCCCGCCTCCACGTACGCGTCGACGATCTTGCAGCACTCCTCGGCCGGCGCGCCCACGCCGCCGTGCTCGCCGAAGGTCATGGCGCCGAGAATCAGCTCGGACACGCGCAGGCCGCTGGTGCCGAGGGTGCGGTATCTCATGCTGCCTTTTCTACAACCCTGTTCGCCGGCTCGCCTCTTCTTTCTTACTCGCCTCTTCTTACCGGCCGACGGCCTCGGCGCTGGCGTCCCACAGCCGGCTCGCCAGGGCCGCGTCGGCCGCATGCGGCTTCGGCTCCTTCGTCCGGTGACCGACGTAGTAGCCGCCGCCGGCCAGGTCGTCGTCGGGGACGGTGGCCAGCCAGGTCAGCAGCGCGCCGGCCTTCTCCGGGCTGACCAGGAAGGGGGCGTACCGGTAGAAGAGGCGCAGGGCGCGGCCGGCGCCGAAGTTGGTGCGCACCACGCCCGGGTGGAACGAGATGCTCTTGATATCGGGCCAGCGGCGATGCGCCTCGGCGGCGAAGAGGATGTTGGCGGACTTCGACCGGCCGTAGGCGCTGTAGGCGCGGTACCTGGCCGGGTCGCCGACGAATTCTCCGGGGTCGGGCGGACCCTCGCGGTGCGCCTCGGAGGCGGTGTTGATCACGCGCTGGCCCGAAAGCCGTTCGCGGAGGAGGTGGGTCAGCAGGAACGGGGCGAGGTGGTTGCCCTGGATCGTCGCCTCGAAGCCGTCCTTGGTCCGGCGGTACTCGCCGACCATGCCGCCGGCGTTGTTCGCCAGGACATCGATCTTCGGGTACGTGGTGAGCAGGTGATCGGCCAGCCGGCGTACGTCGTCGAGGGACTCGAAATCGGCACGGAACTGGCCGGGCTTGCGGCCGTTGGCCGCTCTTTCCACTTTCTGTACGGCCGCGGCGAGCCGCTCGGGATTGCGGCCGACCACGACCACCTCGTCGCCCTTGGCGGCCAGCTGCTCGGCGGCCGCGAGGCCGACGCCGGAGCTCGCGCCCGTGATCACGATGGTCCGGTCCATGCCGAGCCCCTTCACCTGTCGATGTGTCGCACCTCCGCTGCATCCTGTCATCCGGATCCGTCTGAGAGGGGACTAGAAATCTCTGACCTGAGTCAGAGATTATCGGAGGCGTGAACCAGATCGAGCTTGTGCGTGATTTCAACCGGTATTACACGCGGCGCCTCGGGGTGCTGGGAGACCACTACCTCGGGCTGGAACGGCCGTGGAGCGAGTCGCGGCTGCTCTTCGAGATCGGGGAGGGGGCCGATCTGCGCTCCCTGCGGTCGTTGCTCGGGCTCGACTCGGGCTATCTGAGCCGGATGCTGAGGTCTCTCGAGGGCCAGGGGCTCGTGGAGGTGCGGCCGCACCCCCGGGACGGGCGGGTGCGGGTCGCCTCGCTGACGCCCGCGGGTGCGGCGGCGCGGGCGGAACTGGATTCCCGGGCCCGGGAGAGCGTGGGTTCGCTGCTCGGGCGGCTCACGTCCGCCCAGCGGGACCGGTTGGTCGCGGCCCAGGAGCAGGTTCGCCGGCTGTTGCGGATGGCCTCGGTGGAGATTGCCCTCATTCCGGATTCATCGGATATCGCGCGGTGGTGCCTGCGGCAGTATGCGGGCGAGCTCGACGCCCGCTTCGCGTCGGGATATTCGGAGAGCGCACTGCTGCGGCCGGGCGAGCTGGCTTCGACGGGCGGCGAGTTTCTGGTGGCCTCGGAGGAGCCGGACTCCGCCGTCGGGTGTGGAATCTGGCAGGTGCTCTCCCCGGGGGTGGCCGAAATCCGCCATGTCTGGATCGACCCGGACTGCCGAGGGCTCGGGCTGGGGCGGCGGATGCTCTCCGAGCTGGAGAGCCGGGCCGGCGTGCAGGGGTATCGCACGCTGCGACTCGGCACCAACCGGGCGTTGCCCGAGGCCGCGGCGCTGTACCGGAGCAGCGGATACCGCGAGATCCCGCCGTACAGCGACGCGGAGTACAACGAGCTCAACTTCGAGAAAGTTCTGTCGTAGCGGGCGGGCGGATTTTGTCGTACAGGCGTGCTAGTCTCTCGGATAGTTAGAACGGATGTTCGAAGCCTCCCCTCGGGAGCTTCGGGGTTCGTCCTGGCACCGGGAGCGATGTTTCGCGGCGTGGCTCCCGGGTGCGGCACCCGCGAAGTGCCGCACGAGAGGCTCCGGGCATTCGCGGGTCCGGTGCCCTCAGACAAGGCAGGACCGTCGCCCGCCGCCCCCCGACCCCCGGGTGGTGGGCGACGGGCCCGCCGGCAGGGTCCGGCCGGGTGTGGTGTGGGGAAGCTTCACGCCCGGCCGGCTCGCCCACACGGGCGCTGCGTCTTCCTCCGCAGCGATCGGTTCGACACGGCGACCGGTCGAGACAGCGATCGGTTCGACACCACAGCACGTCGGATGCGACACGCGAGGAGACACGACCTATGGCGAGCAACACGGCGCCGGCCCTCCTACGGGCTCCCGGCTTGGCGCACGCGCCGACAGCGGCCGTCCAGGCGGAGGCGCCCACGGTCCCGGCGCACATGCTGCCGCACCGCACTCCCGCCCAGCTGCTGGTCATAGCCAGGCAGGGCCTCGCCGAGGCGGCGCTGACCCGCCCCGACGGCCTGCGCTACGCGGCGGCCCACCTGGCCGCTCTGCGAGCCGCCGCCGCTGTGCTGGCCGCGCGGGCCCGCCCGGCCGCGCCCACCCGCCGCAGCCGGGTGACAAGCGTCTGGTCCCTGCTGGTCCTGGTGGCCCCCGAGTTCGCCGACTGGGCAAGCTACTTCGCCCTGGGCGCCACCAAGCGAGCCGCGGCCGAGGCCGGCATCCCGCGCGTCGTGAGCCCTCGGGAAGCCGACGACCTCTTGAGAGCAGCCGAGCAGTTCGTCACGGTGGTCGAGTCGTCCTTGGGCGTGGCCTACCAGCCTCCGCTGGCCGCCTGATCCAGAAGCTCACCGTGCGCTCGGCCGCTGCCATCGGCGACGGCGTAACGGCTGCCTGATCGACGGCGTAACGGCTGCCTGATCGACGGCGCAGCGGCTGCCTGATCGACGGCGCAGCGGCTGCCTGATCGACGGCGTAATGGCTGCCTGACCGCCCGCGGCTTGACTGTCTGGCCCGTGGCCGGGCTGCCTGGCCGCTTGACCCGCGGCCTGACCGTCTGGCCTGGCCTTGCGGCCCGGCTGCCTGACCCGCCGGACCCTGGGCCTCGCGGCCTGGCCGCCTGGCCTCGCGGCCCGGCGGCCTGACCCGCCGAACCCCTGACCTCGCGGCCTGACCGCCTGACCTCGCGGCCGGCCGCCTAGCTCGCGGCCCGACCGCCCTGGCCCGGCCGCCTGGCCCGGCCGCAGCGGACGCGCGGCGGGTAGAGCCATCCCTCTTTCCGGCGGCCCAGAGCATTCGTCTTGGGTTGGGCCGCCGGGATTGGCTTGACGGTGGCGCGCGGTTCGTCCGAGTTCGGGCGAATTTGGTAAGCACGGCAACACGGCAACACGGAGCGGGGCAATGATGGCGGGACGCATGATCAGCGGTGCGGCCGCCCTTGCGGAGCTGGTGCGGGCGGCGGGGGAGACGGCCGAGCCGGGTGTGCATCGGATGCTTCCGGTGGCGCCCGGGCTGAGTGGGCTGCTGCCCGGGCGCGGCCTGCGGCGGGGCAGCACCGTCGCGGTCGCCACCGGGCGGGCGGCGCCGGCCAGCGGCGGGACGTCGCTGCTGCTCGCGTTGCTGTCGGAGGCCTCGCGGACCGGATCCTGGTGCGCCGTCGTCGGGGTGCCCGCGCTGGGCGCCGTGGCCGCGGCCGAGAGCGGCATCGCCCTGGACCGGCTGGCGCTGGTACCCAACCCCGGACCCGAGTGGGCCACCGTGGTGGCGGCCCTGATCGACGGCGTCGACGTGGTGGTCGCCGCCGTTCCGGGCAGCGTCTCCCCGGCGATCGCCGGCCGCCTGGTGGCCCGGGCCCGTCAGCGCGGCTGCGTGCTGGTCCCGTTCGGCCATTGGGACGGCGCCGACGTCACTCTCCAGGTGACCGCGGGCCGCTGGGAGGGCCTGGGCGCCGGTCGCGGACGCCTGCGCCGCCGTGAGGTGACCGTCCTGGCCCGGGGCCGGGGCGCCGCCGCCCGCCCCAAGGAGCTGACCATGTGGATGCCGGGGGTCACGGTCCGCCCGCCCACGCTCCCACCCACCACCGGATCCACTCCACCCGTCACTTCGGACAACCCATCCGAACGCCCGTCCCCGGCTCCCGCCGTTCCTCCCCGGCAGCACTCGGGAGCAACTGCCCGCTCGGCCACGGTGCGCTCCGTCTCGCGGTTGCGTTCCGCTCCGCCGTCGCCCCCGGCTTCGATGATGTCGCCTCCAGCCTTGACCGCGCCGCCTCCGGCCTTGACCGCGCCGCCTCCGGCCTTGACCGCGCCGCCTCCGGCCTTGACCGCGCCGCCTCCGGCCTTGACCGCGCCGCCTCCGGCCTCGATGGAGTCGGCCCCCGCCTCGATGGCGTCGGCCCCCGCCTCGATGGCGTCGCCTCCTGCCTCGATGGCGGTGGTGTGACGTGGGCGGGGAGGTGCGGACGCTTCTTGTCTGGTGCCCGGACTGGGCCGTGGTGGCGGCCGAGATCGTGGATGGGGTGGACGGTTCGGGGCCCGTTGTCGTGCTGCGGGAGAACCGGGTGGTGGCCTGCTCGGAGGCGGCGCGCCAGGAAGGCGTACGGCAAGGGCTGCGTCGCCGGGAGGCGCAGAGCCGGTGTCCGCGGCTTGTTGTCGTCGAGGATGACCCGGGGCGGGATGCCCGGGCGTTCGAGCCCGTCGTCGCCGCCGTCGAAGAGGTCGCCGTGGGGGTGGAGGTGATCCGGCCGGGGGCCTGTGCGCTTGCGGCGCGGGGGCCCGCGCGGTATTTCGGCGGGGAAGAGGCCGCGGCCGAGCGGATCGTGGAGCAGATCGCGGAAGCATGCGCGGTGGAGAGCCAGGTGGGGATCGCCGACGGGGTGTTCGCGGCGGGGCTGGCGGCGCGGGACGGGCGGGTGGTGGCGCCCGGGGAGACCGCGGCCTTCCTCGCCGGGATGCCGATCGACGCGCTGGAGCGGCGCGAGCTGGTCGACCTGCTCAAGCGGCTGGGAGTCAAGACGCTGGGAGGCTTCGCGGGACTGCCGGCGGGGGACGTGCTGAGCCGGTTCGGGTTCGACGGGGCGCTCGCGCATCGGCTCGCCTCGGGGCGAGATCATCGGCCGCTCGCGGTGCGGCAGCCGCCGCCCGACCTGGACGTCGCCGGCACCTACGACGAGCCGCTCGCACGGGTGGACGTGGCGGCGTTCGCGGGCAAGGTGCTGGCCGAGCGCCTCCACGAGAAGCTCGCGGCGCACGGGCTGGCCTGCACCCGGCTCGGCATCGAGGCGGTCACCGCGGACGGGCAGGAGCTCCATCGCGTGTGGCGGCACGACGGCACGCTGACCGCGGCGGCGATCGCCGAGCGGGTCCGCTGGCAGCTGGACGGCTGGCTCACCGGCGCCCGGCGCGGGACGGCCACCCGGCCCACCGCGGGCCTGGTGCGTCTGCGGCTCATCCCGGACGGCGTGCTCGTCCATCTTGGACTTCAGCCGGGCCTCTGGGGCGACGCCGGCGCCGATCGCGAGCGGGCCCACCGTGCCTTCAGCCGGGTGCAGGGCTTGCTCGGGCCGGAAGCGCTGGTCACGCCGGTCCTCGGCGGCGGACGCTCCGCCGACGACCAGATCCGCCTGGTCCCGTGGGGCGACGAGCGCGAGGTCGCGCGCCCGGCGGCCGCCCACACCGAGCCGGTCCCGGAGATCAGCACGGTCCCCCTGCTCGCCCACTCGGAGGCCCCGGTTCTCTCGCTGCAACTGTTTCTGCCCACGGCAGAGGAATCCGCGGACGAGGAGCCCACAGAGGACACTGATCCGCGAACGCCGACCGAAGGAGCCGAGGTGATCCAGCTGGAATCCCGCCGGGCGGCCCGGGCCGCGGGCGCGCCGAAGGAGCAGCTCGAGCCCGCGAAAGCCAGGCTGAGGGTGGTCGAGCCGGCTCCGGAAACAACAGCCGAGCCGGCTCCGGAGACAACGGCCGAGCCGACGGACGGCGTGACGGTGGTGACGGTGCCGGCCGGACGGCACCGGGGTGGCGGCCGTCGCGTCCCCGCGCTGGTGGCGCTGCCCCCATGGCCGGGGCGCCTGCCCAAGCCGGCCCCCGCCGTGGTCCCCCTGCAGCCGCTGGGCGCGGTGGTGCTCGACGACACCGGCACCCCCGTCGGGGTCAGCGCCCGCCTCGAGCTGACCGGCGATCCCGCCTCCCTGATCGTCGAGCGCGGCAACCCGATCACGGTCACCGGCTGGGCCGGCCCCTGGCCGCTGGACGAGCGCTGGTGGGCCGACGAAGAGAGCCGCCGCCGGGCCCGTTTCCAGGTGGTTCTCGACGACGGCCGGGCCCTCCTGCTCTCCCTGGTCGGCGGCCACTGGGCGGTGGAGGCCATATATGACTGAGCGGACATGTATGACTGAGCGAGGGCAATGAAGATGGGCTTCAACAACCCGAAGAAGCCCTGGTCCGAGCTCGAGGCCGCGCTGACCGGCCGCCCCGTCAGACCGCCCAGGGGCGAGGGGGTCCGCCAGATCGGCGAAGACAAGCAAAAGCCGTACGCGGTGGATCCTCTCGCCATCGACGCCGACGGCGGCGATTCCCCGGTCTGGAGCCGGAAGCGCCAGCCCTATCAGGCGCCGCCGCTCATCAAGAGCAAAGAGAAGACCGTCCCGTACGCGGAGCTGCACTGCCACACCAACTTCAGCTTCCTCGACGGCGCCAGCCACCCGGAAGAGCTGGCCGAGGAAGCCGCCCGCCTGGGCCTCACCGGGCTGGCCGTCACCGACCACGACGGCTTCTACGGCGTGGTCCGCTTCTCCGAGGCGGCCCGCGACCTCGAACTGCCCACGATCTTCGGGGCGGAGCTCTCGCTGGGCCTGACCAAGCCGCAGAACGGCGAGCCCGATCCCGAGGGGCAACATCTGCTGGTGCTGGCCAAGGACGCGGCCGGCTACGCCGCGCTGGGCAGCCTGATCGGCGAGGGTCAGCTGGCCGGGGGCGAGAAGGGCAAGCCCGCATACGGCGGCGTAGAAAAGATCGCCGGACACCTGAGAGACCACGTCATGGTGCTGACCGGCTGCCGCAAGGGCCTGGTACCGCACGCGCTCGCCACCGGCGGTGTCGATGACGCCGCCCGGGAGCTCGATCGTTTGATCGAGCTCTTCGGGCGGGAGCACGTCGTGGTCGAGCTGACCGACCACGGCGACCCCTACGACGGCGACCGCAACGACGTGCTCCACGAGCTGGCGCGGCTCAAAAGGCTGCAGACGGTCGCCACCAACAACGTGCACTACGCGATCCCGGCCCGCCGCCGGCTCGCCACCGCGGTCGCCGCCGTGCGGGCCCGGCGCAGCCTCGACGAGCTGGACGGCTGGCTGCCCGCCGCCGGCACAGCGCATCTGCGCAGCGGCGCCGAGATGAGCCGCCGCTTCGCCGCCTACCCGGGCGCCGTGGAACGCGCCGCCGAGCTGGGTCTCGTGCTCGCGTTCGACCTGCAACTGGTGGCGCCGCAGCTGCCCGCGTTCCCGATTCCCGAGACGGGCTACACCGAGATGGGCTGGCTGCGTGAGCTGGCCCTGCGCGGCGCCCAGGCCCGCTACGGCCTGCCCGAGGAGGTGCCTGAGGTCTACGTGAAGCTCGAGTACGAGCTCGCGATGATCGAGGAACTCGATTTCCCGGGCTACTTCCTGGTGGTCTACGACATCGTCAAGTTCTGCAAGGACAACGACATCTACTGCCAGGGGCGGGGCTCGGCGGCGAACTCGATCGTCTGCTACGCGCTCGGCATCACCAATGTGGACGCCTTCGAGTACGACCTGGTCTTCGAGCGGTTCCTGGCGCCGGAGCGGGACGGCCCGCCCGACATCGACGTCGACATCGAGTCGGACCGCCGCGAGGAGGTCATCCAGCACGTCTACATCAAGCACGGCCGCCGGCACACCGCACAGGTCGCCAACGTCATCTCGTATCGCCCGCGTTCGGCCGTACGCGATATCGCCAAAGCTTTTGGTTTTTCACCCGGCCAGCAGGATGCGTGGAGCAAACAGATCGACCGCTGGGGCGACGTCGCCACCGTGGACATCGACGACATTCCCGAGCAGGTGGTGTCGTTCGCGAACGAGTTGCAGACCTTCCCGCGTCACCTCGGCATCCACTCCGGAGGGATGGTGATCTGCGACCGGCCGGTGAGCGAGGTGTGCCCGGTCGAGTGGGGACGGATGCCGGGCCGCACGGTCCTGCAGTGGGACAAGGACGACTGCGCCGCGATCAACCTGGTCAAGTTCGACCTGCTGGGCCTGGGCATGCTGTCGGCGCTGCACTACGCGTTCGACATGATCGACAGCAAGCTCGACTTCGGCGACATCCGCCCGTCCGATCCCGAGGTCTACGAGATGTTGTGCCAGGCCGACTCGGTCGGGGTGTTCCAGGTGGAGAGCCGCGCGCAGATGGCGACCCTGCCCCGGCTCAAGCCGCGCGAGTTCTACGACCTGGTGGTCGAGGTGGCGCTGATCCGGCCCGGCCCGATCCAGGGCGGCTCGGTGCACCCCTACATCCGGCGCAAGAACGGCATCGAGAAATGGACGATGCCGCACCCGACGATGGCCCGGGCGCTGGAGAAGACGCTGGGCGTGCCGCTCTTCCAGGAGCAGCTGATGCAGCTCGCCATGGACTCGGCCGGCTTCAGCCCGCTCGAGGCCGACAAGCTGCGCCGGGCCATGGGCTCGAAGCGCTCGGTGAAAAAGATGGAGGAGATGCGCGAGCGCCTCTACCAGGGCATGGCCGCGAACGGCATCTCCGGCGAGCTCGCCGACGACCTGTACATCAAGCTGTGCGCGTTCGCGAACTACGGCTTCCCGGAGAGCCACGCGATCAGCTTCGCGTACCTGGTCTATGTCAGCGCCTGGCTCAAGCGCTACTACCCGGCCGCGTTCTGCGCGGCGCTGCTGAACGCGCAGCCGATGGGCTTCTACTCGCCGCAGACGCTGGTCGACGACGCGCGGCGGCACGGCGTGGAGGTGCGGCGTCCCGACATCAACCTCAGCGACGCGGCGGCCACGCTGGAGACAACGCCGGAGACCCGGCGAAAAAGCGAGGAGAAGGAGCCTTCGCACGCTTGGGGGCTGGGTGGGCCGGCCGTCCGGCAGGGGCTTTCGAGCATTCGTACGGTGGGGGAGGAGCTCGCCAAGGCGATCGAGGAAGAACGTCGCGCCCATGGGCCGTATCGCAGCATGACGGACCTGTCACGACGTACGGGATGCACCACCACCCACCTGGAGGCCCTCGCCACGGCCGATGCCTTCGCGGGGTTCGGCCTCTCGCGCCGTGAGGCGCTCTGGGCGGCGGGCGCGGCCGCGCAAGACAAACCAGACAAGTTGCCGGGCACGGTGAGCGGGGCCGACGCGCCGATGCTGCCCGGGATGAGCGAGGTGGACAAGCTGGTCGCGGACGTGTGGGCGACCGGTCTCTCGCCCGAGGCGCACCCGGCGCAGTTCATCCGGGCCGAGCTCGACCGGGTGGGCGCGTTGCGGATCTCGCAGCTCGGCCGGGTCGAGGCCGGGACCCGCATCCGGGTCGGCGGGATCGTCACCCACCGGCAGCGGCCGGCGACCGCGGGCGGGGTGACGTTCGTGAACCTCGAGGACGAGACCGGGATGCTGAACGTGACCTGCTCGCCGGGGCTGTGGCAGCGGTACCGGCGGGTCGCGAAGACCAGCACGGCGCTGATCGTGCGGGGGCGGCTGGAGAAGGCGGAAGGCGTGCTCAACCTGGTGGCGGATCGGCTGGAGGCGGCAACGGCGCCAGTCACCCCGGCATCCCGCGATTTCCGGTAACGGTATCATCCGGATTTATCGGTTTTATTCCGCTACGTCGGGAGAGCGCGATGATCCGTACGATGATGGGCCTTGCCGCGGCAGCCACCGTGATCCTCACCGCGGGGCCGGCGACCGCCGCCACGCCCGATCCGGGGTACGCCGGCGGCGGCCGGGTGAAGCCGGGCGCGAGTCTCACGATGAAATACGCGGGAGACGCCGGCCCCGCGAAATCGGTCGAGCTCGAATGCGACCCGCCCGGCGGAAGCCATCCGAAGGCCGCCGAGGCGTGCGCCGCGCTGGCGGCCGCGGGCGGGAATCCGTTCGCGATCGAGCCCGCCCACCACGCCTGCTTCCTCGTCTATTCACCGGTCACGGTCGAGGTCAGCGGCACGTGGCACGGCCGGCACATCGACTGGCAGTTCAGCTACGGCAACAGCTGCGAGATGGAGCGGGCGCTGGGGGTGATCGTCGACTTCTGACCGCTCCGGATGAGCCGGTCCCGAGAAGAGCGGTGCCGGGCCGATACGCTGGCCGCGTGGACACCGCATCGACGCGAACTGAGCGGCCGATTGTCAGCGCGCGCACGGCCGCCGTGTGGGCCGTGCTCCGACGGGAGCTCGACCGGCACGCCGGTCGGAAGCTCACGGTCGTGGACGTCGGCGGCGGCACCGGTGGGTTCGCCGTGCCGCTCGCGCAGTCGGGACACACCGTCACCGTCGTCGATGCGAGCCCCGACGCGCTCGCGGCGCTCACCCGGCGGGCCGCCGACGCGGGCGTGGCCGAGCGGGTGCGGGCCGTGCAGGGCGACGGCGACGCGCTCGCGGGCCTCGTCGAGCCGGCGAGCGTCGACCTGATCCTCTGCCACGCGGTGCTCGAGGTGGTCGACCAGCCCTCCGACGTGGTTTCGGCGGTCGCGGCGGCGCTGCGGCCCGGGGGCGCGGTCAGCGTGCTGGTGGCCGGCCGGGCCGCGGCGATCCTCGGGCGGGCCATCAACGGGCACCTGCGGTCGGCGTCCGCGCTGGTCAGCGATCCGGAGGGCCGCGCGGGCGCGCGCGACACGCTGCGCCGCCGCTACGACGTGGCGAGCGCCGCCGAACTGTTGCGCTCGGCGGGTCTCGAGGTGGAGCAGACCCATGGCGTACGCGTATTGGCCGATCTCCTTCCCGCCGCGGTGATCGAGGAAGATCCGCAGGCGCTGCTCGACCTCGAGTTGGAACTGTCCTCCCGCCCGCCGTTCCGTGACATCGCCTCCCAGCTGCACCTGTTTGCGCGGCGGCCGTGATCACGGAGGTCCCGCCCGATCATCTGCGCGCCGATGCGCTGGCGCCGGTGACGCCCGCATACGGCAGCGGGAGCCTGGCCGACCTGCTGCCGAGCGTGTGCGCGGTGCTCGGGGTGCCGGGTTCGGTCGATGTGCTGGGGCTGGGGCCGTCTCTGGATGGGGTCGACCGCGTCGCGGTGCTGCTGGTGGACGGGCTCGGGACCTACCAGGTGCCCGTGGCCACGCCGTACGCGCCGATCTTGAAAGATCTCGCGGCGGGAAGCCGCAGCTTGACCACGGGTTTTCCGTCGACGACGCCGGTGAGCCTGGTGACCGTGGGCACGGGTGTGGTGCCGGGCGCGCACGGGGTGCTGGGGTTCACGACGCGGCGGCCGGACGGGCGGATCCTCAACCACATCCACTGGGGTGATGATCCGGATCCGCGGGTGTGGCAGCCGGTGCCTACTCGTTTTGAGGGTGTCGTGGCGGCCGGGCTGGGCGCGACCGTGGTGAATCGTCCCGAATTCGAGGGAAGCGGACTCAGCGTCTCGGCCAATCGGGGCGCGATCTACGTCGGCGCCTCGAACGGTGCTGAGCTGGCGGCCGGAATGTTGGGGGCGCTGGCGGCCGGGCCGGGGCTGGTCTACGGCTATCACCCGGATGTGGACAAGGCCGGGCATGAGGACGGGGTCGACTCGCCGAGCTGGCGAGACGCGGCGGCCGGGGTGGGCGCGCTTCTCGATCGGCTGGTGTCGGGGTTGCCTCCCCGATCCGCTCTGCTGGTCGTGGCCGACCACGGGCAGCTGAACGTTCCGGCCGACGGCCGTTTCGACATGGCCGACATTTCCGACTTGTCGAGCGGGGTGGCGGGGGTCGCGGGGGAGCCGCGAGTTCGCTACCTCTATCCGGCGGCCGGGGCTCGCGACGACGTTCTCGCCGCTTGGCGGGGTGTTTTCGGCCCGCAGGCATGGGTGCTGGAGCGCGAGGAGGCGATCTCGCGCGGCCTGTTCGGCCCGGTGGCTCCTTCGCACCTCGACCGCATCGGCGAGATCGTCGTCATCTGCCTCGATCGTGTGGTGGCGCTCGCGACCGGGTGGGAGCCGCCGGTGGTCGGTGAGTTGATCGCCTACCACGGATCGCTGACCGCCGCCGAAATGACCGTTCCTCTCCTGATTGCCACCCGAACCTGATTTGTCCGTTTCTGATTTTTGTCAGAGGGTCGGACTAGGGTCGCTGACGTGGGACGTAGCCAGGTGGTGCCTCGGGGGCGCGACCCGCGTTTCGGGCCTGATGCCGACGACGCGGGGTGCACGATCCTGCACGTCGACATGGATGCGTTCTTCGCGTCCGTCGCTGTCCGCACCGATCCTTCGCTGCGCGGAAAGCCCGTGGTCGTCGGCGGTGTCGGGCCGCGGGGCGTGGTGAGCTCGGCCAGCTATGAGGCGCGGCGGTTCGGCGTGCGCAGCGCCATGCCGACGGCGCGGGCCCGGGTGCTGTGCCCGCGGGCGATCTTCCTGCCGCCCGACGGGCCGGCGATCTCGGCGGCGTCCCAGTCGGTCATGGCGATCTTCCGCGACGTGACGCCACTGGTCGAGCCGCTCTCCTCCGACGAGGCGTTTCTCGACGTCGCGGGGGCGCAGCGGCTGCTCGGCCGCCCGGCCGAGATCGCGCGGCAGATCCGCGAGCGCATGCTCGCCGAGCAGCAACTGACCTGCTCGGTGGGGGTGGCGCCGACGAAGTTCGTGGCCAAGCTCGGCTCGACCCGGGCCAAACCCGACGGCATGGTCGTGGTCCCGGCCGGTCTCGTGCTCGAGTTCCTGCATCCGCTGCCGGTCGACGCGCTCTGGGGCGTGGGGGAGCGGGCCGCCGAGACGCTGCGCCGGCTCGGGCTGACGACCGTGGGCGAGCTGGCGCGGGCGCCGTACGGCATGTTGCGGCGGGCCGTGGGCGAGGCGGCCGCGGCGCACCTGCACGAGCTCTCCTGGGGCCGCGACCCGCGCAAGGTCAGCCCCGAGCGCGAGGAGAAGTCGCTCGGCGCCGAGATGACCTTCGACGTCGACGTGACCGACCGCGAACTGCTGCGGCGGAGCCTGCTCGCGCTCTCCGAGAAGACCGGCGCCCGGCTGCGGGCGAGCGGCCAGGTGGGCCGCACGGTGGCGATCAAGGTCCGGCTCGCCGACTTCCGCACCGTCAATCGATCCCGTACGGTGCCGGCGAGCACCGATGTGGCACGAGAGATATTCGAGATCTCGTGGGCTCTGTTCGAGGCGCTGGGCCCGGCCGACCAGATTCGGCTCATCGGCGTACGGGTCGAGGGGCTCACCTCCGCGGCCACCACATCGCGGCAGCTCAGCCTCGGCGAGCCCGAGCGTGGGTGGCGCGAGGCCGAGGCCGCAGCCGACGCGATCGCCGCCCGATTCGGCCGCGCGAGCGTCGGCCCAGCCAGTCTTTTGGGACGAAGTGATCTCCGGCGGACCGAAAATCACCCGCAGCGGACGGTCGTCCCGCTTTCCGAGCCGCCAACCCCCTCGTAGACTTGCTCGGTAAGGCAGCCGACGGCTGTCCCGCGCCACCTACCTTGTTTCACCCCGACCCCGACTTCGGGATCGGGATATGCGCCCGGGGAGGAATGCCGTGCCGCTCTCGGAGCACGAGCAGCGGCTGTTCGATCAGATCGAGCGGTCGCTTGCCGAGGACCCCAAGTTCGCCTCGGCTGTGCGGGCCAGCGACCCGCGTTTCCACGCACGGCGCCGGCTCCTCGTCGCCGCCTTCGTGATCCTTGTTGGTCTTGCCCTCGTCGTCCTCGGCACGGTGAGCAGCAATACGCCGCTCGGCGTGGCCGGTTTCGTGGTGATGCTCGGCTCGGCCGCCTTCGCGATGCAGTCCCGTCGCAAGGGCAACGCCCCGGACCTCCACGCCGTCGGCGGCACGGCGAGCCGTCGCACGCGCCAGACGCGCAAGGCAGGCTTCATGGATCGGCTGGAGGACCGTTGGCGTCAGCGCCCGGAAGGACACCGCTGACCCAGCGCGCTCGCCGGCGAGCGCGCACAACCTGAACACGCTGGCGCTCACGCCCAGCGACAAGCAGATGGCGGCCCACGGCCGCCATCGCCGTTTCTCGATGCGCGGCTGGCGGCTGCGCTTCTCCTAAGGCACCAGGCCTCGGTGGCGGGGTGCGTCGCTGCGGGCGCGTGCGCGGCGAGGCGCGCGAGAACGCGGCGCTCGTGGGCGCGCGGGGCGCGTGTGGGCGCGGGCGCGCGGCACTTGCGGGGCGCGCGGCACTTGCGGGCGCGCGGCACTTGCGGGGCGCGCGGCACTTGCGGGGCGCGCGGCACTTGCGGGGCGCGCGGCACTTGCGGGGCGCGCGGCACTTGCGGGACGCGCGGCACTTGCGGGACGCGCGGCACTTGCGGGACGCGCGGCACTTGCGGGACGCGCGGCACTTGCGGGACGCACGGCACTTGCGGGGGCCCGCCGCAGTGCGGCGCGCGGCATTTCCGGGGGGTGCGGCAGTTGCAGGGCGCGCGGCACTTGCAGGGCGCGCGGCACTTGCAGGGCGCGCGGCACTTGCAGGGCGCGCGGCACTTGCAGGGCGCGCGGCACTTGCAGGGCGCGGCCGGCGCGCGGGCGGGAGCGCGGCATTTCCGGCAGCGGCGTGCGTGGCGTCGGCGCGGGTCAGCGTGCGGGTGCGCAGGCTCGTGCGAGCGCGTGCGGCGGTGGGTGCGAGCGCGTGCGGCGGTGGGTGCGAGCGCGTGCGGCGGTGGGTGCGAGCGCGTGCGGCGGTGGGTGCGAGCGCGTGCGGCGGCGTGCGGGCGTGGGTGCGCGGGCATGCGGTGGGAGTTAGGTCATGGAGCCGGCCAGGCGTCGAGGACCTCGGCGTGGCGCAGGCCGCCCGACTTGGCTATGTGGGACAGCCAGGCCGCGCACTCGGGGATCGTGATGATCTCGCGGGCGGACTGTTCGGCGTCGGCGTGGGTGCGCCACAGGATGATGTCGAGCCAGGTGCCGTCTTCCTCCTTTGTCAGGTACGCCGCCAGGCACCCCGGGAAACGGGAGCGCAGGGCGGCGAGCATCGCCGGGCGGTCGGCGACCATTTGAGCTTCGGCGCCCTCGCGGACGGTGAAACGGGCGAACTCCATAACCATCGTCACGCGAGGGAGACTAGACGCCGCCTACGACATTTTTGGCTCTTGTGATCGGTGTGTGGGTGGGTTTGCGGTCATCGGTCGGGTAGTTCGGGTCGGTGGCCGCCGAGGGTGAGCATGGCCAGGGCGATGAT
>NZ_JBITDW010000020.1:0-147599 GCF_044454685.1 Actinoplanes sp. NPDC051513
TGGCCACGGTTGGGCTCGGTCGCGTCCGGCTTCATCTCGTTCTCGGCGGTCACCATGTTGAACTCGCGTCCGGCGATCGTGCTGTAGGTCGAGTCACCGAGACGGCTCGCCGCGATCGCCGTGCCGAAGTACCGGCCCGACTGCGCGGCGGCCGCGCCCAGGGTGCTCGCCGCGTTCGCCGGCGGGATCACCATCATGACGCCCGCGGCCGCGACGATGGCAGCGGCACCGAAGATCATCGATCGGACCCGCCATGATCGACCGCCCGGGGAACCGGCGGAATGGGCAGGGAAAGCGGTTGCCACAATGGCCTCCATTCTCGATTCTGCGTACCGGCGGCCGAGTACCGCACGCCGGCGGATCGCAGCCGCCGTGCATGCGAGGGGAAGTCGGTGTATCGCGCCGCCCGGACCTGATAACGATGTACTTCAATTGCACGTCATGCTGGCACGGCAACACTCCCGAAACAATGGATTCCGGAGAACTTCCGGAAACTTCCAGCCCCTCGGCGGCGGAAGAATGCCATGGTTTGAACCATTCGTCAGAATATTTGTCCCATATATCGGGGCTTGAGAGATCGGGCCGCGATAGTTTTCCTCGGGCGGCCCGCCTCCGGGCAACGGTGTCAAGCCGAAAGTTACGGGATCTGAAGATCCTCAACTTCCTACTGAATTGTTGTTATGAACGGCGGCCGGTCGCGTTGGCGTAGCATTCACTTGAATCTATGGGAGCGCTCCCGTAACGTTCGCGACATCGCGCTGTTAACGTTCACTTCCCCCATTGCCCGAGCATTCCCTCTCCCGAAGGGTTCCCTTCTCATGCCCATCCCCAGGCACGGTCGTCTCATGCTTCTCGCGACCGCCGCGGCGGGTGTCGTCGTCGCGGCGAGCGTCGCCGTGATCGGCACCGCGGACGCGGCGTCCACGCTCGGCGCGTCGGCCGCGCAGAGCGGCCGTTACTTCGGCGCGGCGATCGCGGCCGGCAAGCTCGGCGACTCCACCTACACCGGCATTCTCAACCGCGAGTTCAATGCGGTGACCCCGGAGAACGAGATGAAGTGGGACGCCACCGAACCGTCCCAGGGCCGGTTCACGTACACCAACGGCGACCGGATCCTCAACCAGGGCATCTCGATGGGCGCCAAGATCCGCGGGCACGCCCTGCTCTGGCACGCCCAGCAGCCGTCGTGGGCGCAAGGACTCTCCGGCAGCGCGCTGCGCAGCGCCGCGTTGAACCATGTCACCCAGGTCGCCACCCACTACAAGGGCAAGATCTACGCCTGGGACGTGGTCAACGAGGCCTTCGCCGACGGCGGCAGCGGCGGTCGCCGCGACTCCAACCTGCAGCGCACCGGCAACGACTGGATCGAGGCCGCGTTCCGCGCCGCCCGGGCCGCCGACCCCGGCGCCAAGCTCTGCTACAACGACTACAACACCGACGGCGTGAACGCGAAGAGCACCGGCGTGTACAACATGGTCAAGGACTTCAAGGCCCGCGGGGTGCCGATCGACTGTGTGGGTTTCCAGTCGCATCTGGGCACCGGCATCCCCGGCGACTACCAGTCCAACCTGCAGCGTTTCGCCGACCTCGGAGTCGAGGTGCAGATCACCGAACTGGACGTCGCGCAGGGCGGCAACCAGGCCAACATCTACGCCACGGTGACCAGGGCGTGCATGGCGGTGTCCCGATGCGGCGGCATCACCGTGTGGGGCATCCGCGACAGCGACTCCTGGCGTACCGGCGAGAACCCGCTGCTGTTCGACTCCTCGGGCAACAAGAAGGCCGCGTACACGTCGGTGTTGAACGCCCTCAACGCCGGCGGCCCCACCAACCCGACGACGCCGGTCACCACCACCCCGACGAACAGCCCGCCGACGAGCAACCCGCCGTCCGGGGCCTGCGCCGCCGGCGTGTCGCTGAACTCCTGGAACGGCGGCTACGTCGCGACCGTCCGGGTCACCGCCGGTTCGGCCGCGGTCAACGGCTGGACAGTCAGCCTGGCCCTCCCGTCGGGCAGCGCGGTCACCAGCACCTGGAACGCCACCAACAGCGGTACGACGGGCACGGTCAGCTTCCGCAACGTGAGCTACAACGGCCAGATCCCGTCCGGCGGATACACCGAGTTCGGCTTCCAGGGCACCGGCGCCGGACCGACCGCCACACCCTCCTGCGCGGCCGGCTAGCCCGGCCCATCTCCCCGTGCTCTCCGGTCCGGGCCCTCGGGCCGGAGAGCGCCCCCGAACGAGGAGTCACCGCATGAAAAGACAGTTCTGGCTGGCGTCCGGCCTCACGCTCGCCGTCGCGGCCGGCCTCACCGCGGTCGCCACCACCGCCGAGGCCGCCGCCGGATGCCGGGTCGCCTACACCGTGACCAGCCAGTGGCAGGGCGGCTTCGGCGCCGACGTGACCATCACCAACCTCGGCGACCCGCTCACCGGCTGGCAGTTGTCCTGGACCTATGCCGCGGGCCAGACGGTGACGCAGCTGTGGAACGGCACGGTGACCCAGTCCGGCTCGCAGGTGACCGTCACCAACGCCGCGTACAACGGCGGCGTCGCCACCGGCGGCACGGCGAGCTTCGGCCTCAACGGAAGCTGGACCTCCAGCAACCCGGCGCCGGCCGGGTTCACGCTCAACGGCGTCGCCTGCACCGGATCCACCGCGCCGACCACCCCCGCGACCACCGCGCCGACCACCCCCGCGACCTCGGCGCCGACCACCACCCCGGCGACCTCGGCGCCGCCGACCAGCGCGCCGAGCACCTTTGCCAATCCGGTCGTGTGGCAGGACTTCGCGGACGGCGACATCATCCGGGTCGGCGACGTGTACTACTACTCGGCGTCGACCATGCACTACTCGCCCGGCGCGCCCATCCTGCGCTCCTACGACCTGGTCAACTGGGAGTACGCCGGGCACTCGGTGCCACGGCTGGACTTCGATTCGAACGCGTACGACCTCAACGGCGGCCGCGCGTACGTGAAAGGCATCTGGGCCTCGGCCTTCAACTACCGGCCCGCCAGCAGCACCTACTACTGGCTCGGTTGCACCGAGTTCAACCGCACCTATGTCTACACGTCCACGTCGATCGGCAGCGGCTGGTCGAAGAAGGCCCGGATCAACAAGTGCTACTACGACGCCGGGCTGCTCTTCGACAACGACACCCCGTATGTCGCCTACGGCAACAGCACGATCAGCGTGGCGCAGCTGTCCGGGGATCTGACCTCGGAGGTGCGGTCGCAGACCGTCTACACCACCCCCTCGAGCATCGGCACGCTGGAGGGCTCGCGCATGTACAAGCGCGGGAACTACTACTACATCTGGCTCACCCGCCCGGCCAACGGCCAGTACGTGCTGCGCTCGACCAGCCCGTGGGGACCGTACGAGCAACGCCAGGTCCTGCTGAACCTGCCCGGCCCCATCTCCGGCGGCGGCGTGCCGCATCAGGGCGGGCTCGTGCAGACGCAGAACGGCGACTGGTGGTACATGGCGTTCACCGACGCGTACCCCGGTGGGCGGATGCCGACCCTGGCCCCGATCACCTGGAGCAGTGACGGCTGGCCAGTCCTGCAGACCGTCAACGGCCGGTGGGGCGCCAGCTATCCGAGGCCGAACCTGCCCTGGCACCCGCTTGCCTCGATGACCGGGTCGGACAGTTTCACCGCCGGAACGCTGGGACCGCAGTGGGAGTGGAACCACAACCCCGACACCAGCAAGTTCAGCGTCGGCAACGGGCTGCGGCTGTCCACGGCCACGGTTACCAGCGATCTGTACAACGCGCGCAACACCCTGACCCGCCGGATCCAGGGCCCGTCCTCGACCGCGACGATCCAGCTGGACTACGCCGGCATGGCCAACGGCGACCGGGCCGGCCTGGCGATGCTGCGCGACCAGTCGGCCTGGATCGGCATCCGCAAGGACAACGGCGCCACCCGGGTGTCGATGACCAGCGGGCTGACCATGTCGACCAGCGGCTGGACCACCACCGGCACCGGCGCCGAGCAAGCCGGCGCGACGGTGTCCGGCGGAAGGATCTGGCTGCGGGTGTCGGCCAACATCCAGCCCGGCTCCGGCCGGACCGCCACGTTCTCGTACAGCACCGACGGCAGCACCTTCACGTCGCTCGGGCCCGCTTTCACGCTCAACAACGACTGGCAGTTCTTCATGGGCTACCGGTTCGGCGTCTTCAACTACGCCACCACCGCGCTCGGCGGTTCCGTCACCGTCAACCAGTTCGTCGTCTCCTGAATCTTCGTCGTCTCCTGAATCGAGGAATCGTGATGTCCATCCGTAAACTCGCCGGGGGAGTGGCGGCGGCCGCACTGGCTGCCGCCGCGGCCCTGGCGATCGTGACAGCGGTGCCCGCGGACGCGGCCGTCACCGCCGGCTGCGGCAAGGCGCCGACGCTGACCAGCGGCACACGTACGATCTCCAGCGGCGGCCAGAACCGTTCGTACATCCTCCGGGTCCCGGACAACTACGACCGGAACAAACCGTACAAGCTGATCTTCGCCTTCCACTGGCTGAACGGAACCGCGAGCAACGTGGCGAGCGCCGGCTACTACGGGCTCCAGGGGCTGTCCAACAACTCGGCGATCCTGGTCGCGCCGCAGGGCATCGACAACGGCTGGGCCAACACCGGCGGCCGGGACCTCACCCTCGTCGACAACCTGACCTCGTTGATCGAGGGCGACCTGTGCGTCGACACGACTCAGCTGTTCGCCCTCGGGTGGAGCTACGGGGGATCGATGAGTTACGCCGTCGCGTGCGCCCGGCCGACGGTCTTCCGCGCGGTCGCGGTGCTCTCCGGCGCCAACCTCAGCGGCTGCAGCCCCGGCACCCAGCCGGTCGCCTACCTCGGGATCCACGGCATCCACGACAGCGTGCTCAACATCTCGCTCGGCCGGTCGATCCGGGACACGTTCGTCCGGAACAACGGGTGCACGGCGCAGAACCCGCCCGAGCCCGCCCAGGGCAGCCTCACCCACATCGTGACGGCGTACGCGGGCTGCCGCGCCGGATACCCGGTGGCGTGGGCGGCGTTCGACGGCGACCACACCCCGGAGCCGGTGGACGGGTCCACCTCGACCAGCGGGGCCCGGACCTGGGTGGGCGGCGAGGTCTGGAAGTTCTTCTCGCAGCTGACCAGCACCACGTCGTCCTCGCCGTCGACGCCGACCTCGCCTTCGACGCCGACCTCGCCGAGCTCGTCGCCCACCGCCCAGCCCGGCGCCTGCGCGGCCGTGTACCGGATCACCGGGCAGTGGCAGGGCGGATTCCAGGCCGAGGTCACCGTGACCGCCGGCGCCGCACTGACCGGGTGGCGGGTGAGCTGGACGTTCGCCAACGGCCAGACGATCACCCAGATGTGGGGCGGCCGTAACACCGCCGCCGGCGGCGTGCAGAACGTCGCGAACGAGACCTGGAACGGCAGCCTCGCCGCGGGGGCGTCCACGACGTTCGGCTTCCTCGGCACCTGGAACGGAACCAACAGCGCCCCGTCGCCGACCTGCACCTCGGCCTAGCCGACGGCGGAGATGACCTGCCCCGTGTCTCGATGAGGCCCGGCGCCGCAGGGGGATGAGGGGTGCCGCCGGATGGTCCGGCGGCACCCCGTCCGCGTGGGCTGGGCGGCGGCATCCGCGACGCGGAGCCAGCCATCTGGAGCCAGTCCGGCGCTGATGACTGTCCGGCGGGTGCCGTCGGGTCAACCGAGGGCGCCCGCCGGACACTGTGCGAGACGGGAATTGCGGCTTGCGGGGACGTCAGGCGGTGCTGCAGGTGCTGCCGTTGAGCGCGAACGCCGACGGCTTGCCGGCATTACCGGTGTGGGTGGCCTGGAAGCCGATGGTCACCGAGCCGTTGGCGAGGATCGCGCCGTTGTACGCCGCGTTCCTGGCCGTCACCTGGCCCGAGGCCGGCGAGTAGGTGGCGTTCCAGCCGGACGTGATGGTCTGGCCGCCGGGCAACGTGAAGACCAGCGACCAGCCGTTGATGGCGGTGGCGCCGGTATTGGTGATGGTGAGGTTCTCGGTCAGGCCGGTGTTCCACGCGTTCACGGCGGCCGTCACCCGGCACGCGCTCGAGGACGGCGGGCTCGTCGGCGGGGTCGTCGGGGGCGTGGTGGGCGGTGTGGTCGGGGGCGTGGTGGGCGGAGTCGTCGGTGGTGTGGTCGGCGGGGTTCCGCCGGCGAGGCCGAAGAACGAGATCGCGTATGCGGCCATGCCGGTTCCCGGCAGGCTGTGCCCGGCGCCCTGGATGCTGTACGCCTCGACCTGGACTGTGCCGGAGCTGTCGGCATAGCGCCGCCGGTTCCAGCCCGCCTGCGGCGTGTCGCTCGACGACGGTGTCTGGCTCAGCCCGAACACGTTGGTCCACTGGTCGATCTCTTCCTGCAGCAGCGAGTACGGCACGAGGGTGTCGCTGGTGCCGTGCCACAGCTGGACGCGGGGACGGGGCCCGCTGTACCCCGGGTAGGCCTGCCGCACGGCGTCGCCCCACTGCTGCGGGCTGCGATCCATGCTTCCACCGGTGCACTTGCTCGAGCCGGGCGGGTAGTCGGCGGCGTTGGCGAAACAGTTGAACGGCACGCCCATGAACGCCGCGCCCGCCTTGAAGACGTCGGGGTAGAGGGCGAGCATCTCGTTGGTCATCATGCCGCCGGAGGAACTGCCGGTCGCGTAGACCCGGTTCGGGTCGGCGCTGTACTGGCGTTCGGCGTACGTGACCATCGAGACGATCGACACCGGATCGCTGCCGCCGCCACGCCGTTTGGCGGCGTCCGACCAGGTGTCGAAGCAGTTGCCGAAGCCGGCCTGCTGGGTCGCGCTGGGATAGATGACGAGGAACCCGTACCGGTCGGCGAGCCCGGCGAACTCGCTGCCGGAGTAGAAGCCCGGTCCCGAGCCGCCGCAGCCGTGCATGGCGACCACGACGGCGGGGTTGGCCGGACGCACATCCGGGACGTAGATGTGCATGCGCATGCCGCCGGGGTTGTCCCCGAAGTTGGTCACCTCGGCCAGCGAGGCGGCGAACGCGGGCCGCACCCCCGGCACGGCCAGCCCGGCGACGGCGAGGGCGGTGGCCGCGGCGAGCAGGAGCTTGCGTCTGATCTTCATAGCCTGACTCCTTCGTGTCCCGCGCGCAGGCGGGGATGGCCGTGCGCGCGGTGGACTGCGCGGACGGCTGCCGCTGCGGCAGGTGGGGATAGGAAGTACGCGTGGGGGCGCCGGCCGAGGAAAGGCCGCGCCGAGGTGGTGCATGACATGCCGTGTGTATCGCGCATCAGGACAACGTGCGTGACCCCGGTCCACCACCATCGCGTGACACATATCCTTCACCCGGGACCGAAAACTGTCAATCGACAAACCTCGATCAACTGAGGTCGTCGGCCCCTTAGAGTCGTTCTTGTGACCAGCCCGTACGACATCGACGAGATCTTTCCGCAGGACGCGGCCGGCCCGGTGCGGCTGCCACGGCGGCAGGCCGGCAACTCGCCGCAGGGCCTGACGGTCACCTTGCTGGCGGACTACACGCTGCGATCGCGGGCCTGGCTCCCGTCCGGGGCCATCGTGGCGCTGCTGGCCGAGGCCGGTGTCAGTGAGGCCGGCGCCCGGACGGCGATCAGCCGGCTGGCCCGCCGCGGCGTGCTCGAGGGCCACCGCCGGGGCCGGCGCAGTTCCTACCGCCTGACCCCGGCGGCGGCTGCCTTCCTGGTCGTGGGCGGCAGCGCCATCGTCTCGCCGGCCGGCACGCGGCCCTGGGACGAGCAGTGGACGCTGATCGCCTTCTCGCTGCCGCAGGAGGAAGGCACGCTCCGGCGCGGGCTTCGCAGCCAGCTCCGGTGGATGGGCTACGCGCCGCTCTACGACGGGCTGTGGATCTCCCCGCACGACGTCAGCGAGAAGACCAAGTCCCGCCTCGCCGAGCTCACCCTGGGAACCTTGACCGTCTTCCGCGCCCGGCACGTGGAACTGGATGCCGCGATCCGCCGGAATCCCCTCGACGCCTGGGACACCGCCGACATCGCCCGGCAGTACGAATCCTTCATCCGGCGCTGGACCGCGACGCTGCCTCGGGCGGTCGCCGGACAGATCATCGGCGCCGACGCCGTCCGCGCTCGCACCGAGGTGATGGACACCTACCGGCGGCTGCCCATCCTCGACCCCCAGTTACCCGCCCGGCTGCTGCCGCCGGGATGGTTGCGCGAGCCCGCGCGGAACCTGTTCACCGCCGTCTACGACGGCTTGGCCGAGGCCGCCCAGGACCACGTGCGCGCGGTGGCGAGCCGGTACGCCGAGGGCAAGCTCGCCGGGATCGGCGCGCACACCGTCGCCGACCTGGTGACCGGCTTCTCCTGAGCCGGCGATGCGGTCGGCCGTTGATCGACCCCGGCTGTAGAGTGCTTGTCGTAAAGCGCTTTGCGGCGGCGGGCCGCGGCGACGGGACGAACCGGGGCGGGGCGTTGGCGGCGGGACATCGAGTCACGATCTACGAGGTCGCCGAGCGCGCGCAAGTCAGCATCTCGACCGTCTCCAACGTGCTGAACAAGCCTGACCGGGTCAGTCCGGCGACCCGCGAGCGGGTGCTCGCGGTCGTCGACGAGCTGGGTTTCGTGCCCAAGGTGCAGGCGGTGAGCCTGGCCCGGCAGGGTACCGGCCGGATCGGCGTGATGGCGCCGTTCACCTCGTACGGATCCTATCTGCGACGGCTGTCCGGACTGCTCACGGTGGCGACCGAGCTCGAGATCGACGTGGTGGTGTTCGATCACGAGTCGGCCGCCCTGGCCTCCTCGCCGGTGCTGGCCAGCATGCCGGTGCACGGGCGGCTGGACGGCTTGATCGTGATGGGCCTGCGTATCGAGGACGCGATCGCCGACCGCCTGCGCGAGCGGCGCCTGCCCACGGTGGCGGTCGACGCCGACAGCGCGTTGTTCAGCCGAGTCGTGATCGACGACCGCGGCGGGGGGCGGTTGGCCGGCGAACATCTGCGTGACCGCGGCCATCGCCGGGTCGGTTACGTACTCGAGCGGCAGGTCTCGGACTACGAGTCGCAGGCGATCAAACGCCTGGCCGGGTTCCGTGAGGTGGTCGCCGGGGCCGGTGGCGAGGTTTCGGTGACCCACAGCGACAACTCCGTCGACGCCGCCCGGCGGGCCGCTGCGGACCTGCTGGACCGGGCCGACCGCCCCACGGCGGTCATGGCGCACCACGACGCGCTCGCTGTCGGCGTGTTGCTCGCGGCGCGTGACCGCGGGCTGCGCGTCCCGCAGGACGTCGCCGTCATGGGCTTCGACGACGGCGAGATGGCGACGGCCGCCGATCTGACCACCGTTCGCCAGCCGTTCGAGGAGTCCGGCAGTACCGCTCTGAGTGTGCTGCTCGGTCATCTCGGGGGGTTCGACCTGCGATCGACGACCGTGCTCGACGTCCGCCTGGTCGAGCGCTCGACCACCTGACCGGCGATCCAGCCCCCGCGCGGGGTGCCCGGCGACCACGGAAAAAAGTGCTTCTAGAGAATCTCTTGACACTGTCTTCGCCGTGCGGTTTCGTGCATGTAACGCGGAGATGCTCGCTGCGCCCGCTGGTTCGCCGAGGAGGTGCCGTGGACCTGGATCCGGCCGTACGGAAGTTTCTGGACACCAAGCCCGACTCGGGCGACGCGGACCAGCCCATCGCGTCCCGTCGCGAGCTGATCCGGCAGGGCTCCGATTTCCTGTTCGACGCGTTCGGGCAGGAGGTGGAGCCGGTGCCGCTGGAGCGCGACTTCACGCTGCGCCGTCCGGGCGCCGAGATCCGGGTCCGGGTGTACCGGCCCGGCGCCGGGCACGACCTTCCGATCCACGTCTTCCTGCACGGTGGCGGGTTCTGGCTCGGCTCCATCGACGAGCGGGTCAACGAGGCGATCTGCCGCGACCGCAGCCGGCGCGCCGGCTGCGTCGTGGTCGCCGTCGACTACCGCCTCTCCCCGGAACACCGGTTCCCGATTCCGGTCGACGACTGCTCGGCCGGGTTGCTCTGGGCCTACGAGAACGCGTCCGAGATCGGCGGCGATCCCGCGAACATCTCGATCGGCGGAGTGTCGGCCGGCGCGACACTCGCCGCCGCAGCGACGCTGGCGGCTCGCGATCGGCAGGTTCCGGCGCTACGGCTGCAACTGCTGGAGGTTCCCGCGCTGGATCTGACGCTGCAGGGAATGCGTAACTCCGGGGTAGGGGATGAATACGGCATTACGGTCAGCGAGATGGAACTGTGCCGTGACCTCTATCTGCCTTCCGCCGAGAGCGCGCGAGATCCGCTGGCCTCGCCGTTGCATGCCGGTGATCTCACCGGGTTTCCGCCCACGCGGATCATGACTGCGCAGTTCGATCCGCTGCGCCACGACGGTGAGCGGTTCGCCGCCCGGCTCGGTCAGGCCGGGGTCGACGTGTCCCACCGCCGGTATCCCGGGGCGGTTCATGGCTCGCTGGCCCTCACTCGTACCTGGCCGCCCGCGCAGCAGTGGCACGACGACGTGGTAGCGGCGCTCCGCGAGGCGCACGCCCGCTAGGTTCCGCACTTCCGGCAGACCTGAATCCACCGGCCTCCCTCCGGCCGGAGAATAACTTCTCGCAAGGAGTAGCAATATGTCAGCAAAAAGGATAAGAAAACCTCTCCTGGCGGCGCTGGGCTGCGCCGGCCTGGTGTTCGCGACCGCCTGCAGCGCGCCCGGCAGCGGCACCGGCACGACCGGCACGGCCAGCAGCACGGCCGCCGTGGCCACGTCATGCGGAAGCGAGCCGGTCACGCTCAAGGGGTATTTCGAGACGGGCTTCCCGCTGCCCAAGCAGCTGGCCGACGAGTTCACCAAGCAGTTCCCGAACGTCAAGTGGGACATCCGTGAGGACCAGTTCGCGGTCATCACGCAGAACGCGCCGCGGGTGCTGGCCGACGACCCGCCGGACCTCATGCGCCTGCCGCAGGTTTCCGAGCTGGTCAAGGACGGTCTGCTGAAGAACCTCGACGGCTACGCGCAGGCGTACGGCTGGGACAAGTGGCCCGCCTCGCAGCTGGAGCAGATGCGGGTCGGCTCCAACGGCCAGCGTGGCGACGGCCCGCTCTACGCCCAGGGCTTGAACTTCAGCATGACCGGCCTGTTCTACAACAAGAAGCTGGCCGCGCAGATCGGCATGACCCAGCCGCCCGCCACGCTGGCCGACCTGGACTCCGTGCTGCAGAAGGCCAAGGACGCCGGCATCACGCCGATCAACCAGTTCAACGGCGGCGCCACCGGCGGCCTGGCCTTCCCGCTGCAGAATCTGATGGCCGCGTACGGCGAACCGGGCCCGATCAACGACTGGATCTTCCAGAAGCCCGGCGCCACCATCGACACGCCCAGCAATCTGCAGGCCACTCAGCACCTCGAGAAGTGGATCAAGGCCGGGTACTTCGCGTCCGACATCAACTCGCAGGACTACGCGACGATGATGAGCCGGTTCATCGCGGGCAAGGCGTTGTTCATCTTCGACGGGGACTGGGAGTCCGGCAACCTGGACAAGCAGATGGCCGGCAACGCCGGCTTCTTCCTGATGCCACCGCCGCAGGCCGGCGGCAAGCGGGCCGCGATGTCGGCGCCGCTGACGTACGGGATCAGCGCGAAGGCCGCGCACGCCGACTGCGCCGCGTTCTTCCTCAATTGGGTGGCGGCCAACCAGAAGGCCCGCGACATCGACGTGTCGGTGGGCGGCTCGCACCCGATGGGCCCCTCCGACGCGTACATGCCGGCGGTCAAGGAGGGCACCGTCACCGCCGCGACGCTGGAGGCCGGCGCCACCATCGGCAAGGACAACGGGTCGATGGACTTCATCGCCAACGCGACCGGCGCCATCTACGCCAAGAGCTGGACGCCGCAGCTGCAGAAGCTGGCGGCCGGCCAGCAGACCCCGGACGCCCTGCTGAAGTCGGTGCAGAAGGACTACGTGAGCCAGGTCAAGGGCTGATGCCGGCTCCAGTCACGGGGCGGCGCGCACGACGCGCGCGCCGCCCCGGCGCCTGGCTGGGCTGGCTGTTCGTGGCCCCCGCGGCTGTCATGTACGCCGTCTTCGTCCTGCGCCCGCTCGGCCTCACCGTCCAGTACTCGTTCTACGACTGGAACGGCATCGGCGCTTCCACGTGGGTCGGGCTGGAGAACTACACCCGCCTGTTCACCGAGCCCGAGCTGTTCGCGACGATCGTGCACGCCTTCGAGCTGATCCTGTTCTTCAGCCTGATCCCGGTGCTGCTGGGGCTGTTCGTGGCGGCGACCATTCGCGGCATCGCGCAGAGCCGCCTCGCGGTGGTCGCCCGCACGGTGCTTTTTCTGCCGCAGGTCATTCCCCTGGTCGCGGCCGGCATCATGTGGAGCTGGCTGCTGTCCTCCACCGGCCTGGCGAACGAGTTGCTGTCCGCGGTCGGCCTGGGCGGCGTCACCCGCGCCTGGCTCGGCGACTTCGACACCGCCCTGCCGGCCGTCGGCGTGATCGGCGCCTGGGTGCTGGTCGGCCTGTGCACGCTGCTCCTGCTGGCGGGGATGAGCAAGATCGATCCCGCGCTGTACGAGTCGGCCCGCCTCGACGGCGCCGGACCGGTCCGCGAGTTCTTCGCCATCACGCTGCCCAGCCTCCGCCAGGAGATCGGCGTCTGCGTCACGGTGACCGTCATCGCCGCCCTGGCCAGCTTCGACGTCGTCTACATCTCCACCCAGGGCGGCCCCGGCAACTCCACGATGGTCCCCGGGCTCGAGATCTTCTACCTGGCGTTCTCGGAGCGCGAGGTCGGACGGGCCTCCGCGCTGGCGGTCGTGCTCGTCGTCCTCGTCCTGGCCTGCGTCCTGCCCATCCAACGGCTCACCAGGGACGGATCCCGATGATCGTCAATCGCCGCGAAGCCCTGACCGGGCGCATCCTGCTCGTCCTGCTGATGGCGATCACCGTGGTGCCGTTCCTCAGCCTGTTCGTCACGGCGCTGCACCCCGCCGGGACGTACCCGTCCGGGTTGTCGTGGCCGGCCCAGCCGCACTGGGGGAACTTCGCCGATGCGTTCCAGGCCGCGCACATGGGCGAACTGCTGCTCTCCAGCGTTCTGATCGTGGCCGGCGTCGTCCCGATCTCGTTGCTGCTGGGCACCATGGCCGGCTTCGCCTTCGGTCACCTCCGCATGCCCGGCCACCGCGCCGGATTCCTGATCTTCGTGCTGGGCCTGACGCTGCCGTTCGAGGGCATCATCACGCCGCTCTACTACCAGATCCGCGACCTCGGGCTGCTCAACACCCGGTGGGCGATCATCCTGCCGCTGATCGGCCTGTTCATGCCGTTCTCGGTGCTGTGGATGCGGGCGCACTTCGTCGCCATGCCCGACGACCTGTCCGAGGCCGCGCGCATCGACGGGGCCACGACCTGGCAGCTGTTCTGGCGCGTCCACATCCCGCTGGCCCGCCCGGCGCTGTCGTCGCTGGCGATCCTGCTGTTCCTCTGGACCTGGAACCAGTTCCTGCTGGCCATCGTGCTCGTCGACGACCCGGCGAAACGGACGATGGCCGGCGCGCTCGGCGCCTTCCAGGGCCAATGGGGCACCGACATCCCGCTGCTGTGCGCCGGATCGTTGCTCATCCTCGCCCCCACACTGGCCGTCTTCCTGATCTTCCAGCGCCGCTTCGTCGCCGCGCTGCTGCAGGGCTCGATCAAGGGATGACCCGCATGACCACCACGCAGCGCATGACCGGCGCCCAGCGCCGGGAGTTCATCCGTTACACCGACACGCGGCGCTGGCCGCTGCTCGGGCGCTTCCCGATCGAGGAGGACCTGCACGCCGAACTGCTCGCCCAGATGCTCGACTGCCCGCGCGACACCGTACGGTCGATCGTCGGCGAGCTCACCGGGCTGGCCCGCGAGACCGCGGCCGAGATGCTGGCCGGCGCCCGCTTCCGCGACATGGTCCGAGCGCTGCCGTTCCGGCCGCAGGAGCGGATCGTCGCGGTCGGCGACTCCATCACTGCCGACCGGCTGGGCTGGTTCGAGCTGCTGTCGGGCGCGGTGGCGCTGGACGGACGACCCACCGGTGAAATGATCAACCTCGGCGTCAGCGGGAACACCACGGCCGACGTCCTCGAGCGATTCGACCTGCTCGAGGCCGCCCGCCCCAGTCACGTGCTGCTCATGGTCGGCACCAATGACGCCCGCTCACACGGGCGCGCTGTCGCGTACCGCATGGCCACGCCGGCGGAGACCGAGCGCAACCTCCGGGCGCTCGTCGACCTGATCGTCACCGGGCTCGGCGCCGCCGTCACCGTGATCACCCCGCCCGCGGTCGACCAGCGTCGCATCGACGCGTCGTTCGCCGATGCCGCCGTGGGATGGCGCGCGGACGACATCGCCGAGGTCGCCGGCGTCATCCGCAACGTCGCGCCGACCGGCGTCGACCTGCACGGCCACACCCGCGATCACATCGCGGGTGACTTCCTCGAGGCCGACGGCGTGCACCCCACCCCGGCCGGGCAGCGGCTGATCCTGACCCACATCGTCGCCGCTCTGGCTGCGGGGCCCGGATGACTCGCGGCTTTCCCCGCCGGGTGCGGCTCATTGGCCGGCATCATTGGCCGGCCGCCTCGTAACAACTTTCAGTACGTTCTCGAGCGTGGTTCAGCCCAATGGCGGGCGAACGAAGAAGGAGCCGTCCGACCGGAATGCCGTGCTTCCGTCGTACTGGTCGATCCACATTTGATCGCCGACGTGGCGCAGGAAGAAGCCCCGGTAGTTGAACGACTCCAGCGACAGCGAGCCGCTGACGAAGCCGGTCCGGGCGCAGAACGTCGCGTCCTGCCGGAACAGGACGGTTCCTTCGTCCGGGCTCAGCCGCAGCCGGAACGACGAATGCCGGAAGTAGGTGCCGTCCGGGCGGCGGAACGAGAAGCACGACGGGTCGGCCAGTCCCGCGACCACCTGCAGGCCGGCCCGTTCCCGGGCCGCCGCGTCGTTCCCCGGCCCGACCGCGGTCAGCACCCCCGAGCCGTCGGCCACGGCGACGTATCGCCCGGCGATCCCGGCCGATTCCAGCGACACCCGCCCGATCGCCAGCGTTCCGGCCGAGGAGCCGGCCGCGGGCGCGGCCGTTCCGGTCAGCCCGTGCGGAGGCGACGCCGAAGTGGCCCATCCGGTCGTGGGCAGCGTGACGCCGACGGCCAGGACCCCGGCGGTGACCGTCGCCGCGACCGGGTGCGCCGCGGCCGCCTGGATCGCGCGGCCCAGCCACGTCGCGACGCCCGCCGCGACCTTGACCCCCGAGCCGGCGGCCGCGGCGCCGGAGAGAGCCTTGATCGCCAGGGCGGCTCCGAGCGCGGCCGGGACGGGCAGCAGGACCAGGCCGGCGAGCAACCGGTCGCTGGGCAGCAGGCGTCCGGTGGCGCGTGCGCACACGGGGCAGGACGGGACATGACGTCCGAGCCGCTTTCGCCAGTACGGGCTCGGCCTTCCGTCCCACTCGGCCGCGATGTCGCCGAGCAGGTCGCAGCCGGGCATGGCCTCGAGCGCGGCCACGATCTGCCGGCTCGCCTCCAGCTGCTCACGCATCCGCTGCATCCGTACCCCGGCATGCGCGACGCTCGTCCCCAGCGCCCCCGCAACGTCGGTGCGGGACAGTTCGCCGATCATCTCCAGCCACCACAGCGAGAACGCCGCCCGCTCGTCGGCGCCCATCCATCGCAGCGCGTGCCCGACCTGCTGCCGTTGACTGGACAGCTCGACCCGCAGCAGCGCCGGCCCTTCCACATCGGCGCCGGGATCGGGGCGGCCGAGCGCCGTGTCCAGCGGCGCCGAGCGGCGGGCCGCGCTGTCCACTCGCGCCAGGTGGCTGCCGATCTGGCGTACGGCGATGGCGGCCAGCCAGGGCCGGAAACTGGCCGCCGACCGCAGGTCGGGAATCTGCCGCAGCGCCCGCACCAGCACGTCCTGCACGACGTCGTCGGCGGCCGCGTCACCGGGCAGGGCCCGTCGGACGAGGTTGTAGACCATCGGTAGGTGACGGCCGAACAGCTCGTTCAGCGCGGCCCGGTCGCCGGCCCGCGCGGCGACGACGAGTGCCTCCTCGCGACCGGGAAACGGCTGAGCCAATGGATGTCCTGACTCCGGAAAGGAATAGTGAACGCTCACAATCTGTGCCACATGCTATGAGCGTCGCACCGCACATTCAAGACGATAGTCGCGGGTGACCTGGCCGGTTACGTTTCAATCCGTTGGTCGAATTCCATTCTCGGGCACCGAGAGAAAGTGAATGCCGCCGGCAAGGCCGGCGGCATGGACTCGCGATTCAGATCAGGCCGGCAGGTCCACCGGCGCCGGGGCCGTCCGGTTGACGGTGGTGCCGTCGCCGACCTGGCCGGCCGGGTTGTAGCCCCAGCACCACAGGCTGCCGTCGGTGCGGGCCGCGCACGCGTGGTAGGCGACGTCGAAGCTGTTCGTCCACGTGGTGGCGGTGCCGACCAGCGTCGGGGCGTACCGGTTGACCGTCGTGCCGTCGGCGAGCTGCCCGGCCATGTTGTTGCCCCAGCACCACAGCGTGTGGTCGGTGCGGGTCGCGCAGGTGGTGTTGAAGCTTGCGCCGACGGCGGCCCAGGTGGTTCCGTCGCCGACCCGCATCGGTGTCGTCTGGTACGTCGTGGTCGCGCCGAGCTGGCCGTATCCGTTCTCGCCCCAGCACCACAGTGTCCCGTCGGACCGGACCGCGCAGGTGAAGGCGTAGCCGGCCGTCACACCGGTCCACGTTGTGGCGGTGCCGACCTGCGCCGGGACCGCCGTGTAGCTCAGGATGCCGATGCCGAGCTGTCCGGTCGTGCTGTCGCCCCAGCACCACAGCGTTCCGTCGGTGCGGGTCGCGCAGGTGTGCGCGAAGCCGGTCGTGACGTTCGACCACGTGGTCGCCGTGCCGACCTGCACCGGCGAGGTCGCGTAGTAGACGTCGAGGCCGACGCCCAGCTGGCCGAGCCGGTTGAAGCCCCAGCACCAGAGGGTGCCGTCGGTCCGGACTGCGCAGGTGTGGCTGTCGCCGGCGCTGACCCGGGCCCAGGTCGTGGCCGTGCCGACCTGAACCGGGGTGTTCCGGTCCGTGGTGGTGCCGTCGCCGAGCTGACCCCGGCGGTTGCTGCCCCAGCACCACAGGCTGCCGTCGGTGCGTACCGCGCAGTTGAAGCTGGTGCCGGCGTCCACGGCGGCCCAGGTGGTGGCATCGCCGACCCGGGCCGGGGTGGAGTGGCCCGAGGGCGTGCCGTCGCCGAGCTGACCGCTCTCGTTGCTGCCCCAGCACCACAGGCTGCCATCGCCGCGGACCGCGCAGGTGTGCGAGTAACCCGTGGCGACGGTGCCCGGCCCGGGGCTGGCGGCCGCGATGGCCGTCCCCGTCGTTCCCCAGCCCAGCACCGCGATCGCGACGGCCGTCAGTGCCGCCGCGATGATCGATCTTCTCATGTGGTTCCCCCAGCGAGTTGACGCGTGAACGGTGGGGGCGACGTTGCCCCGGCGGGTCCGGGCCACCCACCAGTTCATAGCACTGACGTCGCGACATTGACCAGGAGCAATGCACAAAGTGCCGCGCGACTCCGGCTCGGCAATCGTCGTAACGGTTTTTCAGCAACCGTCTCGACAACGATAATGGATCGGAAGTTTCGCTCGCCGAGGCCGTGTTTGGTATTGACCCGGCCGACTTCAGCTCGTAACCTGCCGCTAACGACACCAAAAGGTATCGATGAATCTCCGAAACTTCCGCGGCTTGCGTGTTCCGGCCGCCGATTCCACGTGTGTATGAGCAGGTGCCGAAAGGGGAGCTCACGGTGACGGGTCAAGCGCGCTTTGGTCGCAGATCATTCCTAGAACTGACCGCCGCGGCCGCCGCCGGGGCGGTCCTCGCCGGTTGCGGCGACGACGACGGCGGCAAACCGGGTTCGGCCAAGAAGATCCGGTGGTGGCACATCGCCAACACCGACCCGATGCTGTCGGCGTGGGCGCAGATGGCTCACCAGTTCGAGGCCGCCCACCCCGGCGTGAAGTTCGAGATCACGCCGCTGGAGAACGAGGCCTTCAAGACCAAGCTGACCACCGTCGTCCAGGCCGGCGATCCACCGGACATCTTCCACACCTGGGGCGGCGGGGTGCTGTTCCAGCAGGCCGACGCGGGGATGGTCAAGGACATCACCGCGGACGTCGGCGCCTGGAAGGGCACGCTGATCCCGACCGCGCTCGACGCGTACACGAACGGCGGGAAGACGTACGCGTCCGCGGTCGACACCGGGATGGTCGGCTTCTGGTACAACAAGGAGCTCTTCGACCGGGCCGGGGTGAGCACCCCGCCGGCCACCTGGGCGGACTACCTCGAGGCCGTCCGCAAGCTGAAGGCCGCGAAGATCACGCCGATCGCGCTGGCCGGCAAGGAGAAATGGCCGGGCCACTACTACTGGGCCTACCTGGCCATGCGGGTCGCCGGTCTGGACGCGCTGCGGCAGGCCGGCGCCGACAAGAACTTCAACACGCCAGACTTCGTCGCGGCCGGTGACCGTCTGGCGGAGCTCGTCGCTCTGCAACCGTTCCAGACCGGCTACCTCGCCGCGGGATACTCCACGGCCGACGGTCAGGCCGCGACCATGGGCAACGGCAAGGCCGCCATGGAGCTTATGGGCCAGTGGGCGCCGGTCGTCGAGCGGGACAACTCGGCCGGCAAGAAGGGACTCGGCGGCAAGCTCGGGTTCTTCACGTTCCCGGCGGTCGACGGTGGCAAGGGAAAGATCACCGACGCGTTCGGGGGCGGCGGTGGTTTCGCGGTCGGCAAGGACGCGCCGCCCGAGGCGATCGAATTTCTGAAGTTCATCGCCCAGCCCGAAAACGCCCGCATCGAGGCGAAGACCGCGGGCGTGCTGCCGGTGGTCAAGGCCGCGCAGGACGCCGTGACCGATCCCAACCTCAAACTGGTGGGCGACACGATGGTCAACTCGACTGGGTTCCAGCTCTATCTGGACCAGGCCTACGCCCCCGCGGTCGGTCAGCAGGTCAACGACAGCGTGGCCGAGCTGCTGGCCGGCAAGTCGTCTCCGCAGCAGGTCGTCCAGGCCATCACCACCGCGGCCAAGCAGGGCTGACGAGCGGTGCTCACCGACGAACGCCGGCCCGCGCCGGCCGCGCCGCCGCCGGTCGAGGCCGCCCCGCGCCGGCGCCGGCGGCCGTGGCTCACCATCGTGGCCTTCCTGAGCCCGGCACTGGTGCTGTTCCTGCTGCTCGTGCTCACCCCGATCGTGGTTGCCGCTTACGGCAGCTTCTTCAACTGGAACGGCTTCGGCGCGCCGACGCAGTTCGTCGGACTGGAGAACTTCCACCGGTTGCTGGCCGACGACATCTTCGCCGGCGACCTGCGCCGGGCGCTGCTGCTGGTGGTGCTCTCGCTCGGCATCCAGCTGCCGGTGTCACTCGCCCTGGCCATGCTGCTCAACCAGCCGTTGCGCGGCCGCCGGGCGTACCGAATGCTGTTCTTCACGCCCTTCGTCCTGTCCGAGGTCGTCACCGCGGTTCTCTTCACGATGATCTTCTCGCCCAACCAGGGCCTCGCGAACCATGTCACCCGGCTGATCGGGCTCGGCGACCTCGGCGCCACCTGGCTGGCCGACCCGGACACCGTGATGTACTCGCTGTTCCTGGTCATCTCGTGGAAGTACTTCGGATTCCACACGATCCTGTTCCTCGCCGGCCGGCAGGGGATCCCGCAGGAGTTGCACGACGCGGCCGCCATCGACGGCGCCGGCGGCTGGCAGGCGTTCCGGCACATCACCCTGCCCCTGCTCGGGCCCACCATCCGGATCTGCGTCTTCCTCTCGGTGCTCGGCACGATCCAGCTGTTCGACATGGTGTGGGTGCTCACCGGCGGCGGCCCGATCCGATCGTCGGAGACCCTGGCCGTGACGATGTTCCAGGAGGGCTTCAAGCGGTTCCACGTGGGCTACGCCAGCGCGATCAGCATGGCGATCTTCCTGATCAGCCTCGCCTTCGGCCTGCTGTACCAGCGTTTCGTCCTGCGCCGCGATCTCGAGGGCGCGATCACGACGATGGGAGACCGGCGATGAGTCACGCCACCGGAGCGCGCCGGGCCCGGCACGGCGCCCTGCATCTGCTCAGCATCCTGGTCGCCGCCGTGGTGGTCGTGCCGATCGTCTTCGGCGTCCTGGGCGGGTTCAAGGACAACGGCCAGCTGTTCACCAACCCGTTCGGGCTGCCCGACCCGTGGGTGCCCGGCAACTACCTCGACGCGCTGCGCTCCTCGGCGTTCTGGCAACAGGCCACCAACAGCCTCGTCATCGCCGTCGCGAGCACCTTCCTGGTGGTCGGGGTCGGCGCCATGGCCGCGTACATCTTCGCCCGCTACGCCTTCCCGGGGCGGGAGTTGCTGTTCATGCTGTTCGCGATCGGGCTGATGTTCCCGTTCGCCGTCGCGATCCTGCCGCTGTTCATCCTGCTGCGCGAGATGAACCTGCTGAACAACCCGCTCGGCGTCATCCTGCCGCAGGCGGCGTTCGGCCTGCCCATCACCATCGTCATCCTGCGCAGCTTCTTCCGCGGCATACCGGCCGAGGTCGAGGAGTCCGCGGTGCTCGACGGCTGCGGCCCGTTCCGCTTCTTCTGGCGGATCCTGCTGCCGATGGCCAGGCCCGCCCTCGGGACCGTCGCGGTCCTCGCCGTGGTGGGCAGCTGGAACAACTACCTGCTCCCGCTGATCGTCTTCAGCGACTCCCAGTGGTGGACGCTGCCCCTGGGCGTCCAGCAGTTCCAGTCGCAGTACTCGGCGGACACCGCACGCATCCTCGCCTACGTCACCCTCGCGGTGCTGCCCTCGCTGGTGTGTTACGCCTTCGCCGAGCGGCAACTCATCAGCGGCCTCACCAGCGGGATCGGCAAAGGGTAACAGGGGTTCGGGTCAAGGGGTCGGACCCTGAGCGGAGACGGTCGCGCCGATTCCCTTTATCTGCCACCGCGACCGGGCGGCGGGGGCGATGGCGGTCGATGCGCCGGGCGCCTGGGGACGCTCTGCGTAGCCGTCGACGACGACGCTGCGGTGCACGAACGCGTCCTGCGTCCACGGGATGAACTCCAGCAGCGGGGTGGTCTCGCTGAGGAACGTGCCGGCTAGATGCTGGTGCACCTGCATCATGTCGCCGGCGTGGGGGACGACGCGGAGGCCTTCGGCGGCGGCGTGCTGGGCGACCTGCATCCATTCGGTCACGCCGCCGACCCGCGTCACGTCGACCTGGATGACGCGCAGGGCGCGGGCGGCCAGGAAGTTCGCGAAGGCCTGGTACGAGTACAGGCTCTCGCCGGCGGCGATGTCGACCGGGCGCGCCGCCTGCAGACGCCGGTGGGCCGTGATGTCGTCGGCGTGCACCGGCTCCTCGAACCAGTCCATGCCCACCTCGGCCAGCACCGGCAGCATGCGGTTCGCGGTGCTGAAGTCCCAGCGCTGGTTCGCGTCGCACATCAGGGTGATGTCGCTGCCGACGGCCTGGCGCGCGGCGCGGACCCGGGCGGCATCCTCCCGCCAGTTCGCCTTGCCGACCTTGACCTTGACGCGCTGCCAGCCGCGGTCGACCAGCGAGCCGAGGTCGCGGGTGAGCTCGGCGACGCTGAGGTTGAGCCAGCCGCCGTCGGTGTTGTAGGTCTCGATGGGGCCGGCGGCGCCGCCGAGCAGGCGCCACAGCGGCAGGCCGGCGCGCTGGGCGGCGAGGTCCCACAGCGCGATGTCCACCATCGACAGAGCCATGTGTACGGGTCCGGCCCGGCCGATCCAGTGTGTCGGCAGCCAGTAGAGACGCTTCCAGGTGCCGAGGATGTCCTCGGACGACGCGCCGAGCAGGGCCGGCGCGTAGTAGTTGTCGATCACCTGGGTCAGCAGTTCGGCGCCGCAGTGCACGCCGGAGATCCCGGTGCCGACCCGGCCGTCGGCCGTGCGGATCTCGACGACCGGGACCGTCCAGGCCGTCAACTGGGCGGTCGCGTCGGACAGGGTCTGTGGCAACGGCACCGCGAGGGCGTACGTCCCGACGGAGGTGATCACGGCTCCCTCGTCGCCGGGGGCCAGCTCGGCCAGCGAGGGGGAGAGCAGCCCCCGGACGTCGTGTGCCATGTCGTGCTCCTCGTCAGGTGCGTGGTTCCGGGAGGGCCGGGAACTCCCCAGTCGCCGGCCCTCCCGGAGGTCATCGGGTGGTGTAGCGGATGACGTCGGTGCGCATCACGTCGCCCGACACCTTGACCGCCTTGAAGGTGTGCTGCCCGTTCTTCAGTCCGGAGGCGCTGAACGCCTTTTGCTGGGTTGCGCGGACGGCGCCGTGGGTGTCGACGCTGCGGACGAGCTTGCCGTCGATGTAGACGTCGACGAGCCCCTGGTCGGGTGCGGTGGCGGTGATCCAGTCGACGCCGGTGCCGGTGAACGTGTACGAGACCGCGTCGCCGTTGCGCGAAGTGGCGTGTACGTCGTCCAGACGGTCCCCGCGGAACGCGAAGTCCAGCTGGGCCGCGCCGACCGGAAGGCCGGCGAGGTAGGCCGAGCGCAGGGTCACGGTCGACCCCGACAGGGTGTAGTCCCTGCCCGGCGTCAGGGCCGCGCCGCCGTTCGAGACGCCGGCGAACTCGCTGCCGTCACGCAGGAGCGCCACCGGTACGTCGGCGGGCGCCTGGCGGTCGAACGATGCCGTGGGCGGGTCGAGCAGGCTCGGCTGCAGGACGTCGATCCGGTCGACCAGCATGAAGGAGCCGGACTTCTTGACGGCCCGGAGCGTGTGGCTCCCGTTGGGCAGGTCGTTCACCGTGAAGACGGTCTGCTGCGCGAGGCGCGGCTGCCCCTGGTCCCGTCCCGTGTTCACGGTCTTCACGAACTGGCCGTCGACGTAGATGTCGACGTTGCCCTGGGACGTGTCCATCTCGGTGAGGTACGAGACTCCGGTGCCCTGGAACGTGTATTCGAACGCGTCGCCGTCGCGCTCGGTGTAGTGCACGCCGTCGCCGTAGTCGCCGAGCCCGCGACCGGTGCTTGTCGACCACGATCCCACGTATGCGATGCCCTGGTCGGTGTCGTCGTGGGTGATGGTGCGGACCGGGCCGGTCGTCGACGGCGGCGCGGTGGCGCCGGTGTCGGTGACGGTCAGGGCGAGCGGCTGCGAGGTGGCGGCGACCTCGTTGCCGCCGTTGCGGGTCCAGGCGCCCTGGTAGCCGACGCGCAGGGCGTCGTCGTTGACGGCGACGGACGCGCTGGACTGCGGCGTCACCTTGAGCAGGCGTACGCCGTGGATCGGCACATCGGCGGCGGTGAACTTGCCGGCGAAGCGGCCGAGGTCCGTGCGGGCCCACAGGTCGCGTACGGTGGCGGCGCCGGTCAGCCCGATGTCCGAGAAGTTCGCGGTGATGTCCTTGTCGGTGCGGCCGAGGTTGAACAGCGCGACGGTGTAGCTTCCGTCGGCGTCGAGCGCGTACCAGATCGGTTGCTGCGCCGACGCGTTGACCGGGCGCGCCGGGGTTCCGGCCTGGTCGACCGCGATCACTTCCGGATTGGTGACCAGGCTCAGGCCGTACGCGTCAAGGTTTGTCAGGTCGTTGCCCAGATAGAGCGGCGCCGCCGAGATGGACCACAACGTCATCGCGGTCCGTCGCTCGTCCTTGGTCAGGCCGTCCATCGAACCGTTGCCGACATCCAGCGAGTCGAGGTCGTTCCACCCGCCGTTCCCGCCGTTGCGCCACCAGGTCGCCAGGTCGGGGAAGAGCCGCGCGATGTTCTGCCACTGGGTGAGCGCGTCGTTGGCGCAGTAGCACTCGACGTCCCAGTCGATCCGCCAGCCGTTCGCCTTGGACCGCCAGTAGTCGGCGTACTTGGGGTCGAGCGCCCAGGACAGCTCGAACCAGATCTTGTGCTTCTTGAGGGCCGACGACCACGCGGCGACGTCGTCGCGGGCGTCGAGCGAGAGATCGCTGATCCCGGAGCCCGGCGTGACGCTGTCGAACTTGACGAAGTTGACGCCCCACTGGGCGAACAGGTCGGCGATCGAGTCGATGTACTTCTGCGAGCACGGATTCGAGAAGTCGATCTTGTAGCCGATGTTCCAGTAGTCGGCCTGCTGCGTCGGCTGCTTGACGATGTCGTGGGTGGTGCAGCCGGGCGCGCCGGCGATCGGCAGGCTCGCGTCGTACACGGCGGCCGAGATGCCGGGGATCATGTAGAGCCCGAACTTCTGGCCGTTGGCGTGGACGTGGTCGATGACCTTCTGGAAGTCCTTCATGGGTTTCGGCCGGCCGTTGGCGTCGACCCCGTCGTTCCAGCCTGCGTCGACGTTGATGTAGTTGTAGCCGTACTTCTGGAGCTTGGCGTGCATGGCGTCGGACTGACTGATGAGCTGGTCGGGCGTGATCCACTTACCGTTGCCGGAGTAGACCTGCATGCTGTAGCTGCTCCAGCCCATGTACGGCTTCACGGCCCACGGGTCGGGGGCTGAGGCGGCGGTCGGGGCTGTTGTTGTGGCGGGTGCGACGGCCGCCCGCGCGCCCGGCGGTGGACTCGGCTTGGGTCCGGTGTCGGCCTGCGCCGGATAGGCGCCGGCGCCCAGGAGCAGGAGCATCGCGGCGCCCAGGACGGCCGCGGAACGAGTTGACCTCAATGTCATACCTTCCTGGTTTGGGGTGCGGGGTATCGCCGGGCGGCGGTGGGCCGTCCGGTTCTCGTCGGTTTTGTCAGGTTCTTCTCAGGATGCGACGAAGGCCTGGATGCTGACGGTGGCGGCGCCGCGCGCCCACTCCTCGAAGGGCAGCGGCCGGATGGAGAGCGGGCAGTCGGTGGCGGCGCCGAACGCCTGGCGCTCGAAGCCGGCGCGGATGTGCGTCTCGAACAGGTCGTACGCGGCCAGGCCCTCGCCGGAGACGACGATGCGGGCCGGGCCGACCAGGTTGGCCACGGCGGCGATGCCGCAGCCGATCGCGTTGCCGGCCTCGGCGAACACGGCGCCGACCCGCTCGTCGCCGCCGCGGGCGAGGGCCACCGCGTCGTCGAGGCCGAGCTCCGGCCGGCCGGAGCGCTCCCGGGCCCGGCTGACGATGGCGTGGGTACCGGCGATGGCCTCGACGCAGCCGCGCCCGCCGCAATGGCACACGGGGCCGCCGACGTCGACGCCGATGTGGCCGATCTCGCCGGCGACGCCGTGCGAGCCGGAGACGAGCCGGCCGTTGACGACCAGGCCGCAACCGATGCCGGTGCCCACGGTGATCAGGGCGAATGACTCGGCCCCCACGCCCTCGCCGAACCAGTGCTCGGCGGTGGTCAGCGCCTTCACGTCGTTCTCGACCGTGACCGTCAGCCCGGTGATCTTCTCGGCCAGATCCTGCAGCGGTACGTCGTGCCAGTGCAGGAACGGCGAGTACCGCACCAGGCCGGTGGCGCGGTCCACGTCGCCGGAGACGGCCAGGCCCAGCCGGCGGGTACGGGTGCGGTAGTCGCCGGGACCGTCGAGCAACTCGTCGACGAGGTGGCCGAGTTCCGTGAGGACCTGCTCGACCTCCGCGTACGGCAGGGGGCGGTGGGCCGACGCCCGTACCTGTGCGCCGAGATCGCAGACCACGCCGATCAGCTCGTCGGCCGTGATCTTCACGCCGACGAAGAACTCGCGATCGGCCCGGATGGCGAGGGGGCTGGCCGGCCGGCCGGCGCCCGGGCCGGACCGCTCGGTTGCGGCCAGCTCCTGCAGGTAGCCCTGCTCGATGAGCGGCCGCGCGGCCTTGGTGACGGCGGCCGACGACAGTCCGAGCCGGCGGGCGAGACCGACACGACTGAGCGGTCCCTCGGTCAGAACCGCCGTGAACACGGCGGTCATGGCCGGTGCGACGTTATCGGCCTCGGTGAACATGGCCGAAACGTAGGTCAGCGGCTTACGGAAATCAATACTTGACGAAGGAAATTATTGAGCCTAGGTTTCGGCCATGTTTCCCGAGACAGGCACTCGGCCGCGGTAACAGGAGGCCTGATGGCGACAACCACGCAGCATCCGATTCCGCCGCCGAGTGCGGCCGAGCGGCCCGCCCGGCCGTCGGGGCCCGCCGGCCCGGCGGTGCGCCGGCGCAGCCGCTGGTCCCAGGCGCAGCGGTCCTGGCGGCTGCACTGGCAGCTGTACCTGCTGGTGAGCGTGCCGTTGGCCTACTTCGTCATCTTCAAGTACATCCCGATGAGCTTCAATGTCATCGCGTTCACGGACTACAGCCCCGTGCTGGGCCCGTGGGGCAGCCCCTGGGTCGGCCTGCGGAACTTCCAGCAGCTGTTCAGCAACCCGGTCTTCGGCACGCTGCTGAAGAACACCTTCATCCTGGCGTTCTATCTGGTGCTGGCCAGCTTCCCGGTGCCGCTGGCGCTGGCGCTGGCGCTGAATGAGATCCGCAACGGCTGGTTCAAACGCACGGTGCAGATGGTCACCTATGCGCCGTACTTCATCTCCACTGTGGTGGTGGTCTCGATGACGATCCTGGTGCTGTCGCCCCGGATCGGCGTCGTGAACCAGGGGCTCGACGCGGTCGGGGTCGGCCCGATCAACTTCCTCGGCGATCCGGGCTTCTTCCGGCACATCTACGTGTGGACCGACGTCTGGCAGACCGCCGGATACGCGGCCGTCATCTACCTGGCGGCGCTGGCCGGCATCGACCCGGCGCTGCACGAATCAGCCAAGATCGACGGGGCCGGGCGGCTGCAACGCATCCGCCACGTCGACCTGCCCGGAATCATGCCGACCGCGGTGGTCATGTTGATCCTGGGCGTGGGAAACATGATGGCGATCGGGTTCGAGAAGGCCTATCTGCTGCAGAACAACCTGAACCTCGCGCAGTCGGAAATCATCCCGACATACGTCTACAAGACCGGCCTGATCAACGCGGACTTCAGCATGGCCACCGCCGTCGGCCTGTTCAACTCGGTGGTCAATCTCTGCCTGTTGCTGATGGTCAACTTCGTGGCCAAGCGGATCACCGGAAACGGATTGTGGCGATGACGACCATCACTGTGATATCGAAGCTGCGGCGCGATCGCCGGACCGCCGCGAAGGTCCGCGAACCATTCGGTGACCGCGTTTTCCTGATCGTTGTCAAAATCATGCTGGTCATCGCGCTGGTGCTGGTTCTGCTGCCGCTGATCTACATCGTGTCCAGCTCGTTCAGCAGCCCGGCCGCGGTCAACTCGGGCCGAGTGAGCTTCTGGCCCGTCGACTTCTCGCTGGAGGCGTACCGGTCCGTCCTGAGCAACTCGGAGGTCCTGCAGGGCTACTACAACTCACTGATCTACGCCGTCGCCGGCACGGCGATCAGCGTCACGCTGACGGTGGCCATCGCGTACCCGTTGTCCCGCAAGACCTTCTACGGGCGCAACGTGCTGATGACGCTGCTCATCTTCACCATGCTGTTCTCGGGCGGCCTGATCCCGACCTACATGGTCGTGCACGACCTCGGCATGCTGGACACCCGCTGGGCCCTGCTGATCCCCAACGCGATCGGCGTCTGGCAGGTGATCATCGCCCGCACGTTCTTCGCCAACTCGATCCCGGACGAGCTGTACGAGGCGTCGATGCTCGACGGGGCGAGCGAGTTGCGGACCCTGCGGTCGGTGGTGCTCCCGCTGTCCAAGCCGCTGCTGGCCGTCCTCGCGCTGATGTACACGATCTACCAGTGGAACACCTATTTCGACGCCCTGGTGTACCTGAGGGATCCCGATCTGTATCCGTTGCAGATCGTGCTGCGCAACATTCTCCTTCTCAACACGCCCCGCACGGGTGCCACGGACCTGGCACAGCAGATGCATCAGATACAGCTGGCCAATGTTCTCAGGTACGCGCTGATCGTCGTTTCGAGCCTCCCCGTGCTCATCATCTACCCGTTTGTCGCGCGCCACTTCAGCAAAGGCGTTCTGGTGGGCGCCGTCAAGGGCTAGTGGTAACTCAAGAATGGAAGGAACCATGGCACTGCGTTCCCCTGGAAAAATAGCAATCGCATTGACGGCCGCCACCGCATTGGCGGTGACGGCGGGCTGTACCTCCAGCAGCGAGGACAGCGCCCCCCAGGCGAAGATGGACGGCGACAAGGTCGTCATCTCCGTCTTGGCGCCGGCCGACGCCGACACGAAGCTCGACACCAACGCGATCACCACGCTGCTCAGCGACAAATACAAGATCAAGTTCCAGTTCCAGACCACCACGTACGACGGCGGGCCGGCCAAGGAGAAGCGGCAGATCGCGATCTCCAGCGGCGACTACCCGGACCTGTTCATGCTGATTCCCTGGGTCGACGCGTTCACCAAGACCGACGTCCAGAAGCTCGGCAAGCAGGGCGTCGCGGTGCCGCTGGAAGACCTGATCAAGCAGTACGCGCCGAACATCCAGAAGGCGCTGGACTCCAACAGCGTGCTCAAGGCGATGTCGACCACGCCGGACGGCCACATCTACGCCCTGCCGCAGTGGTCCGACTGCTACCACTGCACGTACCACGACAAGCTCTGGATGAACTCCGCGTGGTTGAAGAAGCTGCACCTGCAGACGCCGAAGACCACAGAAGATCTGCGTACGGTTCTGAAGGCGTTCAAGACGCAGGACCCGAACGGCAACGGCAAGCCCGACGAGCTCCCGATGAGCACCGACGCGCAGGACAGCACCCTGATCAGCTACCTGATGGGCGCGTTCACCTACGTCCCGTACGGCGGCAACAACGGCATGCCGGCGCTGCTGGCGCTCAACGGTGACACGGTGACGACCCCGGTCGACAAGCCCGAGTGGCGCGGGGGCCTCAAGTACATCAACTCGCTCTACAAGGACGGTCTGATCGACCCGGGCTCGTTCACCCAGAACCCCGAGGCGCTCCAGACCATCGGCAACAACCCGTCGGCCGTCCAGCTCGGCTCCGCGCCGGTGCTGTGGCCGGGCATCTTCGTCCAGCTCGGCTCGAAGGACGGCCGGGACAAGCAGTACGACGCCGTGCCGCCGCTGACCGGACCTTCGGGCAAGAGCTACACCGGGTACAACAATCCGACCTCGACCGGCTACACCTTCATGCTGACCAACAAGTCCAGCAAGGAGGCGCGCATCGCCGCGATCAAGATGCTCGACTACATCTACACCGACGAGGGACAGGTCATCGTCAACACCGGGCCCGAGGGGGTCGGCTGGGTGAAGCCCGGCGCCGGCGACGTCGCGCTCGACAAGACGGTGAAGCCGACGTGGAAGCCGATAACGGGCCCGGACGTGCCGAAGAACATCGCCTGGCAGGCCCTGGGGCAGTACAACGTGACGCTCGCCCTGCGCAACGCCCAGGCCGTGCCGGAGGACATCTACTCCGAGGCCGGCCTCGAGCGGCGGCTGTTCGAGGCGACGAAGCAGTACGAGCCCCACGTGGACAAGGCGCAGGTCTTCCCGGAGGCCCAGATCTGGGCCGATGAGACCGCCGTCTCCGAGATGGCGACGCTGAAGACCAACCTCGACAGCTACGTCAGCCAGGGCGTGCTGGCCTTCATCACCGGCACCAAGAACATCGACACCGACTGGGACTCCTGGGTGCAGGGCCTCGACGGGCTCGGCATGAAGCGGTACCTCGAGCTCAACCAGAACGCCTACGACAAGTTCAAGTCCGTCAAGTAATTCCGCCAAGTGACGGACGGGCCCAGCCGGTTGGCGACAGCCGGCTGGGTTCCGGCGCGGTCAGGCGGGCTTGATGCGGTAGCGCTCCGTCATGAACAGGTAGACCGCCGAGCGTCTCGAGAGTCATCGCTGGGGCAACCCGGCAGAGCCAACGAAGCCGCAGCTGGGCTCGGCGGCAACGTGGAATGATCAACTCATGCCATTCCTGAACGCCGCGGGGGTCGATGTCCACTACATCGAGCGCGGTCCCGCCGTCGGTGACGCCGTGTACACGGTCGTGCTGTTGCACGGGTTCCCGCCGGATCATCGGATCATGACCGGCTGCTTCGAGCCGGTGTTCGAGAACCGGCCGGGCTGGCGCCGGTTGTATCTCGATCTTCCCGGGATGGGGCAGACCATCGCGCCGGAGACGGTCCGCAGCACCGATGACGTCTTCGCTCTGGTTCGCCGTCGCGATCGGCTTCGCGCGGGGGCCGACCGGGAGGTCCGTTGGATCAGCATCGGGCTGCGCTGCCTCACCGACGGCACACTCGGCGTCTACGCGGACTGGAAGATCGACTACACACCCACTGCCCATTTACTCACCAGTGCTTGACCGATCGAACCAAGTACCCGCGGCGACAGCCGTCCCGCACGACTCGCGGCAGATCCGTGTACCTGCTACCGGCCACGTCGGCTGCGAGCCGAGCCGCCTCGGAGCATGCTGGGGGTATGGGAGCGATGACCCGGCAGGAAGCGATGGACTTCATCTGTGTCGGAAGCCGCACGGGCAAGCTGGCGACCGCGTCGCCGAGCGGGAGTCCGCACGTGGCGCCGGTGTGGTTCGTGGTCGATGGCGAGGATCTGGTGTTCACCACCGGCGAGCAGACCGTCAAAGGGCGCAACCTGCGGACCAATCCGCGCGCAGCACTCGCCGTGGACGTGTCTGAGTACCCCTATGCGTTCGCCGTGATCCGTGGTTCGGTCACTCTCGAACGGCAAGCTCCGGACCTGCTCACGTGGACCACGAGGATCGCTGAACGGTATGTCCCGGCCCGGCTCGCGCCCGACTTCGGCAAGCGTAACGCCGTTGAGGGCGAGGCGTTGTGCCGTCTGCACATCGACCGCATCAGCGGCGTCGTGGACATCGCCCTGTAACCTGCCGGTCCGCTGACCGCCGCCGAAGCCGTCGTACAGATCCAGCGAGGACGTGTCTTTTCAGTGCAGACGCGCCTGGAGGGCCGCGAACTCCTCCTCGCTGATTGCTCCGGCGTCGCGCAGGCTGACGAACCGGGCCAGCGCCTGCGTCCGGTCCGGCGTGGGACTGGGCGAGGTCACGAAATCGGCAGTTCCCTCCGACGATCCGGTTCGGGAGTGCGTCTGGCGGTGGGTTTCCCATTTCAGTTGTGCGGTGCGGCGCTGCATGGCCTCGATGATGGAGACGCCCGGCCGGCGCTTGGCGGTGCTGCTCGCGCCGGGCAACGCCGGCAACCGGCTGACCCGCGCCCCACCGCCGCCGCCCTGGCCGGCCGCGGCCTCACCGTGCTGCTTCTCGGCTATCGCGGCTACGGCGGCAACCCGGGCAGCCCGAGCGAGGACGGGCTCGCCCGCGATATCGAGGCCGCGCGGACGTTCCTCGTCGAGCAGGCCGGCCGCGCGGCTCGGCGGCAGATCAGTGCGGCCTGCGCGGTTGGTGTAGGCCCGGGTCCGAGGGGCGACCGCCGGACGGCTCGTACGAATCTGCTAGCGGACCCAGACCCTCAGCTCGCCGAGGGGCGTAAAACCGCCGTCCTGTGCGGCCGCGAGCGCATCCCCACGCTCGTAACCGACAAGGGGGCGGCCCGGGAAGAACGCCGCGACAACGTCGGCCAGCTCCGCCCAATCGACACGATGCCCGGATACGGCGTACACGTTCGACACATCGACAGCGCCACTGCCCAGCCGGGCGACCGCGCCGGCCACGATGCGATCATCGACGTACCGGGCCAGGATGCGGAAATGAGCGCGCCGCAGCAGCGGCGGTAACAGAACATCACGGGTGTCATGCTGGCCGGTCCACTCGGAAAGCTGATCCGGGTCGGTCACCGCAACCCACCCGGCAGGCACTGCACGTCGCCGGCCCGGCTCGGCTTCGCGGTGGATCCAGGTGGCCGAGAACAGCAGCTCCATACCCTCGCCGGCCAGGTCCACAGTCGCAAAGCTGTCCTTGACCCCGCAGCGCTCTCGGCCATCAAGGCGAGCGAGGACTTGCTCCGCGGTCACCTCAGGCTCCACGACCACTGCATCCGAATGCAGCGGCGGCGGGGCATCCAGCGCGCTCCACAGTCCGTCAGCCAGAATCGACCCGACCCGGTGCAAGGCGCAGAGGTCGTCGTACCATCCCACACTCGCATCGACCGCACTACGAAGCCGCAGATCCATCACCCCACCCTGCCCTTCCCGGGGACGACCTGCGCCCCTCATCTCGGCAAATCCAGAGATCGGCTCCATCGGGCGGGCTGCTACGGATCGTGGCGCTCTCAGCGGGAAGTTCGACCGTTCGTTGACTATGACCACGACGGCTGGAGCGCCGGGCGCCCCGGGCCATGGTGCGCCCGGGGCGACTTTCGTTCCGGCCGTAGTCGTGTGGTGGGCCGACAGAGTCGAGCAACAGCGTCAGGTGCGAGGGCGCCGACAGTCAGGACGGGGAGATCTCGCCCGGCGCGCCGATCGTGTAGAGCAGAAGTGCGAGCGTGGCCAGGCTCAGGGCGGCCAGCACGATGTGCCGCCAGGTCAGGGTTCGGGTCATGGTGGAGCCTCCTTGTCAGCGGGCGGCGGGGATCGGTCGGGTGAGCGTGAAGGTCAGCCCCCGCTGACGTGCGGGGCGCCGACGGTGTAGAGCAGCAGGGCCAGGCTGGCCAGGGTGCTGGTGGCCAGGGCCAGGCGCCGCCAGGTGAGCTTGGTGGTCATGGACCTTCTCCTTTCGTCAGGCGGTGGCGGGCGCGACGGCAGGTGCGGGTGTCACGTGGTCGCGGCGGGTTCTGCGCATCGCCAGCACGACCAGGGCGACGGTGCCGCCGCTGATCAGGACGTCGCCGGGGCTCGCCACCTTGCGGATCAGCGGCACCGCAATGATGTCGCCGAGCGGAGCCAACCGGGTGCCGGCGCCGGCGGGCGCGTTCTTCGGGCCTTCGAGTCCGGGCGCGTTCCCGACCGCCGCGGACGCCGCCGGGTCGTACGGCATCCGGCCGTTCAACCCGATGACCAGGGCGTTCATGGACGCGCCCAGGGTCCCTCGTTTCTAGCCCGCGGTATGCCACGTCACCATCGTCAAGACGACATCCCCGGGCTCCGGACACCATGGGCGACCAATGATCCGGGACGGGTATCCTGCCGGATCCGCTGGTCGAGATTGCCGCCAAACATCGTCTGCACGTAACAATCGCCATTCACGGAATGACCGCCGCCTAAGACTCGGGTCGAACAACAAGATGGGATGCGAACCTTGACCTACTTCTCCCGGGGCAAGCAACCAGATCAGGCGGCTCGGGCGATGCAGATTCGGGCGCTCAGCCGCGGGCCGGCCTCGTAGAACATGTACTGCGCCCCGCCGTCCGTGCCGAACGACGGCGCCGCCGCCCGGCCGTTGTCCGAGGCCCCGGGGGCGTAGAAGACGCCCAGATGGTTCTCTCGGTCGAAACTCGGCCCCACCTCGGTAAGCCGCATCTTGCCGTCGTTGCCGTGGTACGCCACGTAGACCGTGCTGTTGCGGAATACCAGCGACGGCCCGGAGATGTCGGTGAGGCCGTCCGGCTCGGGGTTCACCAGCGATGTCTGGGCGAACTGCCACTGGTCCCATCCGTTCGGCGACCAGCCGTGATAGATGCGCCGCCGGCCCGAGAGCACCCCCATGTAGACCATCGTGTATCTATTGCCCCGCCCGGGGATCGCGTATTCGAAGACCCTCGCGTACGAGGTCTCGGTGAGGCCGGGCACGAGACGCGTACTCAGAATGGGAGTCTCGTCGCGGAACGAGAGGCCGTCGGACGACCGGGCCACGCGGGTCGTGGTGTTCTCCCCGTGGAAGTAGAGGAAGAACTGTTTCGTGGCCGCGTCCCAGGTCACGTGCGGCGACGACACGTGTGAGACGGTCGTGCTGGGCAGCACGTTGTCGATGATCGGGTTGCTCGCGTACTCGGAGAACGGCCCGTTGAGCGAGTCGGCCCCGGCAACGCAGATGCCGCCGGGCTTCTCGTGCGGTGCGTAGTACAGGTAGTAGCGGCTGCGCGCGCCGCTGATCTTGTCGTAGACGCCGCGGATGCAGGGGAAGATGAACTCCCCGGTCGGGTTGTAGCGCAGCGGCGTCTTGAGCGCGTCACGCAGATAGGTGTAGGTGGGCATGCCGGCGGGCCCGGCGGCCTGCGCGGCAGCGGGCACGCCGACACCGGCCAGGCCTGCAAATCCCGCAAATCCGCGGAGCAAAGCGCGTCGTTCCATACGGCGACCTCCAAGAGCGACGAGGCGCCGGAGGGGGCGGCCGACGCCGGAGGGGACGCATCGAAGTTTCGCCGTCGTCAACGATGGCAGTCAATATGATAATACCTATTAGTACAGGCAATTCCTTTGACGCCTGCGGAGTCGGCCCGTTCAGGCTCCGAAGGTGAGCTCCTCCGCCGGTTCCCAGGCGGCGTCGGTGACGGTGTCGCGGTAGCGGACGCGGGCGCCGGCGGCCGCGTCTGAGCGGATCCGGGCCTGGTGCAGCCGGCCGCCGCGCCAGGTCAGGTCGACGGTGAAGCCGCCGCGGGCGCGCAGCCCGCGGACCGAGCCGTCGCGCCAGGCCGAGGGCAGCGCGGGCAGCAGCTCGATCTCCTCGCCGTCGGATTGCAGCAGCATCTCGGCGATCGCGCCGGTGCCGCCGGAGTTGCCGTCAAAGGAGTAGATGTTCTCCGGCGCGCCCGCGATGCCGCCGGCGGAGTAGCTGAGCAGGTTGGCCTCGCTGGCGTCGGCGATCAGCCGGGTGACGTGGGCGAGCGCCCGGTCGCCGTCGAGCAGGCGGGCGTAGAAGGCGGCGAAGTTGGCCTCCACCCATTCGGTCTGCTCCCACCCGGGCGCGGCCTGCCGGCGCTCGATGGTGACCGCCGCCGCGCGGGCCAGCGAAGGGGTGCCGCGCGGGGTGATCTGCCGCTCGGGAAACACCGCGACCAGGTGCGCGGTGTGCCGATGGGCCGGATCCGCCTCCTCGAAATCCTCGAGCCATTCCTGCAACTGGCCGTGCCGTCCGATCCGGAACGGGGACAGGCGTTCCCGGGCCGCCGCTACCCGCGCGCGCAACGAAGGGTCGACGTCGAGGATGGCGGCGGCCCGGCCGCAGATGCGCAGGATCGCCTCGGCGAAGACGCGATCGGCGGTGGTGCCCATCGCGACCGAGCACTGCGCGCCGTCCGGGGCCAGGTACCAGTTCTCCGGTGACTCGGCCGGCCCGGCCACGAGCCAGCCGTGGGTCGGCTCGGGCACCAGATAGGACAGCATGAACAGCGCGGCGTCGCGGAGGACCGGGTACGCCTGCTCGCGCAGATACTCCTCGTCGAGGTTGTACTCGTAGTGCTCCCACAGCTGCAGGGCGATCCAGGTCCCGGCGGTGACGTTCAGGCCCCAGCCGATGCCGCTGCCGGGCGCGGTGTAGCCCCAGGCGTTGGCGACAGTGTGCGCAACCCAGCCGTCCGCGCCGTACATCTGCCGGGCCGTGGCGCGCCCGGTCTCGGCGAGGCGCCGGACGTACCGGACCAGCGGGGCGTGGCATTCGGCGAGATTGGCCGACTCGGCGGCCCAGTAGTTCTGCTGGGTGTTGATGTCGAGGTGGAAGTCGTTGCTCCAGCCCATGCTGCTGGCGAACCCGTCGTTCCACACGCCCTGCAACGCCAGCGGCAGCGGCGAGTCCTCCCGCGAGCCCGCGATGGTGAGGTAACGGCCGTACTGGAAGTAGAGGGCGATCAGGTCGTCGTCCCGCTCGCCCTGGGCGAGCCTTTCCCGCCGTACGTCGGTGGGCAGCGCGACGGGTTCGCCGAGGTCGAGCGACACCCGCCGGATCAGCCGTTGATGGTCCTCGAGGTGCGCGCTACGCAGCACGTCGTACCCGGTCGCGGCGACCAGCTTCTCGGCCCGCCCGACCGGGTCATCGCCGGCCCAGTCGGTGCCGACGGCGATCACCACGACCACCGCGTCCGCGCCGGTGACCGTGACCGTGTCGCTGTCGCGCCGTAGCGTTCCGCCCTCGGTCTCGAACCGGGCGCGGATCTCGACAGCCGCGCCGTCTTTCCCGTTGCTGTGCAAGGACTCGACGGCGCGGCCACTGAACGCGAGACCGGCCTCGGTGGACGTGGTCACGCCGGGCAGCACGGTGTCGTCCAGCGTGGCGGTGAAGCTGACGGCCGCCGGGCGGTCCGCGGTGAGGCGCAAGGCAATGACGCCGTGCGGGTGAGAGGCGAAGATTTCGCGTACGTGGTGAGCACCGTCCCGGTCGAACTCGACGCGGACGATGCCGGTGTCGAGGTCGAGCTCGCGACGGTAGTTCTCGGCCGCGCCGCCGTCGAAATCGAGGCGCAGCCGGGGGAGCGGCACGTTGGTGCCGAACGACGCCGGGCGGCCGGTCAGGTGCTCCTCGGCCAGCCGCTGGGCCTCGCCGTACTGCCCGGCGAACAGCAGCCGCCGGATGGCCGGGAGTTCGCGCAGGGCGGTCGGGCTCACATCGGTGTCCGACGGCGCCCCGGACCACGCGGTCGACTCGGACAGCCGGACGGTCTCGGTGCCGGTGCCTCCGTAGACCATGCCGCCGAGCCGGCCGTTGCCGATCGGCAACGCCTCGAACCAGCGTTCCGCCGGTCGATCGTAGAAGAGAACGGTGGACGACATCGGCGGTCTCCTCAGGCCAGCTGATCGCGAAGCCAGGGCAGCTGGACCGGCGCCTGGAACGTTCCGCCGCCCTCGTGCCGGTTGTACGGCCAGACCTGGATCCACTTCGGACCGGCGTAGTGATTGAAGGCGGCGTACACAGTGGACGGCGGGCAAACGTCGTCCATGAGGCCGACGGAGTACAGCGCCGGCGCCGTCGCCCGGGCGGCGAGGTTCACGCCGTCGAAGTAGGCCAGGGTGTGGAAGACCTGCTCGATCCGGTCGCGGTTGGTCGCGCAGAAGACCGACAGCTCCTGGTACGGGTACGAGTCGGTGATCTCGGTGGCGCGCCGGAAGTGGGTCAGGAACGGCACGTCGATCAGCGCGGCCCGGACGCGGTCGTGCAGGCCGGCCACCGCCTGCGCGATGCCGCCGCCCTGGCTCGCGCCGGCCACCACGATGCGGTCGGGGTCCACATCGGACAGGGTGGCGGCCAGGTCGACCGCGCGTACGGCGTCGGTGAACAACCGGCGGTAGTAGTACTGCTCAGGGTCGAGCACGCCGCGGGTCAGCACGCCGGTGTGGTGCGGCGTGCCGTCGCCGGGCAGGTCGGGGGTGTCGCCGTCGCCCTGGCCGCGGGAGTCCACCACGAGCACGGCGTATCCGGCGGCCGGCCACAGCAGCCACTCGTGTGGGCGGCCGCGCCCACCGCCGTACCCGATGAATTGCACGACGCACGGCACCGGCGCATCGGCCCTGGCCGGCACCAGCAGCCAGGCGGCCACCCGTTGACCGTCGTAGCCGGCGAACCGTACGTCGAAGACGCGCACGCCGGGCAGCAATGCGTCGAACGGCGTCAGCTCGGCCGCCAGGTCGTGCTTGCGGGCGGCGGTCAGCGTGCGGGACCAGAAGGCGTCGAAGTCGCGGGGCTCGTCGAGGGCCGGGCGGTAGTCGCGCAGCTGGGCGAGGGGAAGGTCGAACATGGCCATGGCGTCAGTCCTCGATGCGGATGAGCTGGACGAGGGCGCTGGCGTGGTCGCCCTCGGGCAAGGGGAGGGGAAGGCCGGACTGCAGCAGGACGGCTCCGGAGTGGACGGCGCCGGTGTCCTGATCGCGGTAGGTGGCATCGGGGTCGAGCGCGGTCAGCCGCAGCGGGGCGGGTTCGTGGCCGTACGGGCGCGACGGGCACCAGGCGAGCACCACGAACTGGTCCTCGTAGGCGTACCCGACCGCGGTCAGCGCGCCGTCGCCGGCCAGCCGGTACGCGGCGCCATGGTGGACCGCGGGCCGGATGCGCTTGTACGTGGCGATCAGCTCGGCGGCCTCCTTCAGCTCGTCTTCGGACCACGTGGCGAGGTCGCCGCCGACGCCCAGCGCGCCGGCCATGGCGACGTGGAACCGGAAGCGCAGCGGCGTCGCGCGGGCGGTGGCCACGTTCGGGCTGTCGGTCACCCACGCCCCCATCACCTGGGCCGGGAAGAGCTGGCTGAAGCCGTGCTGGATGCCGATCCGGTCGACCGGGTCGGTGTTGTCCGACGTCCACACCTGGTCGGTGCGGGCGAGGATGCCCAGGTCGGCTCGTCCGCCACCACCGGCGCAGGCCTCGATGCGCAGGCCCGGATGGTCGGCACGCAGCCGGTCCATGATCTGGTAGACCGCCCGCGTGTGCTCGATCCACAGCCGGTCGGGGTCGGCGTGGCCCGGCCATCCGGCCTCGGTGAACGGGCGGTTGGCGTCCCACTTGAGAAAGTCGATGTCGTGTTCGTCGACCAGCCGGTCGAGCCAGGAGTGGGCCCATTCGCGAGTGTCGGGCCGGGCGAGGTTGAGCACAAGCTGGTGCCGCATCTCCGTACGCTCGCGGTGGGCCATGTGCAGCACCCAGTCCGGATGTTCCCGGTAGAGGTCGCTGTCCGGGTTGACCATCTCCGGCTCGACCCACAGCCCGAAGAGCATGCCGAGCCGGTGCACCTCGGCCGAGAGCGGCCGCAGACCCTGGGGAAAGCGGTCCGGGTTGGGCGTCCAGTCACCGAGGCCGGCGTGGTCGCTGACCCGGCCGCCGAACCAGCCGTCGTCCACCACGAAAAGCTCGACGCTGAGCCGTGCGGCCCGCGCGGCCAGCGCCGTCTGGCCGGCCTTGTCGACGTCGAACCCGGTCGCCTCCCACGAGTTGTAGAGCACCGGCCGCGGCTCGCCGGGCTGGGGGAGCACATGCCGGCTGACGTACGCGTGCCAGGCACGGCTGGCCGCCCCGAACCCGCCGGTTGTGAAGACCCCGGCGAACACCGGCGTCTGGAGGGTCTCGCCGGGCGCCAGCGACCACGTGAGCCCCTCGTGGCCGTGGCCGCCGGTCCACGTCGTCCGGCCGGCCGGGTCGCGGTGCAGGGTGATCCGCCAACTGCCGCTCCAGGCCAGCGCCGTGCTCCACACCTCGCCGTGCTCCTCGCCGGCCGTGCCGTCGTCCAGGGCCAGCCAGGGGTTGGCGTGGTGGCTGGTCATGCCGCGCCGGCTGGTGAAGACGGTCTCGGCGGTGGCGACCTCGGCCCGGCGCAGCTGGAACTCGCTGTTCCAGCCGCCGACCAGGTGGCTCACCCGGTAGCCGCTGCGGTGCGGCAGGGTCCACGCCGCGCTGTCGCAGCGCTGCACCGTGATCGGGAGCCGTTCGTCGCGGTTCTCGACGGTCGTCCACCGTTCGATCACGTCGCTGTCGTCGTGCACCCGGTAGTGCAGGGTGAGGCGCAGCGGGTAGTGCCGGTCGTCCAGGTGGATCCGCAGGTGTCCGTCCTCGGCGTCGTGGCCGGCGTAGCGCCACTCGACGCCGCGGGTGCCGTCGGCGAAGCGCACCTGAAGGCTGGGCGGCCCGAAGCGGGCGCCACCCTCCACGGCCAGCTCTTCCGCCCCGCCGGCGGCGTCGAAGCTGCTTCCGGCCGGCGGTGTTCGCTCGGCCAGCTCCCGCGCCTGATCCGGTGTCAGCGCCGCACCCCAGTGCACGTGCCGCACGTTGTCGTCCTCGTCGAGCCGGACGGCGTACGACGTGGACGGGGTGCGCAGCAGCCACAGGCGCTGATGGGGCTCGAACAGCAGGTGGGGCATCTGGATCCTCGGTGGTGATCGTGGGAGGGTGACCGATGGGTGCGGCCGAGCGAGCGTATGGCGGCGTTCTCGGCTAAATCAATACTTGACGAAGGAAATTATTGAGCCTAGATTTCGTCCATGTTTCCCGACGTCGAGGCCGTCGCGCCCGCGGTGACCGCCGTGTTCACGGCCGTCCTGACCGAGGGTCCCATCAGCCGCGTCGCGCTGGCCCGTCGACTCGGCCTGTCCTCCGCCGCCGTCACCAAGGCGGCCCGTCCACTCATCGAGATGGGCTACCTCGAGGAACTGGCCGCGACCGAGCGGACCGGGCCGGGGGCCGGCCGCCCGGCCAGCCCCCTGGCCATCCGGGCCGACCGCGAGTTCTTCGTCGGCATCAAGATCACCGGTGACGAGCTCATCGGCGTCGTCTGCGACCTGCGCGCCGAGGTCCGGACGGCGGCGCACCGGCGGCTGGCCGTTCCGCACGTCGACCACGTCCTCACCGAGCTCGGTGAGCTGGTCGACGAGCTGCTCGACGGTCCCGGCGACTACCGGGCCCGCACCCGCCGGCTCGGGCTGGCCGTCTCCGGCGACGTCGACCGTTCCACCGGCCTGGTGCGGTACTCGCCGTTCCTGCGGTGGCACGACCTGCCCCTGCAGGAGCGGGTCGAGAAGATCACCGGGCTGACCGTCACCGTGGAGAACGACGTGAAGGCGCTGACCACCGCCGAGCACTGGTTCGGCGAGGGCGTGGGCGCCGAGTCGTTCGCGCTCGTGACCGTCGGCGCCGGCATCGGCTGCGGCCTGGTCGTCAACGGCCGGCTCGTCTCCGGCTCGCACGGCGTGGCCGGCGAGATCGGCCACATCGGCATCGACGTGAACGGCCCCGCCTGCCACTGCGGAGGCCGCGGCTGCGTCGAGGCCATCGCGGGCGCCGATGCCATCGTCCGGCAGGCCCGGGAGGCTGCCGGCCGGCCGGAGCTCACGTTCTCCGACGCGGTGGCGCTGGCCCGTGCGGGCGATGCCCCGATCGGCGCCGTCTTCGCCCGCGCCGGCGACGCGATCGGCTCCGGCATCGCCGCGGTCGCCAACCTGGTCGGCCCGTCGCGCATCGTCGTCTCCGGCGAGGGTCTGGCCGCCTACGACCTGTTCGAGCCGCACATCCGGGCCGGCTTCCAGCGGCAGGCGTTCGGCGCCGCCGCCGACTGCCCGCTCTCGATTCGCCCGCTGCCGTTCGAGGAGTGGGCGCGCGGCGCGGCCACCGTCAGCATCCAGGCTCTCGTCGCCGCCTGAGCACCCACGATCCGCGCTGCCGGTCCGGCGCGTAGGTCAAGAGCCCGGCACGACCAGGCCCGATTCGTAGGCGACCATGACCGCCTGGGCGCGGTCGCGCAGAGCCAGCTTCGCGAACAGGTTGCCGACATGGGTTTTGACCGTGTGCTCGCTGAGCCGGCGGCGGGCGGCGATCTCGGCGTTGGACAGGCCCGCGGCGATCAGGCGCAGCACGTCGGTCTCGCGGGCGGTCAGCGTCGAGATCGCCGCGGCCAGAGCGGGATCGGGGTGCCCGCGCCGGTACAGCTCGCCGAGCACCCGCGCGGTGACGGCGGGGGCGAGCAACGCGTCGCCGGCGGCCACCACGCGCACAGCGTTGACCAACTCGGCGCGGGGCGCGTCCTTGAGCAGGAAGCCGCTCGCGCCGGCGCGCAGCACCGCGTACAGGTAGTCGTCGGTGTCGTACATGGTCAGGGCCAGCACCCGGCTCGTCGTGCGCTCGCAGACCTGCCGGGTGGCGGCCACGCCGTCGAGGATCGGCATGCGCATGTCCATCAGGACGACATCGGGCCGATGTTCGACGGCCGCCCGCACCGCCTCGGCGCCGTCCGGGGCCTCGGCGACCACCTCGATGTCGGGCTCGGCGCCGAGGATCGTCGCGAACCCGGCCCGGAACAGGTCCTGATCATCGGCGAGGACGACCCGCAGCATCAGGCCCTCACCGGGGCCGGCACGGGAAGGGTGGCCTCGACCCGGAAACCCCGCCGGCCCACGGCCGCCCCGGTCAGCAGCGTGCCGCCGCAGGCCTGGGCCCGCTCCCGCATGCCCACGATGCCGTAGCCCCGCCGACCGGACCTGGTCGCGCCGCGCCCGTCATCGGTGATCGATACGGTCAGCGACCGGGCCGCGTAGTCGAGCCGCACCCGCACCGAGGCGGCGTGCGCATGGCGCACCACATTGGTCAGTGCCTCCTGCACTATGCGGTAGGTGGCCACCCCGACGTCGGCCGGCGGGGTGAACGGCGTTCCCGAGACGGCCAGGCTCGCCTCGAGACCAGTCGTGCGGACCCGGTCGACCAGGGTCGGCAACTGCGGCAGCCCGGGCTGGTCGAGCGGCCCGTCGGCGGCCTCGCGCAGACTCCCGACCGCCCGCCGCAACTGCACCACCGCGTCGCGTCCGGTTGCCGCGATGGCGGCGAACGCGGTGTCCGCCCGGTCGGGATCGCTGCGCACCAGCAGCGGCCCCGCCTCCGCCTGCACCACCATCACCCCCACCGCGTGGGTGAGGATGTCGTGCAGATCGCGCGCGATCCGGGTCCGCTCCCGCAGCACCGCCGATTCCGCCCGCTCCGCCTGCGCGATCGCCTGGGTCCGGCGGGCCCGCGACGCGGTGCCCAGCGCGTACGCCAGGACGTAGGCGATCGCCAGATAGCGCAGCACCTCCACGTCGGGGTGGGGGTAGAACAGCGAGAACACCAGGCCGGCCGCCGTGGCCGCGACGCCCAGCAGCCGGACCGGCAGCGACGAGCGTGCCGCGAACGTGTAGACACAGACCAGCGGCCCGACCGGCAGCAGCGGCGGCGCGCCGAGCGACGCCGAGACGGTCGTCGCCACGCCCACGACCAGCGCGACCGGGATCAGCGCCCGGTCACGCCACAGCACCGGCACCGACGAGAGAACCGCCAGCGGCAGCACCCACCAGTCATGCGGCCCACCCAGCAGGGCGGGCAGCACGGTGGCCACCACAGCGGCCGCGGCGACGGCGAGATTGACGTACCGGCTCATCCCGGCAGTATCGTCCGGGGCGCCGGGCGGGCGCCTCCCTCCACGGGACCAGATCCGGATCCCGCCGCGCACCGATCCGCCGGCCGTCGTTCCGGCCGAGCCTTGGCTGATGCTGACCATCGTTGCCGCCGCGCTGAGCGGCCTGCTCTGGCTCACCGGGCAGGGCCTGCACCCGATCGCCGCACTGACCTGGGTGGCCCCGCTCCCGCTGCTGCTGACTTCCCTACGCGTACGCCCGAAGTCCGCTCTCCTCGCGACGATCGTCGCCTGGACGATCGGTCAACTGGGCGCGCTGCCGTACTACCACGGAACCCTGCGGATTCCCCTGACGGCGGTGACGGGCGTGCTCCTGCTCGGCGCCGCCCTGGCCGCCGGCACCGTGCTGCTGGCCCGCGCCCTGCTGCTGCGCGGCCGTACGGTGACGGCGATCCTCGCCGCCCCCGCCTTGTGGGTCCTGGGGGAGTACGCGGCATCGCTGTTGCTCCCACACGGCGCCTGGTGGAGTCTCGCCTACACCCAGGCCGGCCTTCGCCCGGTCGTCCAGCTGACTGCCGTCACCGGCGTCTGGGGCGTCACCTACCTGCTCCTGGCCGTCCCGATCGCCGTGGCCGCCCTGATCACCCGCCCGCGACCCGCTCTCGCCTGCCTGCTCGCCCTGATCGTGACCACCGGCGGCGCGGCGGCCTGGTCACTGGCCCGGTCCCCGGCCACGCCGGAGCTGACCGTCGGCCTGGTCGCCCTGGAACAGGCGGACGACGGGCTGCCCCTCGACCAGAGCTCCGGCCGCGAGCTGCTCGCCCGATACGTCCCGCGGGTCGAGAGCCTGGTGGGCCGGGGCGCCGGGATCGTCGTGCTGCCCGAGAAGGCGTTCGGCGTCACCGACACCACCCTGCCCCGGCTCGTGGACGCGTTCCGTCCCGCCACGTCCCAGGGCGCCCGGCTGGTGGTGGGCGCGGTCCTGAAGCACGACGACACCGACCGCAACGTCGCGTTGGTGCTGGGCCCGGGCGGGGCCGTGACGACGTACGCGAAACAGCATCTGATCCCGGGCCTGGAGGACTGGCTGACCCCGGGCGCCGCCGACCTCGTCGTCGACGGGCGGTTCGGCGTCGCCATCTGCAAGGACCTCGACTTCCCCGCCCTGGTCCGCGGCTACCGGCGGGACGGCGCGACGATGATCCTGGTCCCCGCCCTCGACTTCACCGCCGACGGCTGGCTGCACAGCCGCATGGCGCTGGTCCGCGGCGTCGAGAACGGCATCACCGTCGTCCGCGCCGCGTCCTACGGCCGTCTCACCGTCACCGATCCGACCGGCCGGGTGCTGGGCGAGGCGGTGGCCGGCGATGCCGAGCTCCTCGTCGCGGCTCCGGTCACAGCGAGAAGCACAATCTATTCGCGTACGGGTGATTGGTTTCCGCTCTTGGCAGTGTTCTTGCTGGTGGCCGCCGTCGTGGTCGCCAGGAACTCGGCGGAATCCCGGCGAGTCAGCGCGAGCGCAGCTCGACGCAGCAGCGGCCCGAGTGCGGGGACAGTACCGGCGCCACGTCCTGCACGCCGAGGCCGTCGACCAGGCCGGACAGGAACGCGTGGTTGAGGCCGCAGACCAGCGCGGTGTGCCGGGCGGCCAGGGCGTGGAACGGGCAGTTGTGCAGCGTGACCGCCCCGGGGTCGGATCTCGGCTCGAAGCCCAGGGCCGCCAGCGCGCCGACCACGTCCGGCCCGGGCGGCACCACCACCGACAGGTCCCGCCCGCGGCGGTAGGCCAGGCGAGCGGCGGCCTCCGCGGTCGGCTGCTCACCGCCGGCCACCGCCTCGGCCAGGATGTCCGCGATCAGCTCGTAGCGCCGCTCGGGAATGGTCACCGCCAGGCCGTCGCCGGTCGCCTCGTAGACCTTCGGCGCCCGGCCCCGGCCGCGCGCCTCGCCGGCGGGCGCCGCATAGCGGGCCGACAGCAGGCCGACCTCGACCAGCTTGTCCATGTGGAACGCGGCCAGCGCGCGGGACATCGCGGTGGCCGCCGCCGCTTCCTCCCGGGCGACCGGGTGGTCCTGACGGCGGACGTAGTCGTACAGCGCACGCCGCGACGGCTCGGACAAGGCCGTGACGGCGTTCCACCGGTCGTCCATGCCGCCAGAATATCACCAATGGATACTCTTGAAATTTGCCTTCCACGGGCGCACGCTCGCTATTAACGCAAACTTGTGTTGGTGAAAATGGAGGCCCCGGATGACGATGGCGGCGGAACGCGTGTACCCGGTCCGGACCGAACCCGACCTGCTCGCCGCCGAGCGTGCGGCCGAGTCGTTCCTGACCGCGGTCGGCGTGGACCTGGGAGCACCCGGCCTGGCCGGGACACCCATGCGGATGGCCAAGGCGTACGCCGAGTTGCTCACCCCGCGGGAGTTCGCGCTCACCACGTTCGACAACGACGAGGGGTACGACGAGCTCGTCCTGGCCCGGTCGATCCCGGTGCGCTCGGTCTGCGAGCACCACCTGCTGCCGTTCGTCGGCGTCGCGCACGTCGGCTACCTGCCCGGCGATCGCATCCTCGGCCTGTCCAAGCTGGCCCGGGTGGTCGAGCTCTTCGCCCGCCGCGCCCAGGTTCAGGAACGCCTCACCAAGCAGGTGGCCGACTGGCTCGACACCCACCTGCGGCCGCGTGGCGTGGGTGTGGTGATCGAGGCCGAGCACTTCTGCATGAGCTTGCGTGGCGTCCAGGCCATCGGCGCGAGGACGGTGACGTCCACGCTGCTCGGCACGCTCCGCGACGACGCCCGCTCGCGTGCCGAGTTCTTCGCCGTGGCCGGCCTGGGCTCCAGCTGAAAGGAAAACGACAAGGAGGTCGTCATGCGTACACCCGTCATCTTCCTCGCCACCGGCGCCATGCTGATCATCGGCAGCCCGGCACAGGCAGCCGGATGGACCACCGTCGCCAGCCCCAGCGAGGTGCCGGGCGACAACTACCTGTACGGCGCCGACTCGTCCGGCGCGAGCAACGTCTGGGCCGTGGGGGTGGTCTACCCTCCGACCGGCGGCAGCTCGCACAGCCTGGCGTTGCGGTACGACGGGACGGCCTGGCGCCCGGTCCCGCGCACCGGCCTGCCCAGCGACGACACGCTCCGCGGCGTCGACGCGGTCTCGACCGGCGACGTCTGGGTGGTCGGCGAACATCGCGCCGGAATCGGCCGCTACGAAACCATGGCGGCCCACTGGAACGGGACGACGTGGACCCGGGAACCCACCCCGAACGGCAACCCCGACGGCATGAACCACGTCTACGGCGTCGCGGCCGCGGGCGGCACGGTGTGGGCGGTCGGCAACTATGCCGACCCGAGCTCGCCGGCCAACCGGCGGAAGCTGATCCTGCAGCGCGCGGGCGGCGCCTGGCGCGTCTCCGCCGCACCGGCACGTGCGACGTACGAGAGTCTCGCGGCCGTCGACGCCACCGGTCCGGGGGACGCCTGGGCGGTCGGTTCGGCCACCACCGACATCGCGAGCGCGCCACTGACGCCGCTCACCTTGCACTGGAACGGCACAAGCTGGGTTTCGATGACGCTGCCGGCCCCGGCCGGCACCGCGCTGACCGGCGTCGACGCGCGGACGCCCAGCGACGTGTGGGCGGTCGGGTCGACCTCCGGCGCGCAGCCCTACGTCGCGCACTTCGACGGCACGTCCTGGCGTCGCGTGACCACGCCGGCCATCGGCGGCGAGCTCACCGACGTGGTGGCGTTGTCGCCGTCGACCGCCGTCGCGGTCGGGCGGTCCAACGGCGCCCCGCTGATCCTGCGCTGGAACGGCACATCCTGGATCCGGGAATCCACCCCGGCATCGTCGAACCCCTTCCTCACGGGCGCCGCCGCGGCCGGTCCCGGCTCGGTCTGGGCGATCGGGTACCGGTTCGAGCTGAACGCGTACGCGAACCGGACGTTGACCTTGCTCGGCAGCTGAGGCCGGCGGGATTCGAACCGGTCCCGGTGAACCGTTCGCCCTGCTCGGTACGACGAACAGGGCGTGGATGGCAGCTACCTCGCCGGGCATGTGACCCTGTACCTCGCCGAGCTGCGGGCGCCGGGAGAACGAGCATGCTGACGCGACCACCGGATCCGCGGGAGGATGCCCAGCTTCTCGCGGCGGTGACCGAGGGTGACCGGGAGGCGTTCGCCGAGTTGTATCGGCGGCACCTCCCGTGGCTGCTGGTGCGGCTCGGGCGGCGGTGCTCGTCGCCGGAACTCGTTGATGAAGTCGTGCAGGACACGTTCGTCGCGGTGTGGCGGTCGGCCCGGCGGTGGGACCGCCGGGGCGAGGTGGCCGCGTGGATCTGGGGAATCGGCATCCGCCGTCTGGTCGACGCGCTGCGGCGCAGCCGGCCGCCGTCCGACGAGCTGACGGAGTTCGCCGGCGTCGAGACGTCGGCCGAGGAGCACGTGCTGCTGGCCGTCCAGTACGGCGACGTGGGCGCGGCCCTGGCAAATCTGTCGCCGGAGCTACGGGCCGTCGTGCAGGCAACTGTCCTGGATGGACTCACGACCCGGGAGGCCGCCCACTTGCTGGGCATCCCGGCCGGCACGGTCAAGACACGGATGATGCGCGCCCGCGCCCTGTTGCGGGAGCGGCTGGCATGACGGGGAGGCTGGGATGACGGGGAGGCTGGGATGACGGCATGGCACCTGGATCCGGAGGCGATCCGCCGGTACGCACAGGGAGCTGTCCCGCCGGAGCTGGCCGCCTCGGCCGAGGCGCACCTCATGAAATGTGCCGCTTGCCGGGGCGCGATCTCGGCCCATGTCGATACCCGGCGGGCAGAGGCGATCTGGCACGAGGTGGTCGACCGGGTCGACGCGCCCCGGCGGAGCGTGCCCGAGCGGATACTGGCCCGGCTCGGCGTGGGCGAGGCGACGGCGCGCCTCGTGGCCGCGACGCCGACGTTGCGGGGTCCGTGGTTGCTGGCGGTCGCGGGCGTGCTCGCGCTCGCGGCCTGGGCGGCTCAGGCCGATGAGCGCTTCCTGCTGATGTTCCTCGTGGTCGCACCCCTCGGGCCGCTGGCGGGTGTCGCGGTGGCCTTCGCGGCGGGCCTCGACCCGACCCGGGAGATCGGGCTGGCCGCGCCGTACCCGGGGCTGCGATTGCTGCTGATCCGTACGGCCGCCGTCCTGGCGGTCACTGTGCCGATCGTGGCGACGGCCGGGCTCGCGCTACCGGGCTCGAGCTGGGTGGCCGCCGCCTGGCTCCTGCCCACGGCCGGGCTCACCTGCGCCGCGCTGGCTCTGACCGGCCGCATGACGCCCGTCGTCGCCGTCGGCGTCGTGGCCACGGCATGGGTGCTGGTGACCGCCCCGGCCACCATCGCCGGTCGCCTCGACCTCGCCTTCGGCATCGGCGCTCAGGTCTTCTGGCTCGCCCTGGCAATCGGCGCCGGCGCCTGGCTCGCCGTCGCCCGCAACACCATCACGATCAAGCTGGGAAGAGGCGCATGACCACCGTACGCGTGCAGAGCGCGACCAAGTCCTTCGGCCGTACGACGGCGCTGGACAGCGTCGACTTCGAGGCCGGCCCCGGGGTGACCGGCCTGCTCGGACCGAACGGGGCGGGGAAGACAACCCTGCTCCGGATCATCGCCACCGTCCTGGCGCCGGACCGGGGCACGGTGACCCTGCTGGGCCGTAACCCGTCGCGTCCGCACGACCGTACGTGGATCCGCGAACGCCTGGGCTACCTGCCCCAGGACGCCGGTTTCCATCGGGGGTTCACGGTCTTCGAGTTCATCGACTACGTGGCGATTCTCAAGGAGATGACCGACCGGCGGGCGCGCCACGACGAAGTCCGCCGGGTCATCACGCTGACCGGATTGACGCCGGTCGGCGCCAAGCGGATCCGCGCCCTCTCCGGCGGGATGCGCCGGCGGGTCGGCCTGGCCCAGGCCCTGCTCGGCGATCCCGACCTGCTCGTCCTCGACGAGCCGACGGTCGGCCTCGATCCCGAGCAGCGGCTGCGGTTCCGGGAGATGATCTCGCACGCCGGCGAGGGGCGCACGGTGGTCATGTCCAGTCACCAGACCGAGGACATCACCGCCCTGTGCACCAGGATCGCGGTGATCCACCAGGGCCGGGCCCGGTTCACCGGTACCCCCACCGAGCTGACCGCGCAGGCCGTAGGGCGCGTGTGGACCGGCGCGCAGCGGTCACCGGCCGCGCTCGCGGCGTGGCGCACCGGCGACGGCGCCTACCGCAACGTCGGCGACCCGCCCGCCGGCGCGGAGCTGATCCCACCCACGCTGGAGGACGCGTACCTCCTGCTCATGGGCGAACCCGAGCTGGAGGTATCGCAGTCGTGACCGCCGTGTCCCGCAGCCAGGCGCCCCTGATCGGCCGGGAGGCCCGCCGCCTCGTCCGGCATCCCGTGGTGTGGCTGGCGCCCGTCATCGTCGTCGCGGCCATCAGCGTCGAGACGCCCAGCGACGGCCGGACCGCCGGCTACTGGTACGGCACCATCTTCGTTGCCGCCGCGTTCTTCGGGCCCCTGATCGTTCTCTTCGCGGCGAACCTGGTCGCCGGCAGCGCCCGCCGCAGCCGGGCCGAGGAGATGCTGACGGTGACGCCGACCACCGACATCCGCCGGGCCTGGGCGATGTGCCTCGGCGTCGCACTTCCGTTGGCCGGAGCCGGCGCCGTCGCGGCGGGCGCCATGGCTCTCATCGACAGCGTCAGCGACATCCCGCCCGCGGATCTGCTGACCGCCGGCGAGCTCGCCCAGCTTCCGTTCGTCCTCGCCGGCGCCGGCCTGCTCGGCGTCCTCGCCGCCCGCTGGATGCCCTTCGCGGGCGGCGCGCTGATTGTCTTCGCGATCGTCACCCTGGGCGGCGTCGTCCTGTTCGGCCGGTTCGACTCCGGTATCTGGTGGATGTGGTGGACGACCGAGACCACGCTCGCGGACCGGCCGCCGGTGCCGGGCGAACCGTGGCTGCACGCCGCGTACCTGGCCGGGCTCTGCGCCTGCGCCTGCGTCGCCGCCGTCTACCGCGGCCGCACCCGGCGGCTGGCTCTGGTCGGTCTGCCGGTGGTGGCCGCGACGCTCATCCTCGGCTGGCTCCAACTGTCATGATCCCATCCGTGGCGTGGGAACTCGTTCGCAGCGGCCACCTGGTGCGCAGCCTGCGCCTGGCGCCGTTCGTGCCCGCCGCGACCGCCGTTGTGGTGCTCCTGGTGGCACGCCGCGGCGGCACGCACGACGTCGTCGGAGACCTGCGCGTGCTGGGCCTGCTGCTGGCGCTGGGCGGCGGGTACGTGCTCGACGACGGCGCGGCGATCACGCTGCAAGCCAGCCCGTACGGCCTGGCCCGCCGGCTCTGGCTGCGCGTCGGCTGCGCCGCGGCTGTCGTCGCTCCGCTCTGGATGGCCATGCTCGCCCGCCTCCTGCCCTCGGCGCCGACCGGCGATCGGTGGGCCCTCGGCCTCGGCCTCACGGTCGAGCTCGCCGCCGCACTCGCCGTGGTCTGGGCGGTCGCCGCCTGGGCGCGCCGCCACGGAGTCGAGCACCCCGGCATCGTCACCACTCCCGCACTCCTGGCGTCGCTGCTGCTGGCGGCGTCGGCCGCACGGGCGCCGATGCTGGTCGGCCCCGGCCCACAATGGACGTCTGCGCACCTGCGATGGTCGGGCATCCTGATCGGCGCGACCTGCGTGCTCGCCGCCGCAATGCGCGACCCGGCCGCGCGCCCGCGCTGGACGGTCGGGCACACGCGCGAAGAAAGGCAACGCCCGGGGGTCAGGCCCGGTTGTCGGCGTTCAGCAGGTGACGGCCGAGCGGGGTGATCGTGTGGACGACCGCCCGGCCTGCCCGGCTCGTCCGGATCAGGCGGGCCTCGCGCAGCACGGCGGTGTGCTGGCTCACCGTCCCCGGGCTCACACCCACCCGGCGGGCCAGTTCGGACGTGGTCCGGCCGTCGGCCAGCGACTCGAGCAGCGAGGTCCTGGTCCGGCCGATCAGCGCGGCAACGGCCGAACCGTGCGCGGGAGGACGAACGCCGGCGCTGAGCGTGAGGTCGTGCTCGATCGGATAGACCAGGACCGGCGGCAACGTCGGGTCGCGCAGGACGTCGGGCGTGTCCCAGGACAGGTACGACGGCACCAGCAGCAGGCCACGACCGTCGAGGTGCAGCGTCTGCTCGTACGGCACGTCGACGCTCAGCACCGGCGGGTCCCAGGTCATCATCGGCCGGAAGCTGCGCAGCAGGCCCTCGGTGCCCTCGTCGAGCAGGACGCGGGCCCGGCGGGAGCGCTCGGCCTCGATGAGGGAGCGGGCGTCCGCCCAGAACGGCGCCACCACCGCGTCGAAGTGCGACCGCACGGCCGCCGCCAGCCGGTCGACCGTCTCCCGGTCGCCCTCGGCCAGCAGCCCCAGCCACGACGGGGTGGGGCCGCCGGACGCGACGAGGTGGGCCGTGTCCCGCCGCAGCTGGGCGACCGGGGTCGACCGCAGCGCCTCGATCCCGGCGGGCAGCCCGGAGGCGGCCGCGGCGGGGGTGAGGAAATCGGGGTAGTAGGCGGGGCGGACCAGCGGCATCAGGATCTCGAGATCGGCCCGCTTGCTGGCCCGCAATGCGTGCCGGCGCCACCGCCCGAAGGCCAGCGCCGGCCCCCGGCGGCGGAGCCGGAACAGGCTGAGCACGGTTTCCCAGAGCGGATCGGGCTCGGCGGCGATCCGGACCCGGACGAGGTCGCCCGGACTGAAGTGGATACGCAACACGTGGGGCCCCCGTCGCCGCCGATGTATCTACGGGGATGAGTATATGGTCACCACCACGTCGTGCATTCGAAGCTCTGGTAGTTGTTCCAGGCGGGGCCGATGTATCCCCAGCCGTAACAGGCCCGCAGCGTACGGGTCCAGTTCGCCTTGGTGGTCCACTCCTGCGAGCCGTGGCCCAGTTGGTGTGTGTAGAGCAGCCCGTCGCTGGACTGCAGGAAGATGGCCGTGCCGTACCGGTTGTTGCCCGGCTGGGTCGAGCGGGCCCACGCCCCGTCGCAGTTGTCCGAGTACCGCAACTCGACGCGGATCCCGGTCTTCGAGGCCGTGAACTCCCGCACCGTGGTCGCCGGCGAGCACCCCGACGAGCTCGGGTCCTCGCCCTCGGCCAGCGCGGGCGAACCGATCATCAACGTCCCGGCCGCGGCCGTGACCACCACCAGCGCCATCCGTGCGATCCGGCGCCGTATCCCCGTCTGCACCATGTCCTCCAAAGAAGCTTCGACATCCGTACGGGATCGACGATCGTCATCGTCCCGGGGCCGGGCAAGACGTTTTAGGCAGTACCGAAACGTGTTGCCCGGGCGTGCGCCGCCACCGGAACCTCGTGACCATGTCCGTCACGATTCATCCGCGCTCGGTCTGGGCCGAGTACGTCATCACCGACCACGACAAGGCCGCCGCGCCGCCCGCGCCCAGCGACAATCCTGACTGGAGCCCGGTCGCCGGCGTGTTCATCCACTACCGCGGCGGGGACCTGCCGGGCAACAACTACGACGATCACCCCGCGTGCGAGCTCGACATCGCCGGGGTCTACTCGGAGCACACGTCGGACGACAAATTCAACGGCGACATCGCCTACAACTTTCTGATCTGCAAGCACGGCGAGATCTACGAGGGACGGGGATTCGAGCGCGGCGAGGCCAATCACTGCGGTCACATCGGGACCTACGGGCGCAACGCGAACTTCTACTCGATCTGCGCCCTGATGCGCTCCGACCACACCGCGACCGAGCCTATGCTGCGCGCCTACCGCGACCTCATCCAGTTCCTGCGTACCGAGGCGCCACTACGCACCGGCACGGAGATCCTGCCGCACTCCTTCCACTACGAGACCAAAGACTGCGACGGCGTCTCCGACTACCCGGAGACCGAATGCCCCGGCAACCTCTCGATGTACGCCAAGCCGGGCTCGACGATCGATCCGGCCGCTCCGTGGACCGGGCTTGCCGACATCTACGTCTACGCCGCCCAGAAATGGGTGAACGCGACGTACGCGAGCGCACCCGGCTATATCCGCTGCGCGGAGGACGGCCGGACCGGCTGGGGCACGGTTCTCTCCTTGACCCAGGGGCTCCAGCAGGAGCTCGGCATCTCACCGACCGTGCAGAGCTTCGGCCCCGGCACATTCAACGCGGTCAAGGCGCGCAACAAGATGCCGCAGGAGGAGGGCAACCCGAATCTCATCCACCTCTACAACGGCGCCCTCTGGTGCAAGGGCTACTGGACGTCGACGAGCCTGGGCGCCTGGACGCTGGACTCGGCGGAGGCGCTGAAGCAGCTCTACACAGACGCCGGACTGTCCTGGTCGGACACGACGATGCGCAGGAAGATGTGGCCGTACATCTGCAAGGCGCTGATGCGGATGGACCAGTTCAAGCGGGTGCCCGGCGGTGACGTCGAGATCCAGCACATCCAGCAGCGGCTGAACGCCCGATACGTCGCCCAGGTCGGCATTCCGGCGATGGGGCTGGTTCCCTGCGACGGCTACTACTCCCGGGACGTCCAGCAGGGCTTCATGATGGCCGTGCAGTACGAGCTCGGCATCGCGCTCGGCTCGATCAACGGATACTTCGGCCCCGGGACCCAGGCCGCCCTGCGCGGGAAGGGATCCGGCACGCTCACCGGCGACCTGCGCTACCTGTTCCGCTCGGCCTGCTACTTCAACTCGCCGACGATGGAACCGGATGGGTCGGGCGGGCAGCAGCCGTACGCCTACAACGCATCGGACATCGGCACCGACCTGCCGACCGGCAGCCACCAGAGTTGGTTGCAGGCGTTCCAGCGCTTCTCGCAGATCCCGCTGACCGGCACCAACGAGTACACGACCTGGGCGCAGCTGCTCGTCTCGTCCGGCGACACCGACCGGCCGGCCACCGGCTCCGACTGCATCACCGAGATCACCGCGGCGCGGGGGCAGCAGCTGTACGCGGCCGGCTACCGGATCGTCGGCCGCTACCTCGACGAGCACCTGCCGCCGACCGATCCGTACTACCTCGGCAAGGCGCTCAAGCCGACCGAGCCGCAGACGATCCTCAACGCCGGGCTGCGGCTGTTCCCGCTGTTCCAGTACAACGGGACCCAGCTGGCCAACTTCACCTACGACAAGGGCTTCGACCAGGGGACCAAGGCGCACCTGAAGGCGATCGGGTACCGGCTGCCGGGCGGGACGTGCATCTACTTCGCGGTCGACTACGACGCGCTGGACGTCGACATCGACAGCAACGTCAAGCCGTACTTCCGCGGCGTGAAGGACGCGCTCGCCGAGGCCGGCAACTACTACTCGTTCGGCGTCTACGGATCCCGCAACGTGTGCACCCGGATCTCGCACGAGGTCGGCGCGCGCTGGTCGCTGGTCTCGGCGATGTCCTGGGGATACTCCGGCAACCTCGGGTTCCCGCTGCCGGACAACTGGTCGTTCAACCAGATCCGCGAGTACAGCTTCCAGCCCGGCTGGGGCCTGGACCACGACGTCTGGCGGGAGAACGCCGACCCCGGCGTCTCCTTCCTCGAACCCGGTCAGTGAGGATCACGATGGTCACCCGACGCAGTCTTCTCGGCGCCGCGGCGCTGGCGTTCCTCCCCGTCCCGCCGACCCGTGCCACCCCCGTCGCCGGCTGGACCCCCGACGCCGGTGCGATCACCACGTACCGGATCGAGGGCTCGCGGGCGTCGGTCGCCCTTCGCGAGGGCGACGCGGGCGCGGTCCTGCTGCACGTCGCCCGCCGCTGGCACTACGAGATCGCTCCGCTCGACACCGGCGAGGGCGGCGGCGTCGAAGGTTACCGATCCGGGGGTACGGGCAAAGCCGCGTACGAATCCCACTACCTTTCCGGTACGGCGGTGGCACTGCACCCGCGCGCCTACCCGATCGGCGGCAGCGAGTCGTTGTGGCCGCACCAGGAGGCGATCGTCCGCGACATCCTGCTCGACTGCGAGGGCACGATCGCGTGGGGAGGCGACCTCAAGCCCGCGTCGGCCGGGCATTTCCACGTCGCGGCCGCTCCGGGCGACAAGACGCTGGCCCGCGTCGCCGCACGAGTTTCCCCGGCGGCGCAGGCCAGGTCCCGGACCCAGCGGGCCGGCGCGGTCGCCGACCCGGCCATCCCGTCCCGCCGCCGGCGTGCGCTGCTCCAGCCACGCGCGCGGTGACCGCGCCGGTTCGGCCGACACGGTGGTGACGCGGAGGTGGTCGGTTCCTGGCAGGAGGCGCGGGCCGCAGCCGGCGTCAGCCCTTGACGGCGCCCTGGGTGAGGCCGCTGACGAAGTGGCGCTGGAAGGCCAGATAGACGACCACGATCGGGCCGATCACGATGAGGCTGGCCGCCGAGACGAGCGGGATGTTGGTGGAGTACTGGCCGACGAAGAAGGCGAGGCCGGTGGGTGCGGTGCGCCGGTCGGGGTCCTGCATCAGCACGATGATGAGCAGGAACTGGTTCCACGACCACATGAAGTACAGCACCCCGAGCGTCGTGATCGCCGGCCAGGAGATGGGCAGCAGGACCCGCCTCAGGACGGTGAAGCTGCGCGCGCCGTCGACGCGGGCGGCTTCGAGCAGCTCGGCCGGGATGGACGCGAAGTGGTTCTGCATCCAGTAGACGCCGAACGGCATGAACAACGCTGTTTCGGCGAGGATCGCGCCGGCGTACGAGTTGGTGAGGCCGACCTGCTGGAGGTCGAAGTACAGCGCGACCACCACCAGTTCGATCGGTAGCGTCAGGCCCAGGACGAACGCCACGGACAGCGCCCGGCCGCCGAGCGGGTTCAGCGTGGCCAGCGAGTAGCCGGCGAGGGCGGCCAGGACGAGCGCGAGCGGCACCACGCCGGCGGCGATGAGGACGCCGGAGAGCATCAGCCGGCCGAGGTTGGCGGCCTGCCACGCGTCGGCGAAGTTCGTCCAGGTCCAGGTCGGGGGGATGCTGATGCCGGAGACCTGCGCCCCGGAGGGCTGCAGCGCGGTGAGCACGATGCTCACGAACGGGAGCAGCACGGCCACGGCCATCAGGGTCAGCACGAGGTATCGCGCGGTGGTGGCTGCTCGCGGCGTCATGGCCTCTCCCGGGTGAGCCGGCGGATCGCCGTCACGAAGACGATCACGACGATGGTGAGCACCACGGCCAGCGCGGCGGCCCGGCCGATGTCGCTCTCGTTGAAGGCGAGCCGGTAGACGAGCAGGCCGGGCACGGTGGTGCGGTTGACCGGGCCGCCGTTGGTGGTGACGAAGGCCAGGTCGAAGCTGGCGAGCGCGGCGATGGTGGTGATGACGCTGGCGATGGTGATCTCGCCGCGCAGGGCGGGCAGCGTGACGGTGAAGAACCGGCGCACCGCCCCGCCGCCGTCGAGGGCGACCGCCTCGTACAGCGAGACGTCGATCTTCTGCGCCCCGGCCAGGAACAGCACCATGCACAGGCCGCTCATCGCCCAGGTGCCGATGAGGCCCAGCGCGATCAGCGCGAAGTTGTAGTCGCCCAGCCAGGCTCGGGTGACGCCGCCGAGGCCGACGGCGCGCAGGGCCTGGTTGACCAGCCCGTCGTCGGCGTACAGCCACCGCCAGGTGATGCCGACGGCGACCATCGGCAGCACCTGGGGGAGGAAGAAGACGACCCGGAACCCGGTCATGCCGCGCACGCCGCCCTGCAGCAACGCCGTCAGCAGCAGCCCGATCGCGCACGGGATGACCGCGAAGAACCCGATCAGGACGATGGCGTGCCACAGCGCGGGCCCGATCGCCGGGTCGGTGAGGACGCTGCGGTAGTTGGACAGGCCGGCCGGGGTGGCCGCCGAGATGCCGTCCCAATGCAGGAACGACATGTACGCGGTGTGCACCGCCGGCCAGAGCGCGAAGCCGGCGTACACCAGCCCGGCCGGCGCCACGTACGCCAGGGCGGTCAGCCGGCGTACGCGGCGCGCGGTGGTGTTGCCGTCAGGCATGGTATTGGTTCCACGACTCCTGCAGGTCGGCGAGGAACTTCTCGGGCGTCGTCTTGCGGCTCAGCAGCCCCTGCACGCCGGCCGTCAGCCGGTCGATCATGTTGGGGGACGCGAAGTCCGGGAACGGGACGATGCCGTTGTCGTCGACGACCGTCTTGAAGCCGCCGGCGATGTCGGCGAGCACGCCGGTCGCCGTCGGCTGCACGGTGTTGTTGACCGGCATGAAGCCCGTGTCGAACTGGATCGTCGCCGCCTTCTCCGAGCGCATGAAGTCCAGGAAAGCGGCGGCTTCGTTCGGATGCTTGGTCTTTGCCGAAATGGAGTAGGCGACACTGGCCCCGGAGGCCACGGCCGACGCCCCGGGCAGCAGGAAGAAGCCCACCTTGTCGCCCATCTCCTTGGCGATCGCGCCGGCGGCCCAGTTGCCGGTGATGAGGTAGGCGCTCTTGCCCTGCACGAAGTTCGCCTGGGCGTCGCTGTCGGCCGTGGCGTTGGCCGACGCCGGCACGTACCCGGCGGCGGACCAGTCGGCGAGCTTCTGCGCGGCCTTCTTGGCGCCGTCCGTCACGATGGTCGCGCCGGGCTTGCCGTAGACCCAGTCGCGGTACTGCTGCTCGTCGCCGAGGACGTTGGTCAGGGCGTTCCACACCTGGAAGCCGCCCACCTGCAGGGCGCCGACGCTCAGCGGGGTGGTGCCGGCGCGCTTCGCCGCGGCCAGGCTCTGCTCGAACTGGCCGAGCGTGGTGGGCGGCTGGGCGACGAGAGACTTGTTGTAGTAGACGCCGAGCACCGAGAGGGCGCCGGGCACGGCGTACAGGCCGCCGGTGCCGTACTGCTTCGCCGACGCGTCGGATTTGAGCACCTCGAGGCTCGACGCCGGGAACCCGCTGCTCCAGCCATAGGCCTTCTCGTACGGGCTGAGGTCGTAGACGAGTCCGGCCGGCACCAGCGAGCGCATGGCGCCGGGGTTGTACTCGGCGATGTCGGGCGGGGTCGGAGAGGCCATCGACAGCTTGATCGACTTGACGTAGTCGGAGAACGGCGTCTGCTGGCCGGTGATGGTGATGTTGGGGTGCTCGGCGTGGAACGCGTCGATGAGCGCCTTGGTGGGCGGGTCGTCGGTGTAGGCCAGGGTCAGCGTCACCTGGTCGGCGGTCAGCGAGGTCGAGACGTCGGTCGGGGCGGCGGGCTTGCCGCCGCTGGTGTCGGCGCAGGCCGCGAGCGCCGCGATGGCGACCGCGGCGGTGAGCGGACGGAAAAACGTGCCTCTCATCTGTTCTCCTGTGACAGCAGGGATGGTGTTTCGAGTCGCTCGCGTTCGACCCACGACAGCGAGTGGTGGATCGCCCCGTGGACGATGGCGTCCGGGCCGAGGGCGGAGATCTCCAGGCGCGGCTGGCCGAGCCGCTCGGAGCGCAGCGCGCCGGCGAGCGCATCGAGCAGCGCCGCGCCGAGCACCGCCAGGTCGCCGCCGATGACGATGACCTCGGGATCGAGCAGCGCCCGGATGGCGGCGATGCCCTTGGCGAACCGGCCGCTGATCTCGTGGACCGCGGCCAGCGCCCAGGCGGCGCCGGCCTCCGTCGCGGCGGCCAGCTCGGGCAGCGTCGGCGGGCCGCTCAGCCCGCCCTCGCGCGCCGCGATCCGCAGCAGCTCGCGGCTGCCGACCCAGCGCTCGAACGGGCCGAGGTCCTCGTCGTCGGAGGGGGAGCCGGGCTCGGCAACCGCGCCCGGCCCGGCGACGTCGAGGTAGCCGAGGTCGCCGGCGTCGTTGGAGGCGCCGCGCCAGAGCTCGCCGCGCAGGACGATGCCGGCGCCGATCCGCTCGCCCCAGTCGACGAAGACCAGCGCCTGCTCGGCGTGCGGGGTGCCGCGCCACCGCTCACCCGTGGTGGCGAGCTTGATGTCGTTGTCCACGGCGACCGGGGCGTCGACCGCGGCCCGGACGCCGTCGAGGATCGCGTCGCCGACCGCCTCGGGCAGGCTCACGCTGAGGGTGACCCGGCCGGTGGCGTGGTCGACGATGCCCGGGGCGGCGGCGGTCGCGTGCCAGACGCCGTCGCGGCCGATGCCGGCCCGCTCGAGCAGGCCCGCCACGGCCGTGCCGATCGACTCGGCCAGCGCCGGGCCGCTCGAGCGCCGCAGCGGGCCGGTGGTCTCGGCGGTGACGTCGCCGGCGAGGTCGGCGAGAACCAGCCGGACCTGCCGGGGCTGCACGTCGACGGCCAGGACGTGGCCGGCCTCGGCGCGGAAGCGGACCATCTGCGGCGGGCGGCCGGCCGGGCTGGCGGCGCGGTCGGGCGCGGAGATCTCGACCAGGCCGGTCGACTCGAGCACCGCGAGCGAGCGGGTGACCGCCTGACGGGAGAGCCCGGTCTGCTTGGCGAGCTCGGAGACGCTCGCCCGGCGCGCGTCGCGCAGCCGCCGCAGGATCGCGGACGCGTTCACCTCCAGCATGAACTTCGTGCCGACGGCGACGTCCTTGTCCATACCCGTTCTCCTTTCCTGTGGCCGGTACCGTAACATACTTACGTACCGTACAGAAGTAATAGGATGTCGCCATGTCACCTCCGTGGAATTCGGCCGTTCAAGGCCTCTGGGCTCGGGTTACGGGCGGCGCGCGGCCCCTGCGGGTCGCCGGGCTCAAGGGCGTGCGGCGGTTCGCCGTCCACGCCGACGGTGGCGTGCTGCACGTCGCCGCGAGCGATGCGCTGTCGGCGTGCGTGGCCGTGCACCGCTATCTGATCGAGGCCTGCGGTGTCCGGGTCACCTGGGACACCGCGCTGCCGCTGGGCCTGACCGAGCTGCCCGGCTCACCGGTGATCACCGGGCAGGCGCGGGTGGCGGAGTTCTACTACCTCAACTTCTGCACGTTCGGCTACTCGACCCCGTACTGGGACTGGGCCGACTGGGAGCGGGAGATCGACTGGATGGCGCTGCACGGCGTGACGATGCCGCTGAGTCTGACCGGGCACGAGGCGGTGCTGACGAAGGCGTACGGGAGACTCGGTCTTTCCGATGGGGAGATCCGCGCGTTCCTGGGCGGTCCCGGGTATCTGCCGTGGCTCTACATGGGTTGCCTGGACAGCTTCGCCGGGCCGATGCCCGCCGCCTGGGCCGATCGTCAGCTCGACCTCGGCCGGCGGATCCTCGACCGGGAGCGCTCGTTCGGCATGACGCCCGTGCTGCCCGCGTTCACCGGGCACCTGCCCGCGGGACTGGCACCGGCCGGCGCCCGGACGCGGCAATGGCAGGGCCTGCCGACGACCGTGCTGGACCCCGGGGATCCGCTCTTCCGGCGCCTCACCACCGAGATCGTCACCGCGCAGCGGGAGCTGCTCGGCACCGACCACCTCTACGCAGCCGACCCGTTCATCGAGATGATCCCGGCCGACGCCGACTCCCCGGCCGCGGTGGCCGACGCGATCGTCGGCGGCCTGCGCGCGGCGGATCCGGCCGCCACCTGGGTCTTGCAGTCGTGGCCGTTCTCCTACCAGGAACACTACTGGAGCCGGGAACGGGCCGACCGGTTCCTGGCCGGCCTGCCGGACGACTCCGTGCTCATCCTCGACCTCTGGGCCGAGGCCGAGCCGCAATGGCCCCGGCTGGACGGCTACGCGGGCCGTCCCTGGATCTGGAACGGCCTGCTGAACTTCGGCGGCCGCACCGAGCCGGTCGCCGACCTGCCGTCGGCCGCCCGCAACATCGAACAGGCCCTGGCCGCCCACCGCCCGCCGGACGGCCTGGGCCTCACCATGGAGGCGATCCACACCAATCCCGCCTTCTTCGAGCTGATCGCCGACCGCGCGTGGACCACCTCGCCATCCGCCCTCTCGGATTGGCTGCAAACCTTCGGCCAGCAGAGGTACGCGACCACGAGCGCCACGGCCGCGGCGGCATGGCGTCACCTTGGCGCGTCGGTCCTGGCCGCCGACGCCCGAGCGATCTTCCCCGAGCGCTTCATCTCGATTCTGGTCGCGCGCCCCGGCTACGACGCTTCGCCTTCCGTGGCCGAGGCCCTCTTCTACGATCCGGCGGACCTGCTCGACGCCTGCCGCGCGCTGCTCGACCTGGACCTGCCCGGCCCGGCCGAGGACGACCTCGTGCTGTCCTGCGCGGCAATGCTGGTGCGGATCATCGATTTCCGGTACGCCGCCCTGGTCGCGGCCGCGTCGTCCACCGGCCGCGTCGACCCGGACCTTTCCGCCCGCTTCCTGACCGCCTTCGACGACATCGACGACCTGGTGGCGACCCGGCCCTCCCTGCGCCTGGACACCTGGGTCGACCGCGCGCGGCGCCGGGCCGACGACCCGGAGAGCCGCCGGGTGCTCGAGGACAACGCCCGCCGCATCCTGACCGTGTGGACGACGGCGGACGACCCGCACCTCGACAACTACGCCGCCCGGATCTGGAGCGGCCTGGTCGCCGGCTACTACAAGACCCGCTGGGAGAGCTGGCTCCGGCATCTGCCCCGGGCGCTCGCGCCGGGCGGCCGGGCCGCGGCGCAGGCGGCCCTCGACGCCGACCTCGTGCGGCTGGCCGACACCTTCATCACGGCCGGGCCACCCCCGGCTCAACCGGCCGGCGACGCCCGCCAGGTCGCCCGCCACGTGCTGGACCGCTACGGCGACGAGTTCCAGGCCATCGAGAGGAGCATCCCGCAGTGACCCACATCAGAGCGACCGAGCAGCGGAATCCCAGCACCGTCGACATCGACCGGTGGCCGAGCGACCGCGTCGTCGAGGCGCTGCTCGCCGCGGACACCGCCGCCCTCGCCGCCGCGACGGCCGCCGCGCCCCTGCTGGCCGCCGCCGTCGACCGGACGCTGGAACGCCTCGGCCGGGGCGGCCGGGTGCACTACTTCGGCGCGGGCGCCTCGGGCCGGCTCGCGGTGCTCGACGCCACCGAGGCGACCCCGACGTTCGGCACGCCACCGGGGTTCTTCACCGCGCACTTCCCCGGCGGGGCACCCGCCCTGATCGACTCCACTCTGGACTATGAGGACGCTCAGCCGGTCGGGTACGACGACGCCGGGGGAGTCCGGGCCGCCGACGTCGCGGTCGGCGTCACCGCTTCGGGGACCACGCGGTACGTCGCCGGCGCACTCGCCCGGGCACGCGAGGTGGGCGCCCTCACGGTGCTCATCACGTGCGTCCCGGACTCGCCGCTGGACGCGGACCTCACAGTCGTGGCGCGGACCGGGCCGGAGGCCATCACCGGGTCCACCCGGCTCGGCGCCGGAACGGCCACGAAGGCGCTGCTGAACGCGTTTTCCACGGCCCTGATGGTGCGGTCCGGCCGGACGTACTCGAACCTGATGGTCCACCTCGTGGCGACGAACGCGAAGCTGACCGACCGCGCGGCCGGCATCATCGCGATGGCCACCGGCCTGGAGGCCGAGCAAGCCGCCGCGGTCCTGGCCCGCAGCGGCGGCGACCTGCCGCTGGCCCTGGTGCACACCCTTTCCGGCCGTCCGCTCGACGAGTGCCGCCGGGCCCTCGGCGGAGGACGCGGCGTCCGCGCGGCGCTCGAGTCCCTGGCTGTCGTCGATGGGGCCTGACGGCGTGGCGTACGTCGGGATCGACGTCGGCGGCGGCGGTATCCGGATCCGGGCCCAGGTGCACGGCCAGCGGGTGGGCGTACACGATCAAGGTCCGGTGCCGCGCACGGGTGGCCGGATCGACGCGCCCGCCCTCGGCGCCCGGATCGGCGGGCTGGTCGCCGGCATGTACCCCGGCCTCACCGCCGATCGCGTCGCCGTCGGCCTCACCGGCATGCCCGGACTCCTCGAACATCCCGCCGAGCTGGCCGGTCACGTCCACCGGAGAATCGCGTCGAGGACCGTCATCATCGCCGGCGACAGCCTCACCACGCACCTCGGCGCGCTGCGGGGGCGGGCCGGCTGCGTGGTGGCCGCCGGCACCGGCGTGATCGTGCTGGGCACCGACCACGCGACGACGTGGAACCGCGTCGACGGCTGGGGCCACCTCCTCGGCGACGAGGGCAGCGGGGCGTGGATCGGCGCGCGAGGGCTGCGCGCCGCGCTGCGGCATCACGACGGCCGGGATGAGGCATCCGCTGCGCTGCACCACCGCCTCCGTCAGCGTTTCGGCACGGTCGACGACGCCCTGCACGCGATCTACGGATCGGCCTCCCCGGCTCACGAGCTCGCCGCGTTCGCTCCCGACGTGGCGGCCGCTGCCCACGACGGCGACCCCGCAGCCCGGCAGATCTGGCGCCGGGCCGGCGCGCACCTCGCGGCGGCCGCGCACGCCGCGGGACGCGGCCTGCCACCGGAGTACTCCTGGGGCGGGCGGCTGTTCGACGCCGGCGAGCTCTTGTTGGACGCCTTCCGCGACGACCTGGTCCGACGCGTGCCGGGCGCGCGCCTGTCGCCGCCGTCCGGCCAGGCCGCGGACGGCGCGCTGCTGCTGGCGCAACGCGGTCTGCCGCCGGACCGGCCCACCAGCGCCCCGTACGCGGTGGAGTTCCCCTCGTCCTCGTCGGCCGGATGACTGAAGCGACCGGACCGGATGTGCAGGTCGCGGCCGCCCGCCTTCCAATGTTACGAGACTCATATTGTACGAACCCCAGATCAACGATAGTTTGACTCTCGTATGATACGAGAGCGAGAGGGGTTCCATCATGATCCTGATCACCGGCGCCACCGGGGTCGTCGGCGAACGACCACAGCGCAGCCTTCACCGCCGGGGCGTCCCGATGAAGCGGATCGCCGGAGTCACCAGCCTCGTGTTCGCCGGACTGTTCGCCGGATTCCTCACTGCGGTCCTCGTCCTCGAGCTCTCGCTGCGACGGTTCGACGGCACCGTGTACACCCAAGTCCGGCTGGCCGAGCTCGACTCCCTCGACAAGCTCGCCGTCGCGACGCTCCTGCCGGCGTTGATCTCCACGGCGGTGCTGGCTTACCGCAGCTTCCGCACGCAGGCGCGTTGGCCGTCCGTGGCCGCGTTCGTCCTGCTGGTCTTCGTCTTCGGTCTCACCCTCGCGGTCAACCTGCCGATCAATGCCGACCAGGCGCATTGGACCGTCCAGTCCCCGCCACCCGACTGGGCCGGCCTGCGAGACCGTTGGCAGATAGCCCATGCCGTTCGCACAGCGGCCGCGGTCATCTCGTTCGTGGTCCTCGCCCTCGCCGTGCCGCCGCGCGCGCAAAGCTCCGCGGTGCCGCCGCGTGCGCGGAGCCAAGCGGAGCCGTCGCCTGCCCGGAGCCGATAGCAGGCACACGCCCAGCCCACCGCAAGAGCGGGCTGGGCGATGCCGGTTGACGCCGCTACTGGCTCTTGTCGCGGAGGAGTTCGAGCAGGCCGAGCGCGTGTGCGGTGGCCAGCGCCCCGGCCCGGTTCCTCGCGCCCAGCTTGCGGAACAACCTCGCCTGCGTGTTCTCCACCGTCTTCTCGGCGATGCCGAGCGACCGCGCCGTCTGCCGCACGGTGTCGCCGCGCGCGATGGACCGCAGGATGTCCGCCTCGCGGACCGTGAGTTCCGGCAGCGGCTCGGCGGTCGTCACCGGCGGCCGCGCGACGAGGCCGAGAGCGGCGGCCCGGGCAGCCAGGTGGCCCTGGCTGGAGACGGCCAGCTTCTGGTAGATCCGCCGTTTGTGGTTCTCCACCACCCGAGTGTCCAGGCCGAGCAGGCCCGCGATCCGGACGACCGGATGCCCGGCCGCGAGCAGGTCCACGATGTCCTGCTCGCGCTCGGTGAGCTCGGCGGCCGTGACGTGCTCCGGGCCGCCGGCGTGCTGCTGGCCGAGCACCCTCAGCAGCGCGTCGAGACCGTGCGTGCAGGGGATCACCGTGTCGACTCCGGCCTGCCGGGCGGTGGCCAGGTCGGCGCCGGAGAGCTCCCGGTAGATCAGCACGAGTCGGGCCCGGCTGCACTGCCGGCGTACGGCGGCGAGCGCCGAGACGCACTCTCCCAGCGCCTCGCCGGCGTAGCACAACACCAGCTCGGGCGCCCGCAGCCGGCACAGCGACGGCAGGTCGGCCGGGTCGCCGACGTCACCGACGACGGCGAACTCCGGGCGGGCGGACAGGGCGGCGACGAGCACGTCCCGGAACAGTCGGTGACCGCAGCAGATCGCGACGGGCACCCGCACGGTGGTCGACGTCTGCACGGCGACCTCCCAACCGGAAGCGCCTGGTTAACAAAGAATTTACATTGACACTTGTGATTGTTCGCGGTTCCGGCCGATTGACAAGCCACTAGGGGGTTTTACTGCCCCCGGCTCGCCGGGTCGACTCGTGCAAATCGCAGCAGATCGGTCATGTGGAAGGAGCCGGCGGTGGCGGCCGGGAGCGTCGGCCGCCAGCCGGGATTGACGCTCAGGTACGAACGAGGGTCCAGCTCGAGGAGGCCGTTGAAGACCTCGCCGACGATCCTTCCGCCGACCGGGCCGAGGTGCAGGCCGGAGGCGAGCAGCTCGGCCTCGGCCAGCACGTAGTACCAGAGGGGCGTCTGGTTCTCCAGTGCCACGCCGTACCCGGCCAGCTCCTGGAGGTGCAGCATCTCGGCACCGATCGTCTGGGCGATCCGCTGTCCGGCCGGCAGCGACCAGGTCACCTGCCGCAGGAGGTTCCGCTGGGGCAGCGAGATCGGCGGGGCGCCGTCGGGGATCGTGCCGAGCGGCAGCCGGAACAGCGGGGTGGAGATCTTGCGGTCGATGCGCTTGTTCGTACGTACGTTGCCGTCGCCGAAGTCGAAGAATGTCTGCCAGCCTATGAAGCGCCGCCGCGCCCGCCGCCCGCCGCGCAGGTCGACCGGGTCCGCCTGGCCCTCGCCGGCCGGGTCGAAGATCATGCCGAAGAACGGCGACCCGTCGGCGTTCCCGGCCAGGTTGGCCCGGTACGACGGCCGGACCTGGCTGTGCCCGAAGCGGTATGCCGCGCCCTGGAACTCGACCGGGATGTACGCCGGCCCCGGCTCCGGCTTGTACCACTTCCGGCCGTTGGTGAAGATGTCCTGCGTGGCGGCGGTGCCGATGGTCTGCGGCAGGAAGTCGTGCACGATGATCCACTGGTAGTGCCAGGTGACCAGCTGCCGGGCCTGCGCGAAACGTTGCGCGGCCGGTACGCCCTGGGCGGTGAGCTGGTCCACGACCCGGTTGTGGAACAGGATGAAGGCGGCCTGCAGGCCCGAGATCATCAGGTTCTCGTCGTTGCGCGGGTCCCCGATGATCGCCGTGCCGTTGGCGGACCTCGGCACGTCCTCGAAGAGCCCGCCGGACTCGATGCGCAGGTGGATCCGGTCCGACTCGTAGAGGTTCGGGTTCGTGGTCGGACCGCCGCCGTAGACCGTGTCGAGGTCGAGGGCGGGCGTACGGGCGTTCGGGGACTGCTCGGGCGGGGTCGGCACGCCGAGCCGCGACGTTCCGTCGAAGGTCATGTCGTGGTCGAGGAACTGGCCGAGGAACGTGACCCCGGCCGTCATCGTGGGGTTGTCCTGGTTGTTCGCGCTTAGCGCCGGATCGGTGATCAGCAGGATCGGGCCGGCGGCCAGGTCGTCCTTGGCGTCCAGCAGCCCGCCGGCCTTGCCGATGTCGAGCAGTGCGTCGTGCCGGCGCTGGTCGACCTCGGTCAGGAACGGCGGCAGGTTGGGAAAGATCCGGCCGAACCGGTCGGCGGGGACCGGCGCTGCCGCGTGCGCCGCCGTTGCGGGGCCGGCCATGGCGCACATCGGTCCCACCGCGAGTGCGCCCGCGGTGCCGGCTCCGACGCTGGTGAGGAATCTGCGGCGGCTGACAGTCGGGCGCTCGGTCTCGTTCTGCGGTGCCATCGTCCACCTCCGCGCTCGCCGGCGTCTGGGGTTGACGCCGTGCGGCGCGAGGGAAGTCTGGAACCTTTCAAGCAGGCGGGAATAGATCCCAAGGGGTTCCTGCATAGACATGTGCCAAATTAGAAGATCGTTTTCACGGCGACATCGGCCGGCGGTTTCCCTCGCCGGCCGTCACCGCCGGCGGTCGCCGCGAACGCGGATCCGGCGATCAGAACCTGTCGGCGTCTCATGAGGCGGCGTTGAACCGCGGTCCGAGTCCGATATTGACCGGAATTTACCTGCGGCCCGAAGTCACCTGGCGGCATCATCCGCCGCGGATGGCGCGTTTACAGCGGGCGGGCCGCACGATCGTGGGATGTCCCGACCGACTGGCTACGCCGCCGAACAGCCCTCCTCGGCGGACACCGAGCCGCCGATGACCGGCTGGGTCGGCGTCCTCGTGTTCGGCGGGTTGATGCTGTTCCTGCTGGGCGTCTTTCATCTGATCCAGGGCGTCGTGGCCCTCACCAAGGACACCTTCTACATCGCGCGCAAGGGCGACCTGGTGGTGAGCCTGGACTACACGGCCTGGGGCTGGCTGCACATCGTGCTCGGGGTGGTCGCCGTCGCCGCCGGCGCCGGGATCTTCGTGGGCGCGCTCTGGGCCCGGGTGGCCGGCGTGGCCGTCGCCCTGGTCAGCGCGCTGTCCAGCATGGTTTTCATGCCGGCCTACCCGGTCTGGGGAATCATCGCGATCACCTTCGACGTCGTGGTGATCTATGCGCTCGTGGCGCACGGGCGCGAGGTGCGCGGGGCGAAGCTGTAACTCGTGCCGCCGAGGCTGGAGGATCCGTCCGATGACCGGCAACCGCGCAAGGACCCTGCTGGCCGCCGGGACGGTGGCGCTCGTCGTCCTCACCGGATGCGGCGACGGGAACGACTCGCCGTCCACGGTGGCCACCCCGCTGGCGTCTCTTCCGCCGGCGGAGGTCGTGGATCGCGCGCTGAGCGACATCGAACGGTTCTGGACCGCCACCTATCCCTCGATCAGCGACGGCAAGGCGTTCCAGCCGTTGCAGGGCGGCTACCACCCGTACACGCAGGGCTCCCCGCCGCCGGCCTGCGGTGGCGAGGAGGGCGTCTACCAGCCCAACGCGTTCTACTGCCCGGTCGGCGACTTCATCGCCTGGGACGCCGAGCAGCTGATCCCGCAGCTGCAGAGCAACTTCGGCCAGCTGCTGGTCGCGCTGGTCATGGCTCACGAGTACGGGCACGCCGTACAGCACCGCCTGGGCGTGACCGACCAGCCCACGGTGGTCCTGGAGCAGCAGGCCGACTGCTTCGCCGGCGCCTGGCTCGCCGACGCGATGGCCGGCCACTCCGGCTCGTTCAACGGCATCACGCCGGCGCAGATCGACGCCGCGCTCGCCGGCATGCTCCAGCTGCGTGATCAACCGGGCACGTCAGCGACGAACGAAGGGGCCCACGGCAACGCCTTCGACCGGATCCGGGCTCTTCAGGACGGTGTGCAGAACGGGGCCACCAAATGCGCCGGCTACAGCGCGGAGAACCTGCCGATCACCGAAGTGCCGTTCACTCAGGAGCGGGACGCCGCGACCGGCGGCAACCTGCCGTACGACGAAGCGGTCGCCACGATCATCAAGGACGTCGAGGCGTACTGGGCGAAGGCGTACCCCGAGCTCACCGGCCAGCCGTGGAAGCAACTGAGCGTGCAGCCGTTCGATGCGGCCTCGCCGCCGGCGTGCCCGAACCCCGATGCCATCGCCGGCGGCGCCGCCTTCTACTGCCCGGACGGCGATTTCATCGCCTACGACGACCAGAAGCTCCAAGCGCTGTACGAGCAGCTCGGTGACAACGCCGTCGGGCTGCTCCTCGGCGACCTGTACGCGCGGGCCGTCCAGCACCGCCGTGGCCAGTCGACCCAGGGCAGTGCCGGTCAGCTGGCGGTCGACTGCCTGAACGGCTCCTGGACGTACGACCTTCTCCACCGGCCCAAGAAGAGTGACGTCACCACGTTGTCGCCCGGCGACCTCGACGAGGCCGTGGCCGCCCTGCTCGCCCTCGGCCGGGCCACCGGCGAATCCGGGGCGTCCGGGTTCGAGCGCATCGCCGCCTACCGCGACGGCGTGCTGAACGGGCTGTCCGCCTGCAAGTGATCCGGATCAGCCGGGCGCCGCCAGCCATCGTTGGGCGTCGTGATAGCCCTCGAGACTCGACTCGCCGACCACGTCGCTCGCTTCGAAGATCCGTACGCCGTCGACCTGCTCGACCGTCCGATTGCGGCGGAGCTGTTGCAGCACGGCCGGGTCGACGCCGGTGAGATAGAGCCGCCCGCCCGCGTCGGCCAGCCGCCCGGCGTAGTCGGACAGGACGGCGAAGGCGGTCGAGCCGAGCATGGCCCGTCCCCGCAGCCGCAGGACCACGACCGGCCGCTCGGCATCGCCCGGCTCGGGCAGGCGGGCCTGCAGGGTCCGGGCGCCGGCGTAGAACAGGCTTCCGTACACGTCGAGCAGCACCACCTGGCGGGACTCCAGCCGCCGCGGCGCCGGATGCTCGACGAAGGCGCCGTCATCGCGCGGCGTCAGCTGTACCACCCGCAGGTCGGCCGCCTCCCGGTTGAGCTGCATGAGCAGCGACAGGACAACGCCGATCCCGACGGCAGCGGCCACCGGCAGGAAGAGCGTGGCCAGGAAGGTCGCGCACACCGCGGTCCGCGAGATGGCGCCGGTGCGCAGGATCGCCCGCACATCGGCGGCCCGGAACGCGTTGATCGACGCGAAGATGAGCACCGCGGCCAGGGTCGACATCACCACCGCGCCGACCAGGCCGGAGAAGAGAAGGAGCAGTACGGCCATCCACAGGCCGGAGAAGATGGCGGCCCAGCGGTCCGCGGCGCCGGACGCGACGTTCAACGCGGTGCGGCCGACCGAGCCGCCGACCGGCTGACCGCGGAACAGCCCGGCGAGCAGGTTGCCCACGCCCTGCGCGAGGAAGTCGCGGTTCGGGTTCGATCTCGTCTTGTCGGGATTGGGCGCCGACTCGCTGACCCCGGCGCCCTGCACCAGGACGACGGCCGCGACCGCGAACGCTCCGGCGAGCAGGCTGAGCGAGAAGTCCGCGAGGTGCGGCAGGGCGGGCGCCGGCAGGCCGCTCGGGATGCCGCCGGCGTCGCCGGCCACCGGTACGGAGCCGGCCTGGGCGATGGCGACGACGACGCTGGGCACGATCAGCGCGACGAGCGTCGAGTACGCCGCGAACCGGGTGGGACGCAGCGCCGCCAGCACTCCGAGGGCGAACAGCCCGGCCAGCAGCGCGCCGACGTTCACCCGGCCGAGGTGCAGCAGCAGGTCCCACGCCTTGGCCAGGGGGAACGGGCCGCTCGCCGAGGCGCCCGCGAGATCCGGGAGCTGGCCGAGGACGATGTTGACCGCCACGCCGGACAGAAATCCGATCATGACGGAGTGCGGCACGAACCGGATGTAGCGGCCGAGCTTGGCCAGCCCGGCCAGGACCATCAGCGCCCCGGCCATCAGGGTCAGCAGGAACAGCGCCCGCGGGCGATCCGCGGCCGGGACATCCGCCACCGCCGAACCGGCGGCGACGGCCGCGGCGCTGGTCGTCGTGATGACCATCAGCCGGGTGCTGGCCGTGAGCCCGCCGCCGACCGGGCCGAAGATGCTGGCGTAGAGCCCGTACACCGGGTTCACACCGGCCAGCACGCTCGCCGCCATGCCGTCGGGCACGCCGCTGATCGCTCCCGGCAGCCCGGCCACGAGGTCCTTGCGGACGGTCTTTCGTTCGGGCGCGATCCGGCGCAGCCAGCGCCCGGCCCGGCCGGCGATCACCACGCCGTGATTGTCGGCGTGGCGGCGCACGAGCGGCATCATGCGCCGCGGATGAGCGGCAGGTCGCCGGGGCCGACCGGGTTCAGCGCGCCGGGGCGACGCAGCGGAATCCGATGTGGCTCATGCCGGTGTCGACCATGTGCGGCCGGCGCGCGGCCGGTCGGTAGCGCAGGCAGTAGGTGTCCGCGCACAGGAACGAGCCACCCTTGATGACCCTGCGGGGAATCCGGATCTGCGGCTGCGCCGGGTCGTAGCTCTCCTCGGGCCGCCCGCCACGCGGGTCACGGGGCAGGCAACAGGCGGAGAGACCGGCCCAGCGACGCTCGGCGTACCAGTCCTGCGTCCACTCCCAGACATTGCCGGCCATGTCTGCCAGCCCGTACCCGTTGGGCGGGAACGAGCCGACCGGCGCGGTGCGGCCGTAGCCCTTCTCGGCGCGCCAGGGGAAGTCGCCGTGCCAGTAATTCGCGAGCCGCCGGCCTGGTGTCTCGGGATCGTTCCCCCAGGCGTAGGTGGCCCCGTCGAGGCCACCCCGGGCCGCGTGCTCCCACTGCGCCTCGGTGGGCAGCGCCAGTCCGGCCCAGGCCGCGTAGGCCTCGGCGTCCTCGTACGCGACGTGCACCACCGGGTGGTCGGCGCGGCCGTCGAGGTCGCTGCCCGGCCCTTCCGGGTGACGCCAGGACGCGCCCGGCGCCCACACCCACCACTGGCTCAGGTGGCGCAGGTCCACGGGCCCCGGGGTGCCGACGAACACCATGGACCCGGGCGCCAGGTTCTCGGCCGGGGCGCCGGGGAAGTCGGCCGGATCCAGCGGTCGCTCGGCGACCGTCCGGTAGCCGGTCGCGGCGACGAACGCGGCGAAGGCGGCGTTCGTCACCGTGGTCCGGCCCACCCAGAGGCCGTCGACCTCGACGTCCCGGGCCGGCGCCTCCTCGGGATAGTGGCCGTCGGAGCCCATCCGGAACGTGCCCCCGGGCACCCAGAGAAGGTCGTCGACGGTTGGGGCCGCTTTCACGTGCTGGTGATTCCGGACTGCAGCTTGGCCAGCACCTGTTCGAGGCTGAAGCTGGCGGGCTTCTGCCGGCGGGGGAACTCGGCGAAGCTCTGCAGCATGTTGAACACGTACGCCTGCATCGGCACGACGATCCACGCGTGGTCGAGGACCCAGTCGTAGTAGGTGTTCGAGGTGATGTCGGCTCGTTCGTACGGATCGGTGCGCAGGTTGAAGATCTTGGGTACGCGCAGCTCGGTGAAGGGTTCGGCCCACACCCGCAGGGTGCCGGTGGCCCGCTGCTCGAGGAAGACCAGCTTCCAGTTGCCGAACCGCACGGCGGTCAGGTCCCCGTCGTCGGAGACGTAGAAGAAGTGCTGGCGGGCGCTGACCTCGGACTGACCGGTGAGGTAGTCGACCTGGTCGTGGCCGTCGAGGTGGACGTGGTACCGGGTGCCGTCGAGGTCGGCGCCGGCCCGGAGCTGCGCGGCGATGTCCGGGACGCCGGCCGCGGCGAGCAGCGTCGGGAACCAGTCGGTGTGGCTCACGATGTCGTTGAAGACGGTGCCGGGGGCGATCCGGCCGGGCCACCGCACGACCGCCGGCACCCGGAAGGCGCCTTCCCAGTTCGAGTTCTTCTCGCCGCGGAACGGGGTCATGCCGGCGTCCGGCCAGGTGTTCATGTGCGGCCCGTTGTCGGTCGAGTACACGACGATGGTGTTGTCGGCGATGCCGATCTCGTCGAGCAGCCCCAGCAGGTCACCGACCAATTTGTCGTGGTCGACCATGGCGTCGTGGTAGTCGGACTGCCATCGCCCGGCCTGGCCTCGGCTCTCCGGCTTGACGTGGGTGCGGAAGTGCATGTGGGTGGAGTTGAACCACACGAAGAACGGTTGCTCGGCGGTGGTCTTGTCGCGGATGAAGGTGGACGCGGCGGCGAAGAACTCCTCGTCGACGGTCTCCATGCGCTTCTTGGTCAGCGGGCCGGTGTCCTCGATCCGCTGGGTGGCGTCCTTGCCCGCCCAGGAGTGGATGACGCCGCGCGGGCCGAAGCGCTTGCGGAACTCGGGCATCTCCTCGGGACGCGGGTAGTCCTCTAGCTCGGGCTCCTCCTCCGCGTTGAGGTGGTAGAGGTTGCCGAAGAACTCGTCGAAGCCGTGCACCGTGGGCAGGTGCTCGTCGCGGTCGCCGAGGTGGTTCTTGCCGAACTGGCCGGTCGCGTATCCGTGCGCCTTGAGCGCCGTCGCGATGGTCGGGTCCTCCGCCTGCAGGCCCACGGTCGCGCCCGGCATACCCACCTTGGTCAGTCCGGTACGGATCGGGTTCTGCCCGCAGATGAAGGCGGCCCGCCCGGCCGTGCAGCTCTGCTCGCCGTAGTAGTCGGTGAACCGCGCGCCCTCGTCCGCGATCCGGTCGATGTTGGGCGTCCGGTAGCCCATCAGGCCGTCGCTGTAACAGCTGAGGTTCGAGATTCCGATGTCATCGCCCCAGATGACCAGGATGTTCGGCCGGTCCGTCGGCATCGTGACCTCCGCGTCGATCGAGTGCGTCCAGGGCCGAGTCAATCGGGGTCGCCGCCCGGTTGCCTCATCCCGCCCGGGTGAGGCACGGACCGGCCCAGTGACCGATGGTCGGTGGATGACGAACACGACCACGGAGAACACGGCGCTGGCCAGCTGGCGGGACGGGGCCGCGAAACGGGCGGTCCTGGAGTTCGTCCGGCGTGCGTCGGTGGAGGTGCCGGCCGAGGAGCGGGTGGCGGTCTTCGACAACGACGGGACGCTGTGGTGCGAGAAGCCGATGCCCATCCAGCTGGATTTCATCCTGCGCCGGCTGACCGCGATGGCCTCGGCCGACCCGGCCCTGCGGGTCCGCCAGCCGTGGCAGGCCGCCTACGACCGGGACTACGCCTGGCTCTCCGCCGTCCTGGACGAGCATTACGCCGGAGACGACCGTAATGTCCGAGTGCTCGCCGCCGGCATCCTCGCGGCGTACGACGGGATCACGGTCGAGGACTTCGAGGCGCAGTCCGAGCAGTTCCTGCGCGAGGTCAAGCACCCGACGCTCGGCCGCGAATACCTCCGTTGCACCTACGCGCCGATGATCGACCTGCTCGATCACCTCGCCGCCAACGGCTTCACCAACTACATCGCCTCCGGCGGCGGCCGGGACTTCATGCGGCCGATCAGCCAGGAGGTGTACGGCATCCCGCGCGAGCGGGTGATCGGCAGCACCGTGGCGCTCGAGTATCGAAGCGACGAGCGGGGTGGCACGATCATCCACCGGGCCGAGGCCGACTACCTGGACGACGGCCCGGAGAAGCCGGTCCGGATCTGGAGTCGCACCGGCCGCCGGCCGCTGCTCGCCGCGGGCAACTCCAACGGCGACATCGCCATGCTCAACTTCGCCCAGCACCCCGGCAAGCCGTCCCTGCGGCTGCTCGTCAAGCACGACGACGCCGAACGGGAGTTCGACTACATCGCGGGCTCCGAGCAGGCGCTGAAGGAGGCGGAGCGTCAGGGCTGGACGGTCGTCAGCGTCCGCGACGACTGGTCGACGGTGTTCTGATCAAGCCCAGTGGATCAGGCCCGATGATGATCAGGCCCAGCCTTTGCGCGCCGCGTGCCAGCCGAGCTGCACCCGGGTGCCCACGCCCGCATTCGAGCAGCCCGCTCGGATGAATGGGCACCGACGCGGGCGCGGTGTGCTGGTTGTGCCGCAGCGGCAGCAGACACCATCCCTGCGAGGCGAAATCCGGCCGGCGTCACCGGTTGTTAGGACCCGTCCGTTATGGTGAGCGAAGGTGTGCCGGGAAGCCTGGTCGGCGATGGGGTACGACGCCGTCCGCAGGGGAGCGCACCATGGTCGTCGATGTCGCCGGCGCGATTGCCGGCCTGGTTCTGCTGACCTTCGCGGCCGATCATCTCGTGCTCGGCGCCTCGCGGTTGGCGCGGCGGCTGCGGATCTCTCCGGTCGTCGTCGGTGTCGTGGTCATCGGCCTCGGAACCTCGGCTCCGGAGTTCCTGGTCTCCGGTCTCGCCGCCGCCCGCGGCGACACCGGCCTCGCCGTGGGGAACATCGTCGGCTCGAACATCCTGAACCTGACGTTGCTGCTCGGTCTCGCGGCGATCATCGCCCCGATTCCGGTGGCCTCGCGGGTGATCCGGCGGGAGGTGCCGCTCGCCTTCGCGGCGGTCGCCCTGTTCGGGTTGCTCGCCGTCGTCGCCGGTCTGGACGTGCTGACCGGTGTGGTCCTGGCCGTGGCGGGCGTGGCGGCTCTGTGGCTGCTGGTGCGGTGGGCGCGGGCCGGCCGCGCCGAGGCCGGGCTGGTGGACGAGGTCGAGGAGTTCGTCGCTCGTCCGGACGAGCCGGGGCGGCGTACATGGACCGAAGCGGTACGGGCGGTGCTGGGTCTTCTCGGCGTGCTGGCCGGTGCGCAGCTGCTGGTGGACGGCGCGTCGGCGGTGGCGGAGAGCCTCGGCGTGTCGCAGCTCGTCATCGGTTTCACGCTGGTGGCGCTCGGAACGTCGCTGCCCGAGCTGGTCACCTCGGTGCAGGCGCAGCGCCGGGGCGAGTCGGATCTGGTGGTCGGGAACCTGTTCGGCAGCAACCTCTTCAACAGCCTCATCGGCGGCGCGGTCATCGGTTTCGCGGACGGCGCGACCGCGTACGCCGGGGTCGTCCTGGTCGTCACGATGATCCTCAGCGCCGGCCTCGCCTGGCTACTGCTGATGCGCGGCCTCCGGCTCACCCGCCTCGACGGCGTGGTGCTGACCGTGGGGTACGCGATGGTGGCGCCGTTGTTGTTGTCGGCCTGACGGACCTTCCGCGAGTGGGTCGCGATCCCGCGGTCGGCCCACGACCGGTGGGCTGAGTTGCCGGCCGAGGCGAAACCCACGCCGCGGGTGCAGGCTGAGCCGCGTGGACGTCGATGTGGTCACCGAGCGCGGCGTAGGGTCAGATCATGCGCGCAGGTGATGTGGCGATCCCGATGACCACCGTGCGCGAAGACATGCCGGCGCGGCGCGGCACGGGTGCTGGCGGCACAGGATCTGCCCGGCCTGGTGGTGGTCGACGCGAAGGGCCGGCCGTCCACCGTGCTGGCGGGCACGCAGGTGCTGCGGATGGCGCTGCCGTCCTACTGCCAGGACGATCCGGCGCTCGCCCGGGGTGATCGACGAGCAGGCTGCCGACGTCATCTTCGACGGCATCGGTGACCGGACGGTGGCCGGCACACCTGCGATCAACCTAGCAGCTGACCGATGGCCCGGCGGCCACCTGCGGTGCTTGACTATTTCGGGTTGATCCGAAATAGTCGGCCGGTGACAGTGCTCGCCGACGAGGAAGCCGACGAGCTGCTGCGGGCCCTGGCCCACCCCGCCCGCCGGGAGATCCTCCGGCGGTGCTGGGAGCAGCCCATGCCGGCGGGAACGCTGGCCGACGCGCTGGACCTGGCGCCGGCCAGCGTTTCCGAGCACCTCAAGGTCCTGCGTAAGACCGGGCTGGCGGTGCTGACCCGGGAGGGCACCTACCGGTGGTACCGGGCCGACCCGCACCGGGTCGCCGCGCTCGCCGCGTGGCTGACCTCGTTCCCGACCTCGTTCCCGACCGAAACGCCCTGAGGAGCGGTCCCATGCAGAGTCCCGTCGTGCACTTCGACATCACCGGCCCGAACGAGAAGGAGCAGCACCTCTTCTACGCCGGCCTGCTCGGCTGGCGCGTCGACGCCAAGGGCCCCGGCTACGCCCTGGTGCAGACACCGGACGGCGGCCCGGACGGCGCGCTGATCGACGCCGACACGGCCTCGGTCACCATCGGCGTCGCGGTCGCCGACCTGGACGCAGCGCTCACTCACGCCGTCGAGCTCGGCGGCACCGTGGTCATGCCCCGCACCGACAACGGCTGGGTGGTCAAGGCTCAGGTGACCGATCCGGCCGGCAATGTGCTGACGCTGATCCAGCAGTAACGGGAGAGCGGCCGGGCGAAATGGGCCCCGCCTCAGGGGCGGAGCCCACCACTCGCCGCGGTCAGTCGCCGGCCGAGGCGGCCTGCTTGATGAGGTCGGCCGTGGCCTGCGGCTGGGACACGTAGACCGAGTGGCTGGCGGCGACCTCGCTCACCGTGGCGCCGGCGCGCTCGGCCATCGTGCGCTGCGCCGCGGGCGGGATCATGCGGTCGTCGCCGGCCGCGAGGTACCAGGTGGGCCTGTTGCGCCAGGCCGGGTCGAGGCCGCGATCGCGATTCTCCGGGGGACGAAGCGGTCGACCAGCAGCGTGAGGCGATCGGCGGCCCGGTCGGCCGGCAGGCGTCCGGCGCGGGTGAGGGTGACCAGTCCGTGCAGGGCCGACCAGAAGGTCTCGACGAACAATCCCGGCTCATCGGGGTGCGCGTGGCCGGCAAGAGGGTCGAGCAGGGCTTGGAACGCCTCCCGCAGCGGCGCGGGCGTTGCCTCGTCGGCGAAGGGGAGGCCGTTGTCGAGGATGAACATCGCGTCGTACAGGGCGGGGTTGCGCGCGGCGAAGTCGATGTAGGCGCTCGCCAATGCCGTCACCACCGGCCGGCCGGCGGGCCCTTGCGGCACCGCGGCGCGCAATGCCTCCGCCAGCTCGGCGAATCCCTCCAGCGCGACCGCTCCGACGATCTCGTTCTTGCCCCGGAAGTGGCTGTACAGCACGGGCTGGCTGTACTCGATCTGGTCGGCGAGCCGGCGGGTGGTGACGGCGTCCCACCCTTGGGTCTCGGCGAGTTCGCGCGCGGTGGAGACGATCAGCCTGTGGCGGTTGGCCCGCTCGCGTTCCTTGCGTTCGTGTGCCGGCATGTGCCAACTCTAGCACCGCTAGACAATCGAGCGGCGATAGGTCTAGCATCGACTTGAAATCTAGCGATGCTAGAAAGTGCCTTGGGAGGGGACATGCAAGACGTGCTGGCCGTGGTCACGGTCGTTGTGGTCGGAATGATGGTGGGCGTCGAGTTCGCGGTGGCGGTGTTCGTCAACCCGATATTCGACCGGCTTCCGAACAATGGCGGGCTCGACGCACGCAGTGACGGGGCACGCGTGCTCGGCCGGGTCATGCCGTTCTGGTACATCGGCTCGCTCGTCCTCGCGGCGGCGTGGGCCGTATCGGCGTGGGGGGACGCCGGCGCGACGCTCATCGCGGTGGGCGCCGCCCTGCTCGTGCTGAGCGTCGTGATGTCGATCCTGCTGCTCGTGCCGATCAACTCACGTGTGGCGACCTGGTCGCACAGCGGCGCGCCCGCGGACTGGAAACTGCAGATGCATCGGTGGGACCGGTTCCACTACGTGCGCGTGGCCGTCATCGTGCTCGCCTTCGCCCTGTTCGCTGTCGCCCTCGTCTGACGGCCGGTCCCATGTGTCGTGTCACAGTGCGCCCGCGGTGGCGGCAGGGTGTGCGAGCGCCGACGTACGGTCTAGGTGTCGCTCCAGACCCCGGTGGCTGACGCCTCGCCGCCCGGCGGACGTGTCCTCCCGATGAGGCCGGCCCGTTCCGCGCCGCCTCGAGCATCGGCATCCGGCTACGTCCGGGGTCAGGAAATCCGTCATGTCAGTTGTTTGGATCGTCGTCATCGTCGCTCTGGTGGCGTTGCTCCTCCTCGCCCTCGCCTTGAAGATCGTCAAGCAGTACGAGCAGGGAGTCCTGTTCCGGCTCGGCCGCGTCATCGGCGTCCGGGAAGCCGGCCTCACCGTGATCATCCCGTTCGTCGACGTGCTGAACCGGGTGAGCTTGCGGATCGTCACTATGCCGATCCAGTCGCAGGGCATCATCACCCGCGACAACGTCAGCGTCGATGTGTCCGCCGTCGCCTATTTCCGGGTGGTCGACGCGGTGAAGTCGGTGGTCGCGATCGAGAACGTCGGCGCGGCGATCAATCAGATCGCTCAGACCACCCTGCGCAAGGTCGTCGGCCAGCACACCCTCGACGAAACCCTGTCCGAGACCGACCGCATCAACGTCAACATCCGGGAGATCCTCGATGTCGCCACCGCCGAGTGGGGCGTGGTCGTCACCCTGGTCGAGCTCAAGGACATTCAGCTGCCGGAGACCATGAAACGCGCGATGGCCCGGCAGGCCGAGGCCGAACGGGAGAAGCGCGCGAAGATCATCGCCGCGGAAGGCGAGGCGCTCGCCGCGGACGCCCTGGGCTCCGCCGCGGACATCATGATGGCGCACCCGCTCGCGCTGCAGTTGCGTAACCTGCAGAGCCTGGTCGACCTCGGCGTCGACAAGAACACCACGGTTGTCTTCCCCGCCCCGCTGATGAGCACGATCGGCGAGCTCGGCACATTCATCGCCCGTGAGAACGCCGCGGCGGCGGCCGTCGCGCCCACAGCGGCGGTGCTGGCGGTCAAGCCGGCCCCGCCCAACGGCAAACCGAGTTCCACGATGGATTGAGCCGGGCCCTTTCAGGAGCGACCGCTGGGGCCGGCGATGGTCGCCGGGCCGGCCGGGTCGGTGACGATGGCGTGCGCGATGTCGCCGAGCCGCTGGTTGTTGCGCCGGGCGTAGCCGCGGATGAGCGTGAACGCCTCGTCGAGGCTGATTCCGCGAGCCTGCGCGACGGCGCCTTTGGCCTGCTCGATGACGATCCGGCTGTTCAGCGCGCCTTGGAGCTGTTCGGTGAGGACCTCACCGCGGCTGATGGCCCGTTCCTGCAGCAGCCCGATCGCGGCGACGTCGGCGAGCGCTTGGATGATCTGGACGTCGCCGTCGTCGAAGCCGCCGCCCACCTCGGCGCCGAAGACGTTCAGCGCGCCGATCACCTCCTTGCGGAGCCTGAGCGGGAAGGCGTGCACCGCGCGAAACCCGGCCGCCGCGGCGCGGGGGGCGAAACGCGGCCATCGGGCTTCGGCCTGGCGCAGGTCCGCGTTGATCACCGACCGGGCGGTGTTGAAGGCGTCCAGGCAGGGGCCCTCGTGGTATTGGACCTGGAACAGTTCGAGGAGCTTGGTGTTCTCGTCGGACGCTGCCATGAACTGCAGCCGGCCATGCTCGTCGGCCAGCAACAGCCCGACCGTCGACGCTCCGACGAGGGTCGCGATGCGGTCGGTGAGCATGTGCAGGAAGTCGATCAGGTCGAACTCGTCGACGAGAGTGTCGGCGACCTCGACGAAGACGTTCGCGAGCCGATGCGCGGAAATGGTGGTCATGTGTGCTCCTGGCCTTACTGACATGGGCGTGGCGGGTGCTCACGAATGGTCGGGTTCGACCGCTCCGACCTGCAGCGGGAACGAGAAGACCGCGTGCACATCCTCATCGTGCGCCGCGGAGGCGGAGATCGCAGGTTGTGCTTTCCGGGGATGGGTGCTGCACTGTTGTTAGCACTCGCCTGGCGCGAGTGCCAACCGAATGGGATGGCACCCCCGGAGGGGGACCGTAGCAGCGGTCATCGCAGGTCGGCCCGAGCAGGTGCTGCACGTGGGCACGACGATGTTGAGGATTCCGCAGATGGCTAAATTGATCGCATTCGGCGAAGAGGCCCGTCGTGGCCTGGAGCGGGGCATGAATGTCCTCGCCGACACGGTGAAGGTGACGCTGGGCCCGAGGGGTCGCAACGTCGTGCTGGGCACGCAGTGGGGGGCACCCACGATCACCAACGACGGGGTGAGCATCGCCCGGGAGATCGAGCTCGACGGCCCGTACGAGAAGCTCGGCGCCGAGTTGGTCAAGGAGGTCGCGAAGAAGACCGACGAGATAGCCGGGGACGGCACGACGACGGCAACCGTGCTGGCCCAGGCACTCGTACGCGAAGGATTGCGCAACGTCGCCGCCGGGGCGAGCCCGATCGCGCTCAAGCGCGGCATCGAGCAGGCCGTCGCCGTGGTGATCGAGGCCTTGGGCAATCAGGCCCGGGACGTCGAGACCAGGGAGCAGATAGCCGCCACCGCCTCGATCTCCGCCGCCGACCCGGCCGTCGGCGAAATGATCGCCGAGGCGATGGACAAGGTCGGCAAGGAAGGCGTCATCACGGTCGAGGAGGGCAACACCTTCGGCCTCGAGCTCGAGCTCACCGAGGGCATGCGCTTCGACAAGGGATACATCTCCCCCTACTTCATCACCGACGCCGAGCGTTTGGAGGCGGTCCTCGACGACGCCTACCTGCTGATCGTCGACGGCAGGATCTCTCAACTCGACGACCTGCTGCCCATGGTGGAGAAGGTCGCGCAGGCGGGCAAGCCGCTGGCGATCGTCGCGGAGGACGTCGAGGGACAGGCCCTGGCGACCCTGGTCGTCAACAACATCCGTGGCACGTTCAGGTCGGTGGCGGTCAAGGCGCCCGGGTTCGGTGACCGGCGCAAAGCCATGCTGGCCGACCTCGCCGTGCTCACCGGGGGTCAGGTCGTCAGTGAGACGGTCGGTATCACCCTGGACAACGCCGGGCTCGACGTTCTGGGCCGGGCCCGCAGAATCGTGGTCACCAAGGACGAGACCACCATCGTGGACGGCGGTGGCGAGGCCGGCGAGATCAGCGGGCGGGTTGCCCAGCTCCGGGCCGAGATCGACAGAACCGATTCCGAGTACGACCGGGAGAAGCTCTACGAGCGACTGGCGAAATTGGCCGGCGGGGTCGCAGTGATCAAGGTCGGAGCGGCCACCGAGGTCGAGCTCAAGGAGCGCAAACACCGCATCGAGGACGCCGTGCGCAACGCCAAGGCCGCCATCGAGGAAGGCCTGCTGCCCGGGGGCGGGGTCGCGCTGGCCAACGCCGCCGACACCGCGTTCGACAAGCTCGACCTGACCGGCGACGAGGCCACCGGCGCGAACATCGTGCGGGTCGCGCTCACCGCGCCGCTGCGCCAGATCGCCGAGAACGCCGGCCTCGAAGGCGGCGTCGTCGCCGGCAAGGTCAGCTCTCTCCCGGCGGGGCACGGTCTCAACGCCGCCACCGGCGAGTACGTCGACATGGTCGAGGACGGCATCGTCGAGCCGGCCAAGGTGACCCGATCCGCGCTGCAGAACGCCGCGTCGATCGCCGCGCTGTTCCTCACCACCGAGGTGCTCGTCGCGGAGAAGCCGTCATGACCATCACCACGAACAGGCCGGCACAGTCCGCCGTACGGCTCAAGCTGGACGGCGGGCAAACCCGCAAGGCCGCCCTCGACGGGGCCTGGTGGCCCCGCACGACCGACGCCGCGGCCGAACTCCCGTCGCTGGTCGAGGCGCTCGGCGGCCTCCGCGGCGAGATCACCCACGTGCTGCTCGGCGCCACCGAATGGGATATGCCTCATCGACGCCGGCTGGGGGCCGGCTCGGCCGCGGTCCGGCTCGGCTGGTTCACCTCACAGCCGGCTGGGCTCGTCACCGTCATGACCGAGTTCGGCCGGGACCGTTTCGACCTGTTGGTGGTGCCGCCCGACGCGACGCCGGACGCGGCCGAAGCGGCACTGTCGGCAGCGGCAGACTCCGGCGACCAAAACCGCGCTCCCGAGATCCTGGCCAGGATCGAGCGGGCCGGCTGACGAGGGGTGTCACGCCCACGGCGACCTGGAGCTCGCCGGCTACTCGGCCGTGCGCTCGACTGCCTGCCGACGGTTGATCGATGATCGGACCGCAAACGGGTCACGGTGCCGGCGCATCGCCTCGGCTCCGTCGTCGACGGTCGACTGCGGTCGGCCGTCGGCCTCGGCGCCGTGCGGCGCGGGCGGCGCCACGAACAAGCTCGCATGGTCGTGATTCGGTGTCATTCACGGTCCTTCTGTACGGTCGGTGAGCGGAGCTGGCAGGGGCGATCGAGGCGGCAGCCCGGGCGGCACGGTCGATCACGGATTGCTGGGCCGTGATCGCGTCGACCGCCTACTTCAGCGCCGAGGGATGAGCCGGGTTGCGCGGCGCCTTCTTCCGCATGTCGTTCATGCGGGCGCCCAACTCCTGCAACGGGCTACGTCCGAGGGCCTCGCGAACTTGCCAACCTCAGCCTACATGCGTCGCCCTCCTGCTGCCCCGGCGCCGGGGGCTGGCCGGGGTTTCCTTTTCCCGGTCTCCGCTCTCATCGGCACCTTCGCCGCCCGAGCTGAGGCGCGCGAGTGTCGCCTTCAGGGCCGCGCTCACGGTGATGGCCGGCAGCGTCGCGTCGTCCCAGCCCGGGCCCGCGGCGATCACGGCATCGGTATCGAGATTCGCCGCCGCGCGTACGAGGCCGCCGATGGTCGTGGCCGACATGATCACCGATCCGCCGGCCGTTTCGGTTGACCGCATTGCCGCTCCGCTCGACGTCGTCGGGTACGAAACGCCGCCAGGGTCTCGGGCGAGCAGACTTCGACATTACCCGCCTTCGGATCGTCAACACCTCGAGCCGGCCGCGTTTCGGTGGACACCGGACCCCGAGGGCAACTCGGGGTATATACGCGAGGTATACCCTCGGTGTAGGGTCGGCCCATGAGTGTTCCGCTGACACTGCTGGGGCTGCTTGAGCGTGAGCCGAGCCATGGCTATGACCTCAAGCGCGACTACGACACGTTCTTCGGCCGGGGGAAGCCGCTGCCGTTCGGGCAGGTGTATTCGACGCTGGGCCGCCTCGCCCGCGACGGCAAGATCGTCATGAACGAGGCCGAGCCGGGCGACGGTCCCGACCGTAAGCGCTACGTCATCACCGAGCAGGGCGCCACCGAAGTGAACGCCTGGCTGGCCGAGCCGGTCGCCCCCGAGCCCAGCCTGCAGAGCATCCTGTTCTCCAAGGTCGTCCTGGCCCTGATGCTCGAGCGGCCCGCCGAGCAGTATCTGGACGCCCAGCGTGCCGCCCACCTGCAGCGGATGCGGGAGCTGACCGAGATCAAGCGCGGTGGCGGGCTGATCGATGGGCTGCTCGCCGACCACGGCCTGTTCCACCTGGAGGCCGACCTGCGGTGGATCGACACCACCGCCGCCCGGCTGGACGCGCTGCGCCGCGAGGTCCGGCGATGACGATCATCGAGGCGCGCGGCGTCGAGCTCTCGTTCGGCCGGACGCCGGCGCTGCGCGGCGCCGACCTCGCGGTGGCGGCCGGCGAGATCCTGGCGGTGATGGGGCCGAGCGGCTCCGGCAAGTCGACGCTGCTGCATTGTCTGGCCGGCATCCTGGTGCCGCAGGCGGGCGAGGTCCAGTTCGACGGCCGGCGGATCGACAGGCTGGGCGAGAACGAGCGCAGCGCATTGCGCCGCGACCAGTTCGGGTTCGTCTTCCAGTTCGGTCAGCTCGTCCCCGAGCTGACCGCCGAGGAAAACGTGGCGCTCCCGCTGCTGCTGGCCGGCACCCGCCGCGAACCGGCACTGCGCGCGGCCCGGGCGTGGTTCGAGCGGCTCGCGCTCGACGGTCTCGAACGCCGCCGGTCCGGCGAGCTGTCGGGCGGCCAGGCCCAGCGCATCGCGCTGGCCCGGGGGCTGGTGGCCCGGCCGCGGATCCTGTTCGCCGACGAGCCCACCGGCTCGCTCGACTCGCTGACCGGCGAGCACGTCATGGACCTGCTGGTCGGCTCGGCCCGGGCCGAGGGCACCACCGTTGTCTTGGTCACCCACGAGGCACGCGTGGCGGCGTACGCGGACCGCGAAGTGATCGTCCGCGACGGCAAGGTGACGTCGCTGGCGCCGGCGCCGGTGCACCCGTGATCCGGCTGGGGCTCCGCCTCGCCCTGGCCGGCGGGCGCGAGGCCATCGTCCGGCTCGCCATCATCATGGTCGCCGTCGCCATCGGAACCGGCCTGCTGCTGAGCACCCTGGCCGGGCTCAACGCGGTGCAGAACCAGAACGAGCGGTACGCGTGGCTCAACACCGGCGCGGCCAAGACCGACGTGGTGGGCACGGCCGACCCGGCCTGGTGGCTCCTGGGTGGCGACTACTTCCACGGCGACCGGATCGCCCGCATCGACGTCGCCGCCACCGGCCCGGACGCGCCCGTGCCGCCGGGCATCCCGCGCCTGCCGGGCCCGGGGGAGTACTACGTCTCACCCGCGCTCGCCCGCGAGCTGAAGGCCACGCCGGCCGACCAGCTCGCCGACCGGTTCCCGGGGCGCCAGATCGGCACCATCGCCGACGCCGGCCTGCCCGGTCCGGACATCCTGCTCGCCCTGGTCGGCGACACCCCGCAACATCTGTCCCGGCTGCCCTACGCCAAACAGGTGACCCGGATCGAGTCGGTCGATCCGAGCGACTGCTCAGGCTGCCAGGTCGGCACCGACGCCGACGGCATGGCGCTGGTGCTGTCCGTGGTGGCCGCCGCGCTGATCTTCCCGCTGCTGATGTTCATCGGCACGGCGACCCGCCTGTCCGCCGCCCGCCGCGAGCAGCGCTTCGCGGCGATGCGGCTGATCGGCGCCACCCCGCCGCAGGTCTCGCGGATCGCCACGGTGGAGGCGACCCTCGCGACCGTGGTCGGCCTGCTGGCCGGGTTCGGGGTCTTCTTCGCGTTGCGGCCCGCGATGGCCACGATCACGTTCACCGAGACGGCGTTCTTCACCGGTGACCTGTCGCTCAGCCTGCGCGACGTCCTGGCCGTGGCGATCGGCATTCCCCTCGCCGCGGCGGTGGCCGCCCGCGTCGCCCTGCGCCGGGTCCAGATCTCGCCGCTCGGCGTCACCCGCCGGGTCACCCCGAAGCCGCCAGGGATCTGGCGGCTGACGCCGGCGGCGCTGGGCGTGGCCGAGCTGGCCTACTTCGTCGGCCGGCGGCCGGAGACCACGAACGGGCAGATCGCCGCATACCTGACCGGGATCTTCACCGTGATGATCGGCATGGTCGTCGCCGGGCCGTGGCTGACCATGGTCGGGGCGCGGCTGCTGGCCGGACGGGCTCGCCGGCCGGCCGCGCTGATCGCCGGGCGCCGGCTGGCCGACAATCCGCAGGCCGGTTTCCGGGCCGTGAGCGGGCTGATGCTCGCGCTGTTCGTGACCGCGGTGGCCAGCGGCGTCATCACCACCATCGTCGACAACCGGGGCACACCGATCGATCCCGGCTCGGCCGCCAATGTGGCGCTGGTCCAGAACTTCTGGCCGAACATGGGCCAGAAGGTCACGCTGCCGACCGACCCGGCCGCGATCCCGCCCGCGTTGAGCTCCGCGCCCGGTGTCCGCGGCGTGCTGGTCACCCACCTCAATCCGCGGTTCCGGACGGACATACCCAGCGACGTCCTCCCGGGGGTGATCGCGTGCTCGGAGCTCGCGTCCCGTCCCGTGCTCGGCCAGTGCCAGCCCGGCGCCCAGGTGGCTGCCGTGACGCAAGACCTCCAGGCCGACCTGTTCGATCGAACCAAGGCGAAGGTGTTGGTGTGGCCCGCGGACCCACTGTCCCCGGCCGAGCTGGCCGCACAGCCGATGTTGTCGATCGTGGTCCAGACCGACGGCAGCGCCGCCACCATCGAGCACGCCCGGACCGTCCTGGAGAACGCCTACCCCGGCAGCGACCTGCCCGCCACCAACGGCGAGCACCAGGGCGACTTCGGCAGACAGCTGGTCCAATGGCAGCAACTGGCCAATGTGATCATCCTGACCAGCCTGCCGATCGCCGGCTGCAGCCTCGCGGTCAGCGTCGCCGGTGGCCTCACCGAACGAAAACGGCCATTCAGCATGCTGCGGCTGACCGGGGCCCGGCTGGCGACCCTGCGGCAGGTCGTTGCCCTGGAGAGCGCGGTGCCGCTGCTGCTGGTCGCCGTGCTGGCCACCGGCATGGGCTTCCTCACCGCCCACCTTTTCCTACGGGCCCAGCTGGACTACTCGCTGCACTCGCCCGGCCCCGCCTACTACCTGCTGGTGATCGGCGGCTTGGTCGCGTCCCTCGGCATCATCGCCTCGACCCTGCCCCTGCTGCGGCGGATAACCGGCCCCGAAACTGCCCGCAACGAGTAGGACCTGGGGAACGGTCACGTCAGCGTGGCCCACACCACCTTGCCGCCGCGCGTGGGCATGACGCCCCACGCGGCGGCGATCGCGTGCACGAGCAGCAAACCGCGTCCTCGAGGGTCGAGTGTCGCGGGCGGGCTGACGACCTCCGGCCGATGCGGACGCGGAAATTCGGGGGCGCCGTCCTGCACCGCCACGTGCAGCCGGGTGGCATGGCGGGACATGGTGACGACGAAGTCGGTGCCGGCGTGCTGCACCGCGTTGCTGGCCAACTCGGACGCTATCAGCGAGGTGTCGTGCAGCAGGTGGGGCAGGCGCCAGGCGTGGCACGCATGATCTGCCAGCTCGCGGGCGTGCCGTACGCAATCCGGCCGTGGCGACAGCCGAGCCTGCAGCCGGTCCGCATGGGAGTTTCGTGCCGCGATCGCGATGCGCGCCTCGGGCGCGGTGGCGAAAACCTGCGGTCGCGTTCCCTCGGCATTCCGCAACCGCTGGCTCAGCGTGGTCATGCCGGGCAGGCAGAACACCACGCGGACGGGCGACGGCGCGAGCCGTGCCTGGCGCCACGCCGCCATCCAGAACGGCATGCTGAGCCCGCGCGGATCGTCCAGATGATGCAGATCGATGATGATGGAGGCGGACGGGCCGGCCAGGCAGAGGCGCAGGCCGGCGGAGAACTGCTCTCCGAAGTGTTGCGACCACTGGCCGTGAGCCGTCATTTCGACCACGGCGGTGGTCGCCTCGCCGGTGACCACCACCGCCACTCCCCGATGATCGGTCATCGTGGTGAGCAGGAACGGTGGCTCCAGCGGCCGAACATCTACAAGCACAACTGCTCCCGAGCCCGTTGTCGCAGCGGGTGCACTGCCGGGGTCCGGGGCAGTTGGCGAGGAGGAACGCCCTCTTCGCGCAAACCTGAGGATATACCACGGCCATGGTGCTGGCAGGCTTCAGGTACAGCCTGCTACACCCGAAGTGGGTAGCTGGCGGGATAGATCGCGATCGCTGCCGAAAATAGCGTTCCCGGCATGACGACGAAGATGAACTACCGCAACCTGACGGCCGGGCTCATCGCCACGATCGCCCTTCTCGCCGCCGGCATCGGTGTCGCCCACGCCGCCGAGAGCGCCCCCGCCGGCCGCGAGCGGTCCGGCTGGGAAGGCATCACCCGCGAGCTGGTGCGGATCGACTTCGGCAAGGGCTGGGTCACCCAGGCCGAGCTCACCTATCCGAGCGGCGCCGAGGGTCGGCTGCCGCTGGTCGTCTTCCTGCACGGCAGCGGGCACAACGACATGAATCAGACGCTGCCGGACGGCAAGGGCACAACCTTCGTTCCGCTCGCGCAGGCGGCCGGCCGGGATGGCTTCGCGACCCTGCGCTTCAACAAGCGTGGCGTGACCGGCATCGGGCCGGTGGAGAGCACCGACCCGGCCCAGCTGATGCCGAAGAACCCGTACGACCAGATCCAGCGGGACGCCGCTTCGGTGGTGCGGTTCGCCGCCAAATCGCCGAAGGTGGACCCGTCGAAGATCTTCCTCCTCGGGCACAGCGAGGGCACCAACGTGGCCGCCAACCTCGCCGCCGAGCCGAAGAAGTTCGGCATCCCGAAACCGGCCGGCGTGGTCGAGATGGGAGTCGTCGGCCTGCCCATCGAACAGTTGCTGACCTTCCAGATCTACGGCCGGCTGCTGGCGGAGTTGCACGAGGAGTTCGACGTCAACGGCGACGGCCAGTTGACGGCCGTCGAGGCGGCCGACGGCCTGGTGGGTCAGCCGCAAGAGGTAGCCGGCCAGTTCCGCTCCATCCTGATCGACGACAGGGCCGGCACCGACAAGAACCACGACGGCCGGATCGCGATCGACGCCGAGGCCGGCGCCGTGCTGCGCGAGGTCACCCATATCGGCGACTACCCGAACCTGCCGGACCTGGACCCGTACACGATCAGCTATGCGAAGGACATCGCCCGCTTCCCGACCGTGTCGCGGGCGCTGCCCAAGTTCGCGGGCCCGACGCTGTTGCTCAACGGTGAGAACGACATCCAGACCCCGGCCCGCGCCGCGATCGTCGCCGACGCCGCCGTCGCCGCGGCCGGCAACAAGGACCACAAGATCGTCATCTACCCGGGCATGGCGCACACCATGAACATCACGCCGAAGTTCCACCCGGAGTTCGGCGAGCCCGACCGGCAGGTCATCGCCGAGATCCAGAGCTGGCTCGAGTCCCACCGCTGATCTTCGCTCGCAGTGAAAGCCTCCCCGTGTTGATCGCGCGGCTCATCCGGCTCGGCGCGCGGGCGGCTGATCCGGCTGCTCCGGCGCCGGGTCCCGGTCTGGCCGCTCCGGTGTCGCCGCTGCGCTCCGGCGTCGTCTCTGGTCAGGCGGGCGTGCCGGCCAGCGCGTCGATGGCCGTCATCGCTTCGTGGTCCAGCCCGATCCGGGCGACCGCGACGTTGTCGGTCAGGTGCGCGAGGTCGCGGGTGCCGGGGATCAGCAGGGTGGCGGGGCTGTGCCCGAGCAGCCACGCCAGCCCGGCCTGAGCCGCGGTGATGCCGAGCCGGCGCGCGTGCGCGATGACCACCGGGTTGTCGGTGACGCTGGGAATCCGGTCGAAGGCCGATCCGAGCGGGAAGTACGGCACCCAGGCGATGCCCTGCTCGGCGCACTCGGTCAGCACGTCCTCGTGGTCGCGGGTGAGGACGTTGTACAGGTTCTGGACGCAGGCGATGCCGGCCGGGAGCGCCTGCCGCAGCTGCGCGAGGCTGACGTGGCTCAGGCCGATGCCGCCGATCTTGCCCTCGTCGCGCAGGGCGATCAGCTCGGCCAGCTGGCTGTCGAGGTCGACCACCTGGTCGCCGGTGGCGGTGATGCCCGGCGGCATGTCGGCCCGGCGAAGATTGACCACCGCGAGGTGGTCGGTGTCGAGGGCGCGCAGGTTCGCCTCGACCGACGCGCGCAGTTCCGCCGGTTTCTGGGCGGCGGCCAGTCGCTCGGCCGGATGGGTCACCGCGCCGACCTTGGTGACGATCCGCAGGGTGCCGGCGTACGGATGCAAGGCGGTCCTGATCAGGTCGTTGACCGTTCCCGGGCCGTAGAACTGGGCCGTGTCGAGGTGGTCGACGCCGAGCTCGACCGCGCGGCGCAGAACCCTGACGGCATCGGCCGGGCCGGCGTGCTCCAGTTGCATGGCCCCGAAGCCGACCCGCAGGACATCGTGATCGCCGAGCTTCCCGTACGCGTACGCGTGCTTTGTGGTCATGGCCCTGGCCTCCCGATATCATGACCGTAAGCGGAACCGATTCCGCTTGGCTCGAACCCACGGTAACAGAAGCGGAGGCGATTCCGTTTTCCGAGATCGAGCGGCGGCCCGGCGCGCGCCGCGACGCCCAGCGCAACCGGCAGCGCATCATCGACGCCGCCACCCGTGTCCTGGCCGCCCGCCCGGAATCCGTCAAGATCGAGACCATCGCCCATGAGGCCGGGGTCGGCGTCGGTACGCTCTACCGCAACTTCCCGTCGCGCGAAGCCCTGGTCGAGGAGGTCTACCGCAGCGAGCTCACCCGCCTCTGCGCGATGGCGGCGCAACTGGTGGCCGACCACTCGCCGGCCGACGCCATGCGGGAGTGGATGCGCCGATACCAGGACTTCGTCGCCACCAAACACGGCATGGCCGAAGCCCTGCGCGCGGTGATCGCGAGCGGCGCGATCAGCTCGGGCAACACCCGCGAACATCTCAACGGCGCCATTGCCACCATCCTCGACGCCGGCCGGGCCGACGGCAGCCTGCGTGCGGACGTCCAACCGGCCGACGTCTCGGCCAGCATGGCCGGCATCATGCTGGCCGCCGCCGACATCGACCAGGCCACCCGGATGCTGCAACTGCTCGTCGACGGCCTGCTCGGCCGCGACCAATGAGACCACCTGCACGGTCACGGCCGCCTGATGCGGTAGCGGACGTGCGTTGCCTCCGGGGTGTCGATCACTCGCACGACCTGCATCTCGACGCGCGGCGAGGGGCCGTCGAACAGCCGGCGCCCGGCGCCGAGGAGCACCGGGACCAGGTGGATCTGGACCTCGTCTTCGTACCGGACCCGGTACGAACCAACGGCGTCCTGCCCACGCGCGCCCTGCACCCGACAGCTCCGCCGGACTAACTTCCAGGTATGGCAAACACGGTGCTACGCGTCCGGCTCATCGGCGGCGACCGCATGGACATCACGTACGACAGATCCGACATCGCCGACGAGGACGAGGTCATGGAACACGTGATCTCGACACTGGCACAGGATTCGGGAATGCTGCGCACCCAGCACGGTGATCGGCTGGTCGTACTCTACGGCCGGGGCGTCGCTGCGATCGAATTCGCGCCTCGCGGCGCTGTGCTGTAGCCCCGGACTCAAACGTGACGTGTTCCATCCCGGATGGGAGACTCGGCCGGTGAACCAACCCGTGCTCCCGGCTATCGATCGCGCCGGCACCTAGTGAGGCCGCTGGGCCGACGGCTCCTCCGGAGGGAAGGGCCGATGGACCGGCCGGCGCCGGGGAACGCCGCGTTCCCGGCGCTGGTGGAGGACGATCTGGACGACCTTTATGACAATGCGCCGTGCGGCTTCGTCTCCACGCTGTCGGACGGCACGATCGCGAAGGTCAACGCCACTCTCCTCACCTGGCTGGGCTACACCGGCGCCGAGCTGGTCGGCCGTCGGCACTTCGTCGATCTGCTCGCACCCGGCAGCCGCCTCCTCTACGAGACGCGCTTCGCACCGCTCCTGCGACTGGAGGGCGAGGCCAAGGGCGTCGCACTGGAAATGCATGTCAGCGGCGGCCGCGTGCTGCCGGTCCTGATCACATCCACGGTCAAGACCGGCCGCGACGGGGCGCCGCTGTTGATCCGTACCACCGTGTTCGACGCCCGCGAGCGACGCGCGTACGAGAACCAGCTGCTGCAAGCGCGCAAGGCCGCCGACCGGGAACGGGACCGGCTCCGCCTGCTCGTCGGCGGCCTCCAGCGCAGTCTGCTGCCCGCCTCACTGGCGGTTCCGCCCGGCATGACCACGGCATCCCACTACCACATGGCCTCTCCCGACGAGGTCGGCGGCGACTTCTACGACCTCTTCGCGCTGTCCGGCGACAGGTGGGGTTTCTTCCTCGGCGACGTACGCGGAAAGGGAGTGGCCGCCGCCGCGGTGACCGCCGCCGCCCGATACACGTTGCGCTCGGCCGCCGTCTACGATCCCGAACCGGTCGCCGTGCTGCGGAATCTCAACACCGTTCTCTATCAGGAGTACGCCGCGCCGGAACACCGGCACTGCACCGTCATCTTCGGCATCCTCGAGCGGCGGGGCAGCGGCTACACCGCCACCGTCGCCTCCGGTGGTCACCCGCCGGCCCTGGTGATCCGCGCCGACGGCACTGCCGCGTACCACGCCACGGCGGGCGGCACGCTGATCGGCATCCTGGCCGAGCCGCGTCTGGCCACCCGGACGATCTCCCTGCGGCCGGGCGACACGTTGATCCTGTACAGCGACGGGCTGACGGAGGCGAAGACCCGGGCCGGCGGGCGTTACGGCGACGAGGCACTGCGGGAGTTCGCCGAGAATCTGGGCCCGACCAGCGCCGCCGCGGTCGTCGACGCGCTGGCCGGCCTGCTCACCTCGTTCGCCGAGGTCGACGACGACGTCGCGGTGATAGCGCTCACCGTGGGCCGGGCGACCGGCGCGGACGAGCGCCCGGGTGAGGCGGAAGGCGATCTTAAGTAAAATCGTGGTCGGCGTAGGCGGCCCGCAGGGCCTTCTTGTCCGGCTTGCCGAGCCCGGTCAGCGGGAGGTGGTCGGCCACGATCACGTGCTTGGGCGCGTGGACCGGCCCCTTGCGGTCGCGGACCAGGGCCTTGAGCTCGTCGGCCAGGTTGTCGGCGGCGGCGCCCGCGCGCAGCACCACGATCGCGGTGACCGCCTCGCCCCAGGTCGCGTCGGGCACGCCGATGACGCCCACCTGGGCCACCGCGGGGTGGGTCGCGATCGCGTCCTCGACCTCGCGCGGGAACACGTTGAAGCCGCCCGTGACGATCATGTCCTTGACCCGGTCGACGATGTGCCAGTAGCCGTCCGGGTCCTCGCGGGCCACGTCGCCCGTACGCAGCCAGCCGCCGTTGAATGCCGCTGCCGTCGCCTCGGGGTTGTTCCAGTAGCCGGCGGCCAGCAGCGGCCCCGCCACGCAGATCTCGCCCGGCTCGCCGGGTGCCACCCGGTTGCCGTGCTCGTCGAGCAGCGCCGTGCGCAGGAACGCGGATGGCCGCCCGCACGAGGTCAGCCGGGCGTCGTCGTGCTCGCCGCGGGGCAGGTAGCTGATCGCCATGGGCGCCTCGGACTGGCCGTAGAACTGGGCGAAGATCGGCCCGAACCGGTCGATCGCCTCGCGCAGCCGCACGGGGTTGATCGGCGCCGCGCCGTAGTAGACGGTCTGCAGGCTGGACAGGTCGCGGGTGCGCGAGTCGGGGTGGTCGAGCAGCGCGTACAGCATGGTCGGCACCAGCATGGTGGCGGTGATCCGCTGCTCCTCGATGGTGCGCAGCACCTCGGCCGGGTCGAAGCGGGGGAGCACGACCAGTGACCCGCCCTTGAGCAGGGTGGGTACGAAGAACGCGGCGCCGGCGTGCGACAGCGGCGTGCACACCAGGAACCGGGGGGCGTCCGGCCATTCCCACTCGGCCAGCATCACCTGTGTCATGGTCAGCATCGACTGGGCGGTGCCCAGCACGCCCTTGGGCTTGCCGGTGGTGCCGCCGGTGTAGGTGATCGACACGACATGGCCGGGATCCAGCGAAGCCGGCTGCAGCGCGCCGGGGCGGTAGCGTCCGGCGGCGGCTACCAGGTCGACGGCGCCGGCGCCGGCCAAGGACGAGGGCACCGGGCCGATGGTGAGCACCTGCTTGAGCCCGGGCGCCTTCTCGAGCAAGCCCCGGGCGCGCTCGGCGAAGGCCGGCTGCGGGTCGACGATGAGCGTCCCGATGTCGGCGTCGTTGATCGCGTACGCGTGGTCGTCGAGCGAGCCCAGTGGATGCAGCGCCGTCCGCCGTGAGCCCAGCACCTGACCCGCCGCGACGATCAGCAGCACCTCCGGGCGGTTGCTGGACAGCAGCGCCGCGGTCTCCACCCCCAGGGCCTGCAGCGCCTGCACGTAGCGGCTGACCGCGGCGGCGGTCTCGCCGCCGGTCAGGGTGGTGTCGCCGAGCTCCATCACCGGCTTGTCGCGGTGCCGGCGCAGCGCCGCGACGACCAGGTGGCCCCCGTGGTTCGGCTGCCGCATCGCCTGATCGGTCATCGTCTCAGCCCAGTGGGAGCGCGATGGATTTGAGCTCGACGTAGCCGTCGATGCCCTCCGGCCCGAACTCGCGGCCGATGCCGCTGGCCTTGAAACCGCCGAACGGCGAGTTGAAGTCCAGCAGGTACTGGTTGATGCCGAGGGTGCCGGTGCGTACCCGGCGGGCCACGTCGACGCCGTGCTCGACGTCGGCCGTCCACACCGTGCCGGCCAGGCCGTACTCGGAGTCGTTCGCGATCCGTACGGCCTCGTCCTCGCCGTCGTAGGGGATCACGCACAACACCGGGCCGAAGATCTCCTCCCGGGCGATGCGCATCCCGTTGTCCACGTCGGCGAACACGGTCGGCCGCACGTACCAGCCCGTGTCGAGGCCGTCCGGCATGCCCGGGCCGCCCACCACGCGGCGCGCGCCCTCCTGCTGGCCGAGGTCGATGTACGAGCCCACCCGCTCCTGCTGGCGGCGGGCCACCATCGGGCCGATGTAGTTGGCCATGTCCAGCGGATCGCCCACGGTCAGCCCGTCCACCATCGCGGCGATCGCGTCGACCACCTCGGCATAACGGGCCCGCGGCGCCAGGATGCGGCTCTGCGCGATGCACGCCTGCCCGCTGTTCATCAGCGACGCCATCTGCAGGCCCTGCGCGACCTCGCCGGGGTCGGCGTCGTCCAGCACGATCGCGGCCGACTTGCCGCCCAGTTCCAGCGTCACCCGGCGCAGGTCGTTGCCGCACAGCGCGGCGATCCGCCGCCCGGCCGCGGTCGACCCGGTGAAGGCGACCTTGTCGACGCCCGGATGCGTGACCAGATGCTCGCCGACCTCGCGCCCGGCCGGCAGCACGCTGACCACCCCCTCCGGCAACCCGGCCTGGTCGAGAATCTCACCCAGGACGAGACCCGAAGCGGGCGCCTCGGGCGCCGGCTTGAGCACGACGGCGCAGCCGGCCAGCAGCGCCGGCACCAGCTTGGCGAGCGTCACGAAATGCGGCACGTTCCACGGCGTGATCACCCCGACCACCCCGGCCGGCTCCCGCCGTACCAGGACCGGGCTGCCGAACGTGCCGACCCGTCGCTCCTCCCAGGGATAGGCTTCGGCCGCGCTGACGAACGCCTCCAGCGCCATGGCGGTGGCGCCGATCTGCCCGACGTGCGAGAACCAGAGCGGCGCACCCATCTCGGTGCTGATCAGCTCGGCCAGCTCCTCCTGCCGGGCCAGGTAGGCGGCCGCGAACCGCTGCACCGCGGCGAGGCGCTCGGCCGGTTCGGCCCGCGACCAGGGTCCGTCGTCGAACGCCCGGCGGGCCGCCTCGACGGCGCGGTCGACATCTTGCTCGGTCGCCTCGGGCGTGCTGCCCACGGGCTGCTCGGAGTGCGGCGAGACCACCGAGATCCGCCGGTCGGAAGCCGGCGCCGCCCACCGGCCGCCGACGTAGAGCTCCTTGTACTCCAGCATCGTTGCTCCTCACCGGACGGGCGCAGAACTAGAACGCGTTCTCGTTACCCTATACTGCCCGCCGGGCCGGGAAAAAGGCCGGGAGCCCGCCTCGATGAAACAAGTTCCAGCTGTTGTACGTCCTGGCTCAGCGGGGATTGCCCGCGCGCCATGCGACGTAGTCGGCGACCGCCGTAGCGACGTCGAAGGTGGGCGCGAATCCGGCGTCCTCGATGAGCCGGGTGATGTCGAGGTAGGGGTTGTCGCCGGGGCCGGCCTGCCGCCCGGGCAGCAGGTCGAGCCGCGGGCCCGGCGCGACGGCCCGCAGGGCGGTCGCGAGCTCGCGGTTGGTGAACGGGCGGCCGCTCGAGACGTTGTAGGTGTCGTGGCGCAGGGCGGGCGCGGTCATCAGCAGGGCGATCGCACGACCGGCGTCGGGCGCGTAACAGAAGTCGCCGCCGTCGTCGGCGTACCAGGGCTGTGGTTGCTCGCCGCGGAGCACGGCGCTGATGTACGGCGGGATCGGGTTGAACGGTGATTCCGGGTCCATGAGCGGGCCCCACGTGCTGCCGATCCGCAGCACGATCGGCCGGACGCCGCTGCCCTCGAGGCCGTGCGTGGTGAGCGGCTCGGCGGCCTTCTTGAACGCGACGATCGGGTGCGGCAGGCGCGCCGTGGGCAGTTCGAGCTCCTCCCGCCAGGGGATCTCGCTCCGGCCGGCGTAGACGCCGAGGCTGCTGGCGACCGCGAACCTGCGCACGCCCCAGGCGCGTGCGGCGTCGAGCGCGTTGAGCAGGCCGGTCAGGTCGGTACGGAAGAAGCCGGCCGGGTCCTCGCCGGGGACGGAGCCGGCGAGATGGACGATGTCGCCGATGTCGTGGCGAACCGCGAGCGCGAGGAAGGCGTCCCGGTCGGTGACGTCGAGGGACTCCACGGCGACCCGGCCGGCGAGGAACGACGGGACCTCGGCCCGGCGGTGGGTGGTGACGACGACCCGGTGCCCGAGGTCGGCGAGGGCGCGGGCGGTGTGCGCGCCGATCATGCCCAGCCCGCCGGTAATCAAGATCATCGGACGATTATCTCGCGGGCATCGCGTACCTTCGGTCGGCGTGAGCACTCTCCCGGCACCCGACGAGCGGACCCGCTACTCCTCCCGGCGGATCGACGAGATCGACATACAGTCCTGGCCGGCGTTCGGCGAGGACGAGCGCAAGCTGCTGGAATCGGCCGGAGAGGTGATCCGGCCGGAGCCGGGCGAGGTGCTGTGGGAGGGCGGCGAATCGTACGACTTCTATCTCGTACGCGCCGGCGGGATCTGCCTCATCGACCGGCGCGACGATCGGACCGTGTTCGTGGTGGAGCCCGGCGACTTCCTCGGCGAGCTCGGGATGCTGATGGGGCAGCCGGCCTTCCTCGCGGGCGCGGCGATGCCCGGGAGCACCTTGCTACGCGTACGTGTCGACGACTTGCGCCGTCTCATCGCCACCTCCGTGGAGCTCGGGGACCTGTTGCTCTCCGCGTTCGACGCCCGGCGGCGCATGCTGACCCAGTGGGGCGAGGGCGGTCTCGTCCTCGCCGGCGACGACGATCGCCGCCTGCATCGGTTGCAGGAGTTCGCCGAGCGCAACCACCTGCCGTACCGGACGGTGCTGCGCTCGGACGGGCCGGCGTGGGCCGGCCTCGCGGCGACGACCGCGCTCCCCGCGATGGGGGCGGCCGTGGTGACCGGCCAGGGCCGGGTCATCGCCGACCCGACGACCCGCGATCTGGCCACCGCCACGGGTCTGGACCTTTCCGGAGTCGCCGACCGGGCGCGCTGCGACCTGCTGATCGTCGGCGCCGGACCGGCGGGTCTGGCGGCCGCCGTCTACGGGGCCTCCGAAGGGCTGGACGTCGTGCTCGTCGAGGACGTGGCGCCGGGCGGACAGGCCGGCACCTCGTCCCGGATCGAGAACTACCTGGGCTTTCCCCGCGGCATCGCCGGCAATGAGCTGGCCCGGTCGGCGATGCTGCAGGCGGTCAAGTTCGGGGCACGGTTCGTCTCTCCGCGCTCCGTCACCGGGTTGTCGCGCGCGGCGGACGGCTTCCGGGTCCGGCTCGACGACCAGAACGACGTCGCCGCCCGCGCCGTGGTCGTCGCCAGCGGCGTCCGGTACCGGCGACTGCCGATCCCGGGCATCGCCGACTTCGAGGGGCGTGGCGTCTACTACGCCGCCACCGAGATCGAGGCGCGCGCCTGCCTCGGCCAGGAGGTGGTCGTGGTGGGCGGCGCCAACTCGGCCGGCCAGGCGGCCCTGTTCCTGACCCGGCACGCCCGCCGGGTCCACGTCCTGATCCGCCGCGACGACCTCACCGAGACCATGTCGAGTTACCTCGCCCAGCGCTTGCTCAACCACGAGCGGATCACGGTCCACCCGCGGTCGGAGCTGACCGCCGTGCGGGGCGAGGACCGGCTCACCCACCTGACGTGGCGGGACGGGCGCCGGCAGGAGTACGTCGACCTGGCGGCCGGCGGCCTGTTCTCGATGATCGGCGCGCAGCCGCGCACCACGTGGCTGCACGGCGTCGGCGTCGACCTCGACGACAAGGGTTTCGTACGGGCCCCCGCGGGGTTCGAGACCTCGGTGCCGGGCCTGTTCGCCGTGGGCGACGTGCGCGCCGGCTCGGTCAAGCGGGTGGCCTCCGCGGTCGGCGAAGGCTCGGTGGTGATCTCCGCGGTGCACGCCTATCTGCGAGACCACTGACCTCTTCGTCAGGGCCGGGCGAGTCTAGGCTGACCAGGACGAGCGGGGCTACCGGACGGAGGAATCGATGTCTTCCATGATTGAGTTCGACCCGGAGATGTCCCGTCGGGTCGAGGCCGTCTACACCACCCCGGACGTGGTCGGCCAGCGCCGCGTGGTGCGCCAGTCGCTGGCCCTGCGGGCCGGCGAGCGTGTGCTGGACATCGGGGTCGGCCCCGGCTTTCTTGCCGCTGAGATGGCGGCCGAGGTCGGCGCGGGTGGTCTGGTGTGCGGGATCGACCCGAGCGAGAGCATGCTCGCCATCGCGCGGACCCGGGCCGGGCAGGCCGGTGGCGCCCCGATCGAGTTGAAACCGGGTGGCGCGAACACCATCCCCTATCCGGACGCGAGCTTCGACGTGGCCACGGCGACCCAGGTCCTCGAGTACGTGGCGGACCTTCCCGGCGCGCTCCTCGAGATCCGGCGGGTGCTGCGCCCCGGCGGGCGCGTCCTCGTGCTCGACACCGACTGGGACTCGATCGTCTGGCACACGACCGATCTCGCGCGGATGCGGCGGGTGCTGGCCGCGTTCGAGGCGCATCTGTCCGACCCGCACCTGCCGCGTACCCTGCAACGCTCGCTGGAACGTGCCGGCTTCGACGCCTCCGAACCGCAGATCGTGCCGCTGCTCAACGTCGGCTACCGGCCGGCCACCTTCAGCGCGGGCCTCATGGGGTTGGTCGCCGGGTTCGTCACCGGCCGGGACGGGGTGACCGCGGCGGAGGCCGCGGCGTGGGCGGACGACCTGCGCGCGCTGGGGCCCGACTACTTCTTCAGCCTGAACCGCTACCTCTTCAGCGCCGAAAGCCGCGCCTGATCTCAGGCTGCGCGAGTCTGGAGATAGCGGTGTGAGTTGGTGCGCAGGTGCTTCGTGGCGGCGTGCGCCGGGAGCGGACGCGCGAAGTGATAGCCCTGGCCGAGGTCGCAGCCCAGACGGCGGAGCTCGGCCAGTTGGCTCGCGTCCTCGATGCCTTCCGCGACGGTCTGCAGCCGCAGTGCCCGGCCGAGCTCGATCACCATGCGTACCACCGCGAGGTCTTCGGTGTTCTCGTGCATGGAACCGACGAAGGACCGATCGATCTTCAGTTCGTCCACGGGGAATCGCCGTAGGTAGGACAGCGACGAGTAGCCGGTGCCGAAGTCGTCCACCGACAGGTTGACGCCGAGATCCTTGAGCTGCCGCATCTGGTGGGCCGCGGTGTCCGGGTCCTTCATCATCGCGGTCTCGGTGAGCTCGAGGGTCAGGGCGCCGGCGGGGACGCCTTCGGTGTGGAGCACATCGGCGACGTGCGCGACGAAGTCCCGGTCGAGCAGCTGCCGTGGGGCGATGTTCAGGTTCAGCCGCAGCGCCGGGAACTGGGGCATCCACCGCGCCAGCCGGCGGGCGCCCTCGCGAAGCGCCCACCGCCCCAGCTCCACGATCAGGTTGCTCTCCTCGGCAAGCGGGATGAACTCCGCCGGGGCTACGACGCCGCGGCGGGGGCAGGTCCATCGCATGAGCCCCTCCATGCCGATCGGCCGGAGGCTGTCGAGGTCGACGAGCGGCTGGTAGTGCAGTTCGAGGTCGCCGGAATGCAACGCGCGTTGCAGGTCGGCGAGCATGTCGAGCCCGGCGACCGTCTCGGTGAGCATTCGCGGCTCGAAGACCACGACCTGCGAGGCGCCGCGCTTCTTGGCGGCATACATCGCCACGTCGGCGTTGCTGAGCAGGTCATCGGCATTGTCGACGTCGGCGCCGCGGTCGGCGACGCCGACGCTGGCGCCGATCAGCACGTCCCGGGAGGCGATCCGGAACGGCTGGCGGAGCGAGTCGATCAGGCGCTCGGCGGCCGCCACGGCCGTCTCCAGCGAGGCGTCGCGAAGGAGAACGGCGAACTCGTCGCCGCCGATGCGTGCCGCCATGTCGCTGGGCCGCAGCCGTTCCGAGATGCGGCGGGACACGGCGGCCAGCAGCTCGTCGCCGGCCGCGTGGCCGAGGCTGTCGTTCACCGCCTTGAACCGGTCGAGGTCGATGAACAGCACGATGTCGTCGCGGCGCTCGGCCAGCGCGCCGCGAAGCCGCTCGAGGAACAGCGTCCGGTTGGGCAGGCCGGTCACCGGATCGTGGTGGGCCTGTCGCACCGCCGCGACGGTGCGCGCGTCGGTGAGGGCGAGGCTGGCCTGCTGGGCGAACGCCACGAGAAGGTCCACCGCCTCGTCGCCCACACGGCCGTCCAGCACGGCGACCAGGCTGCCGGCGATCTGTCCGCCGACGGAAACCGGCGCCCCGGTGATCACGTCGCGCGAGACATGGGATCCCGTGCTGATCGTCTCGCGGGCGACGTCCAGGACCGCCTCGCCGGCGCCCTTGTCGCCGGACGCCACGGTCAGCTCGTGCGCGGCGGCGCCGGCGAGAACGAGCACCACCGGGCAGCCGTTCAACAGCTCGGCCGCACCGGTCGTCACGGCGTCGAGAACGTCGGCGAGCGGCCGGCGCGCCGACACCGCCTGCTGGATGGTGAGCAACTGCTCCAGCAGACGCTGCCGGGCGCGCAGCTCCGCCACGAGGCGAAGTTCGTGTTCGCGCATCTTCCGCTCGGCGGTCAGGGCGCGGACATTGCGCAGGACCAAGCTCAGCAGCTGCGCCATGGCCTGCACGGTCTGGCGCTCGGCGCCCTCCAGAGCCGTCTCCCGGCGGCCGACCACGAGGAAGTCCGGCGTGCCCCGGCCGAGACGCGCGGCGAAGGTATGCATCACGCCCACCCCGGGCAGCTCGACCGACCGGGCGAAGTCGATGTTGCTCAGCAGCTCACTGCCCGGCGTGCCCGCGCCGAGACCCCAGGCGGCCCGCATCGTGCCGTCGACGACCACGGCGGCGATCTCGGCGTCGAGGGCCTCCGCGGCCCGCTCGACGGCCAGCTGCACGACGGCGTTCTCCTCGTCGCTGCCGCTGATGGTCGCGAAGTACTCGGTTAGCTGCAACGCCGACCAGTGGTGCGTCATCAGATCCCCATCAGGCGAAAGCGAGCGAAACCATCGTGAGGTGATGCATGCCGGACGCGCCGCGGTAGCGGGCGATTTCGCCGTACGAGTAGAAGCCGCCGAACGGTACGCCGGGGAAGGCCCGTCCGATCTCGGCGATCTCCCGGTGCACGCCCGCGGGCCCCAGTTCCCGGCGGCGCACGGCACAGTCGAAGGTGAGCAGGCCGATCGGGGTGGCGTCGCCGAGCGTACGCACCGCGTCCTCGCACGAAGCCGTGGCGCCCGCCACCAGCGACTCGACGTCGCCCTCCATGACCCACGCCAGCCCGCCCTGCGGGATACCGGCGGAGACCAGCACCGAGCCGTCCGACGGGTCCAGCCCCTGGATGACGCGGATCTCGTCGCCGGAGCGGGTCGCCACGCCCAGCGGGCACTCCAGCGCCCGGAGCCGGAACGAGTCCGACCCCTCGAGCACGGAACGATCAAGGCCCATCCGACTGAGGAAGACGTCCAGAGCGGGCTCGTTGTCGAACTCGAAGACCTTCAAGCCCTCGCTGTCGGTGACGACCATGGGATCCCCGGATCGACGCCACCCGTGCGCCACGCCCAGCCCGACCGGCGCCGGCGAGCCGATGGCGACGCCGACCACCGTCCCGCTGAGGATCTCCACCCCGTCGCTGTCGCCGGCGAACTGATAGGTCCGGGCGAACTGCCAGTTGTCACTGGCCACGCCGCCGACCAGGGGAACGGCCGCGCCGGCGGTGCCGTAGGCGCCACGAACGATCTCCACGTTGTCGTCGAGCAGCGCGTCGACGAACAGCAACAGCACCTTGTGCGGCTGATCCAGCAGCGCCAGACCCGATGCGGCCTGGCCGCCCGCGGCCCGCTCGTTGCCCGGAACGTCACGGCCGACGGCGATCTCGTAGCCGAAGCCGTCGCCGCCGAACGCCACGACCGACACCGAGAAATCCGCCGGCTCGCCCGACGCCGCCAGCGGTTCGAGCAGCCCGCGATCTTCGCCGCCGCGCCCGCATGGGCCCGGACACCCTCGATGAGCGCCGGCATGTCCATGTACTCGCGGGCGAAGACGAGGATCAGGCCCGCGTCCGGCCGGTCGGCCACCGCGGCCGCGGTGGCCCCGGCTCCGGCGGCGAAGCCATCGGGATCCGTGCTGGAGCCGACGCCGAACCATCGACCTTCCACGCGGTCGGCGCCGGGGTGGTCGAGGTTCCGGTGGTCCTGCATGAGATCGGCCATGTTGCGCCTATCGGCACAGCCCATCGAGACATGAGCGGACAGCCTGGCGAAGTCCACGGGGACGTCGCCAGGCGTCCGGTCTACAGCTCGCGCAGGTCGATGGTTTGCGCCATGACGCGCATGCCGGCGTCGTTCGGGTGCAAACCGTCGCCGCCGTCGTACGCCGGGTTCAACCTGTCCGGGTCGGCGGGATCGGCGAGCGCCCGATCGAAGTCGGCCACCGCGTCGTACTCGCCGCTGGTTCGGATCCAGTTGTTCACGGCGTCGCGGACCTGCTCGCCGTGCTCCGTGTAGTAGCCGGGGTAGATCACTCCCGCGAACGGGAGGATGGTGGCGCCGATCATCTTGACCCCGTGTGCGTGCGCGGCCCGGATCAGCTTCCGGTACCCGTCGATCAACTGCGGCGCGGTCACCGGCACGGCCTCCGGCCCCTCACCCAGGCCGATGTCGTTGATGCCTTCGAGCACGATGACCGTACGGACACCGGACTGGCCGAGCGCGTCGCGGCCGAACCGTGTGATGGCCGCGTCGCCGAAGCCGGGGTTGTTGTCGGTGAGGACCTTGTTGCCGCCGATGCCCGCGTTGACGACGGCCTTGCGGCTGCCCGCCGCCACCAGCCGTTCGGCCAGCTCATCGGGGTAGCGGTTGTTCGCGTCCGGCGTCGAGAACGCCCCATCGGTGATGGAGTCGCCGAACGCGACGACGGCCTCGCCGGGCCGGCCGGACACATCCAGGCCGGTCAGGAAGTACCAGGATTGCGACGTTTCGGTGTACGCACCGGCGGACCTGTCGGCCAGATGGTTGCCCGCGGCCCGGTAGGCCGTCGCGAGCGCGAACGGGTGGAAGGTGGCCGGTCCGGTGCGCTCGGCGAAGTACAGCGTCACGGTCAGTTCTTCCAGCGCCGTGACACGCAGGGACACCGCGTCCGAGCTGGCCTGCCGGCCGGCCGGGACCACGGTCGAACGCCGCCCGTCGAACGTCACCGGGCGCAATGTGCCCGGCTGGATCGCGGCGCCGTCGGCGGCCCGGCCGATCGACGCGCCGGTCAGCCGGAGCGATCGTTCGCCGTACACGTTGGAGATGCGGATCCGGACCTCGGAGCCGCCGCGGCTGACCCGGACCGGCTGGCGAAGCGACTGGTTGTCGAAGCCATCCGCCCAGTTCGTGCCCCCGAAGGGGTCCGGCGCGGCCGGGATGTTCGCGGTCGACCAGGTCGCGGTCCAGTGGCGTACGGAATGTGCTTGGGCCGGCGCGGCGGCCGTGGACGCCGTCACCAGCGACACGAGCAGCGCGATGAACCCCGCACGCAGAGCTCTGATGCTCATTCTTACCTCTCTCCGCCGTCTCGATCGATCTGTCTGGATAGGTAGACAGTCTGGCCCCTCCCGACTCATCGGTATCAGGGTTTTCTCGGGGTATGGCCGGATGGTTCGGCGCGGGGAGATCAACCAGGCTGAGCAGGTGATCGCAGACCTGGTGAGCGCGGCAACCGCCTTCGTCGGCCAACTGTCCACGTACGACGAGTGGACGGTCCTGGTGGTCACGTTCCTGTCGACCGGGATCGAGATGACGTTCCTGCTCGGGCTGCTGGTGCCGGGCGAGTCCGTGGTCATGCTGGCGGGGTCGCTGCCGCACGGGCCGGCCGGCATCGCCGCCGCGGTCGTGGTCGGCACCGCGGGCGGGCTGACCGGCCAGATCTGCGGGTACGCCGTGGGCCGCGCTTTCGGACCGCGACTGCGCGGCACCCGGCTGGGCCGCCGGATCGGCGCCGAGCGTTTCGACCGGGCCGAGGCGTATCTGCGTGAGCGCGGCGCCCCGGCGCTGGTGGCGGTCCGTTTCGTGGCCGTCATCCACGCCGTCGTGCCGATCGTCGCCGGCATCGTCCGGATGCCGTTCGGCCGCTTTCTCGGCTGGTCGGCGCTGGGCACAGCCCTGTGGGTCGGCGCCTTCGCCGGTCTCGGCGCGCTGACCGCGGGAGCCGACTCGACCGGCGGCGTGACGGTGGTGCTCACCGCGATCGGCGCGACCTGCCTCGGCGTGGTGCCGCTGGGCGCCCGCCTGATCCGACGGGCCTTCACCGCCGCGCAGCCACCACCGGCCGGCGCCTGCCCTGGCGGGCGGTCACCTCACGCCCCGGTCTCCGGCTCCACGGTGCCTCTGGCGGCCGGGCCTCGCCGCACGATGATCCCGCCGAGCACCGCCAGGCCGGCGCCGGCGGCGCCGAAGAACGCCGCGAGTCCGACGCTGCCGGCGGCGAGACCCAGATTCACGTACGCCCGCACCGCCTTCGATGTTTCTTCAGCGCCTTCAGGACCGGGAGACCGTCGCCTGAGAGCCCGGGTTACGACGATGACCGGGCGAACCGGGTGATCGTGGTACCGCGGTACCACGGCCGGGTCTGAAGATCGGACCGCGGTACGACGGATCGTCGCGCGCCCGGAAGCGGGCTGAATGAGGCGGGTAAATCCGGGCGGTCGTCTTGGTAATTCCTTATTCGATTTCCTCAACCTGCGCCATTTCTCGATGTGGAGTACCCGCGATTCGGGTTGCCGTTGTCTCGGCGGGGAGCCGGCTGACAAGTGCGGCGGTGGCGCTGCCGAAGACGGCGGCGAGCACGAGGCCGGCGAGCAGGTGGAAGAAGCCCGCGCCCCAGAAGTCCTGGAGCACGAAGGCGGGCAGGTCGCTCATGCCGCTGCGGGCGAAGTCGTCGTAGATGCCCTCGGCTCGCCAGACTCGCACGACCGTGCCACCGGCCGTTGCCGCGTCGACGATGCGGAACAGGTAGTAGCAGGCGAGCATTGCCGGGAACCACGTTGATCACCGCCGCGGTGAGCCCGTCGCGGAAATCGTGGCGGCGCCACGTGGCGATCGCGGCGGCGACAATGTTCGACGCGACCAGCCCGGCGACGATGAGGTAGCCGATGATGACGCTGGAGCCGGTCACGGCCGGACTCAGATACTCGGCCAGGCCCTCGGCGGCGTAGAGGCCGCCGGCGACGGCGCCGACGAGAAGCCCGGTGCGTACGGCCTCAGGGCGGAAGGGCCGGCGCCGGACCAGGAAGACCCAGGCGAGCAGGACGCAGGCTGCCTGGGCCATCGCGACGCCGGCCAGGCCCAGCCAGCCGCCGCCCGCGAGCGCACCCGGCGCGGTGGCCAGCCCGGCCGCGGCCAGCGTGACCTCCACGACCGCGATGGCCGGCGGCCACCTCAAGTCCCGGTCTCCGGCTCGGTGGCCGGCGCGGCCCGGCGGCGCTGGGCGATGATCCCGCCAAGAACTGCCAGGCCGGCGCCGGCGGCGCCGAAGAACGCCGCGAGCCCGACGGCGCCGACGGCGAGACCCAGATTCACGTATGCCCGCATCGAGGTCATGCCGCTGTGTGCCAGGCCGTCGATCTTCGCTTGCTGGCGGCTGATCGTGTCGAGGAAGACGTTGTCGACCACGGCGAACGTGGCGATGGTGGCGACCGCGATCAGGGCGCCCGCGACGGCCCCGGCCAGCGCGTGGGTGCGGCGCGACGACGTGGCCCGCCCGGCCTGCATTCCGGTCAGCAGCAGCGCGGCGAGGACCGCCGTGTAGGCGACCAGCACGGAGACCCCGTCGTCGTCCTCGACGCTCGGGAACACCACGTTGGTCAGCACCACCTCGGTGCTCAGACCGGCCCAGACCACCACCGCGATCACCACGGCCCGGCGCAGGGCCGTCCGCGTCTGCGGGCTCATGACCATCCCCTTTGTCAGATGGGCGTCCATCGCGCCGTGCATCAGGTCGGCGCCGGTGCGCAGGCGGGCCCCGGCCGACATCGGGCCGAGATCGTCGAGCAGTTGCGCCATCTCGTCGCCGTAGCGGCGTCGCCACGCCGCGGGGTAGAGGCGAAGAAGCCGCTTCATGCGAACGCCCGCAGTCGCTTCAGGCCGGCCGTGCTGACCCGCTGGGCCTGCTCCAGATACGCCCGTAAGGCCTCGGCGCCGGCCGCGGTGAGCTGGTACGGCCGGCGCCGATCCTCTTCGGGCAGCGCCTCGATCAGCCCGCGCCGCTCGAGACGGCCGAGCGCCGCATACAGCGTGCCGGGCCCGAGCGTCGCCCCGGCGAGCTGCTCGATGTCCTTGATCAGCGCGTAGCCGTGCTTCGCCCCACCGGCGAGGCTGGTGAGGATCAGCACCGCGGGGTCGGCGAAACTGCCCAGCTCGGCCATGCTCAGCATCTCCGGTCTCTAGTACGCGCCGCGCTATATCGTCGAACGATATAACGAATCAACCCGGGAGGGAAGCTGTCCGCCGGACTAAGGCAGGAACTTCACTTCCGGGAACGTTCGGCTGGGCCCGTCCAGCAGGTACCCGTTCCGGTGCCGCAGGTGCAGGTCGAAGAAGGCCAGGGGATAGGCCTGCTGAATTTTCACCGACCGGCCCGGGTCGAGCGTGCCGATCCAGCTCTGCAGATCCTCTGTGCTCAGCCCGACAATGGGCGCGATCTGCGCTATGAGCACCTGGTAGTCGCTGTACGACGGGTGGAGCGCGCCGTCGGCCTGGATGTTGAGCCGCCAGCCATGCAGGTGTTCCCAGAATGCGGCGACCGGCGGTGCGTCGGCTCTCGTGAACACGGCGGTCATCAGCATGACGGGCCGATCCAGATCGGTGAGCGGCGGCGGCGCGGACTCCATCGGCCCGTCCATGATCAGCCCCGCCCGGACCCGGCGGTCCTCGGCCATGAGCAGCGCGGTCGCCGTCCCGCCCTTCGAGTGACCGAACATGCCGATGTGCCGCAGATCCAGCGCCGCTCCCAGGCCGGCCGGCAGCGGCCGGCGGTCGACATCGGGGTTGTGCCCAGCGGCCATGACCTCGAGCTGGTCGATGATGAACTTGATGTCGCGGGCGAAGTCGGGCGGCAGCATCACCGGGTCCTCGACCGGCGCGATGACCCGTCCATCGGGAAATTCACTGAATGCGTCGTACGTGTGGTCGACGGTGACGACCACGTATCCGTGGCTGGCGAGTTCCTGTACGACGACGGTGTTCTCCGAACGGTGATCATGTGCCGCGTGTGAGAAGACAACCACGGGCATTCGTTCGCGGGTACGGCGCACCGGCGCACCGATGTGGCCCGTGGTGAAAGGCGCCAGCGCGGCGTCGGGCTCGAAGTCGGCGGACTCGAGCAACAAGCGGAACGGAGCGGCCTCCATCCACGGCGCCGGCGGGTACCGCCAGGTGTCGTGCGCGGGATACCAGACGCTGGCCATCAATTCCCTGGCCTGTCCCTGATACGAGCGCGAACGGTCGACCAGGTGAAGTTGCACCGTGCCCACCGCATATGGCCCGGTCGGTCCCGGCAATCTCAGGCGCGGCGCGGCCGATATAGCAGTGGATGCCGATGCGGGCGTCGCTGCACCGAATGGCACCGTGATTCCGGCCGCGAGCGCAGCCCCGAGCAACCTCCTGCGTGACAACGAAATGCTCATCGGTTCCTCCCCATCTAGGATTATCCTCTCAGTGTATACGCTCAGTGCTTACCGAGGGGACCCGCAGCGCTCCGGTTTCAGCTGGTGAACGGTGACCCGGCCGTCGCCGCTTCTCGGCCAGCATCGGCGCCGGTCATGACGGATATGCCGCGGAGATCGCGCGACACTTGCGTATCGCCGGGGTCCCTGTCCGGCGCGCCGACTATCTCGACCTGTGCCCACTCGTTCCGGCTGGGCAGATTCAGCGCCCCTTCAGGTGCCTGGTCGCATCGTGAGCGCTGTGGTGGACCGAGGACAACAATGGCAGCACCGCTCTGGTTACCGGAGCCAACCGCGGCCTCGGCCGTGCCCTGGTCGAGTCGCTGCTGAGCGAGGACGCCGCCAAGGTGTACGCCGCGGCACGTCACCCCGAGACGCTCGCTGACCTGGCCGCGCGGGACAGCCGCGTCGTGCCTCTCGCCCTCGACCTGACCGACCTGGAGCAGATCAGCCGAGCGGCCGCGCTCGCGGCCGACACGACGTTGCTGATCAACAACGGCGGCTCGCTCGCCTTCACCGATCCGTTGGACGGCGACCTCGCGGCGGTCGACCTCGACCTGCGGACGAACTTCATCGGCACGCTGGCCACCTCACGGGCGTTCGCGCCGGTGATCGAACGCAACGGCGGCGGCGCGATCGTGAACCTGCTCAGCCTGGTGGTGTTCGGGCCGGTGCCCGCCATGGCCGGGTACAGCGCCTCCAAGGCCGCCGCTTCGATGACCCAGGCGCTGCGTGCACAGCCGGCCGCCAAGAAGATCACCGTCCACGGTGTCTTCCCGGGCGCCGTGGACACCGACATGATCCGGGCCTTCCCGATCCCCAAGACCAGCGCCGCGGACGTGGCCGCCGCGATCCTCGACGGGCTCGAGAACGGCCAGGACAACATCTTCCCCGACCCGATGGCACGCGATGGTCACCAGGCTTGGCGTGACGACCCGGCCGCGTTCGAACGTCGGATGGCATCCATGTGATGCCATCCGCCGAGAAATAGCCGTTCGTTCCGGCTCGGCGACACGGGGAGGGCGTAGCGTCAAGTTTGCTCGGTTCGTCCGTTTCTGCGACGGGCGACGCATCTCCGACACGCTGCCCTAGACCTCGGCGGCCGTTCACGGCACGGCCAGGCTGGGGATCCGAGCGATCGCCCCGGCCAGCACGGTGAGCAGAAAGTTTCCTCCCGAGGAGGCAAGCGATCATGACCGTTGCGCCCATCTATCCCGTACGCGTCGATGCCCGTCTGGACCCGAACCTGTCGCGCTGGCTGTGGCTGGTGAAGTGGGTTCTGGCCATTCCGCACTACGTAGTGCTGCTCTTCCTATGGATCGCGTTCGCCGTTATGTCGGTGGTCGCGTTCTTCGCGATCCTGTTCACCGGGCGGTATCCGCGCCCGATCTTCGAGTTCAACCTCGGTGTGATGCGGTGGGGCTGGCGGGTCAGCTACTACTCCTACAGCGCGCTGGGCACGGACCGGTATCCGCCGTTCACCCTGCAGGAGGTTCCGGACTATCCGGCCCAGCTGCACGTGGGCTATCCCGAGCACCTGTCCCGAGGCCTGGTCCTGGTGAAGTGGTGGCTGCTGGCTCTGCCGCACCTGCTGATCGTCGGTGTCCTCGTCGGCGGCGGCGCCTGGTTCGCTCTCGGCTCCGAGACCGACAACTACAGCTGGAGCGGTGGCGGCCTCATCGGGCTCCTGGTGCTCATCGCCGCGATCGTCCTCGCTGTGACCGGGCGCTACCCCCGCGGCCTGTACGACTTCATCCTCGGCCTCAACCGGTGGGTGCTGCGGGTTGCCGCCTACACCGCGCTGATGACCGACGCGTACCCGCCGTTCCGGCTGGACACCGGCGGCGCGGACCCCGCGACGGCCACCATCGCGCCGACGCCCTGAAACACGACGTGATCACCCGCGTACGAGCGGCAATGACGAGTTGCGTCGCCGGCGTCCTGATAGTGACTGCCGGGGGAGTGGCGCCGGCTGATGCCGCGGCTCCCTCGGCCGGGCTCGTGGTTCACCTGCGCCGGGCGCTCAACGACGTCGTTGCCGCCGGCGCGCCGGGAGCGATCGTCCTGCTCCGCGACGGTGGGCGGACGATCCGGCTCGCCGCCGGCAGCAGCAGGCTCGCACCGGTCGAACCCATGCGCCCGGGCCTGCCCACCCGCGTCGGCAGCGTGACCAAGGCCTTCACCGCGACCGTCGTCCTGCAACTGGTCGGTGAGCGCCGGCTCGCCCTCGACGACACCCTCGAGCGGTGGCTGCCCGGAGTCATCTCGAACGGTTCGGCCATCACCGTCCGGCAACTGCTCAATCACACCAGCGGCATCTACGACTACGTGCAGGACCCCCGGACGCTGGCCCCCTACTACGCCGGGGACTTCACCCTGGTCTTCGACGTGCGCGACGGCGTCCGGTACGCGGCCGAACACGGGCCCCTGTTCGCTCCCGGAACCGCGCTGGCCTACTCGAACACCAACTACGTCCTGCTGGGCATGATCGTCGAGTCGATCACCGGACGGTCGATCGGCGACGAGCTTCGCCGGCGGCTGTTCGTGCCGCTCGGCCTGCACCACACCAGCTATCCGACGTCCTCGGACATCGCCGGGCCGCACGTGCACGGCTACGGGGTCGAGGAACCGCCGCCGGTCGAGTTCACCGCGCTCAGCCCGACCCTGTTCGGCGCGGCCGGCGCTGTGCTGTCCAATGCCGACGACCTTGCCCGGTTCTACCGCGCCCTGTTACGCGGCGAGTTGCTGCCGGCCCGGCTGCTGGTGGAGATGAAGAAGATCGATCCGGTGGCTACCGGCGGTATCCCGGACGCCGGGATCCTCGGCGGCGGTTGGGGTCTGGGCCTGCTGCGGGAACAGTTCCCGTGCGGTCCGGCGTGGGGGAACGACGCCGAGAACCCGGGCTACACCACCGCCGCCTGGAACAGTCCCGACTCCCGGCGTCAGGTCACCGTGATCGTCAACAGCTTCTTCGGGCACGATGCGCCGGTCAACCAGGCCGTCCGCAAGCTGCTGATCACCGCCTACTGCGACCGTTGAGGAGAAGCGCCATGCGTGGACAACTCGTCGTCTCGCTGTTCGCCAGCGGGCTCCTGGTGTTCGGCTCGGCCACGGAATCGATCCGCGGATCAGCCCGCGAACCGGATCGGAACCCTGTTCTACCACCCGGGCGGGCCGGGCGACGGCGGCGCCCGGTATGTCATGGACGCCGAGCGCATCTTCTCCGCGACGCTGCGGGCACGGTTCGACATCGTCGCCCTGGATCCGCGGGGCATGGGCGGCGGCGTCCAGGTCCATTGCGGATTGAATCCGATCCTGCCGGAAACGACCCTGTTCCCGCGGACCGAGCAGCAGTTCAACCAGCTCCGCCGGCACAACCGTGACGTCGGCCTGAGTTGCCTGCAGGGCACCGGCGCGCTGCTCGGCCACATGGACACCATCACGGTCGCCCGCGATCACGATGCGCTGCGGCAGGCCCTCGGCGTCAAACAGGTGAGCTGGCTGGGTATCTCGTACGGAACGCAGGTCGCCGCCAACTATGCCGAGATGTTCTCCCGGCAGACGCGCGCGATGGTGCTCGACGCGGCTCTGGAGCACAACCAGGCGGAAGGCGTGCAGGTGGCCGACGAGATCGTCTCCGAGGAGAACTCGTTCAACCGGTTCACCCGCTGGTGCGACACGGCACCGTCCTGCGTGCTGCGCGGACAGGACGTCGCGAAGGTCTTCGACCATTTGGTGGCCGACGCCGACCGGCGCCCGACCCCGGTGGCCCGAGCGCTGCGTGCGGTCACGGGCGAGGACATCCGGATGGGGACCGTCGGCATGCTGACCTTCAAGGAACCGTCGATCTACGGGCCGGAGCTGTCCTGGGCCGCCCTGTCGCGGGCCATCGCGGCCGCGCTGGCCGGAAACGCCGACCGGTTCGCGGTTGCGCCCGACGCCAGCGCGCCTCAGGAAGCGCTGTTCGGTGTACTCGGCAACGCCTGCGGCGACTACGTGCCGCAGGTCGGCAGCTGGGCCGAGATGCAGCAGCGCCTGCAACTGGGGCGGCAACTCGCGCCGCACCTGCAGGGCGCGTCGGAGACCTGGCGGGTGAACTTCTGCATCGGCTGGCCGGTGCCGCCGGCCAACCCGCCCCGCACCCTCGCGGTCCACGGCGTGCCGACCCTGATGGTGCACGCGGTGCACGATTCCTCCGACCCGTACGGGTGGGCGCACAGCCTCAACGCCCAGATCGACGGCAGCGACCTGCTGACCCGCACTGGCGACGGCCACACCTCGTACTACACCTCGCCGTGCGCCCGCGCGGCGATGGACCGCTACCTCGTCCACCCTCAGGCGCCACCGGATCGGGTCTGCGACGAGTGACGGCCGGGCGCGTCGTCCGCCTTCAGTAGGGTTGCGGCCGTGACTTCTTCGACCCCTCGCTTCTCGGCCGTGCTCTTCGACTGCGACGGCGTGCTCGTCGATTCCGAGCCGATCACGAACGGCGTCCTGCGGACGATGCTGATCGGGCTCGGCTGGGGCATCTCCGAGCGGGACTGCATCGACCTGTTCGTCGGCCGGGCGCTCCGGGACGAGTGGGCGGTGATCCAGGAGCACACCGGATTCCGGATCGACGACGCCTGGCTGGCGAGCTTCCGCGGCCGGCGGGACGCGGCCCTGCGGTCGGGCCTCGTCCCGATCCCCGGCGCCGAGGAGGCTGTCCGGGCGGTGGCCACCCTGATGGGGGACCGGTTCGCCTGCGTGACCGGGGCCGACCGCGGCAAGGTCGAGATGCAGCTGAAGATCGCCGGTTTGGACGGGTACTTCGGCAGCCGGGTGTTCAGCGGCATGGAGATGCCCAGGAGCAAGCCGGCGCCGGACGTCTACCTCGCCGCCGCGGCCGACCTGGGGATCGATCCGGCCGCGGCCGTCGTGATCGAGGATTCGGTCGCCGGCGTCACCGCCGGGGTGGCCGCCGGGGCGACGGTGTTCGGGTTCGCGCCCTCCGGCCCGACCCACACGGCGCCGGAGGTGCTGCGCGCGGCGGGGGCCGGCGTCGTCTTCACGGACATGGCGGAGTTGCCCGATCTGATCCGCACACCCGGTCGAGCAAAGTGACCAGGCTCGTTGCGTACCGGCCGTCGATGTCGAGGTCCGGGCGGAAGTCGGCGACGCTGACACCGAGCAGGTTCGGCGCTCCCGCGAGCGGGGCCAGCAGGGCCGCGAGCTGGTCGGTGTCCGGCCCGCCGGCTTGCGGGTAGGTCACCGCCGGCATGCTCGACGGGTCGAGAACGTCCACGTCGAGGTGGAGCCACATCGGTACCTGTAGCCGCTCGGCCCAGGCCGCCGCCCTGCGTCCCGCGCCGTGCGGGTCGGCGATCACGGCGGGCGACCCGATCGTGAGCATCTCGGCGGGCACGCGGGCCACCTCGGCCGCCGATGCCGGGTCGAGGCCGTCGGTGCGGTGTCCGAGCAGGGCGACGTGGCGGGCCTCGACCATCGGCACGGCCTGGCCCAGGCCGGTCAGGCTCGGCGGGCCGGCCCCGGTGAGCACGGCAAGTTCGAGGTCGGCGGTCTCGCCGGTATCCGAGGCGCGGGCGTCGAGATAGTCGGGATGACCGTCGACCAGCCACAGACCGACGCTGCCGACGGCCGGGCGCAGGTGCGCGAAGACGCCGAGGAGGAGGCTGCAGTCGCCACCGAGGACCAGCGGCCGCCGCTCGGGATGCTCACGCATGCCGGTCGCCAGCGAGGTCGCCAGGGCGTGTGCGGCAGCGATGGTGTCGGGCAGAGCGCGAACCGCGGTCTTCTCGTCGCGGTGGTGGGTGGAGATGATGGTCGCCGCGTCGCCCAGATCGACGTCGACGTGGCCGTTCAGACCGGCCGCGCGCAGCGCCTCGGGAGCTTCGGCCTCGCCCCGGCCCGTGCCCGAGCAGTCCCAAGGAGCACCGAGAAGAAACCAATCAGAGCCGATCACGAGCCGAGGGTACGGCCTCAGCGATGCTGTTCGGGGCGCCATGGGGTCAGCCGCGGCCACCAGCCCGGGACGGCGCGGCGGTAGGTCGTGTACTCGTCGCCGAACTTGCTGGTCAGGACGGGCTGTTCGTAGCCGAGGACGAACGCGACCATGGCGGCGGTCACGAGCGCGGCGTACCCGAGGAGCACCGGCCGCCACAGCAGCAGGGCCTGGCCCAGGATGGTGGCGATGACCGCGAGGTACATCGGGTTGCGAACATACCGGTACACGCCACCCACGACCAGCTGCGTGGGCGGCGCGATCGGTGCGGGCGTGCCGATGCCCTCGATCACGAAGCGGGCGAAGGCGTGTACGAGAAACGCGGCTCCCGCCACCAGGATCACGATGCCGAGCAGGCGTGCCGGCAGCCAGTGCGCAAACGGGGCGCCCGGTCGCCATTGGGTGAGCAACCAGGGCGCCAGGCCGGCGACCGTCCCCGGAGCGAGGGCGAAGAAGACCGCGCTACCGGCCGCGGCGCCACTCCTGTGCATGTCGCCCATTGTGCCGTCGACGGTGGACGAAACGGAACGGGCCGTGACGGTCAGCTACTCGGTCGGCGCCGACTGGCTTGCCGCGGCGAGCCAGTCGGGGTCGAGCTTCAACGTGGCCAGCAGACCGCCGTGCCGCGTGGTGTCGACCTCGTCGGGCAGTTGCCGGTCGACGAAGTCGGCTCGCTGACCTTCTCCGCGCCTGCGAAGTTCGGCGATGATGAGCTGCTTCGAAATGATCACTTGACTCCGTCTGTTCGTGCTTTGTTCGTACGAGGTACATCCCGACCGCGACGAATCGCTGAACCAGTCGATCCGCCGCGGTCGGAAGACAGTTTCCGGAACGGTGCCGTGGCCGCGGGCAAAGGTGCCGGAACGAGGAACATCTCCCACCCTCCGGATTGCCCGGCGCCCGGGTCTAGCTGGGTGGACGCGTCGCTGCGGCTCGCACAAATCGAAATTACCGCGCGGGCGAAGAGATTCGGCCGTACGCGCATTCGGCGCGTGTGGCATCGGTAGAAATCAACCGCGAATGTCGACCGTATCACGCAATTGCTGATCGAGACCGTTCGCGCCCCGTCTGTTCCGCGCGGCGAGGGTGCGCCGGTCGGCTACACGGCGGTGGCCGCGGCGACGCGTTCCAGGTCGGCGAGCGTGAACGGGCGCCCGCGGGTGATGACCACGACGTGGTCGGCGCCGTAGGACTTGAGCACGGCGCAGCGCTCGGCGAACCGGGCCGGCGGCTCGTCGTCGCCGAGGGCGGTGCTCACCGTCTTGGCGATGTCGTCGTCGCGTCCGATCGCCGCGCAGTGCTCGCGCAGCACGGCGAGCTTGTGCCGGATCGTGACGCCGCCGTCCGGGATGTCGAAGAGGTTGCACGCGTCGGCGTACTGGGCGACCAGGCGCAGCGTCCGTTGCTCGCCCGTCCCGCCGACGAGGATGGGCGGGCGTGGCGTCGTCGCCGGCGGCGGGCTGCTCACCGGGCGTTCGAGCCGGGCGTGGAAGCCGTGGAACGGTGCGGTGTCGCCCCGCCACATCTGCGCGGCGAGCCGGATCGTGTCCTCCAGGTGCTCGAAGCGCTCCCGCGTCGCCGGCAGCGGCAGGCCCATGTCGCGCGCCTCGTCCTGTTGGTACCCGGCGCCGATCCCGAGCCACGCCCGCCCGCCGGAGAGCACGTCCAGGCTGGTCACCGTCTTGATCAGCAGGGCAGGCGGACGGAACGTCACCGGGCTCACCATCGCGCCGAGTCGTACCCGGCGGGTGGTCGCGGACAGGAACGCGAGCACCGCGTACGCCTCGAGCATCGGATCGGTGGTGGACGCCATCGGGTCGGCCTGGATGAGGTGGTCGGTGGCCCAGACGGTGTGCAGGCCCAGCTCGTCGGCGGCCTGGCCGAGGTCGGTGAGGGCCGCCGCGGCGTCGGCGGAGGGGTACGCGGTGATGCTGATGCTCACGTCCATGGCTCAGGCCGCCGTCGTGTATTGCACGGACGTGAGCTGCCATCGGCCGCCGTGGCTCGCCCAGGCCTGGCTGACCCGGAACCGGCCCTTGATCGTCTCACCGTGGTAGATGCACTCCGACTCGACGAGGTCGAACCGGACGCCGGCCGCGTCGTACGCGTGCACCGTCGACTCCACCACGTCCAGCCGGACCTGCTCGTACGCCTCCTCTCGGTGGACGTTGATCCAGTTGTCCCGGGTGATCATGTAGCCGCGCGGCCCGGTGATGAGCGCGTCCGGCGCGACCAGGTCGGTCAGCGTGTGCCAGTCTCCGGTGAGCAGCGCCCGGTTCACGCGGTCCTGCAGGGTGGTGACGATCGCTTCCTTGTCATCATTCATAGAGTTACTCTAAACTTAGAGTCGCTCTAACACAAGACCCGAAGGGGAGGCGTAGTGGGACTGCGCGAGCAGAAGAAGGAGCGCACCCGGCGGCACATCGCCGACACGGCGTGGGTGCTCATCGCCGACCATGGCTTCGGACGGATCACCGTGGCCGAGATCGCGCGCGCGGCCGATGTCTCCGAGGCCACCGTGTTCAACTACTTCGCCACCAAGGAAGACCTCTTCTTCTTCCGCCTCGACGAGTACGGCGAGCGCCTCGTCCGCGGTGTGGCCGACCGGCCGGCCGGCGAGGGGGTGACGGCGGCGTTCCGGCGCCTGCTGCTGTCCCAGGGCGGGCTCATCCAGCAGCTCGACAGCGACGACGAGCAGGCGCTCGACCGCCTGCGCACGGTCAACCGGGTGGTGACGGAAAGCTTGACCTTGCAGGGCCGCGAGCAGATCTCACTGACCCGTACGGCCGAACTGCTCGCCGCGGCCCTCGGCGGGGTCACCGCCGAGGAGCGGCTGACCGCGCGGGTGGTGGCGCACGGGCTGGTCGCGGTGCAGCGGGCGCTCATCCTGCAGGCGCGGGAGGCAGCGCTGGCCGACCCGATCCCGGCCGGACTCGCGGACCGGCTCGCGCGGTCGGCGGTGGACGCGTTCGCCCTGCTCGAGCAGGGGTTCGGCGACTACGGGGTGCAGGCGCCGGGCCGGTGAGCTCCACCCCGCGAGCTCACCTCCGCTTGCCGGTCCGGACGTAGGACTTGATCTCCTCCGGCGACAGGCCCTCCAGCCCGAGGTCGTCGCGCGTCCGCCCGTCGGCCCACCAGTCGCGCTCGTTCACGACGTTGTAGATGTTGACGATCGAGTCGATGACCGGCGTCGCGACGCCGATGGCCTTGCCGATGATGCTCCACGGCACCAGGCCGTACGGGGCATCCTCGGTGAAGTACCTGCTCGAGACGGTGTGCGGCCCGGCGATCGGCGTCAGCGAGATGTTCCCGTGGATGCTCATGTAGAGCTCCTGCCAGGTGTACCCCTCGCTCAGGCCGGTGAAGTCCTCGATCGGCGTCAGCCGGTACCCGAGCCGCCGGCCGATCTCCTTGCGCTCGTTGTCCACCTGGATGTTGATCCGGCACGAGCCCGGGGTGACGCCGTGCTCGTACAGAAAGAACGGCCGCTTCGCCGAGTTCTCGATCGCGGTGATGCTGAGCAGGCAGGGGCCCGCGTGCACACCCGGGTTCACGATGCTGAGCCCGGCCTCGAGAACATCGGAATACACCTTCTCGTACGGGTGGATGGCCCGCATCTCGTCGATCAGATCGGCGCCCTTCTCGGCCGGCATGAACGCGATGTTGACCGGGTTGTAGCCGTGGATGACGACCCGGGCCGGCGCCTCCAGCCGGGTGTCGTACGGCAGGTTGTTGACCTCGGCGACGACCGGGCAGTCCAGGTCGCCGAACGCCGTCCGGAACAGCAGCCCGGCGAAGGCGCCCGGATACACCACGATCACCTGGTTGCCGGTGACCCGGCCGCGCAGAAGACGGGTGTACGCGTCGTGGGCGAACGCCGGCGTCACGACGAGGATGTACCGCACGCCGTCGATGGCCTCGCCGATGTCGCTGGTGACCTTGTTGAGCCGGAAGCTGCCATTGATCATTCCGGACGAGTGGATGGTCCCGGTCTGGAACACCTCCCGCATGCCGCCGGAGAACTCGGGCGTCTCGAACAGGTTCACCGGGAAACCGCGCGAGGTGAGGTCGACTGCCATCGCGTGTGCCCCGTGGCCCCCGCCGAGCACGGCAACGGTTTCCTTCACGAATGTGTCTCCTGGTCTGTGATCTCAGCCGGTTGCAGGTCGTCGAACGACGTCAGGAAGGCTCGGGTCCGCGCTTGCGTCGGATGGTCGAGCACCTCCGCGGGCGTGCCCTGCTCGATGATCCGGCCGCCGTCGAGGAAGACCACCCAGTCCGAGATGCGCCGGGCGAACGGGACCTCATGGGTGACGATCACCATGGTCATGCCGTCGTCCGCGAGCTCGCGCATCACTCGCAGCACCTCGCGGGTGGACTCCGGGTCGAGTGCGGACGTCGGTTCGTCGAACAGCAGCACCTTGGGCTGCAGGGCCAGCGCGCGGGCGATCGCCACCCGTTGCTGCTCGCCGCCGGACATCTGGTCGGGGAAGGCGAGTCCCCGGTGCGCGAGGTGTACCCGCTTGAGCAGGCGAACCGCGGTCTCGAGCGCCTGCTTCTCCGGCACCCCGGCCGCCTTCCGCTGGGCGACCATGACGTTTTCCACGGCGGTCAGGTGCGGAAAGAGGTGGAAGCGCTGGAACACCATGCCGACGGACTGGCGGAGCCGGGCCAGGTCGCCGCAGACCACCCGGCCACCGGCGAACACCTCCTCGCCGGCGATCACGATCCGGCCGCGGTCCGGCTTCTCCAGCAGGTTGACGCAGCGCAGCAGCGTGCTCTTGCCGCCACCGCTCTGGCCGATGACGCTGACGATGCGGCCCGGGGCCACCGTCAGGTCCACGTTGTCGATCACCGTCCGGCCGTCGAACGACTTCACCAGGCTCTCGATGGTGATCACCGGAGTCGGCCCGCTGTTCATGCGACGTCCAGCAGTTCGCGGGCGGCGCGCAGCCGCCGGGACCGGGCCGGCGACAGCGGGGAACCGGCCTGAACCCTCCGTTCCAGCCACAACAGCGCTTGCGACAAGGGGTAGCAGAGCGCGAAGTAGATGGCGCCGATGACGAGGAAGACCTCCATCTGCTCGAAGGTCTGCGAGGCGACCGAGTTGCCCACGGCCATCAGTTCGCCGGCGGCGATGACGGTCAGCAGCGAGGTCGACTTCAGAAGATCGACGAGCATCGTGTTGGTGCCGGGCAGCGCGAGCCGCAGCGCCTGCGGGAAAATCACATGCGCGAAGGTGGCCCAGCGGTTCAGGCCCAAGGCCTGCGCCGCTTCGCGCTGGGCGCCGTGGACGCCGACGAGAGCGGAACGGAAGATCTCCGACAGGTACGCGGCGTAGAAGATGGCCAGGCTGAGCGCGCCGGCCTCGAAGACGCCCAGCTTGATGCCGAACTGGACGATGCCGTAGTAGGTCACCGAGATGATCACCAGAAGCGGGACGTTCTTGAACAGCTCGGTGTAGATGCTCGCCGGCAGGCGCACCAGGGCGATCCGGCTCGTGCGCATGAGCGCCAGGACGAGACCCAGCAGCGCGGCGGCGAGGAAGCCCAGCGCCGCGTACTCGATCGTTTTCAGCAAGCCGTCCAGCAGCGTCGACGTCCATTCCGACCACGCGACGTGAAACGGCCAGTACCCGCGGCTCTGCAGCCAGGAAATCATGTGCGCTCCCCGTCTAGATGGTCGGCAGTTTCCAGCCGGCCGGGCGGTCGACGCCCTGACGCAGCGTCTCCAGATAGGGATCGGGCTTGCAGAACTGCTGGGGATCGCCGCCCCACTTGGTCACCATCGCCGCCAGCTGCCCGTTCTGGTAAAGCTTGTCGATCTGGGCGTCCAGGGCTTTCTCCAGCGCCGACGCTTGCTTGGGCAGATAGAAACTGACCTGGATCTGGCGGAAGTCCTTGAACGCGGGCTTCGCGGCGATCTGCGCATCGGTCGGCGGTGTCAGGTATTGGAGCTGGAATTTCGAGTTCGGTTGCACCTGCCGCTGATAGGTGACGAGCAGCGGGTCGATGAAGCCGACATCGATGCGACCGGCGGCGAGGTCGGCGAAGAACCCGTTGGCATCCGGGTACACCTTGGTCTGTGCGCCGTCGACCGCCTTGATGGACTGTTCCCAGACGTACCCGCTGACGGTGCCCAGCCGTAGCCCCTTCAGATCGTCCACCGTCTTGTAGGGCTTGTCGCCGACCACGGCCATGGCCGCCGGCGAGTAGTAGACCGGATCGGTGAACAGGCCTTTCTCGGCACGGTCCTTGCTCCAGCCGATGCCGCCGATGGTGACGTCGGCCCGGCCGGACTGCACGGAGTTCAGCATGCCCTTGAAGTCGGTCATCTGAGTCTCGATCCGCAGGCCGAGAGCGCCGGCGGCCGCCTGCAGGATCTCGGCGTCGAGACCCACCATCTTGCCGTTCTTGATGTCGGTATACGGCATGTAGGGCTCGATGGCGACCTTGAGTTTGCCCTTTTCGATCGTGCCCAGACCGGCCGACGCCGAACCGTTCGATGTCGCCGTCGTCTCCGCGGAACTACAGCCGGCGGTCAACAGCACGCCGGCCGCCACGACGACCGCTAAGGCCTTGGCCGGCGAAAGTATCCGTCGCTCACTCATCGGACCTCATCCTCATCGCTCGTCCGGCGGTGTGATTTTGCTGATATTAAGCTCGCCCACAGGCGAAGTCATTGGGCGTTCGGTATAGACGTCAACTGCCAGTGGTGGCCATGGTTGTACGCTTCGTACAAGGCTTCTTCGCGGCGAGGAAGGACCAGCTCATGGCGGACCCGGTTGTCGCGCCGGTGCTCACCCCGCAGCTCGCCCAGGAGATCGCGGGCGACACCACCGACATCATCGGGTTCAACGTGCTGATCACCGACCGGGACGGCATCGTGATCGGCAGCGGCGAGCGGGCCCGGGTCGGCACCTTTCACGAGGCGTCGATCGACGTCGTCCGCACCCAGCGGTCCGCCACCCACAACGCGGCCGAGGCGCACCAGATGCGCGGCGTGCGACCCGGGATCACCCTCCCCATCGTCATCGGCGACACCGCCGTCGGCACGGTCGGCATCACCGGTTCACCGGTCCAGGTGCGCCGGTTCGGGCTCGTCGTCAAGCGGCAGACCGAGATCCTCCTGCAGGAGTCCGGGCTGCTGCGCTCCCGTCTGGTGCGAGAGCAGGCACTCGACGAGCTCGTCCGGGACATCGCCCACTTCAGCGCCGACCGGGGCGAACCGGACCTGGTCGGGTACCGGGCCGCCGAGCTGGGCTACGACCTCGGCGTGTGGCGGATCGCGGTCGTCATCGACATCACGGCCTCGATCGGCGACGGCGCCCCACCGGCGCCGGCCGATCCGAACGACTCCGTCGAGCCGACCCTGCGCCTGTCCGTCCTGGGCACGATCCGCGCCCACGTCGCCGGGCCGGACGACATCGTGGCCGCCATGCCCTCGAACCGGTTCGTCGTCCTGCACCGGGCCAGGCCGGCCGCCGCCGCCGACAGCCGGGCCGAGGCTCTGCGCGCGAGCTGCGGGCGGCTCGTCGAACAGATCGGTCGCCGGCACGGCCTTAATGCTGCCGTCGGGATCGGCACGCCGGCCGCCACGATCGCGGGACTCCACGACTCGTACCAAGGTGCGAGCACCGCGGCCCGGCTCGGCACCCGGCTGCCGGGCCGGCCCGCGGTGAACACCATCGACGAGATGCGGATCCATCAGTTCCTCGCCGCCACCGGCCAGCATCCGCGGAACCGCTTCGTCGACGCCCTGACCACCCGGCTGCAAGCCGAGAACGACTGGCCCGCGCTCCGCGAGACCGTGCTGACCTGGTGCGACAGCGGGTTCAACCTGGTGCGCGCGGCGAACGCACTGCAAATCCACCGCAACACCATGGTCTATCGACTGAAGCGGATCTCCCGCCTGACCGACCGGTCGGTCGGCGATCACCGCGCGACGTTGGCGCTGTACCTGGCCTGCCTCGCCGAGCAACTCGACGAAGGCCTGCCACCAGGCCCAGGCGCGTGAAGGGAACTTGCCGTGGTCAGCTCCGTGGCGCTCGGGCGTGGCTGACCGCCCAGTTGAGCGCGTAGTCGGCCACCTGCTCCCAGCCGGGCTCGACGCCGGTGAAGTGGGAGCGTTCCGGGAACTCGTAGAAATCCGTGAGCGCCTCGGAGCCGCGGTATTTCTTGGCGTTCGAGCGGATCACCGCGGGCGGCATCAGGTGGTCCTTGCCGCCGCTGATGAACAGCAGCGGGGCGCGGTCGTCCAGGTCGTAGTCGACCCAGGTCTCCTGGTGGGTGTTGCCTCCTGACTCGTTACCGGTTGGTGAGCTCTCGGGCGGGTCGTCGGACAGCCGCCGGCTGCCTGACCCTTCCTCAAGAGGACCGAGCCGCGGCGCGATCCGTGACATCCCGGCTGCACGGGCTTGGCCGACCCCCACGGGCTATCGGTTCGATCTCGAGGAATCGACCAGGGACTCCCGCGGGCCGGCCAGGGGGTGCACGGGTGCGTTGAAGCGGGCCGCCGCGCCATTCTGGCGACAGCGGTAGCGCTCAACGGGAAAGGTGCCACGATGTCCCCATTCGTTCTCGAGACCATCGCCGTACGGGACGAGGGCGCCGTCCTCTTCGCCGAGATCAAGGTGCCGGGCGCGAGCCAGATGATCAGCATCGCCCAGATCGCCGTGTTGCAGCGCGGCCTGCAGACCCGTGACGCGGAAATCGACCTGGGGCGAGCCCTGGCGTCGGCCTTCGCGTCCGGGGAATGACAGATCGACGATGTCCGGCGCTTCGCCGTCGGCCCTGCTGGGGCAGACCGTCCTGATCATCGGAAGCTGCACCGGCATCGGCCTGGCAACCGCCCGCCGGGCGAAAGGGGAGGGCGCCCAGTTGATCCTCACCGATCGGCATGCCGGGCCGCTCGAGGACGTGGCCGACGAGATCGGTGTGGAGGCGACCGTCGCGTTCGACGAGTCGGACGCCGGCCGGCTGGAGACGTTTCTCGCCGGCCTGCCTGGAAATGTCGATCATGTGATGCTCAGCGGCGGCGAGCCGTACGCGGCGCGGCTCGGCGAGATCGATCTTGCCCGGGCGCGCGATGCCCTCGAGCAGCTCCTGATGCCGATCTGCATCGCCCGATACGCCCGGCAGGAGATGCGTGACGGCGGTTCGCTGGTGTTCGTCGCCGGGGCCGGGCGACCCGGCGACGGCCGGACGCTGGCGGCGATCACCGCTGCCGCGCTGCCGGCCCTCGTCGCGAACCTCGCGGTCGAGGCCGTTCCGGTCCGGGTCAACCTGATCATCTGGCGGCCCGGGAGCCTCGGCGGCGTGGCGGAGCGGGCGGTTCAGCTCATGACCGATCCGGTGGTGACCGGTGCGACCCTCGGCCTGGACGACGGCGGCTAATCGGGAAACGCGGCGTGGAGATACCGGCGTGAGCTGATGCCGAGCTTCGTGTAGACCTTCCGCAGGTGCCATTCGACAGTCCGGCTGCTGATGAACAGCTGGGCGCCGATCTCGGCATTCGTCTGTCCCTCGACCGCCAGACGCGCGATCTGCGTCTCCTGAGGCGTCAGTTCGGTGGATTGGTCGAGCCCACGCCTGCGTACGGTCGCTCCGGTGGCCGACAGCTCGTGCCGGGCCCGCTCGGCGAAGAGCGCCATGCCGGCCGCGGCGAACATCTCGTATGCGGTCTCCAGCTCGTGGCGGGCGTCGACGCGGCGGCTCGTCCGGCGCAGCCATTCGCCGTAGCAGGTGGGCTCGCGCCAGATCGCCGCGCATCCGGGTGCGGGTCAGGCAATCGATCGAGCTGCGGTACAGATTTTCGGCGTGCCGATCGTCGCTCAGCAGCGCGCGCGAGCGTGCCTCCACGCCGAGCGCCCAATCGGTGTGACTTGCTTGCGTCTTCTCGGTCAGCCGAGCCAAGCTCGTCCGCGCCAGCTCAGGCTCGCCCGCGCGGGAGGCTGCCTCGATCAGCTCGGGGAGGGCCCAGTTCTCGACGACGACCTCCCGATAGGCGCCGGCGTCGCGGGCGGCCGAGATCGCGTCGCGATACCGGCCGCCGCTGTTGGCCAGCACGGCCCGGGTGTATTCACAGATGGCCACGCCGATGCCCTCGCCGCGGGCGGTCGCGGCGAGCCGGGTGGTCGCGATCAGGCGATCGGAGTGATCGCCGCGGCCCTGCCAGGCGGCCACGATCAACGCGCCGTAGGGGGCGGCGGTGATGCCGGTGGCCTCCTGCACGGACTCCGTCTCCGCGACGGCGGCCGCGGCAGCGGCCAGCTCACCGCAGAAGACGAGCACCGGCGTCTGGGAGCTGAGGGCCAGCGCCACCTCGCTCAGCGCTCCGGCCCGGCGGGCGATCTCGGCATGGCGCTGGGCCAACACGTACGCGCCCTCGTCGTCCCAGACCTCGATGGCGACGACGCAGCCCTGCCACAACCGGCGTAGCTGATCCGGCGGCGGCGTCCAGCCGGCCGCCATCCGCTGCACGGCGGCCCGGCAGACCGGCGCCGCGGCGGCGTAGTCGCCGGCCAACGCGATCAGCCCTTGGAGCAACAGATCGGCGGCGCTGGGCTCGGGCCCGATCTGCCCGGCCGCGGTCCGTGCGGCCTCGGCGATCTCGGTGATACCGACGCCCTCGTTCAGCCGGGCACCGAACAACGCTGCCGTGAACGCGTCCAGGTAGGTCTCCCGGGCCAATTGCACGTCAAGCGGTTCCAGGCGTCGCGCGGCCGCCAGCAGCAGCGGCGGCGCCTCTGTGCCGCGGCTGGAGGCGAAGGCCAACTGGGCGCCGAGCAGATCGATCTGCGCTCGTTGTAGCTCGTCGGCGCCGCCGTCAGTGGCCAGGGTGATCATCCGTCTCGCGGTGTCGAACGCGCCCGCCTGCACGTTGGCGAACGCCGCCCCGAGCGCCCGCCCGCTACGCCGGGCCGGGTCGGGTGTCAGCTCGGCCGCCCGGGACAGGAACGCGCCGGCGGCGGCGAACCCGCCCCGCGACTGAGCGCGGCCGGCCGACCGCTCGAGCTCGGCGGCCACATCCTCGTTGGCCGTCTTGATGGCCCGGGCGCGGTGCCACGCGCGACGATCCGGGTCGGTGCTCGCGTTCGTCACCTCGGCCAAGGCGCGGTGCGCGCGTTGACGCTGATCGGGCCCGGCGGATCGGTACGTCGCCGAGCGCACCAGCGGATGGGCGAACTCCACCCGGGAGTTCAGGCGAAGCAGCCCGGCCGTGATCGCCGGGGCCGCCGCGGCCACGTCGATGCCGGCCACGGCCGCGGCCGCCTCGAGCAGACGCGGATCGCCGAGCGGCTCGGCCGCCGCGATCAGCAGAAGCTGCTGGGTGTCGCTCGGAAGCGAGGTCAGCCGCTGGACGTAGCTCTGCTCGACCCGGCTGGACACCGGATGGCTGTCTGGAAGGCCGTAGCCGCCGGCAAGATCGTGACCTGTCCAGGTGCGGGGCAGCTCGAGCAGGGCGAGCGGATTGCCGTGACTCTCGGCCACGATCTGATCGACGACCTCGGGGTCGATCGGACCGGTCACGTTGGTCAGCAGCAAGGACCGTGAATCGTCCGGGCCCAAGCCGCCGACCGGCAACGCGGGCAGGCCGGCCAGCACCGCATCCCCGGTGCCGGTCCGGGCCCCGCAGACCATCGCGATGGGCTCGGCGAGCAGGCGGCGCGCCACGAACGCGAGGACCTGCGCCGATGCCTGATCCAACCATTGCGCGTCGTCGACCACGCAGGCCAGCGGCTCGTCCTCGGCCACCTGGTCCAGCAGGCTCAAGGTGGCGAGGGCGACCAGAAATCGGTCGGGCGGTGGCCCCGAGCTCAGGCCGAACACGACCGAGAGGGCGTCACGCTGAGGGTCGGGCAGTCGATCGCGACGATCCAGCACCGGTGAACAGAGCTGATGCAGGCCGCTGTAGGCGAGCTCCATTTCCGACTCGACGCCGACTGCCGCCAATCGGCGCCAGCCGGCGAGGAGGCCGGAGAGATAGTCCAGCAGCGCGGTCTTGCCGGAGCCGGGATCGCCGCGCAGGACCAGGACCTGGCTGTTGCCCTCGCGGGCGTCGGTCAGCACCTGGCGCAGCAGCTCGCATTCGCCCTGCCGGCCGCGAAGAGCTGGCTCTGGAATCGCCTGTGACATGGCCACCACCCGGCGGGATCGATCGCTTGCACATTGGCAAATGCCAAGCGATCAGCTTGCCACCCCGCCAGGTGGCGTCGCATCACCTGGTCCGGATGATCAGTGTTTCCCTATGTACGCGCCGCGCGGGCGGCGGCGACGATCAGCCCGGCGACCTTGTCGGGGTGGGAGGCCGGCGACGCGTGGCTGGAACGGACCTCGATGGTGGTCGCGCCGCTGCGTTTGGCCATGAAGCGCTCCAGGTCGGGGTTGATCATGCGGTCCTGGGTGGAGACCAGCGCCCACGACCGCAGGGACTTCCACGCCGGCGGCCCGGCCGGGTCGCCGAAGCACTGCGCGGCGATCGGCTTCTGCACCGCGGCCAGCACTCGCGCGTCCGCCAGCGGAATGTCCGGGGCGAAGTTGGCCGGAATCGCGGCCGGGTCGAACCACAGGAAGCCCAGCGAGTCGGGCTGCACGAACGCGAGGCCGGGCGGCGCCGGGAACTGGGCGTTGAGCCCACCCAGCGTCTCGCCCTCGTCCGGCGCGAACGCCGAGGCGTACACCAGCCCGACGGCGTTCGGGACCCCGGTGGCAGCCCCGGAGATCACGGCGCCGCCGTACGAGTGCCCGGCCAGAACCGTCGGGCCCTGCAGCCGCTCGGCCAGGACATGCCTGGTCCAGGCCACGTCGTCGGCCAGCGAGGTCAGCGGCAGCTGCACACAGACCACGGTGTAGCCCTGCCGCTGCAGGATCGCGGTGACCGCGTTCCAGCTCGACCCGTCGACCCACGCCCCGTGTACCAGTAGGACGTTCGCTTTCGGGCGCCCGCCGCCGGTGTGTGCCTGTGCCGCCGGCGCCAGGCCAGTTGTCGTTGCCACGACCGCACCGGCCAGCGCGGCGGTGCCCTTCAAAACGGTTCGTCGTGTTGCCATGCTCATCGTTTCCCCCCTTGACACATTCGGTTCCGGTCCGCGCCCCAGAGTCGAGATCCGCCCCGCCCGTCGCACCCGTGAAAGCCCTGGTCCCGTCCCTGGCCCCACGATCGGGGCCGGCATTGCATCCGCGCCCTCTCCTGGCGCGCGAAGACGGATGCGACGGACAATGCGGCGGGCGCAGGATCGGAAGCACCGATGGAGGGGACTCGCGATGGCCACGCCGGGCGGCGCTCGGCGCCACTATCTGCGTAATTGTCGCGCTGCTCACCGTCGGTCTGTGGCCGCAGGCCATCCTGGTCGTGGTCTTCTTCGCCCTCTACCAACTGGCCGAGAACTACCTCCTGGTGCCGCGCGTCATCCGCAACACCGTGGACATGCCGGCCGCGGCGGTGCTGCTCGTCGCACTGACCGGCGGTCATCGACGTGTCCTACCGCCCGCGATCAGCGCGGCCGTGGCCGAAGTGGGCCACGTCCGGGCGGGTCGCACGCGCCGCCGACCCGATCGAGGAGGGCCGGACCGGCCTCGTCCGCCCAGGCGCGACGTCGTGACTCGTCGGCCTGGGCGGCGGCATCGGCGCCAGCCGCGCTCAGCGGCGGTGGGTGAACGGCGCCATGAGGTGGGTGAACTGGTAGGGCTTCTGGGCGACGCCGGAGCAGTCGTCGGAGCCGGGGGTGCCGGGGCAGCCACCGTTGTCGCGGCCCAGGGCCCAGAAGGACAGCTCGCCGATGTTGTGCTCGGTGGCCCACCGCACGACCGTTTGCGCGCCGGCGAGGGTGAGCACCTCCAGCGGTCCCGTCTCGCCGCCGGAGCCGTAGTCGTCGATGCCGATCATCTCGGTGATGCCCACCATCGCCCACAGCTGGGCCGCGGAGCGGTGGGGGTAGAGCGTTCGCAAGGTGCCGAACAGGCCGTACGCGGCGGTCTTGGTGTCGGCGGCCATGTCGTGCGGCTGGTCGTCGTAGTAGTCGAAGGTCATGATGTTGACGATGTCGACCCGGGCGCCGTAGCGCAGGGCGCTGGCCAGGACGTTGATGGCGTTGTCCTCCAGGCCGGCCGGTGCGGTCGGGAGGGTGTAGACGATCTGCAGGGGGCGGTGCCGGCGCTCGGCCCACCGCTGCACGAGGTGGATGGCCTGGTTGCGGCGGTCGACGGCGGCGAGATCGTCGAGCGACGCGTCCTCGATGTCCATGTCGAGCCGGGTGACGCCGTACGTGGTGATGACCTTCTCGTACGCGGCGGCGATGCGGCCCACGTCGGTGCAGCTGTCGGCGATCTCGGTGGCGGTGCTGTCCGCGCTGTACCCGCCGAACGACGGCACCACGTCGCCACCGGCGGCGCGGATCTTGGTGATCTCGGGCCCGTAGACGGACCTGGTCACGGGCGTGGCGGGGTCGCCGTTCCACAGGACCTCGCACGAGCCGGTCACCTGCGTCTGCAGGAAGGCCATGGTCAGGTAGCGCGCGCCGGAGGCCTTGCTGACCACCGCCGGGTCGGCGTCGGTATAGGCCTGGAAGTACGGCGAGAACACGTGTGCCGGCAAGGGCGGGCAATCGGCGTACGCGGGGGTGGCGCCCGCGCCCACGACGGCGGTAGCGGTGAAGGCGGCGAGGAGCAGACGGGTGAAGGGCATCGGCCGGCCTTAATAGTAAAGATGTTTGACAGTCCGACCGTAAGATCGACCGAGGCCCATGTCAACATGGCGGAAGACATCACGCCACCGGCAGGTCGGCCAGCCTCGTCGCGGCGAAGGCCAAGGTCAGGATGGACAGCACGATGAGCATCGTGCGCACGGATCGGTATCGGAACGAGGCCGTGACCCCGGCGAAGAACAGCGCCACCGCCAGCAGGATCGTGTTCAGGGTGTAGGCCTGCGACGTGTCGGCTGCCTTCTGCGCGGCACGGGCAGCCACCTCGGCCGCCTCCTGCTCGCTCTGATATCCGCTGGTCTGGGCCTGGATGTACTGCGGATCCTCGAGCAGCGGCGTCGGTGTGCCGCCGGCGCGGACCGTGGCTTCCCACTTCACCAGAAACGGCAGGAGGTCCTTGCGCGCCATGCTGTTGCGGTAGAAATTGGCCAGCCCCGTGTTCTTCGCCTGGACCGCCTGTGCGTAGAAGGCGATCACGCTGGAGTCGTACGAGAACGTCTGGATGGCCATGGCGAACTGCCGGTTGGCCTCCAGCCGATGGTTGGTCTCCTGCCGGTTGTCGTCGGTCTGGACGCCGGACCACTGGGACGCCTGATAGCCGCACCAGGCGGTGCCCAGGGTCGAGATGGCCAGCAGCACCACGGCAATGACCTCCAGCACCCGGTCGCCGAACGTGCGCTCCTCATCCATCAGGCCGGGCCTTGACCGGGTGGATTGGCGGGGTCGTCCACGGCCCTTCCTGGAGTCGCGGTCCCGGGCCCGGCCCGCAAGGCGACCTGCAGCGCGTTGGTCCGCTCCACCAGGTCACGCCACAGGTCGGTTTCCCGGTACCGCCACGCCGCGTCGCTCGGAGCGCCCAGCTTCTGCTCCAGGCTCGCGTCGTTCAGAGCGCGTACCGCCCTGGTCTCGGCCTCCGCCCGCTCGCGTTCGAGCTCGTACCGTGCCCGCACCGTCGCCTGGATGACCTCGCCGGTCTTGCCGAGCTCGACCGCGCCCAGCACGAACCCGGTCATGTTGATTCCCTCGGTCTCGAGGGACTTGCGCACCGCCTCCGCCAGGCGCACCTCGCAGGCCGTACGGTCGGCGCCGAAGAACTGCTCGATCCCGACGTCGGTGTCGCTGAGCGTGGCCCGCACGGCGCGTGCGCTCTGATCGCGGACGATGCCGAAGACGCCGTTCGGCCCGAATCGCTCGTGCACCTCGCGAAGCCGCTCGGCGATCAGCTGAAATCGCACCGTCGTCGCGATCGTCGCCTCGGTTCGATCACCCAGCGTCACGCGGAGCGGCGGCCCCGACCTCTCCAGCCGGGAGAAGCCGCTCGATCTGCCTGCAGGCGCAGGGCGCCGAGGTGATCCATCTCGGGCACGACCGCAGCGTCGACACGATCGTGCGGGCCACGGTGGAGGAGGACGCGCAGGGCGTGGCGATCTCGTCCTACCAGGGCGGCCACGTCGAGTACTTCACCTATCTGGTCGAGCGGCTCGCCGAGGCCGGCGCCGGTCACGTGCGGGTGTTCGGGGGCGGGGGCGGCGTGATCGTTCCCGAGGAGATCGCGCTGCTGGCCGAGCGCGGCGTCACGATCTTCTCGCCGCAGGACGGGCAGCGGCTGGGGCTGCCGGGCATGATCAACGAGCTGATCCGGGCCTGCGACGTCGACCTGGCCGCGCGGGAACCGGACGTCGAAGCAGTGCTGGCCGGCGACCCGGCGGCCCTGGCGCGCGCGATCACCGTGCTGGAGGCGGGACGATCGCGGGAGTTTGCGGCCCGGTTGAGAACCGGCCGCACCGTGCCGGTCCTGGGCATCACCGGCACCGGTGGCTCGGGCAAGTCGTCGCTGACCGACGAGCTGCTGCGCCGGCTGCGGCTCGACCAGGAGGACAAGCTGCGGGTGGCCGTGCTGGCGATCGACCCGACCCGGCGGCGCGGTGGCGGCGCGCTGCTCGGCGACCGGATCCGGATGAACGCCCTCGAGCCCGGGCGCACGTTCTTCCGCTCGCTGGCCACCCGCACCGCCGGCGCGCAACTGCCGGAACACCTGGACGACATCCTCGCGGCCGTGAAGGCGGCCGGGTTCGACCTGGTGATCGTGGAGACGCCGGGCATCGGGCAGGGCGACGCGGGGATCGTGCCGTTCTCCGATGTGGCGCTGTACGTGATGACGCCGGAGTTCGGGGCCGCGTCGCAGCTCGAGAAGATCGACATGCTGGATTTCGCCGACGTGGTGGCGATCAACAAGTACGAGCGGCGCGGCGCCGAGGACGCCCGCCGCGACGTGGCCCGGCAGCTGGTGCGCAACCGGGAGGCGTTCGGCGTGCCGTGGCAGGAGATGCCGGTGTTCGGCACCAGCGCCGCCCGCTTCAACGACGACGGGGTGACCGCGCTCTACCAGCGCCTGCGGGAGCTGCTCGTCGCCAAGGGGCTGCCGGCGGGGGCCGGGACGCTGCCGGTCGTCGACGTCCGCGTCTCGTCCGGCCTGACCAGCGTGGTGCCGTCGTCCCGCTCGCGGTATCTGGCGGATATCTCCGACACAATTCGCGAATATCATGCTAAAACCGAAGAACAGGCCGATATCGTACGGCGTCGGCAGGCGTTGCGGCTGACAGGGGAGTTGCTCGGCGACGACGCGGCCGCCGAGCGGGTTCGCGATCTGGAACTCGCAGCCGAGGGAGAGCTGCTTCCCGACGTACGAAATCTGTTGTCGCAATGGCCTTTGACTGTCGAGGCGTATTCCGGGGACGAATACGTGTACCGCGTGCGCGACCGGGAGATCCGCACGCCGCTGACCCGCACGACGCTGTCGGGCTCGAAGGTTCGCCGGGTCGCGCTGCCCCGCACCCGCGACGAGGCCGAACTGCTCGGCTTCCTGCGCCGGGAGAACCTGCCGGGCTTCTTCCCGTTCACCGCCGGCGTGTTCCCGTTCAAGCGCGAAGGCGAGGCCCCGGCCCGGATGTTCGCCGGCGAGGGCGACGCGTTTCGTACGAACCGGCGGTTCCACCTGCTCTCACAGGGCCAACCGGCGACCCGGCTGTCGACGGCGTTCGACTCGGTCACGCTGTACGGCCGCGACCCCGACCTGCGGCCGGACATCTACGGCAAGGTCGGCACCTCGGGCGTCTCGATCGCCACCCTCGACGACATGAAGGTCCTCTACGACGGGTTCGACCTCTGCTCGCCGACCACCTCGGTGTCGATGACCATCAACGGCCCGGCGCCGGCGATCCTGGCGATGTTCCTCAACACCGCGATCGACCAGCAGCTCTCGCTTTCGCCGGACGAGCCGCGCGAGGAGGTTGTCGCGCGGACGCTGTCGACCGTGCGCGGGACCGTGCAGGCCGACATCCTCAAGGAGGACCAGGGGCAGAACACCTGCATCTTCTCGACCGAGTTCGCGCTGCGCTGCATGGGCGACATCCAGCAGTTCTTCATCGACCAGCGGGTCCGCAACTTCTACTCGGTATCGATCAGCGGCTACCACATCGCCGAGGCCGGGGCCAACCCGATCAGCCAGCTGGCGTTCACGCTCGCGAACGGGTTCACGTACGTCGAGTCGTACCTGTCGCGGGGTATGAAGATCGATGATTTTGCCCCGAACCTGTCGTTCTTCTTCTCGAACGGCATGGACGCGGAGTACACGGTGATCGGCCGGGTGGCGCGGCGGATCTGGGCGGTGGCGATGCGGGAGCGGTACGGCGCGGGGGAGCGCTCGCAGAAGCTCAAGTACCACGTGCAGACCTCCGGCCGGTCGCTGCACGCGCAGGAGATGGACTTCAACGACATCCGGACCACCCTGCAGGCGCTGTGCGCCATCTACGACAACGCCAACAGCCTGCACACCAACGCGTACGACGAGGCGGTGACAACACCGAGCGAGCATTCCGTACGGCGTGCGCTCGCCATCCAAATGATCATCGACAAGGAGTGGGGGCTGGCCGCCAACGAGAACCCGCTGCAGGGATCGTCCATCGTCGACGAGCTCACCGACCTCGTGGAGGAGGCGGTGCTCGCCGAGTTCGACCGGATCGCCGAACGCGGCGGCGTGCTGGGGGCGATGGAGACCGGCTACCAGCGCGGCCGCATCCAGGACGAGTCGATGCTGTACGAGCACCGCAAGCACGACGGCACCCTCCCGCTGGTCGGCGTCAACACGTTCCTCGACCCACACCGGTCGGCCGGGCCGCCGCAGACCGTCGACCTGGCCCGCGCGACCGCCGAGGAGAAGGAGTCCCAGCTGGCCCGGCTGGCCGGCTTCCACGCCCGGCACGCGACCGAGGCGCCGGCCGCCCTGGCCCGGTTGCAGCAGGTGGCGACGAGTGGCGGCAACGTGTTCGCCGAGCTGATGAACGCCGTGCGGTGCTGCTCGCTCGGGCAGATCTCCGACGCGTTCTTCACCGTCGGCGGCCAGTACCGGCGCAACGTGTGATCGACGACCTCGGATTCCCCGTCGCTTGCGAGGCGCCGCCGCGGCGCATCGTGTCGCTGGTCCCGTCGCTCAGCGAGGCGCTCGCGGTGACGGTCCCTTCGCGGCTGGTCGCGGTCACCGACTGGTGCACCCACCCGCCCGGCCTCGACCTGCCGCGGGTGCGGGGCACGAAGAACCCGGACCGTGCGGCGATCGAGGCGCTTCGGCCGGACCTGGTCGTGGCCAACCAGGAGGAGAACCGGCAGCTCGACGTGGAGCGGCTGCGCGCCGCCGGCGTGCCGGTCTGGGTCACGGCGATCGAGTCCCTCGACGGTGCGCTGCACTCGATGCGCCGGCTGTTCGTCGACGTGCTCGCGGTCGACGAGCCGGACTGGCTGCGGACCGCGGCCGTGGAATGGCGCCGGCCGGCGCCGCGGCCACGCCGGACGGTCGCGGTCCCGATCTGGCGGGACCCCTGGATGGTGGTCGGTGCGCGCACCTTCACCGGCGACCTGCTGGCGCGCCTGGGGCTGGACAACGTTTTTGGCGTGGGCGAGGCGCGCTATCCGAGGGTCGAGCTCTCCTCGGTGCGCGCCGATCTCGTGCTGTTGCCTGACGAGCCGTACGTCTTCGGGCCCGACGACGGGCCGGAAGCCTTCCCGGACCTGCGGACCGTGCTCGTGCCGGGACGGCAACTCACCTGGTACGGGCCGTCGCTGGCCACCGCTCGCGACGAGCTGCTGGACCTCATCGGCCGCGTCAGCCGTTGAGGTGGTGATCGCTCGGCGTACTCCCGCACCTTGACGACCTCGTCCATCGCGGCCGAGCCGGGTGAGACGATCTCGATGGCCAGCACCAGGCCGGTCAGCGGAAGCCACACGCTGCGGGGCTGCGGCGCCGACCAGAGGGTGAGGTCGGGGATGCGGCCGCCGTCACCGAGCCGGCCTCGCGTTCGGACAAGCCGTACGAGAACATCGCCTCGCCCCTGGCCACCGGCGGCAGGTAGCGCTGCTTGACCTCGTCGGAGCCGGCCAGGATCCGCCCGATAGTAGGACGTCCAACTATCGGATGTCCATGCGCTGTCCGGTCTCCCGTTACGATGTTGCGGTGAGCGACCGTCTGCACATGGACCCCATCGCCGAGGCCCGCCGCCAATGGGCCGACCACGGCTGGGAGGACGCCGCGGACGGGATGGCGGCCGTGACCTCCCTCATGCGCGCCCAGCAGATCGCGCTCGCCCGGGTCGAGAACGTCCTGCGCCGCCACGGCGTGACCTTCGCCCGGTACGAGGTGCTGATGCTGCTGTTCTTCAGTCGCGCGGGATCGTTGCCCATGGCCAAGATCGGGCAGCGTCTGCAGGTTCACCCGACGAGCGTCACCAATGCGGTCGACCGGCTCGAGGCGGCCGGCCTGGTCCGGCGTACGTCGCACCCCACCGACCGGCGCGCCACGCTGGTCGACCTGCTCGATCCGGGGCGCGAGCTCGCCCTCGCGGCGACCAAGGAGCTGAACGACGAGGTGTTCACCGCGCCCGGCATCGCGCCGCCTGGGGTCACCGAGCTGGTCGGCATCCTGACCGAGTTGCGCCGCGACGCCGGCGACTTCTGACCGCTCAGCCGAGCAGGCGCTCGACCGTGGCGCGTCCCGGCCGGGCCCGGCCTGGCCAGGTCCCGACCGTGGCGCGTCCCGGCCAGGTCCCGACCGTGGCGCGTCCCGGCCAGGTCCCGACCATGGCGCGCGTCCCGGCCAGGTCCCGACCGTGGCGCGTCCCGGCCAGGTCTCGGCCGGGGCGGGCCCGGCCTGTGCGCCGAGCCCGCCCGCTCACGCCGTCAACGCTGCAAGGTCAGCACACCCGGCCGGTACGGCAGCAGGCCGTAGTCGCCGCCAGAGTTGGTGGCTCGGCCTTGGTAGAGCAGTTGGAGGTTGCAGGGGTCGATGGTCATGGTCTGGTCGGCGGTGGAGCGGATCAGGTCGCCGTGGCTGATGTCGTTGGTCCAGGTGGCGCCGCTGTTGGCTTTGCCGGCGAAGGGGTTGCTTTCGGTGGTGGCTTGTGGTGTCCAGGTGCCGGCGAGGCTGGTGGCGGTGAAGGAGCGGAAGTAGCGGCCTTGGCTTCCGATGGCCTCGACGATCATGAGGTATTGGTTCTGGCCTGCGACTTTGTAGACCTGGGGTGCTTCGAAGAGGTTGTTGGTGGAGTCGGTCATGATGGTGGTGTAGGTGGAGCCGAAGTTGCCGGGGAAGTTCCCGATGGGCATGCTGGCGCGGTAGATCTTGCCGTTGTCGCCGGCGAAGAACAGGTAGATGTTGCTGCTGTCGGCGATGAGGGTTTGGTCGATGGGGCCGGTGCCGGAGCCTGAGATGCTGCCGGTGAACAGGGTTTGTGCGGAGGACCAGCCGTTGGGGTTGGTGGGGTCGCTGGAGGTTTTGTAGGAGAAGGCGGTCGGGCCCCATTGGTAGGCGAGTATCCAGATGCTCTTGGGCGCGAAGTAGAACAGTGTTGGTGCGACGGTGCCCGAGGTCATGCCGTTCTGGCTGGCTGAGGCCATGTCGGACCAGTTGGTGAAGACTCCGAAGTTCATCGAGCCCCAGGTCGATCCGTTGTCGTGCGTCGTCGCGTAGACGAGGTGCCGGCCGTTGTAGGGGACGGTGGTGAAGTCCTTGAGGGAAGCCCAGCCTGACTTGGGGTTCGCCAGCGCCCCGGTCGAGCTCCACCGATAGGACGACGGAAGAGCGCAGGTGCTGGGCGGTGGCGTGGTAGGCGCAGTGGTCGGTGGCGTGGTAGGCGCAGTGGTCGGGGCCGTTGTCGGCGTGGTGCTACCCGTGCACGTCACACCGTTGACGGCGAAACTCGTGGGCGCGGGGTTGCTGCCCGTCCACGACCCGTTGAAACCGAACGCCACCGTGCCGTTGGTCGCGACCGATCCGTTGTAACTCACGTTCTTCGCGGTCACCGCCGAACCGCTCTGCGTCAGCGACGTGTTCCACGCCTGCGTCACCGTCTGCCCGGCGCCGAACGACCAGGTCAGGGTCCAGTTGGTCAGCGGATCGCCGAGGTTCGTGATGGTCACGCCGGCGCCGAACCCGCCCTGCCACTGCGAGGACACCGTGTAGTTCACCGAGCAGCCCGCGGCCGCGGCGCCGGCCGGAAGCGCCACCGCGACCGCCCCCGACACCAGCAGCAGGGCAGCGACGGACGTCAGCGCTGCTTGAGTGGCTCTGCGTTTTGTCATGAGCAGCTCCCCTGAGAGGACGGCTGAAACTGTTCAGCCGAGAGTCGTGGGAGCGCTCCCGGGCCTGCCGCTCATATTGCCAGGCTGTTTCCCGCCGCCTCAAGGTCAGACCAATTGGGCGATCGGTCCATAACGGATTTTCAGCCCCGCTTCTCGACGTATGCGGCCGTCACGCGATCGACTGGAGGGCCGCGCCGAGGATGGCGCTGCCGGTCATGTCCAGGGCGGGTTCGTCGGTCTGCCAGGCCCGGACGTCGTCGACATACCGGCTGCCGTGGCCGGTGAACGCCGCGTACCGGTCGGCGCCGCCGGGCGGGCAGGCCACCATGTCGTCCATGTGGTCGCCGAGCCCGTCGGCGAACAGCTCGGGGTCGTTGGGCCCGTTCACGACCGCGCCGGTCAGGGTGCGTCCGGTCAGGTTGGCGATCTGATGCTGCGGGCACCGGGGGAAGGTCGAGCCCTCACCGATCATGAAGCTGGCGCCCCAGGCGTTCGCGCCGAGGAGCCAGTCGCGCTGCCTGGTCGCGAAGGCGGCGTAGGTGGTGTCGCCGCTCGCCGCCCGGTACATCGCCTCGGTGGCGATCAGCCCGAACGTGTGCGAGGCGACGTCGAAGTCGGTGTAGATCCCGCCGGCGTGGAACGGGTCGCCGGCCGCCCGGTCCGCGCCCGTGCGCACCTGCCGCCGTAGGTCGGCGACCAGCCGGTCTGGGCCGGTGGCGAGCCCGTGCGCGCCGCCCGTCCGCCGGATCGCGGTGATCAGGTCGGCGTGGGCGAGCGCGCTCACGTCGTACAAGTTGAAGGTGTCTCCGGTCTCGGCGGTGAGGTAGCCGCGAGCGAAGGTCGCGGCGTCGCGCACGTAGGCATGGCTGCCGGGCAGGCCCAGCCGCTGCGTGGCCAGGGCGATCTCGGTGGCGCCCAGCTCCATGTCGTCGTGCCAGGTGTCCTCGGGGTAGAACTCGTTGGGCAGCGCGGTCACCAACTGCTCCGGCGGACTCTGGACGTCGGCCCGGGCGTAGAGCGAGGTGGCGGCGCGCAGTTCGGCCCGGGCACGGCGGGGATCGCGGGCGGCGTCCTGCTGCGCGGCCAGCGCGAAGGCCGCGGCGACCCGGCCGGCGAGGTTGGGGCTGATCGGCGTGCCCGGCGCGGCGGCGTCGAAGACCGGGCGGTGCGCGGTGGCGTACCGGTCGGCGGGATCGGTGTCGTGGTCGTCGCTCTGCGGCAGTCGCCACAGGTCGTGGTCGCCGATGAACGTGCCGGCCTCGTTGCCCGAGCCGATGCCGACCTGCAGGTGTAGCGTCCGGGTGCGCTGGTCCCACGCCTTGCCGAGCCAGTCGACGCCGTTGCGGGCCTCGTCGCGCAGCCCGGCGGGCGTGGCCGGCCCCATGGCCCGTGCCGAGGCGAGAAGAGCGATGACACCGTACGCCGTGGTGTGGGTCATCTTCAGGTAGTCGCCGGCGTCGTACCAGCCGCCGGCGACGTCGACCGGGCCGCCGGTCCGGGTGAGATCCGCGTCGCCGATGACGTCCTCGGTGACGAAGTGCGGTGTCGCGTACACGGAGGCGACGGCGTCGTTGCGGTGCGCCGTGTCCCGCTGGGTATGGAAGAACGTCACGCCGTCGCGGACCAGGTCGCCATAGAGCTCGCGGGCCGGCCGCACGCGGAAGCCGGGCGAGACGATGTCCTGGACGCGGATGCGGTACGTGCCGGGCCGATGCAGGCCGTGGAGGTCGATCGAATAGACCGCCGGGTAGGCGGCGTTCCAGGAACCCCGGCTCGCCGAGGCGGCCCGTCCGGAGAGGACGGACCGGCCGGCGGCGTCGACGACCGTGAAACGTACGCCCGGAGCCGGCGTCGTGGCCATCAGGTACGCCTGCTTGCTCTCGCCGGGCGCGAAGCCGGCCTGGTCGACGCGGATGAAGCCGCGCACGGCCGGATGTGCCGGCGGCGCGGCGGCGCCCGTGGTCGCCAGCAGCGCCAGGCCCATGACCATCTTGAACGCGCCGGACGTCGCGAACATGAGGCGGCTCCGATAATAGGAAGACTGTTTAACAGACCTAGGAACCGTATTTCCGTCCACACGCACGGTCAAGAGATTCGCTCATGTTTGCTGGGGGATCGGCAGCGGGCGCGGCGGCACCGGCGTCGAGACGACGATCGATGTCGTGGTCTGGCCGAGCAGGACGAAGCGGTCGATGATCTCCTCGAGGTCGGCCATCGACGGCGCGTGGACCTTCAGCAGGAAGCAGTCCTCGCCGGTGATCCGGTGGCACTCGACCACGTTGGGCGTGGCGCGGGCGGTGTCGGCCACCCGGGGCAGCTGGCCGGGGCCGGGCCGCACCCGGACGATCGCCGTCACCGTCATGCCGAGGGCCTCGGGCGCGACGTCCATGTGGAACCCGGTGATGACGCCGGCGCGCTGCAGGCGCTGGACGCGCTCGGTGACCGCGGGGGCGGACATGCCGACCCGGCGCGCGAGCTCGGACATCGACAGCCGGGGGTCGGCGTGCAGCTCGGTGAGCAATCGGACATTGATGCTGTCCACCATGCTGAGGCTGGAATTCAACGGCATCTCGAGCCCCTCACCTGCAGATTGCCATTCAGTCGGGCCGACTGGGTTGAGACGCTACTCCGGTGAGTCCAGGCCGGGTGCCGCCGCAGGCGTTCTTCGCGGTGAGCGCCGTCTTCCACTATCTCGGGCCGGCGTTCGCCGTGACGCTGTTCGGTCAGCTCGGCGTGCCCGGGGTGACCTGGATCAGGATCGCCGGCGCGGCCGCGGTGTTCGCCGTCTGGCGCCGCCCGTGGCGGCCGGCCGGGCCGTGGCGCCCGCTCGTGGCGCTGGGCGCGGTGCTGGCCGCCATGAACACCGTGTTCTACCTGGCCTGCGCGCGCATCCCGCTGTCGACGGTCGGGGCGATCGAGTTCCTCGGCATCATCGTGCTGGCCGCGGTCGGCGTACGCGGTCGCCGCAACCTGCTGGCACTCGCGCTCGCGGTCGGCGGGGTCGTCGCGCTCGCCGACGTGCGGATCGTGGCCGAGCCGCTGGGCATCGTGCTGGCGTTCGCCAACTGCGCGCTGTTCCTGCTGTACGTCGTCCTCGGGCACCGGATCGCCAACGCGGGCCCGGGCTCGGGCGGGACGGGTCCGGGCGGGATCGACCGGCTCGGGGCCGCCATGCTGGTCGCCGCCGTCATCGTGACCCCGTACGGCCTCGGCGACGCCGCGGTGGCCTTCACCCATCCGCTGCTGCTGCTGGCCGGGTTCGGCGTGGCCGTGTGCTCCTCGGTCATCCCGTACGTCACCGACCAGCTCGCCATGGCGCGCCTGGGCCGGTCGAGCTTCGCGCTGATGCTGAGCATCCTGCCGGCCACCGCCACCGTCGTCGGGCTGGTCGTGCTGGCCCAGGTGCCCACGGCCCAGGACGTCATGGGTATCGCCCTCATCACGGCCGGGGTGGCGATCCACCAGGCCGAAGCTCCGAGAAAGGTGAAAGCACCATGCGCTACGTGAATCTGGGCTCGTCCGGCCTGAAGGTCTCCCGGATCTGCCTCGGCATGATGAGTTACGGCACGCCGGAGCGACGGGACTGGATCCTGCCCGAGGACGCGGCCGAACCGATCGTGCGGCGCGCGGCCGAGTCCGGTGTGACGTTCTTCGACACCGCCGACATGTACTCCGGCGGCGTGAGCGAGGAGGTCACCGGGCGGCTGCTCGGCAAGCTGTTCGCCCGCCGCGACGACTACGTCCTCGCCACCAAGATCTACTTCCCGATGGGCGAGGGGCCGAACGACCGGGGACTGTCGCGCAAGCACGTCCTGGCCGCGATCGACGCCTCGCTGACCCGGCTCGGAACCGACTACGTCGACCTTTACCAGATCCACCGCTGGGACCACGAGACGCCGATCGAGGAGACCATGGAGGCACTGCACGATTGCGTACGGGCGGGCAAGGCGCGCTACATCGGAGCCTCCAGCATGTACGCGTGGCAGTTCGCCAAGGCGCAGCACGCCGGCCCGACGAGGTTCGTCTCGATGCAGAACCACTACAACCTGGCGTACCGCGAGGAGGAGCGCGAGATGATCCCGCTCTGCCTCGACCAGGGCGTGGGCGTGATCCCGTGGAGCCCGCTGGCCCGCGGCCTGCTCACCGGCAGCCGGCGGCGGGACGGCCGGAACACCACCGTCCGCGCGGGCAGCGACGCGCTGGCCGACGGCATGTACACCGAGGCCGACTTCGACGTCGTGGACGCGGTTCTGGCGGTCGCCGCCGACCGGGGCGTGCCCCCGGCCCAGGTCGCGCTCGCGTGGCTGCTCGGCCGGCCCGGCGTGACGGCGCCGATCGTCGGCGCGACCAGGACCGGCCACCTCGACGACGCGATCGCGGCCGTCGGCCTGTCCCTCGACGACGAGGAGGTGGCGCGCCTCGAGGCCCCGTACCGGCCGCACCCGATCATCGGGCACGAGTGAGGCTGCGCGTACGGCCCCACGGTTTCACGACCGCGAGGACGGTCGCGATCGTCAAGGTCGTCAGCGACACCGCCGGCGGGAAGAACAACGACGAGACGTCGGTCGCGTTGGCCGTGCCGCCGGCCAGGTCGCGGCCGTAGCCGCCGACCGCGTCCATGCCGGGTTGGAGCACGGCGACGATCAGCGTGCACAGCAGCAGGTTCAGGCCCAGCTTCACGGCGACCCACCAGTACCGCAACAGGCCCCATTTCGTGCCCAGGCCGAGGACGAGGCCGGTGGCCAGGCAGATCAGCCCGGAGGTCAGCATCGGCCACACCACGAACGTTGCCAGCGCCCGGTACGCCAGGCCGCGGATCTCGGTATCGGTCCCGAACCAGCCGACGCCGACGAGGACGGCCACCATGACGTCGATCCCGATCCACGCGCCGGCCGAGATGACGTGTGTGATCAGCGTGATCCGGCGCCAGGTGCGGTTGAGGACGAAAGAAATCGAGTTCATCTCGTCACCATGCCGATCGGCGGGGCCGGGCACGTCCGTTGCCGGGCGACACCCGCGCTACGTCCCCGGACGTAGCGCTACAGGTCGACCAGGCCCGACTGGTACGCGAAGACGACGAGCTGCGCCCGATCGCGCGCGCCGAGCTTGACCATCGCCCGGCTGACGTGGGTGCGGGCCGTCGCCGGGCTGACCACGAGCCGCTCGGCGATGTCCTCGTTGCTCAGCCCCTCGCCGACCAGCCCGGCGACCTCCCGCTCGCGGTCGGTGAGCGTGCCGAGCCGCGGGTGCGGTTTCCGGGCCCGCGACGGGCGGGTGGCGAACTCGCGTACGACCCGGCGGGTCACCGACGGCGACAGCAGCGCCTCGCCCGCGGCCACCAGCCGGATGGCCTTCAACACCTCGGCCGGCTTGGTGTCCTTGGTGAGAAACCCGCTGGCGCCGTGGCGCAGCGCGTCGAAGACGTACTCGTCGAGCTCGAACGTGGTCAGCACGATCACCCGCGTGCCGCTCATCGTCGCGTCGGCGGTGAGCCGGCGGGTCGCCTCGATCCCGTCGATGCCGGGCATCCGCACATCCATCAGGACGATGTCGGGCCGGGTCTCGCGGGCGACCGCGACCGCCGCCAGCCCGTCGGCCGCCTCGCCCACGACCCGCATGTCGTCCTCGGCCCCGATCAGCGCGCTGAGCCCCAGGCGTACGAGATCCTGGTCGTCGGCGATGAGAACACCGATCATGACCCGGTCACCGGCAGCACCGCGTACACCCGGAACCCGCCGCCGGGCCGCGGCCCGGCCGTCAGCTCGCCGCCCAGCGCGGCCGCCCGCTCGCGCATGCCCGGGATTCCGCTGCCGTGGTGCGACGGGACCCCGCCGAGGCCGGCGTCGGTCACCTCGAGCTCGAGCGCCTCCGCCCCGTACCCGATGGTCACCTTGGCGGTTGTCGCGCCGGCGTGGCGGAGCACGTTGGTCAGTGCCTCCTGCACGATGCGGTAGGCGGCGAGGTCGACAGCGCCCGGCAGCGCCCCGGGCGGCGTCCCGTCGATCGACAGCGACACCGGCAGGCCGGCGTGGGCGAGCCGGTCCCGCAGCGCGGGTAGCTGACCCAGCCCGGGCATGGGCGCGCGGTCGTCGCCGCGGCGCACCGCCAGCAGCGTCGCCCGTAGCTCGTCGAGCCCTTGTTTGCTCGTACGGCTGATCGCGGTCAACGCGGCCTCCGTCTGTTCGGGCTTGCGATGCAGCAGGTGCAGCGCGATCTCGGCCTGCATGTTGATGGCGGCCAGACCGTGACCCACGACGTCGTGGACCTCCTGGGCGACCCGCAGCCGCTCGTCGTCGGCGATCCGCCGGGCGGCGTCGACGCGGGCACGGGCGGTCGCCTCGCGGCTCAGCCGCACCGTGATGCCCAGCGCGAAGGGGACGACCACCCAGGCGGCGGCGGGGGCGAGCCCCTCGATGCCGGGATCGCCGTCGGGCGGGACGAAGGCGTGCACGCTCACCGCCACCAGCGCGGCGCCGGCGATCACGGCGGCGGGGCGTAGTGGCAGCTCGGCGGCCATGGTGTACACGGCCAGCGAGAAACAGAACATGATCGATCCGTACGCGTAGTCGCCGAGCAGATAGGCGACGGTGGCGGCGGTGACGATCGCGAGCGTGACGACGGGCCACCGCCGCCGGATCGCCAGGGCCGACGCCGCCACCGCGATCAGGCCGTAGCCCACCGCGTCGAGCGGCGTCGCGCCCGGCTGGTTCTGGGCCGCGAACCGGGTGGTGATCAGCCCGAACGCCAGCAGCACCGCGGCGATCAGGCCGTCGGTGAGCCAGCGGCGGACCGAGATGGCGTCCACGTGTCAGAGGATGTCACGGCGGCGCAGGACCAGCGCGCCGGCGGCCAGGAAACCCACCAGGTAGGCCGCGACGATCAGCGCCGCCTGGCCGCCACCACCCACGGTGGCATCGACGCCCGGCGTGTCCGGCGAGCTGCCGAGCGCCGCCGCCAGAGCGCCCGCGTTCGGCCCGGGCAGCCCCTTCTGCGCCTGCGCGATCCAGTCCACCAGCGGCGCGGCCAGACCCGCGAGCAGGTTCTGCACCGCCAGCAGCCAGACCAGGCCGAGGCCGAGCGCCAGCGCGACGCCGCGCAGCAGCACCGCGAGCACCACGCCGAACGCGGTCCACATGGCCGCGATCAGCCAGCCCCCGCCCAATCCGGCCGCGAGCTCGCCGATCGACGGCCACGCCATCGGCTGGTCCTCGACCGCCGCGATGACCAGGCTGGCGCCCGCCCCGGCCGCGAACAGCGCCACCACGAACGCGAGCGCCGCGACGGCGAGGGCCGCGAGCTTGCCTGCATACACGGCGAGCCGCGACGGGCCCAGGGTCAGCACGGTTTTCCAGGTGTCCCAGCCGTACTCGCTGCCCACCGCCAGCACGCCCAGGATGACGAGGATCGCGCCGAGGAAGACCGGCAGGCCGGCGACGGAGTTGCCGACCAGCTGCGCCGGCACGACCGCCGCGAGACCGCGATCGGCCGTCGGGCCGCCGGTGCCGCCGCGGTAGCCGGCGTACGGAATCACGTACGTGAACAGCAGGCCGAGCACGAGCGCCACCGCCAGCAGCAGCCAGTTCGCCGGCCGCTTCACCAGCTTGAACAGCTCGGCCGTGACGTTACCCCACATCTGCCCCACCCCCGGTGAGCTCGAAGAATGCCTGTTCCAGATCGCGTTCGACGGTCCGCAGCTCGCTGACCGTCACGCCCGCCGACACCAGCGACGTGTTGATCTCACCCGCCCGGTCCGCGCCGACGGCGAGGTTCAGGCCACCGTCGGCCAGGGTCACCGCGCCGGGACCCAGCAGCATCCGCGCCTGCTTCGCCGCGAGGTCCAGCGGTTCGGCGACCACGCGCAGGTCGGCGCGCCCGCGCAGATCCGCCACCGTGCCCTCGCGCACCAGCCGGCCGCGGAAGATGACACCGACGCGGTCACAGATCTGCTGCACCTCGCCGAGCAGATGGCTCGACACCAGCACCGTGCAGCCGGCCGCGCCGAGCCGGCGGACCATCGCCCGCATGTCGGCCATTCCCGCCGGATCGAGACCGTTGGTCGGCTCGTCGAGGATCAGCAGCCGCGGGTCCTTCAGCAGCGCCGCGGCCACTCCGAGGCGCTGCTTCATGCCCAGGGAGTACTTCGCGTAGCGGTCGCCGGCCCGGCCGGTCAGGTCCAGGAGCTCGAGGACCACGTCGACCCGCCGGCCGGCCACGCCGGCGTGCCGGGCGAGCACGCGCAGGTTGTCCCGGCCCGACAGGTACGGGTAGAAGGCGGGACCTTCGATCAGGGCGCCGACGGAGGGTTGCGAGCCCGGCGGCCGGCCGTTCAGCAGCACCGTGCCCGCCGTGGGCCGGACCAGACCCAGCAGCATCCGCAGCGTCGTGGTCTTGCCGGCGCCGTTGGGGCCGAGGAAGCCGTACACCTCGCCGGCCCGCACGGTGAGATCGAGATCCCGTACGGCGAGCAGGTCGCCGTACCGCTTGGTCAAACCTTGCGTGACGATCGGTTCCATGCCATGACAGTGCCCGGCTCCGCGGCCGGGGGCGTCCGTCGAGGCGCGGCATCGGGTGTACGTCAGCGGACGTAGACCGCGGCGTCAGGGCAGCTCGACCACCTGGGCCGCGTACGCGAGACCGGCGCCGAAACCGACCAGCAGGGCAGGACCGGCCGCGTCCGGCAGCGCCGCCATGGCCAGCGGGATGGAAGCCGCACCCGTGTTGCCGTTGGTGACGATGTCGGTGGATATCCGGACGTGCGGACCCAAGCCCAGGGCCTTGGCCGCGGCCGTGGTGATGCGCAGGTTGGCCTGGTGGGGGATGAACGCCGACAGGTCGGCGGCGGTGATGCCGGCCGCGTCGAGCGCTCGCCGGCCCACCTCGGGGATGACCGAGGTCGCCCAGCGGAAGACGTCGGGCCCCGCCATGCGCAGGATGCCGCTCTCGTCGTACCGCAGCAGCTCGCTCTTGGCGCCCTCGGCGCCCCACACCACCGGGCCGATACCGCGCGACGGCGCGGGACCCACCACCACCGCTCCGGCGCCGTCGCCGAAGAGGAACGCGGTGCCGCGGTCGCGCGGATCGACGATGTCGCTCATCCGCTCGGCGCCGACCAGCACCACGTGGCGGGCCGTGCCGCTGCGGACCAGGGCGTCGGCGGTCGCCAGGGCGTACGGGAAACCGGCGCAGGCCGCGCCGAGGTCCATGGCGGCGGCCGAGGTGGCGCCCAGCGCGTCGGCCACCAGCGGCGCCACGGTCGTCGCCCGGCCGCGGTGGGACATGGTCGCGACCAGCACCACCGAGACGTCGTGCGGGTGCACGCCGGCGCCGGCCAGGGCCTTGGATGCCGCCGCCGCAGCCATCGTGACCAGGTCTTCGTCATCGGTGGCGTAGCGGCGGGACTCGATGCCGCTGCGTCGGCGGATCCATTCGTCGCTGGAGTCGATGAGCGCCGCGATCGTCTCGTTGCCGACCTCGGTGTGCGGGCGGTAGGCGCCGACGCTCAGGATCTGGGAGCCGGGGTTGCCGGTCAGTGCAGGGTCCATGGTGTGCAAGCAAAGCAGACGCGGCTGAGCGCGGTCTTCAGAAACCCTGGACGCGACACCCCTCCGGGTCGGTCATCGGTCTTGCAGGTGGCGCAGCTTCTCGGGGCTGACGATGGTGTGGATCGCCTCGACACAGGGATCTCCGTCGGCGCCGGTGATCTGGACCGCGAACACCGCGCGCAGCCGGCCGTGCTCGTCGAGGACGCGGGCGCCCGGTTGCCCGTTGACGAGCCGCGGCTCGACCCGCAGGGCGTCCCGGCCGGCCTGGCGGAACAGGCCGAGCAGGAATCGGGCCACCCGGGCGCGGCCGATGACCGGCCGGGTGACGGCGGGCGGCCGGCCGTTGCCGTCGGCGTAGAACCGGACGTCGTGGGCGAGCAGCGTCTCGAGCTCGGCCAGCTCGCCGGCCCGGCATGCGGCGAGGAATCGGCGTGCGAGCTCGTCCCGGCGTTCCGGCGAGACCTCGAAGCGGGGACGGCCGGCGTCGATGTGCGCGCGGGCCCGGGCCAGGATCTGCCGGCAGTTGGCCGCGGTCTTGCCGACGACGACGGCGATCATGTCGTAGTCGTACGCGAAGACCTCGCGGAGCAGGAACACGGCCCGCTCGACCGGGGAGAGACGCTCCAGCGTCGCCAGGAACGCCATCGAGAGGTGCTCGTCGTACTCGGTCCGCACCGCCGGGTCGCGGGACTCGTCGGTGCCGAGCAACGGCTCGGGAAGCCAGGTGCCCACGTACTGCTCGCGCCGGACCCGGGCGGAGCGAAGATGATCGATCGCCAGCCGGGTGGTGACGGTGGCGGCGTACGCGTCGGGGGATTCGACCGTCGTGGTGTCGCGGTGCATCCGGAGCAGCGCTTCCTGCGCGATGTCCTCGGCGTCGACGACGCTGCCCACCATCCGGTAGGCGATGGCGAACATCAACGGCCGCAGTTGGGCGTAGCTGGTCGCTTGGTCGGTCATACCGGCATCAAAGCACGTCACTGTCACAGGCGCCGGTTGGATCTCGTCGTAAGGGTTTGACCGGCTTTCTCCGCGACGAGAACGGGAGGGCATCATGCGAGCAGTTGTAATCACCGGTACCTCGACGGGAATCGGGCGCGCGTCAGCGCTGGCCCTCGATGAGATGGGCATGCACGTGTACGCCGGTGTCCGCCGGCCCGAGGACGGCGATGCGCTGCGGTCGAGCGGCTCCCGCCGCCTGACGCCGGTGATCATCGACGTCACCGATACCGCATCCATTCGTGCGGCCCGTGATCTGGTGGCCGAGCGGGTGGGCGACGCCGGTCTGACCGGTTTGGTGAACAATGCCGGAACCACGGTGCCGTGCCCGGCCGCTTATCTGCCGCTGGACGTGTTCCGGCGTCAGCTCGAGATCAACCTGACCGGCCATCTCGCCGTCATCCAGGCGTTCCTGCCGCTGCTGCGCGCGGCGCACGGCCGGATCGTCAACGTCAGCTCGGTCGGCGGGCGGGTGGGCGCGCCGCTGATGGCCTGCTACGCGGCGGCCAAACACGGCCTCGAAGGGCTTAGCGACAGCCTGCGCCTGGAACTGGGTCCGCTGGGCGTCCACGTGGCGGTCATCGAGCCGGGATTCATCGCCAGCGCGATGCCGGGGAAGCTCGAGCGGGACGCCGACGCCTGGCTCCGGCAACTTCCGCAAGAAGGCCGGGACACGTACGGCCGGCAGCTCGCGGCCATCGCCGCCAAGGTCGGCAAGGAGGCGACCACCGGCTCCCCGCCGGATGTCGTCGCCGGTGCGGTCGTCCACGCCTTGACCAGCAGCCGTCCCCGCGTCCGCTATCCGGTGGGCGCCGGCGCGAAGCGCCTTCTGACGCTGCATCGCGTCCTGGCGGATCGGTGGATGGACCGCATCATCGGCCATGCCACCGGCTATTCGATGAAGCCTTGAGGACGGTGATCATATGAATGTCGCATTGTGGTGCGCTCAGATTCTGCTCGCGGTGGTGTTCACGACCTCGGGCGCCATGAAGTCGACCCTGCCGAAGGACGACCTGGTCGCCCGGGGCCAGACCGGGGTGCAGTTCTTTCCCACCCCGGCGATCCGCCTCATCGCCGCCAGCGAGCTGCTCGGCGTCGTCGGGCTGATCCTGCCCGAGCTGACCGGCATCGCTCCGGTTCTCACCCCCCTCGCCGCGGTCGGCCTCGCGCTCCTCATGATCGGCGCGACGGTGACCCACGTCCTGCTGCGCGAGCCGAAGAACATCGCCATCACCGTCACGATCTTCGTCGTCTGTGTGTTCGTCGCGGTCGGCCGATTCGCCGACTAGCGACCATCTGGCGTCGAGGTCGGGTTCGTCGGATCGCAGCCTGTGGACAACGGCGAAATCTTGTGGCTCTTGTGATCGGTGTGTGGGTGGGTTTGCGGTCATCGGTCGGGTAGTTCGGGTCGGTGGCCGCCGAGGGTGAGCATGGCCAGGGCGAT
>NZ_JBITDW010000021.1:0-143337 GCF_044454685.1 Actinoplanes sp. NPDC051513
CGCCGGCCCCGCGCACCCCAACTGCCCGACCAAGCCTGGATCAACCAGCCAGCAACACAGGCACAAACCGTCTCAATTTGACTTGACAAATACCGGAGTGCTCGCCGCAGCGCGGTTTCTACTATCACCGGTCGCGGCACCCGGCCGGGCAGCCGATCGTGGCGGGCTGGGTCGGCGCACGACGAGACGCAGCTGGCGGTGTTGAGGGCGTTGGCCCGGCAACGGCTGGCGGCTGGTCAGGGCGAGTTGGACCTGGGGTTGGACGACAGCCCGGACGCGGGCGGCCCGTTGGAGATCACCAGCACCCGGATGGGCCACCTGTGGGACGCGCTGTGCCGCGGATTCGATTGTCTGGGGTTCGCCGCGGCGACCGGCGGTGACGAAGTATTCCGGCAGCTGGTGCTGGCCCGGATCATCGAGCCGACCAGCAAGCAGGACAGCCTGCGGGTGCTGCAGGAGGCCGGGATCGACGCGGTGTCATACCCGACCATCAACCGGCGGCTGCCGGTCTACGCCCGGGCCGATTGGCGGCAGCGGGTGGCGGCGGCGTGCGCCGCACACGCCCGGCTCGGACCGGCATCGCTGGTGCTCTACGACGTGTCGACGCTGTACTTCGAGACGGATGCCGGCGACGGATTCCGCGAGCCAGGGTTCTCCAAGGAACGCCGCCTCGAACCGCAGATCACCATCGGGCTGCTCACTGATCAGTCCGGGTTCCCGCTGATGGTCGAGGCGTTCGAGGGCAACAAGGCCGAGACGCTGACGATGCTGCCGACGATCCGCGCGTTCATGACCGCCCATGACCTGCCGGACGTGACGATCGTGGCTGACGCCGGCATGATCTCCGTCGCGAATCAGAAAGCGATCGAGGACGCCGGGTTGTCGTTCATTCTCGGCGCCCGCATCCCTGATATCCCTTACGACCTTCGACAAGCCCTATTTTCCCTGATCAGAAGGCACTTCTGCGTTTCCAGCCCATCCCTTGGACAGCCCTTAACGAAGGGCTGAGGCTAGAGCAATGACACGGTCCGGGTACAGTCCAGCCAGCTCCGAGTCCCATGCGAGCAGCAGCAATCGGCACATGTTCGATGTCGACTACTCGTCGCCGTCATTGTCCAGTCATCCAAGCAATGCGAACTGCCGAAAATGCTGGGACAGCAGTTTCACCTGCCAGTTCGTCGAGAGCCGGGTCGCCGACCGCTACGCGCGGGCCCAGAACTGCGGGGTCGGGTCGGTTGATCAGCCGGTCCGTCGACGGCACCGGGGCTGGAGAACGACACCGAAGGCGCTGCAGGACGGGAAGACTTGGGTGGCGGCCATTGCGACGCCGTGATCTGGGCACCGGTGACTGGCAGGGTGGGCGAGATCTGGTCGAGCAAACGCTGCGCCAGAGTGGCGTCGATCGCGAGGTCAGCGCTGATGCGAACATCGGCCGTGGTTGCCAGGTCCACGACGTCGTCGCTGGTGAACGCATCAGCTCCGAGAGTACTCAGCCGCCGCGCGAACTCTTGGACATTGATCATCTGCAGCCTCATCGTCGGATTGTTGATGTCCACCGTAACCCCGCTTCGGTCGGCGGTTCCTGTGCCCACGTGCGGGCCACTGCGGCCAACAGTCGGTGCCAGCAACTGCGCCAGCTGCTCGGTGGTCCGCAACTCCTCGGTGAGCTGCTTGCGCGCGGGGGTCGGAAGGGGCGTCACGCTCTGTGTATCCCGTGCTGCCCCGCGACGCCCGGAAATGGCACCCTCTGTGTCAAGTGTTGATCTTGTGGGGTGTTCTAGGCTGTGGTTCAGCGGGTCCGGGAAGTGACTTGTCCGAAGTGCCGGCCATGGGGATTGGGTCGGCCGCGCTGGATTGCAGAGTCGCCCCCGCGTGTCCTCCCGGGCCCGCCTCGAGTCGTCTGGTGTCGGCGATCATCTGTTTGTAGACGACGTCGGACAACTGCGTTCCCGCTTCGCATCCGGGTTTCTTCACCCAGATGAAACGCACTCATTTGCCGCCGACAAAGCGCGCGGGCGTCACTCAAGGTGGCCTTGGCCCGGCGATCAGCTTCACTGCAGCGCGCCCGAAAGCCGTACGGCAAATGACCGGGAAGCTGGTTGGCTGAAGGGCAAGCGACCATGTTCTACCGGGACTGAGTATCTGTCGGCGGATCCGGCAGGATACCTGCACCGGATCCCTGGTCGTCCATTGTGTCCGGAGCCCGGGGATGTCGTCTTGGCGATGGTGGCGTGGCATACCGCGGGCTAGAAACGAGGGACTGATCTTCGATTCATCCCCGGGGGGAGGCGCCATGTCGTTCAGCTTCTTCGTGCTCACCGTCGCGCCGCCCGTTGCCGGGGTCCTGCTGGGCTATCTGTGCGGCGGGCGCCTGGCCGGGTTCCGAGCCGTGCGGATCCGCGCGCTCTGGCTGGTCTGGCTCGCCGCGGCCGTGCAGTTCACGCAGTATTTCGCGCCCGGTGTGCGGCACGTCGTCGAGGACGTGGCCGGCATTCCGATGCTCGCGCTGGTCTTTGCGATCGTCTTCGGCTGGCTGGCCATCAACCTGCGCCACTGGCCCGCCGCGATCCGCCTGGCCGGTGCCGCGATCGTCCTGGGCGCGTCCATGAACGCCCTGGTCATCGGGTTGAACGGCCGGATGCCGTACGACCCGGCGGCGTCCGCGGCGGTCGGGAACGCGCCCGGACTCGAAGGCCCGAAGAACGCCCCCGCCGGCGCCGGCACCCGGTTGGCTCCGCTCGGCGACATCATTGCGGTGCCGCTGATCCGCAAGGTGGCGAGCCCCGGCGATGTCCTGATCAGCGGCGGCACCGTCGCCCTGGTCGTGCTGGTGATGCGCAGAACCCGCCGCGACCACGTGACACCCGCACCTGCCGTCGCGCCCGCCACCGTCTGACGAAAGGAGAAGGTCCATGACCACCAAGCTCACCTGGCGGCGCCTGGCCCTGGCCACCAGCACCCTGGCCAGCCTGGCCCTGCTGCTCTACACCGTCGGCGCCCCGCACCTCAGCGTGGGCTGACCCGTCGAGCTCACCTCCACCGCTTCTCAGTCGGCCGGCGCTCCCCATCGGCGGCGGCCGACTCTTCGATCGACAAGGAGAACCGCGATGACCCGTACGCTGTCCTGGCAGCGCGTCATGTTGGCTTCCGTCACACTGGCCAGCCTGGCCCTACTGCTCTACACCGTCGGCGCCCCGCACATCAGCACCGGCTGACCGACGACGAAGCGGCGCCCGCTCCGGGTGCGCCGGCGTTCACGGAGGTACGTGACACGACGTGCGTACGGATGCCGGGATGGAGCTGAAGCGTGAGGAGGCGGCGACGATGCGGTGGTCGGAGGCGGTCGAGCGCCAACCGAGCCCACCGGCGACCAGTTCGTAACACGCTGGCCCGGCGGAGGCGAGTTCGTACGCCGCGGCACCTCCGCCACCACGCTCGGATCGCCTGAACCGCATCACGACCTTCTCGCCGGCTGAATGGCCGGTGGCTACAGGTCGATGTCGGCGTAGATGGCGGCGTGGTCCGAGCCCGCGTGCACGGCGACCGTCATCGTCGGGTAGATGGGCCACAGTGTGCCCCGCTTGCCGCCCCACACGCCGTGGCGGAAGATGCCGCCGCCGCTCGCCGCGTCGAACAACGACGGCGAGAGCAGGATGTAGTCGAGCTTGTTGCGGGCCGTGCAATAGCCGTACGTGCCGGGACGCCCGCCGTCCTCGAAGGCCGGGTGGGCCGAGATGTCGCGCAGGTCGGTGCCGGTCAGCAGCGGCGCGAGGGGCTCGCTTTCGGGGGTGTCGTTCAGGTCGCCGACGATCGCCACATGCTCGACACCGCCGGCCACCAGAGCCCGGTAGATGTCGGCGACGCGCTGAGCCTGGCGGCGGCGGATCGCGTCGGACGCGATCTTCCCGCCGTACCCCTTGCTCTTGAAATGATTGACCAGGACCGCCACCCGCGCGCCGGACGGGGTCCGGAAGTGGTATTCGGCGCAGTCGCGGCTGAAGACCCGGCCGACGTGGTCGACGTCGTCGACGTGGCTCTGCTGGCCGATCAGCGGAAAGCCCGCCGCGGCCAGCACGCCCACGTCGATGCCGCGCTCGTCGTTGCCGTCGACCACCATGACGTGCGGGTAGCGCGGGCGGCCCTCCGCGACGACGCCGGCGTCGGCGAAGCGCTTGAGCGCGAACCGGCTCTCCGCCTCGATCACGCCGACGATGTCCGCGCCGACGTCGCGCAGCACCCGCGCGGTGTGCTCGAGGGCCAGTTCGTCGCAGCGGTCGGTGGTCAGCTCGACCCAGCCGATCCACGAGGCGCGGCCCTCCGCGACCACCGTGACCGTGCCGTCGCGCGAGCGCCGCAACAGCCTTCCGCGGTTCTGCCGCAGCCGCGCGAACTTGGCCGTGTCCCCGCGGCGCAGGCCGAGCCGTCCCAGCTCGCGCAGGATCTCCCGCTTCAGCGCATCGTCGTAGACCGGCTCTTCGAGAAGACCACAGACTCTCTCGTACGCCTCGAGCACCGGCCGCCCGGCCGACCAGGTCCGCTGGTCGAGAGCTTTCGCACGGTTGAACAGGTTCTCGACGTTGAAGGCGGCGATCCGCATCGGCCCCTCCCGAGGGGAGACTGTCGGCAGTGGACATCGGGCGGTCGGTGCAGCGACCGATGGGGTGTCAGGGATGTCTCATCGGGCGGCGGCGATCACCTGGGTGAGCGCGGCGTGCAACGCGCGCAGCTCCTCGATCGGCATGCCCAGCCGCTGGACCACGGCCGGCGGGATCTTCAGGGCCTCCTCGCGCAGGGCGCGGCCCGACGCGGTGAGCGTGATGGCGAGGCTGCGCTCGTCGCCCTGCTTGCGCTCACGGCGCAGGTAGCCGATCGCCTCCAGGCGCTTGAGCAGCGGCGACAGCGTGCCCGGGTCGAGCTGGAGCAGCTCGGAGAGGCGGCGCACCGAGACCGGGGAATGCTGCCAGAGGGCGAGCATCACCAGGTACTGCGGGTGGGTGAGGCCCATGGGCTCGAGCAGCGGGCGGTAGACGGCGACCACGCCGCGGGCCGCCACCGACAACGCGAAACAGACCTGCTCCTCCAGCGCGAGCGGATTCGCGGTGTCGAGTGCGTCACTCATCGGCCGGTCTCCCTTCAGCTCATGCTTAGTGTACCGATAGTTTGTACACCAACGGTTGGGGTACAAACTATTGGTGGAGGTGCGCGATGAACCGGATCAAGCGCTGGTGGCACGAGACCTTCGACGACTGGTTCTTCCGGTCGCTGATCGGGCCCGCCCAGACCAAGGGCGCGGTGCAGGGCTGCGATCAGAGCTCGCGCGAGCAGTGGAAGCGCGACATCGAGAACCGCAAGCGATACACGCGGGAGCAGCGCGAGCGCCGCCGCGCCGAGCGGGCTTAAGCCAACGTTCACGCCGAATTCGCCGTTCCCGGTGTGCCGGGCGCACGCGTGCCGGTAGGTTTCCCTGGCTGCGGAACCGCACGAGGGAAAGGCGCCACCCGCTCCATGGCCGGCACGACGCAACTGGGCCCTCATGCCCGCAAACCCGAGCTCAAGGCGCTGACGGGCCTGCGCGCCATTGCCGCGATCGCCGTGGTCGTCTCGCACGTCGGGGTGCCCAAGAGCCTCCCCGAGCACGTTGCCAAGATCGCCCATTGGGGCTACATCGGCGTGCCGCTGTTCTTCATGCTCTCCGGCGTGGTCCTGGCGTACAACTATCCCGAGCTGCACCCGCGCAACGGGCGGCGGACGATCAAGTTCTACGTCGCCCGCATCGCCCGGGTCATGCCGCTGTACTGGGTGATGATCGCGTACTGCTTCGGGCTCTACTGGTCGGTCAACCACAAGCAATACCCGTGGGCTCTGGTGCAGAACGTGCTGGCGGTCCAGACGTGGAGCCCCGACCTGCTGGTCGCGCAGTCGTACTACAACGGCCCCGGCTGGTCGATCGGCGCCGAGCTGTTCTTCTACGCGCTGTTCCCGTTCCTGATCCCGGTCATGGCCCGGATCGCGAAGCGCTGGGGCCCGCGCGGGCTGGTCCTGGTGATCGCCGCGGTTGCCGTCCTCACCGTCGCGCTGGTCGCCTGGTTCACCATCACCGGCCGGGCCACGCTCCCGGCCGAGAACCCCGCCTCCGGCCACCGCTGGCTGTACCGCAACCCGCTCTGCCAGCTGCCGGTCTTCATCTGCGGCATGGCGATCGCGTTCCTGCTGCCGCACGCGCGCGAGTGGGGCAAGGTCACCCACAACGTCATCCAGACGGCCGTTCCGCTCTACGTTCTGCTCCTCGCGGCGTACCGGGGCGAGGGCTCATTCTGGGGCGTCGCCTCCTACGGCGCGTTCTTCGTCATCCCGTTCGCGGTGGCGCTGCTCTCGCTGGCCTCCGGCCGGGGCTGGCTGGCACGGTTCCTCTCGACCAGGACGATGGTCAGCCTGGGCGTGGCGAGCTTCGCGCTCTACCTCACGCATCGGTGGCTGGTCTGGCAGCTGAGCACCTTCGACCCGGTCGCCAAGGGGCACGGCTTCGAACCGTACGTCGGCTTTGTGCTCACCATCGCGATCCTGCTGCTGATCGGCGAGGGGGCGCACCGCTACGTCGAGGAGCCCGCCCGCCGCGGAATCATCAAGATCTCCAACAAGCTGGCCCGGCGCTTCCCGGCCCGCCACGCCGCGGCCGCGCACGGGGCGCCCACCGAGGTCCTCGAGCTCCCGGCGCTGCGACAGCCGGCCTCACCCGTCGGCAGCTGAGTCGACTTTCGGCGTTCTTCGCTGCGCCCGGCGCCGCCGCCCGGCGGGTCTCGCCGTTTTTTCTCTGCGAATAGCGCCTGGTAGACGCACGTCTGATGCCTAAGCGTAATTGCATGACTGCGAATAGTGACCACCGTATTTGACATTGCCGAGTCGTAGCCTCCGAGTACTACGCACGTGCGCACTTGAAGAAGCCTGGATTCCGACCAGAATCAGGTCATGACGTACGGCAAGAAAGACCTGCCTTACCCCTACAGCCAGGACTTTTCCGGCATCGTCACCCGCGTGAAGGGTGTCCGGGAGACCACCCGGGCCGCCCTGGTGAACTCGTTGAAGGTCGCTTCGTACCTCAAGGCCGGGGCGAATCTCGTCGAGCGCCACCTCGGCGCCCCCAAGGTGGTCACCCCGAGCGGCGACGGCTGCAAGGAGTACTGGTCCGGTCTGAACTTCTTGTCGGAACGGGCGCTCTCCCGCGAGGTGGCCAACCTCGAGGAGCCGTTCCTGCGTCAGCGCGGCACCGGGCCGTACCGCTCGACCTGGGCCAGCCACGACGACTACCTGAACGACCTGCTGGCGTTCCTGTTCCACGCCATGAACTACGACCCCCAGTACGGTGCCGAACTGGAGACCCGTGGCGACTGGCTGGCCAGCGACGACAGCTTCGTCGACGCCGTCGACCGCTCGATCCTGCACGAGATCATGGCGATCTGCCGCATGCCGCTGTTCCGGCTCCAGCTGATCGTCTGCGCCACCGCCGACCGCAACGACGGCATCCACGACACGATCGCCAGCAACTACGCCGGGGCGCTCGAGCCCTGGTCCAAGGTGTACGAGCAGACGATCGCCACCCGTGGGTACCGCTTACGCGAGGGCATCACCCTCGAGCAGTTCACCAACATCCTCGCCGCCATCGTGGAAGGCTTCGCCATCCGCCAGCTGGGCGACCCCGGCTCCGACATGCTGGGCGAAGACTCCAGCCACAACCTCGCCGGCATGGCGATCCTCGGCATGATGAACAGCTACCTGGTCCCCGCTGATGAACCAACTGGCCCCACTCTTCGTGAACAGTTCGAAGGCACTACGCAACCGATCAAGCACGGGGAGTAACCATGACCAGTACCACGGAGAGGCCCGCGACCCCCAGCGCGGCCAAACCCCCCTCCTGGTGGGACCGGCAAGGCGACCTCATCATGCGGCGGCCGTTCAACGAGTGGACGTTCACCCACATGAACTGGCTGCTGCCGACCGAGCGGGTGGCCCGCGGCGAGGTGCATCGGCCCCTTCCCTTCGATCCCCACCACCTCGACCTGACGTACCGGTTCGAGGGACACGACCGCACCCTCGCCGAGCTGCACCGCCGCACCAACACGACCACGTTCGTGGTGGTGCACGGCGGCCGCATCGTCCACGAGTACTACCCGGGCGTCTTCGCCGGGCCGCGCACGCGCATGCAGCTCTTCTCCGTGTCCAAGTCGATCACCTCGCTGCTCGTCGGCATCGCCCTGCAGGAGGGCACCATCGACGGCCTGCACGACCGCGTCGCCGACTACCGCCCCGACTTCAAGGGCACGGCGTACGAGGACGTCACGATCCACAACCTGCTGAGCATGACCAGCGGGGTCGGCGACCTCGAGGCGTGGGACGTGCCGGACGCCGGCATCAAGCGCTTCGAGCAGGCCATCATGGGCGGCGGCGACGTGGCCGCGGTGGTCCGCAGCTCGCCCCGCACCCAGCCCGCGGGCGAGTCCTTCAACTACTCCACCTTCGACACGCAGGTCCTCGGCTGGGTGCTCGAGGCCGCGGCGGGAACGCCGCTGGCGACGTACTGCTCCGACCGCCTGTGGCGCCACCTCGGCGCCGACCGCGACGCGTACTACTGGCTCACCCGGGGCAAACCGCGCTCGGCGATCGGCGGCGGCTCGCTCAACGCGACCGCGCGCGACCTGGCCCGGGTCGGCATGCTCATGATCAACGACGGCATCGTGGCCGGCCGCCAGGTCGTGCCGCGCGACTGGGTCCGCCGCAGCCGCAGCAGCGACCTCCCGCAGCTCGCGGTCGGCAACCTCGGCCCGAGCGGGTACACGCACTACGGCTACAGCAACCAGTGGTGGACGCTCGGCAGTGTCTGCCACGACGCCTTCACCGGCCTCGGCGTCCATGGGCAATACCTTTTCATCGACCACTCGGCCGACGTCGTCATCGTCAAGACCAGCGCCTGGCCGACGCAGGACGACGAGGCCCGCGACCGCGAGACCATCGCGGCGCTGCGACGCATCGCGGATCACTTCGCGACCGCTCGCTGAAACACCCCCCAGATGTCCGCCGAGGGCTCCACCGTGCCTGACACACCCGCCCCAGGAAGGGAGGAAAGCGGCGGCGCACGTCCTCGGCGGGGCAGCCCACCCCACTCTCACCTGGCCGACGGCATCCCACACGCCGACCCCCCGCGTGGGGTGCCGTCGCCAACTTCTCTGTGACGAGAGGGGAGGCAGCGAAGAGGCCTGGACCGGGCGACAGGTCCAGGCCTCTTTCGTATCTCCCGGCCCTGCCCGGTCACCCGGGCGTGCCTCGCCGACGTGACCTGCCGTGATCGGGCCACCGAGCGGGTTAGCGTAAGGAATGCCGAAATTTCAGTATAAAACGGGTAAGGTTGCCGCTGCGCTGATGTCGGGCCTGGCCCTCATGGCCCCCGTCGCGACGCCCGCCGTCGCCGCGCGTTCTGCCCCATCAGGCGCCGCGGCCACTTTGCGGCCAGGAACGCCGCGGCTTCAGGACGCGCTGCTCACCTCGGCCGACCTGCCACGCGGCTACGCGCCGACGATGAGCGGCTACATGAGCACGATCGCCGGCCTGAGCACGGACACCAACATCTGCGACCACAAGATCAGCTCGAACGGCGCGGGCACGACGGCGCAGGCGGCGTTCATCCAGGGCATTCCCGGCCCGATGCTCTTCGAGACGCTCACCGCGACGGGTCCCCGCGCGGCCCGGGCGATCGTCGCCGGCATCGCCGCCGCGCCCCGGTTGTGCAAGTCGTTCGACGATGCCCCCGGGTCCTCGCCGGCATCCGGCCTGGAGCTCACCCCGCTGCGGGTCCCGCGGCTGGGCGACGCGGCGTCCGGCATCCAGTTCCGCCTGCGCCCGGCGGGCCCCATGGCCATGACCATCCAGGGCAAGCTGATCTCGGTGGCCCGCCGCGGCGTGTCCGTGACGATCGTGCAGGTCAACCCGGCGCGCAACGACCGGCACGGGCTGAACCGGATCGCCCTCACCGCGATCCGCAAGCTCGACCGGGCGCGATAGCGAGGTTGCCGAGGTCAGGGCAGCAGGCCGCGGCGATGGCCCCGTCCGTGGGAGTGACCGGCGCAACCCCTCTGGCCGAGCGGGGCGCGATGTGCTGGGCTGGAGCGAGGACGAGCGGCGACGGGTGGAGGGATCGTGGGCAGGAGCAGGGCGGAGAGTCTGCGGTGGATGGCGGAGGGCACGACCCTGCTGCTCGCGGCGCTGGACGCGCTGCCCGACAACAGGCTCGCGGAGGACTGCGCGCTGCCGGGGTGGAGCGGCAAGCACCTCGTCGCGCACGTGGCGCTCAACGCCGAGGCCCTCATGAACCTCGCCACCTGGGCCCGCACGGGCGTGGAGACGCCGATGTACTCCTCCCCCACGCAGCGCGACACCGACATCGCGACGCAGGCCGGGCTCCCGGTGCCCGAGCTGCGCGACCGGGTCGTCGAGACCGCGGTGGCGCTCGACGCCTCGCTCGCCGGCCTCACTGAGCAGCAGTGGCATCAGGCGATCCGCACCCGGCAGGGCCGCGAGGTCACCGGCGAGGAGATTCCCTGGATGCGGGCGCGCGAGGTGATGGTGCACGCGGTCGACCTGAACGCGGCGGTGGGGTTCGACGACCTGCCGGGTGATTTCCTCGAGTCGCTCATCGCCGACATCGCGGGCAAGCGGGCCGGGGCCGGACTCGAGCTCGTCGCCACCGACCGGGACGTGCGGTGGACCGTCGCCGGGGACACCAAAACCGAGGTCAGCGGCACGGTGGCGGGGCTGGCCGCGTACCTCGCGGGGCGGGAGACGAGCGACATCGGCCGCCCGGCGCCGGAGCTCGACGCGTGGCTATGAGCAAACATCATCAGCAAGATTTCCGACATCGACCGAGGTAGAGCCGCCGCGTTAGCGTGTGCCATGCACAGCGTCGGGCGGACGGCCGAGCCGGGCGAGCCGGTGCGCGGCGTCGTCGCGCAGGCCGAGCCCGGCACGACCATGGCGCCGATCGGCAACCGGGCCGTCACGGCGCTCATGACGGCCCCCGCGCCGGTCGCGCCGATCGTGATCGCCAGGCCCGCGTCCGCCTCCATGTCACTCGACGACCCGGGTTTCAACCCCACGACCAGGGCACACGACCTGCTACGGGCCGTCGACTCGGAGCAGTACACGTACGCGATGAAAAGCTCGGGCGGGCTCTGGGGCGGCATGACCGAGGATGTCGAAGCCGAACGGCGAAAAATCGACTTCCCGGCCGTGGTCACCGCGCTCGACGGGCTGACCGCCAGTCAGGTGAAGCGGGTGGAGGAGGTCTTCTTCGAGTTCGAGAAGAAGACGACGCTGCGCGACGACCTGTTCGGGATGGGCCAGTCGGGGCGCAGGGCCGACCTGAAGCCCGACCAGGTGGCCCGGCTCCAGGCGTTGCTGGCCGGCACGAAGGCCGAGCCGATCCCGCCCGACGTGATGGCCGAGCTGCGCAAGTACCCGCCGGAGGTCGCCGGTCCGCTCAAGGCCGACCTGGAGAAGCGCGCCGACGCCGCGCCGGCGCTGCACCGGCATCAGGCCGAGGCCGCCGAGCTGCACCAGCTGCTGGCGAGCGATCTCGACGAGGGCCGCCAGGAACGGCTGATGGCGATGCACCGGCGGTCGTTCGAGGAGATCGACGCGGTCGACGCGATCTACGCGAAGGAGTACGGCCCGGCCGCGCTCATGCTCGACCTCAACAAGCGGCTCGAGGGCCTGCAGCGGATGCGGATGAGCGAGCTGCGGTCGGGCAAGTTCCCGCAGGCCGACGCGTGCGCCATCGAAGACAAGCGCCGCCGCATCGAGGAGCTGAACAAGCAGGACTCCAAGTTCGACGATCTGCTTCCCGGCGGGCTCGCGGTCGGCTACGACGTCATGCGCGAGCAGCGCAAGAAGGAGAAGCAGAGGCTCACCGGCGACATCCAGGCGATCATCGAGCTGAACAAGAAGGAGGCCCTCGCCGAGGAGGCGAGCTCCGGGAAGGCCGCCGGTGACGCCGTCGGCGAGCGGCTGCGCGCGATCCTCGGCCAGCAGCACGGCGAGGTCGGCAACACGCTGATGGATGAGCTCGGGCGGACCCTCGCCAAGGAGGACGCGGCCGTGCTCACCGCCGCGATCGATCCCTGGAACAACCACACCTCCAATCTGGTACGGGCGGCAGCGGCGCAACTTGTCGCGGACGAGAAGGCGGGCACCACCAGCGCCAAGAAGATCATCGAGACGCTCAAGGGCTTCCGTGGGCTGGCGCAGCACGACCTGACCCTCCAGGCGTACGACCCGAACATCCCGGCCGAGCAGAAGCAAGCGATCATGCGCGACGGCGAGAGCGCGATCACCCGGCTCGCCCAGCGGTACGTCGACGAGTACAAGGCCGAGTACACGAAGCTCGCCGGCGAGAAGGGCCGCGGCTACGACGAGATCATGGAAAGCAGCGACGACGCCGACGAGCGGTACATCAGCAACCTCTCGTACGGCGGCGGGCGCACCTCCGATCTCGGCGAGCTCGAGCACGCCGTGGGCAAGAAGGACGTCGACACGGTCAAGTCGCTGCTGCGCAAGCAGCCCACCCGCGAGAAGGTCGACGAGCTGATCGAGGCCTACAACAAGCAGGGCGACGGGCACGACCTGCGGCGGGAGCTGTTCGGCGCCGACCAGCTGGGCCGCACGGCGACGCCCGAGCTCGCGCAGCTGGGCAGCTCGATGTTCGTGCAGGGCGGGCTGGTCAGCGGGCGCGACGCCGCACAGGTGGCCGAGCAGCTGATCAAGCCGAGCGCCGCCGACAAGGGCGAGGGCGAGGCCCGCTGGATCGTCAAGGGCGGGATGACCGAGTACGGCGTCACGATGGACCACCGCGGCGTCACCGGGCGGCTGCGCGAGATCGGCGACGACCCCGAGACCCAGCGGCTGCTCGAGCGCACCCGGAACGACCTGGCGGCGCTCGGCCGGCAGTTCGAGACCGAGAAAAACCCGGCGAAGCGGGAGCGGCTGGTCGCCGAGATGCGGCGGTTGCGCTCGACGCTGACCGGCGACGCGGACGCGTACGAGAAGGACAACGAGCGGGTCCTCGGCGAGATCAGGTCGGCGCTGAGCTTCGCGGTGTCGATCGCGCTCGCCGTCCTCATCCCGGGCGCCGGCGCGGGAGTCGTCGCGTTCCTGCAGACCACGGCGCTGAACATCGCGGCCAACGTCGCCTCGAACTTCGTGATCAAGATGGGCGACTACTCGCTCGACGACCTCAAGGCCGACGTGCTGGGCGGTGCGCTCGGCGCGGGCGGGGCGAAGTTCGGCGAGGAGCTGATGGGCCGGGTCGCGGCGGCGGTGATGCGGCCGGCCGCGGAGGCCACCGCCGAGACCGCCGGCAAGCTCGGGGTGCAGACGGCGCTGGCCCGCGAGGTGGGCGCGATCGCCGGGGCCGGCGAGAAGACGGTCATCGCGGCCACCGAGTTCGAGATCAAGACGGCCGCGACGGTCGCGTCGAAGAGCATCGTCGAGACCGGTGCCCGCGAGGTGGGTGGCTTCTTCGGCGGCATCTACGCCCCCAAGATCATGACCGGCGACTACGGGCTGACCGTGGAAGAGGTGCTGAAGGCCCTGGCCGCGACGGCGGCGGGAAAGGCGGCGCACCGCAACAAGCCCGGCACCGTCGAGGAGGAGGCCCACGGCAAGCCCACCGAGGAGGCGCCGGGCAAGCGCGGCGAGGAGGAGGCGCAAGGCAAGCGCAGCGAGGAGGAGGCCGCGCCCAAGCCGACGGAGGAGACCGCCCTCCCGGTCCGGGGCGAGTTCGTGCCCGAGCCCGCCCCGCCCAGCTCGGACGCCTTCGGTCCGCGCACCAACAAGGAGATGCTGCTCGACAGCGGCATCCCGCCGGCGAGCGCCAAGGGCTTCCAGGACGTCGCGGACGTGTTCAACGTCGTCCTCAAGGTGCGCCCGACCAACACGGCTTCCCTGCCCGTCCTCGAGGCCGGGGGCGTCGCCAAGCCCGAGCTGATCAAGGCGAAGACCGTGAACCGCGTCGACCAGCTGATCGGCGCGCCCGCCGACGGCCTCGGCAAGGTCGGCTTCTTCGAGCCCCGGCTGCCCAGCGAGCCGATCCTCGAGGCGCTCAAGCCGGACGCGCGCAAGGCCGTTCAGGAGCGCTACCAGCAGCGCCTCGAGGAGTACAACCACTACAAGGACGAGTACGGCAAGCTCGCCGAGCAGGGCCTGCTGCGGATGAAGGACGGCGTGCTGCAGATCGCCGACCCGCGCAGCGGCGAGTTCCGCGACATCGGTGGCGACCACGACATCTTCGAGATCACCAACGCGGACGGGACGCCGCTGAACCACGACGTGCGGCGCGCGCTGATCAACCAGATGCGGTCGATGGGCATCAACGTCGAGCACCCCGACCACGTGAGCTGGCCGGTGGACAGCCCGCAGACGCACGACACGGCGGCCGATCAGAAGATCCGCAAGCAGCACGAGACCGAGGAGCCGCTGGTCGCGTTCGTCCCCAGGTCGCAGCCGCGGCAGGTGATGGCGAACGACGTGGTCACCGGCCCGCCGCGCACCGAGGGCCCGGGCGACCGCTTCATGCCGGCGAAGAGCGGCCAGGTGACCGAGCCCGGCCCGGTGGGCCCCGGAAACACGGGCGAGAGCCGCCGGCCGGGCGAGACGGGCGAGACGCAGAAGGCCACCGCCGACGAGCTGACCGGCACACGGGAGCGCGAGCCGGTGGCGATGCGGCCGGCCGGCAGCCGCAACCGGTCCCAGGGCGGGCCGGCCGACGCGCTGAACACCCGGATCGCCGGCCGGCTGCTGGAGGTGCGCGCCGAGTGGGCCCATCTCCCCCACCAGGTCCGGGCCGAGCGGCTGGTCGTCGCGATCGCCTTCGAGATCCAGAACACCGGCTGCCCGATGCCGAGAGTTCGCATGATCGCCGGGGAGAATTCGTACTTCCACCCCGACTCCTGGCTGATCGAGATCGGCCGCCCGGCGATGACCACCGACAACCCGTCGGCGGCCGAGTTCGCCGAGATCTGCGATCACATCCGCCACGAGTGGGAGCACGCGATCCTCGAGTTCCGGGTCGCCCGCCGGGAGGCCCGGATCACCGGCGAGGACATGCACGAGCTCGCCGACCGCCTCGGCATGGACGTGGGCGCCACCCAGCGCGCACTGGAGGCGAACGCCGCCCCGCCCGGGCACTTCGAGGCGATCGACGGTCTGCTGGACGCCCAGGCCGCCCTGATCAACCAGAGCCTGCGCGGCGCCGGCGAGCGGGAGCGCAAGACGATCCTCAACCAGCTCACCAAGGCCGAGAGAGCCCTGGCCCGGGCACGCGAGAAGAGCGGGCCGGGAGCGAGCGAGGCGATCGACCGGGCGCTCGAGAAGTACAACGACGCGCACGAGAAGTACATGAACCTGCCGGACGAGATGCAGGCCTGGGACGTCGGCCGGCAGGTGCAGGAGGTGGTGCGCAAGCACCACGACCTCGCCGCCGACATGGCCGCCGCCCACAAGGAGCTGACCGTCCGGGACGCCGCCGTCGAGGAGGCGCTCGCGGCCGGCCACGCCGGAGAAGACCTCGACCGCCTGCAGGAGGCGGTCGAGCGCGCCGGGAATCGCCTCGACCAGCTGGTCAGAACCCTGGCCCGCCGCACCGGGAGGAATCCGTGAAAAACTGGGACGACGAGTGGGCCGAGCTGCTCGAGGCGCTGTGCGCCGACGACGCGAGCCGGATCGGCACGGTCGGCAAGCAGGAGGGCGAGCTCGCCCCCGTACGGCCCACCAGGTTCCGTTGGCTCGACAGCTTCGACTGGTGGCCGGCCGGGCACGGCACCGGCATCGCGGTGCTGGAGCTCACCGATCCGGGAACGGTCCCGGCCGAGGCGTGGGAGCCGTTGTGCGGCCCGCTGCGCGAGGCCCGGGTGACCCGGCAGGGCCATCTGCTGGTGGGCCGGCACACCCCGGCCGGCTCCGCCCGGCGGGCGACGCTCACGCTGGTCACCGACGAGTCCGACGACGGCGTACGGGCGCGGGTCCTCACCGTACGGATCCGGGTCGAACCGGTCTGAACGGCGGGTCGTCCTGACCAGCGGTAGCGGCTCCGTGCGCCGTCCGTAGCCAAGATCGACCACGGTGCCGGGCGGGTTGACAACAGCGCGACACGGCCGACTAAGTTAGTCCCGCCGATCGAGCGCGGGGCATATGGACCGCGCATGTCACCGCACGGGGGAAAACGTGTCATTGCGCGGGGGACGCCTACTCATGGGTGATTTGCCGTGACCGTGTACGAGTCCGCGGCCCGCCTTCCCGGTCTTCCGCTGCTGCACGACCGCAAGGTGGCGATGGTCCACGAGTGGTTCGGCGCGACCGGTGGCTCCGAGGCGGTCTTCCTGGCCATCGCCGACCTGCTGCCGCACGCCGAGCGCCTGGTGCTCTGGGCCGACGAGGGCGTCGAGACCGACCGCCTGCGGCTGAGCCAGTCGTGGATGTCGCGCACCCCGCTGACCAGGAGCAAGGCGCTCGCGCTGCCCGCCATGCCGCTGGTCTGGCGCACGCTGACCAACGAGAAGTTCGACGTGGTGATCTCGTCGAGCCACGCGTTCGCGCACACGGTCAAGCTGGGCGACCCGGCCGAGACACGGCACCTGAGCTACATCCACTCCCCCGCGCGGTACGTGTGGAGCCCCGACTTCGACGGCCGCGGCTCGCACCCGGCGCTCAAGGTGCCCCGCCGGATGCTGCAGAAGGCCGACATCCGGCTGAGCAAGCACGTGCACGCGTACGCGGCGAACTCGCGCGAGGTGCAGGGCCGAATCAAGCGGTTCTGGGACCGCGACGCCGTCGTGATCAACCCGCCGGTCGATGTGGACTATTTCGCGTCCGCGCCGGCCGAGTACCAGTACCAGTCGCGCGACTATCTGCTCGGCGTGGGGCGCTGGATCCCGTACAAGAACTTCGACCTCATCATCGAGATCGCCGACGCCGCCGGCCTGCCGCTGGTGATCGCCGGCTCCGGTCCGGAGGAGGGGCGGCTGCGGCAGCTCGCTGCCGCGGCGCGCGTGCCGATCCAGTTCGAGGTGCGCCCGCCGCGTGAGCGCCTGCGCCAGCTGTACTGGGGCGCCCGCGCGCTGCTGTTCCCCGCCCACGAGGACTTCGGCATCATCCCGGTCGAGGCCCAGGCCTGCGGCACCCCGGTGCTCGGCCTGCGCCGGGGCGGCCTGCTCGAGACGGTGATCGACGGCGAGACCGGCTTCCTGATCGACTCGCGGGAGCCCGCGCCGTACGCGGACGCGCTGCGCCGGCTCGGCGAGCTGTGGCCGCAGCGCATCCAGGAGCACGCGCGCACGTTCTCGTCGGACCACTTCGCCGAGCAGATCACCCAGTGGATCGACTGGGCGGCCCGCTGAGCTTCGCCGCGGCACCCGCAGGCCCGTGACCTGCGGGTGCCGCGCTCCCGCCGTACGCGATGGCGGTTTATGAAGGCAGTGGGGCGCCGGCCTGCTCAGCGATCAGGTACTCGGCGGCCCACGTCAGCCACTCGGTGTCGGCCTTGCCGTGGGCGGCGGCCGCGCGCCGCAGGGCCGTCGACAGGTCCTCGACCGAGGTGAACGAGAACTGGCCGGGGTCGATGCGGCCCGGCAGGCGGGTGGTGACCTCCTGCAGGAGCCACTCGTTGCCGTCGGGGTCCGCGAACGTGGCCCGGGACAGGTAGCTGCCGCGGTGGGGGTCGAGGCCGGGCCGGGGGCCCTCCGCCGTGACGTGATAGATCTCATCGACCGCGACGCCCGCGGCCACCAGTTCGTTCCGGGTGGTCTCGATGTCGGCGACGATCAGGTAGTTCTTGGCGGAGCCGGGGACCGCCGACGACGGGGCCAGGGCCGAGCCGAACTGGACGGAGCACGCCGAGCCCTTGGGCGTGAACTGGACGACGGTGGGCGGCGTGCGGTCGAGGCGCCAGCCGAGGCGGCCGTAGAACTCCGTGGAACGGTCGACATCCGTGACGGGGATGACCACGACCTCGAGCTTCATGTCAGTCATGCCTATGACTCTCGCGCCGGTCGTGCCGCGGTCGCACCCGTGGACGACCCTGGACACCACACCGGCCGGGACCCTGGGGGTGCCCGGCCGGCGTGTCAAACGCGGGAGATCACTTCGAGGCGCCGCCGAGCGTCTCGATGGTGGAGGTGTCGTCCTTGCGAACCGCGTCGAAGAGGGCCTTGGCCTTCGTCTTGTCGGGCAGGACCACGCTCTGGTTGCCGATCGTGCCGGTGCCCTTGCTGGGGCTGGTGTAGAAGTGCAGGTTGCCGCTGCGCAGGTGCCGCAGCTGGGTGGCCATCGACAGCAGGTTCAGGTCTTTGTCGACGCTGACCGTGTTGGTCGTCGCCTGGAGGAAGCCGTTGATCTTGGTCGGGTTCGCCAGCGTGCCGCCGGAGGCGGCCTTGTCGAGGATCGCCTTGATCACCTGCTGCTGGTGGCGGATGCGGGCGAAGTCGCCGTCCTTGAACGAGTACCGCTCGCGGGCGTAGTCGAGGGCGGCGGCGCCGTCCATCTCCTGCGGGCCGGCGTCGAAGTGGCGCTTGCCGTTGACGCCGCTCAGCGAGTGGGTCGACGTGAAGGAGGTCTCGACGTTGATGTCGACGCCGCCGAGCGCGTCGACGATCTCCTTGAAGCCGGCGAAGTCGACCAGGGCGACGTGGTCGAGGCGGACGCCGGTGTAGTTCTCGACCGTCTGCACCATCAGCGGGATGCCGCCCCAGGCGTACGCGGCATTGATCTTGGAGTTGGTGTCGCCGTGCTGCCCGTTGGCCGACTTGGGGATGTACACCCAGGTGTCGCGCGGGATGGAGATGAGCTGCGCGGCGGACTGGTCTTTGTTCAGATGCAGGATGATGATCGTGTCGCTGCGGGAGCCGCCCAGATTGTCGGGGTCGCGGGTGTCGCTGCCCAGCAACAGGAAGTTCATCGACTTGCCCGCGGCCGCGTCTTTCTGCGGGCGACTGGCCTCGGGGACCTGGGTGAACGCGTCCACCCGGTCGACCTTGCCCTCGACGCTGCGCAGGTAGAGACCGCCGGCGATCAGACCGACACCGACCAGGATCAGCGGCACGAGGACGCAGATCAGGATGATCTTCTTCTTGTTGCGCTTGCGCTTCGGCTTCTCACCAGGGAAATTGTTCCCGTCGTCGAGGCCGATCATTTCGGTGGCGTCGCGGTCGTAGGTCGGCTGATGGGTCGGCATGCGAGAGATCGTACTGACGGACGCAAACCCGCACTGCCCCACCTTCGGTCTGAACTGGCCGTACGTGAAGATGTGATGAATCGCAAGTGTCCGATGGTGGCGGCTCACCGTCCGATTTTCACCATTGACCCGAAAAGCCCCCCCCACAACGTGCACAATGCGCATGAAACCGACATTGTTTCGAAATGCATCGAAGCCTAGCAACCGTGCCGGGCCGGGTGGTGCCGGACCGCAGCAACCTTTAACATTCCGCCTCGATCGCGGCTACATGAGCCGCTTTCGCAACACGGGGGAAGCTGATGGTGCAGGCGGGTTCCAAGTTGCCGCGTCCGTCAACCGACGATGGCACGCCAGGCAGCGAGATTTTCGATTGGTGGGCGCCCAGCGGCGAGACGCCGCTGGACCCGGTGCTGGTGCCCGCGCCGCGGCGCAGTCTCGAGCGGCGCGGTCCGGACGAGCCGCCGACCGAGCGGCTGATCTTCGACGGCAACTCGCGCTCCACCGTCGTCCTTCCCTATATACCTTCGGCGAAGGCTAGCCGTACGCGTCCACTCCGCGCCTGGATGCTGGCGCTCCCGATCGACCTGGCGGCGCTGCTCGCCCCGATCACCTGGAGCCAGCAGTACTGGAAGGGCACGGTCACGGTCGCGCTGCTGACCATCGGCGCGTTCTCGATCGGCGGCCTCTACCGCGCCCGCCGGCACCTGAGCGTGCTCGACGAGCTGCCCAGCCTCTACTACCGCTTCCTGGCCGCGACCGCGGCGGTCGCGATCGTGGTGGCCGCCCGGCACGGCTCGATCAACTACGTCGACGGCTTCCTGCGGGTCGCCGCGATCTCGGCGGTGCTGATCCTGCCGGCCCGGGCGCTGAGCCGGGCCGCCGTGCTGCTGGCCCGCCGCAAGCGCTGGGTGGAGCACAGCGCGATCATCCTGGGCGGCGGCCCGATCGCCATCGAGCTCGCCCGTCTGCTGCGCCGCTACCCCCAGTACGGCCTGCGCTTCGCCGGCTTCGTCGACGTGCCGCAGACCGCGCACGACAAGCGCGAGATGAAGCCGCTGATCGGCGAGCCCGAGCAGCTCGAGGAACTGGTCCGCTACACCGAGTGCGACGTCGTCATCATCGCCGACATCGACTGCGCCGAGAGCCGGCTGCTGCGCGCGGTGCGCGCGCCCGGCCTCAAGAACACCGACCTGTGGATGGTGCCGCGGCTGCGCGAGTTCCCCGGATCGACCGGCTCGCCCGACCACATCGGCGCCATCCCGGTGGTGCCGCTGCGCCAGCCGACCCTCTCCGGCCCCAAGTGGGCGATCAAGCGCACCACCGACATCATCTTCTCGTCGATCGCGCTGATCCTGCTCAGCCCGATCATGCTGGTCTGCGCGATCGGCACCCGCCTCGAGGGCGGCAAGGGCATCATCTTCCGCCAGCAGCGGATCGGCCGCTACGGCAAGCCGTTCGACGTGATGAAGTTCCGCTCGATGCGCCCGGTCGACGACGCCGAGTCGCAGACCAACTGGAACATCGGCCACGACCCGCGGGTCGGCCCGTTCGGCAGGTTCATGCGCCGCACCTCGCTGGACGAGCTTCCCCAGCTGTGGAACATCCTGCGCGGGGACATGACGGTGGTGGGTCCGCGGCCCGAGCGGCCGTACTTCGTGGACCGCTTCTCGGTCGACTTCCCGGAGTACGCGATGCGGCACCGGGTGCCGGTGGGCCTGACCGGTCTCGCCCAGGTGAGCGGCCTGCGGGGCGACACCCCGATCTCCGATCGGGCGCGCTTCGACAACTACTACATCGAGAACTGGTCGCTCTGGCTGGACGTCAAGGTCATTTTGCGTACGGTCGGGGAAGTGTTCCGCGGAGGCGGTAGATAAGTTAACGGCGGCGTGGCCTGCCGCATCACCAATCCCGCCACAGTGACATTCATGGTGATGGTCAGGTTCGCGGCGCTCGGCGACTCGGTCACCAGCGGATACGGGGACCCGATTCCCGGCGGCGGCTGGCGTGGCTGGGCGGCGATCCTCGCGCAGGCGCTGGGTGAGAAGGCCGAGTTTCACAATCTCGCGGTCAGCGGGGCGCGGATCGGCGATGTGGCCGAGAAGCAGCTACCGGTGGCGCTCGACCTGCGTCCGACGCTCGCGTCGGTGCTGATCGGCATGAACGACACGCTGCGCGGCGACTTCGACCCGGTGGCGCTCGGCTACCGGCTCAGCGAGATGGTCGCCCGGCTGACCGAGGGCGGCGCGACCGTGCTGACCGCGCGGCTGCCGGATCCGGGCCGGATGTTCGGCCTGCCCGGGGCGATCGCGCGTCCGCTCGGGCGGCGCATGGAGGCGCTGAACGAGGCGCTCGACCGGATCGCGGTCGAGTACCGGACCCTCCACATGGATCTCGCGGGCGGCGCCTACTCCCGGAACAACTGGAGCGTGGACCGGCTGCACCCGAGCGAGGTCGGCCACCGCCTGCTGGCGTTCCGCTTCGCGACAGCGCTGCGCGATGCGGGCCATCCGGTGGCGACGCTGCCCGGCCTGGCCGCGAGCAACCCGGAGCCGACCGTCGGGCAGCGGGTCTGGTGGATGGCCACCCAGGGCAACAAATGGCTGCTGCGGCGCTCGACCGATCTCTTCCCCACGCTGGCCCGGATGGTCTACGAGGAAATCGCCACGCCGCAGATTCGGAACTTGCGGTAGAGTCACGGAACTTACGGTCCGTGACTAACAGGGGTACGCAGATGACAAGCATCGAGGCCGCGACCGCGACCCTGACCGGCCGCGCGATCCAGAACCCGGTGCTGACCGGCTTCCACCCCGACCCGTCGATCCTGCGGGTGGGCTCCGACTACTACATCGCCACGTCGACCTTCGAGTGGTACCCGGGCGTGCGCCTGCACCACTCCACCAACCTGGTCGACTGGGCGCCGCTCGGCGGCGCGCTCAACGAGAAGCGTCTGCTCGACCTGACCGGCACCGCCGACTCCGGCGGTGTCTGGGCGCCCAGCCTCACCTACGCGCACGGCGAGTTCTACCTGCTCTACACCGACGTCGCCACGTTCGCCGGCGGCTACTGGGACCCGCAGAACTACGTGGTCACCGCGCCCGGCATCGAGGGGCCGTGGTCCGACCCGGTGGTGCTGCACGGCCGGGGCTTCGACGCCTCGCTGTTCCACGACGAGGACGGCTCGACCTGGATGCTGTCGATGGTCGCCGACGCCCGTCCGGGCCACAACCGCTTCGCCGGCATCTCGATCCAGCGGTACGACCGCGCGTCGAGGAAGCTGACCGGCGACGAGCACACGATCTTCAAGGGCACCGAGGCGAAGGTGACCGAGGCGCCCAACCTCTACCGCAGGGACGGCTGGTACTACCTGGTCACCGCCGAGGGCGGGACGAGCTGGCAGCACCAGGTCACGGTCGCCCGCTCGCGCGACATCCTGGGGCCGTACGAGGCCGACCCGGCCGGACCGCTGCTCACCTCGAACGGGCGCCCCGAGCTCACCCTGCAGAAGGCCGGGCACGGCAGCCTGGTCGAGACCCCCGCCGGGCAGTGGTACCTCGCGCATCTGGTCGGCCGGCCGTACACGCCGCTGGGCCGCTGCGTGCTCGGCCGCGAGTCGGCGATCCAGGAGGTCACCTGGACCGAACAGGGCTGGCCCCGCATCGCCGGCGGCATCCCCGCCGACACCGTGCCGGCCCCGCTCGGCGTCACCGTGCCGCCCGAGCGCCCGGTCTCCTCCGAGCGGCAGGAGACCGACGACTTCGAAGCCCCGGCCCTGGGCGTGAACTGGTCGACCCTGCGCCGCCCGGCCACCCCCGACTGGATCGACCTGACCAGCCGCCCGTCGTTCCTGCGGGTCACCGGCGGCCAGTCCCCGATGGCCCGGCACCGCCCGAGCCTGGTGGCGCGCCGGGTGGTGGCGCGCTCGAGCGAGTTCGAGGCGGTGCTGGAGTTCGCACCGCGCAACTATCGGCAACTCGCCGGAATCACCGCGTACTACAACAGCAGGAACTGGTACTTCCTGAACGTGACCGCCGAGGACGACGGCACCCCGGTGCTGGGGCTGCTGGCCTGCGACAGCGGCACGATCGGCGTGGTGCCCGGCGCCCGGGTCGACGTGACCGGCATCGCACGGCTCGGCCTGAAGACGAGGCTCGACGGCGAGGCGCTGACCTTCGCGTACGCCACCGACCCCGACGCCGCCGAGCCGCAATGGCACAATCTCGGTCCGGCGTTCGACGCCACCACGCTCTCCGACGAGTACGCGGCCAAGGTCGTGGCCGGCGAGCCGGAAGCATGGGGCTTCACCGGCGCGTTCGTGGGACTCTGGGTGCAGGATCTGGGCGCCGAGGGCGGCTACGCCGACTTCGATCGCGCCACCTACAAGACCTCTGGGTGAAGAGGGGTGTCCGGGCTGGGCGGGGCGCGCCCGGCCCGGGCATTAACCACTTCGCACCTTTTGGCCGGGTCGGGATTGAACAGGTTGGGCTGCCGCGGCCCGGGTCGCGCTGTGGTCACTGTGGGTGCGGCCCGTCGCGGCAAGCCTCTGGCTGAACTGGAGTTGCCATGGCCGGGGCCGTGCGCGGTCACTGTGGGTGCGGCCCGTCGCGGCGAGTCGATGGCCGGGCTGGCTGCCCATGGGCCCGGGGCCGTGCGTGGTCACCGTGAGTGCCACCGCCTCCTACGCCAGCTTCAACCTTTGGCTCGCGCAGGTGGCCGGGACGTCACGGGATCTTGACAAGTCGCGGTTCGCGGCGAACGGATACTCATCATCCTTGGCGACCCTCGATCAACCGCTGGCGGATATTCCCTCGCCCCCAGCGCATTTCCCGCATTGTGGGCCATTCGTCCAGCGGCCGGGAGACACGGCCAGCAGGTGGGAGTGAGTCCCGCGGGCTGAGAGCGATAGCCACATTGCGGGATCCCCCCGGCTCGGCGCGACAGGCCGCACCCACCGCACCCACCGACCTCGGATGATGTCCGGCTACTTCGAACCGGTGGCGATTGCCAGCACCTTGCCGGTGTTGGTGCCGCTGGACGAGCAGGCGGTCGTCACGCCCTTCACGAAGATCGAAGTCGTCTCCTGCGGCGGGGTGACGCGGTAGCCCTTCACCGCCACCGACTTGCACTTCGTGGGGTCGACCTCGCCGGGGTGGTGGTAGGCGAGCGTCGCGTGGGCCGACTGCTTGGACGGGACCGTCACCGTCGGGAGCGCCTCGCCGGCGCTCGGCGCGAACGGCTTGTTGATCAGCTTGCCGGTCTTCGCGCTCACCCACGACACCGTGGGGTATCCGGAGAGCGTGCACGGCTTGGCCGATTTGTTGGTGAAGACGAGGTTCACGTAGAGCACGCCCGCGATGGACTCGGCGGCGCCGGTGGCCGCCTTGAGGTCTTTGGTGCGGCAGCGGGTGGCGCCGCCCTGCGTCGCCGTCGCGCCCGTGCCCGAACCTTCCGCGGACGCGCCCGGCTGGCTCGTGCGGTTGGACGGGATCGTCGGCTCGCTCGCGGCGCCGGAGGGGACGACCCAGGTCGCCTGGCCGTCGGCGGTGACCGGCGGGTCGTCGTTGGAACAGGCGGCGGCCGCGAACAGCAGAGGGGCGGCGGCCAGCAGATGCAGAAGACGTCTCATGAGAACCTTGCTGTCGACCGGGGTGAAACCCATCAAACCCCATCGGCACCACCCTCGCACACCCGCCCCCGGCCAGGACCGGGTCACCCGGACGGGCGATCCGAACACGTTCGTCACGAACGCAGCGGGAGGCATACGATCGCGCCGGTAAACAACGTGAAGCCGGTAAACAACGTGAAGGACGTGAGGAATGTGAGGAAGGCGCCCGTCAGCCGCCGTGATCGGCCCGCCAAGCCGCCGCTGAGCCGCGAGGGCGTCGTCGCCGTGTCCCTGCGGATCATGCGGGACGAGGGCCTCGAGAAGGTCACCATGCGCCGCATCGCCGCCGAGCTCGACACCGGGCCGGCCTCGCTCTACGTCTACGTCGAGAACGTGGCCGAGCTGCACGGCGCGTTGCTCGACGAACTGCTGCGCGACCTGCCGGAACACGACGACCCGATCGGCCTGCTGAGCGCGTACACGATGATGTTGAACCGATATCCCAGCCTGGCCCGCTCGATTCTGCTGTTGCGGCCCGCCGGCCCGCGATATCTGCGGTTGATCGACACGGTGCTCGGCATGCTGCTCGCCGATGGTGTACCGCCGCGGCCGGCCGCCTGGGGCGTCGACCTGCTGTTGCAGATGGCGACCGCCTCGGCCGCGGAGCACGGCGGACAGGAGCAGCCCGCCGGCCAGCAGCAGATCGAGGCGGTGAAGGAGGCGGACCCGGCCGACTTCCCCCATGTCGACCGGGTCCGCGAAGAGCTCTTTTCGGGTACGGGCGAGGAGCGTCAACGCTGGGCGTTCGCGGCCGCGATCGCGGGGATGAAAAGCACTGCGGGAGCTCAGAGCGCCGCCGCGGCCGCCCGGCCCGCCTGACGCCCCGAGAACAGGCAGCCGCCGAGGAAGGTGCCCCCCAGCGACCGGTACCCGTGCACGCCGCCCCCGCCGAAGCCGGCCACCTCGCCGGCCGCGTAGCGACCCGGGATCGGCGCGCCGGCCGCGTCGAGCACCCGGCCCTGCAGGTCGGTCTGCAAACCGCCGAGCGTCTTGCGGGTCAGCACAGGTCCCGGGCGTCGATCTGCCGCAACAGGGCGTCGAGCTTGATCAGGTCGTTCCCGGCGATCCGGTCTCGGGGCCCTGATCGCTCGGCCTCATCGTGACTGACATGTTGACGTGTTGACGCATCAATATTGATTCAGTCAACACGTCAACATGTTCGTTCACGCGGCCGGTGGTGCGCCCGCCCACGCGGCGCGCAGCAGATCGCGTACACCCTCGGTGGTCACCGGCCGGGGGTTGGGGAACGTGGCCGACGCCACCTGCCCGGCTATCCGGTCGATGTCGGCCTCGGCCATGCCGAGCTCGCGCAGCGACCGGGGCGCGCCGAGCCGGCCCGCCAGCTCCCAGAGCTCTGCCGGAGAAGGCTCCCCGGCGCCGTTGTAGGCGAGCGCGTGCGGCAGCACGACCGTGTGGGTCTCGGAGTGCGGCAGGTTGAGCGTGCCGCCGAGCGCGTGGCACAGCTTGTGGTGCAGGCCCATCGTGGTGGCGCCGAGGACCGCGCCGCTCAGCCACGCGCCGTAGAGCGCCCCGGCCCGCGCGTCGAGGTCGTCCGGGCGCGCGACGATCGCCGGCAGGGCGGCGGTCAACGCGCGGACGCCCTCGCGGGCCATCAGCGAGACGATCGGCGACGCGTCGGGGGCGTAGAGGCCCTCGGCGGCGTGGGCGACGGCGTTGATGCCGCTGGTCACGGCCAGGACGACCGGCATGCTCAGGGTCAGCGACGGGTCGTAGACGACGCTCACCGGCAGCACCTTCGGGTCGCGGCCGGTGCGCTTGACCCCGTTCTCGGTCAGCCCCCAGACCGGCGTCATCTCCGATCCGGCGTACGTGGTCGGCACCGCCACCACCGGGAGACCGTGCGCCAGCGCGACCGCCTTGCCCAGCCCGATGGCCGACCCGCCGCCCACCGCGACGCAGCCGTCCGCGCCCAGCTCCGCCGCGACCTTGCGGGCCCTGGCCGCGACCTCGACCGGCACATGCATGGTCGCCTCGGGCAGCAGGCCCGCGCAGCGGTCGCCGAGCGCGTCGGCGACCTGTTTGCCGACCGCCTCCTGCCGCGGCCCGCAGAGCACGAGAACTTTCTCGAGCTTCAGAAAGGAAATCTCGTCGGGCAGGCGTTCCAGCGATCCGGCGCCGAACACCACGCGCATCGGCAGGGCCGAGTAGACGAAGTTCATCGCTGCAGCACGATGTCGAAGGTCAGCGTGCGGAACGGGTTGTCGAGGCCGAGCGAAGCGGCCCGCTCCGGGTCGTCCACCTCCGGGACCTCGCGGATCAGGCTCTCCTTGACGCCGAAGACCGCGTCGGAGTCGAGGTACGGGCTGTCGGCGACGAAGACGTGCGTGGTCACCGGCCGGTAGCCGAGGGCTTCGACGATGAAGTGCAGGTGCGCCGGCCGGTAGGGATGGCGGCTCGTGGCCTGCAACAACTGGCCCACCGGCCCGTCGTCCGGAATCGGGTAGTACCGCGGCACCACCGACCGGAACCAGAACCGCCCCTCGGCGTCGGTGCGGAACAAGCCGCGCAGGTTGCCCGGCGGCTGGATGCCGGGCTGCTGCACGTCGTAGAAGCCGTCCTCGTTGGCCTGCCACACGTCGACCACGGCGCCGGGCAGCGCCTCGCCCTCCGGACCGGTGACCTGGCCCGACACGAGGCACGGTGTGCCCTTCTCGTCGAGAGCGATCTCGTCGCCGAGCTCGCGGGGCGGCGACTCGACCATGTGGAAGGGCCCGAGCACCGTCGACTCGGTCGATCCGCCCCCGGCGCGGTGGTTGATCGTCTCGACCAGCATCGAGACGCCCAGCACGTCGGAGAGCAGGATGAACTCCTGCCGGTTCGCGTCGCTCTTCTGCCCGGTGCGGGTCAGGAAGTCGATCGCGGTGGCCCACTCGGCCTCGGTCAGCTCGACGTCCTTGACGAACGCGTGCAGGTGCTTGACCAGCGAGGTCATGATGTCGTGCAGCCGGGCGTCCGGCGTGCCGGCGAAACTGGCGGCGACGACCTCGGCCGACCGCTCTTCCGAGAACATGCTCACAGCTTCAGCCTAGGTCCGGCGCAGGACCGAGACGACCTTCCCCAGGATCACGGCGTTGTCGCCGTCGATGTCCGGGTACGCCGGGTTGCGCGGCTCCAGCACCACGTGCCCGCCGCGGCGGCGGTAGACCTTCACGGTGGCCTCGTCGTCGATCATCGCGGCCACGATGTCGCCGTTGTAGGCCTCGTGCTGCTGCTTGATCACGACGAGGTCCCCGTCGCAGATCGCCGCGTCGATCATCGAATCGCCGCGCACGCGCAGCGCGAAGTGGTCGGCGCCGCGCCCGAGCAGTTCCCGCGGCAGCGACAGCACTTCGTCGGAGGTCTGCTCGGCGAGGATCGGCGTGCCGGCCGCGATGTCGCCGAGCACCGGCACGCTCACGGTCTCCGGCTTTCGCTCCTCTTCATCAAGAGGCTGCAGGAACATCCGTACGTCAACCGGCCGGGTCGCCCGCCCGCGCCGCAACAGCCCGTGGTCCTCGAGCGCCCGCAGATGCCGGGAGACGGACGAGGCGGCCAGCCCGACCGCGTCGGCGATCTCCCTGGTCGACGGCGAATAGCCGTGCCGCAGGGCCGACTTCTGGATCACGGCGAGAATCTGCCGCCGGCGTTCGGAGAGCAGGGACGTGTCGATCACCTGCGGATTCTTCCTGATCGTCGACCGCCGGTCACGGCGGCGCGCCGCCTCGGGCCCGGTCGATTCATATCGAGAGGCATTGATGTCGATCAGTCAACTGACTTAAGTTGCCACCATGGACTATCCGTTCGCGCCACCCACCGCGCTGGATCCGCCCGACGAATGGGAGCGGCTGCGCGCCGAGTGCCCGGTCTCCCGCATCCGGATGGCCAGCGGCGACGAGGCGCTGCTGCTGACCCGCTACGACGACGTGCGCACGCTGCTCGCCGATCCGCGCTTCACCCACCACCTCACCAAGCCCGGCGCCGCCAAGGTGGCCGACTCGGAGAGCGGCGGCGTCTTCAACGACCCGGGCTTCGCCTCCGACATGACCAGCGGCGAGGGGCATCGCCGCTGGCGGCGGATGATGAGCCGGTCGTTCACCGCCAAGCGGGTCGACGAGTTGCGCCCGCGCATCGAGGAGATCGCGCACGGCCTGCTCTCGGAAATGGACAATCCCGGCGACCTCATCGCAGCACTCGGCTTCCCCCTCCCGGTCTCCGTCATCTGCGAACTGCTCGGCGTGCCCGAGGAGTACCGCGACCGCTTCTCGCACTGGTCCGACGCCATGCTCAACCTGACCCGCTACCGGCAGGACGAGCTCAATACCGCGGCCGCCGAGTTCCGCGCGTTCATGGCCGGGCACGTGCGCGCCAAGCGCGAGAATCCCGGCGACGACCTGATCAGCGAGCTCACCGTCGTCGTGGACAGCGAGGACGGCCGGATGAGCGAGCTCGAGCTGATCGCGACCGCGCAGGGCCTGCTGGTGGCCGGGCACGAGACCACCGCCAGCATGATCGGCAAGATGGTGGCGATGCTGCTGACCGACCGGTCGCGGTGGGAGCGGCTGCTCGCCGACCGCGGGTTGATCCCGAGCGCGGTCGAGGAGACGCTGCGCTTCGACGCGAACCCCAACTTCGGCATCCCGCGCTACGTCAGCGAGCAGGTCACGCTCGGCGACGAGACGATCCCGGCCGGCAGCACGGTCATCACCAACCTCGGCTCGGCCAACCGGGACGCGTGCGCGTTCGCCGACGCCGCCGACATGATGCTCGACCGCCGCCCCAACCCGCACCTCGCGTTCGGGGCCGGCCCGCATTCCTGCCTCGGCCAGGCGCTCGCCCGCGTCGAGCTGCAGACGGTGCTGGCCGTGCTCCTCGACCGTCTGCCCGGTCTCTCGCTGGCGGTCGAGCCCGGCGAGCTGCGGCGCCGGGAGGGTCTGATCGTCGGCGGCCTCGAGGAGCTGCCGGTGCGATGGTGACGGCGACTGCCTCCCTTCTGTTGCGTACGGCCGAGCGACTCTTCGCCGAGCGTGGCGTGCACGCCGTCTCGGCCCGCAAGATCGCCGAGGCGGCCGGGCAGGGCAGCAACTCGGCGGTCGGCTATCACATCGGCGCCAAGGCCGACCTGGTCGCCGCCATCATCCGTGCGCACGCCGTGCCGATGGACCGGACGCGTGCGCGGATGCTGGCGCGCGCCGAGCGCTCGCCCTCCGCCCGTGCCTGGATCGCCTGCTTGGTCCTGCCGGTGACCAGGCACCTCGACGATCTGGGCGTGCCCAGCTGGTACGCCCGCTTCGCCGCCCAGGTCAGCGTGGATCCGGTGCTGCGCACCGTGGCGGTGGCCGAGGCGACCTCGACGCCGGCCATGCAGCGCACCATGGACGAGATCCTGTCGTTCGTGCCCGGCCCCGCACCGTCCGCCGCCGTGCGGGCCGGCATGGTCCGCCACCTGATCATCCATACCTGCGCCGACCGCGAGCAGGATCTGGCCGACGGCAACGCGCCGGTCGCCAGAGCGTGGCCGCGCACCGGCGCCCTGCTGGTCGACGCCATCGCCACCCTGCTGGAGGCCCGATGAAGGTGACCGTCGACCAGGACAGGTGCTGCGGCGCCGGCCAGTGCGTGATGCTCGCCCCGGACGTCTTCGACCAGCGCGAAGAGGACGGCGTGGTCGTCCTGCTCGACCCGTCGCCGCCCGGCGAGCTGCTGCCCGACGTGGAGAGCGCCGCCGCCATGTGCCCGGCCGAGGCGATCGCCCTCGAATAAATTTCCGGGCGGGTGTCATACATCCTCGGGTCCCCAGTCGTGTACCGCTCGAGGCCGCACCACAGCGGCCAGGAAATCCGAGTCATTGGGGGGCTCATGCGACTCATCAAGCGACTGTCCACTGTGGCCACAACGGCCGCGCTCGTGACCGCCGGCGTGGCCGCGGCAACCGCCGCGCCGGCCGCGGCGGCGGCCACCGACGACCAGCCGTGCGCGCGCCCGCAGGTCTCGCGGGCGAGCCACTGGGTGCAGTACTGCCCGCTGTGGAAGGCGAACGTGCCCGTGTACTCCTCGCCGGACCTCGGCAACGGCGCGCCGGTGGTGGGCTACCTGGTGCAGGGCGGCTCGGCGAACTGGTTCGTCGGCGACCGCTACCGCTCGAACTACACGTACTCCGGCTACAGCAACCACTGGTGGGCGTACACGCTCGCCGACAACGGGCGCTGGGGCTGGACGCCCGAGGTGTTCTTCGCGGGCGGTGGCGACAACGAGACCGACGGCGGGCTCTACCTGTGCGACGCCGGGCCCAAGTTCAACGACTGCCCGACCCTGCCCTGACCTCTTTGCCGGCGGGTGGCGGTGTCGCGTGTCCGACGCGCGCCGCCACCCGGCGGCATCGACGTCTATCGTTGGCCGAATGATATGCGAAGAAATCTGGGGGATCTTCGTGTTTCGGGTACACGGGGCGACGCATGGACCGCGATGAGACCGTTCAGCAGCTCGGCCGGAGCCGATTCGACGAGACGTTCTGCGAGCTGCTGCCGCGCCTCTACCGGCGGGCCGCGATGATCTCCGGCGATCGCCAGGCCGCCGAGGACGCGCTGCAGGACACGTACGTGAAGCTCGCCGGACGGCCCGACCGACTGATCGGGCATCCGCAGCCGTACGCGTACGCGTTCACGGTGATGCTGAACATCCTGCGCGACGGCTGGCGGCGGAATCGCCGCCAGGTCCTCTCCGCGGACGTGGAGCGCGGCAGCTGGGACGGCGGGATCGCCGACCTGGAGAGCTCGCTGGAGGCGACGCAACTGCTCGGCACGCTCACCGGCCGGCAGGCGGCCATCGTCCTGCTCGTCGACGTCGACGGTCTCACGCTGGACCAGACGGCCGAGGTGCTCGGGGTGCACCGGGGCACGGTCGCCCGCACCCGCGGGCGGGCCCTGCGCAAGCTGCGCGGCGTGCTCGCGCGCAACGACGACGCGAATCGGGGAGGTGGATGGTGAATCCCCGGCGCATGAGTGACGAGCAGGTCGCGGCCGAGGTGCGTGACCGGGTTCTCGCCGCGGAGAGCCGGATTCCGGTGCCGCACGACCTCATGGATCGGGTAACGGCGCCCCGGCGCCGATTTCGCCCTGTGCCGCGCCGGTGGTCGACGGTGGTGGTGGCCGCGGCGGCGGTGATCGGCATCGTGGGCGGGGCGGCGGTCACCGCGTACACGCTGCGTGACCGGGGTCCGCGGGCCGGGCCGGCGGCCGGGAGCACCGACGTGACGATCACCGTCTACAACGCCGAACGGCCGTGCCAGTCGCTGCGGACGATCGAATGCAGCCTGGGCGTGCTCAGCGACCCGTACAAGCCGGCCCCGGACAAGGTGGTCGGCCGGGTCTGGCACGGCGACCGGCTCACCGCGCTGTGCGCGGTGGCCGACGGAAAACGGGTCACCGACGAGACCGCGATCTCGTCGACCCGCTGGTACCGGATCCGCACGACGGACGGCGTGGTCGGCTACGTGCCGGGGGTGCGGTTCCGCAACACGGTCGAGGTGCAGCTCTGCCCGCCAGTCAACCGTTGAAGGTGAGGAAGACCAGTCAACCGTTGAAGGTGAGGAAGACCAGTCAACCGTTGAAGGTGAGGAAGAGCAAGGCAACCAGCGCGCCGACCATCAGCACGATCAGGCCGCCGACGACGAGGGTGGCCGTGGTGCCGCCGCCGTCGTTCTCGTACTCGATGTTGTCCGGCCGGCTCTCGGGTTTCTTGGGCTGCACGGCGAATCCTCCTGCTCACGATGGAACCCGCGGAGGTTAGCCAGCAAGATCGCCCCAGAACGAGGCTCGATTCCGCACTGCGAAACGCGTGACCAGCAGCGACGTCACGGTTTCGCTGCGTCAGGCCGTTCTTCCGGCCGTTCTTCAGGCCGGCCGGTGCTGTGCCAGCATGCTGCGCACGAGGCGGCCGGTGCGGTGCAGCTTCGGGCTCGGATAATGCTGCGCCGTGCCCACCACGGCGAGGGCGCCCACGACCCGCCCGGAGACGTGCACGGGTACGGCGGCGCCCGCCATCCCCACCAGGAACTCGCCGGACTGGATGGCGTACCCGCGGTCGCGGCTCGCCGCCACCTCCGCCGCGAGCAGGGCGGGGTCCACGATGGTCGTGGCCGTGCGCGGCGTCAGGCGCAGCTTCGGCACGACGGTGGCCACGCTCGCGGGCGTCAGCCCGGACAGCACTGCCTTGCCGATGCAGCCGCTGGTCAGCGGGTACCGCCGGCCGACCGGCGAGGTCGCGGCGGCCGGCGGCTGCACCGGCTGGCGCTTGCCGATGATCAGCAGGGAAAGTGACTCCCAGTCGACCTCGGCGATCAGCACCGTCTCGCCGGTCATGCGGGACAGCTCGTCGGCCGCGGCGCCGGCCCGGTGTGTGATCGCCGAGCTCTCCGAGACCTGGCTGCCCAATTCCAGGAGCCTGACGCCCAACAGGTACGCGCCGTCGGGGTCCTGCCGCAGGAAGCCGCGCTCGATCAACGTCACCGCGATGCGGCGAACGCTGGGTCGCGGCATCCCCACAGCCTCGGCGAGCTCGGACAGCGTCAGCCGCGGATGGACCGAGCTGAACGCGCTCAGGATGTCGAGCGCCCGGGCCACCGACCGAACCTCGCCTCGGCGGTCCGGGCCATCGCCCGCTGCGGTCATGACTTGCGGCCGACCGCCCCGTACGCGTCGATGTGCTCGACCTCGCCCGGTTCCGGACGCCACGACGTGATCGGCACGAGGCCCGGGTCGACCAGGTCGAGTCCGTCGAAGACGGTGGCCAGCTCCTCGGGGCTGCGCAGGATGTACGGCACGCCGCCCATCTCGGCCAGCCGGTCGGCGCCCGCGACGACCTCGGGGCTGGTGTTGGTGCCGTCCCAGAAGACCAGGTGGCTGCCCGGTACGGTCGCGGACATCATCTGGCTGACGATCGAGCGGATCACGGCGAGGTCGGGCTCGTACCCCATGACGCCCATGAACATGACCGCCATCGGCTTGCTGAAGTCGAGCGACTCGGCGGACTTGGTCAGGATCGTCTCGGGGTCGTGGTAATCCGACGGCACGTAGTTCGTGATGCCCTCGGCGGTGGTGCCACGCAGCAGGGCGCGGGCATGCACCAGCACCATCGGGTCGTTGTCCACGTAGACGATCTTGGCGTCGGGGTGGATGTTCTGGGCCACCTCGTGCGTGTTCTGCATGGAGGGCAGGCCGGTGCCGACGTCGAGGAACTGCTTGATGCCGGCCTCGACAGCGAGGTAGCGCACCACGCGGATGAGGAACTGCCGGGAGAACCGCGCCATCAGCGCGATCTCGGGGTAGATCTGGGCCACGGCGTCGCCGGTGGCCCGGTCGGCGGCGAAGTTGTCCTTGCCGCCCATCCAGTAGTTCCACATGCGAGCGGCATGCGGGATGTCGGGCTGAAGCTGCGAGGACAGTTCCTCGTCGGGGTGCGTCATGGCGCCCTTTCTATGTCACCGGCGGTTCGACTTCAAGCGTATGTCCACCAAGGACCGTCACATGTCGGCAACTCATGACGACCTCCCGCATTGTAGGCCGTCTGCCCAGCTCAGAACACCTACCGGAGGTAAGCGTTCGCACCCGTACGGTGATCCGTGCCGCGAACATTTCGTACCTTCCCGAGCCACACCGGTCACAGTGCCTTGTGGAAGATCAGGAAGTCGCAGGGGGTGGCCAGGCGCGACACCAGCTCGGGGTAGTCGTCGGCCAGGTCGCCGGCGCCGATCACCTGGTAGCCGAGGCGGGTGTACCAGTCGTACAGGAACTTCTTGACCGGGTGGGTCCACGTGCTGGGGTACAGCAGCTCGAGCTGCATCGTGGTGAGCCCCTGCGTGCGGGCCCAGCTCTCGCCGTACGAAATTAGGTCTTTGCCGATGCCGGCGCCGCGCCGCTGAGGGTGAGCCACCAGCATGCCCAATTCGCCCTCGCCGGTGGGCAGGCGCTGCAGCTGCATGGCGCCCACCAGCTCGCCGCCGGGGTCGCGTGCCACCACGAGCCGACCGACGGCGATCAGGCCGGCGATCTCGCCGGGCGTGGCGCGGTCGGTGCCGTCGAGCCACATGCCCTTCTCGGCGACGGCGTAGACCTCGTTCACCAGATCGGTCACCTCGGCGACAAAGCTGGCATCGGCCGATAAAGGGTGGTTTATCTGGAAGGTCATCGCTTCCCCGCTTTCATGATGACGGACAGGGCTTCTACCGGAGGCGGCGGCGCGGGCAAGGGCGGGCGGCCGGCCGCGCGCAGGCCGTCGAGCATCAGCGTCAGGTAACGACGCCACAGATCGGGGGCGACCTGCCGGCTCATCTCGAACGCGGGGCCGAGGAAGGCGAAGATCGCGGCGATGTCCTGCGGCGCCGCGTCCGCCCGCACCGCGCCGGCCCGCTGCGCACGTGTGAAGAGCTCGGTCACGGTGGAGATGATCGATGGCCAGATGCGAGCCTGGGTCTCGTCGTCGCCGCGGCCGGTCAGCGCCTCGTACAGGCCGCGGTCGCGCGCCTGCCGCTCGGCGTTGCGCTCGAAGAAGGTCACCAGCGCCACCCACGGATCGTCGATCGCGAGGCACTCCCGGGCGTCGACCGCGATCTGCTCGGTCGCGCCGGCCAGCACCTCGGCCGCGAGGGCCTGCTTGTTGGGGAAATGCCGGTAGGCCGTGCCGGTGCCGAGACCAGCGTGGCGGGCGATGTCGTCGAGGGTCGCCCCGAAGCCGCGCTCGGCGAAGACCTCGCGCGCCGCCTCGATCAGACGTGCCCGGTTCCGGGCCGAGTCCCTGCGCACGCTCATGAGGTGGCCATCGTATCGGGCACCACCTTCCAGGCGACCAGGCTGCGGGCGCAGCCGACGACCGTGTCCGCCGCGGGGCGGGGCTGCCAGCCGAGGATCCGCTTGGCCTTGGCCGTGCTGTGGCGGTTGCGACGGCCCAGCGACACCGTGATCGAGCGCAGCTGCGGATCGAAAAGAGCGATGACGCGTACGAGGAGATCGGGCAGTTGCCGCCGATGCACGCCCAGCGCCTGCGCCATCTCGGACATCCACATGAACTCGCCGGTCCCGAGGAACCGCTCCCCCGCGGCTTCGGGCGCGAGCATGGCACGGACGTGCAGGTCAGCCAGGTCGCGCACGTCGACGATCTCGAGGCCGATCCGGGGCGTGCCGGGCATCTTGCCGGTGAGCAGGCGCTCGACGATCCGCACCGAGCCGAGGTTGCCGGTGCTCAGAATCGGCCCGAAGACCGCGCCGGGCAGGATCGTGGTGAGCTCGGTCGGTCCGTCGTAGGCGGCCATGAAGTCCCAGGCCGCGCGCTCGGCGACGGTCTTCGCCCGCCGATAGGGAATCAGCGCGGGGTCGGCGGGATCGGTCCAGAGGGTCTCGTCGGTGACGCCCTCCTCCGCGTACGAGGACGGGCTTGCCGCGTTGGCCGCGGAGGTCATGACCACGCGCTTCACGCCGGCCTTCGTCGCCGCGCGCAGCACCCGCAGGGTGCCGTCGCGGGCCGGGACCAGGCTGTCGCCGCTGAGCGGGGACGCCACGTGCACGACGTGGTCGACGCCCGCGACCGCTTCGTCCCAGCCCTCGTCGCCGGTGAGGTCGGCGGCCGCGAAGGTGAGCCGCTCCGCCGGATCGATCCCGGTCGCCACCGCCGTCCGCACGGCGTCCGACTTGTCGAGGCTGCGAACGGTGGCGCGTACGTCGTACCCCCGGCGCAGCAGTTCCACGATCACCCAGCCGGCGACGTAGCCGGTGCCGCCCGTGACCAAGACCTTCATATCTGTCTGCCTCCCACAACGAAACGGAGATTCTGTCTCCACATGGTAAACGGAGATGCCGTCTCCGGAAGCGGCGGGTGACGGGTTTCACCTGGCGAGGCCCCGCGGTCGGCGTGGTGCTGCACGACCTCGACCAGGCCGCCGCGGTCGCCGACGAGCTCGTGCTGCTGCACCAGGGGGTCGTCCGGGCGGTCGGCGAGCCCGCCGAGGTGCTCACCGCTTCGCTTCTCACCGAGATCTACGGCCTGCAGATCGACGTCAACGTCGACGAGGGCGGTCATGTCCGCACCAAGCCGCTCGGCCGGCACAACAGAAAGGTCCCCCTGTGAAACTCCGCGCCTTCGCGACGGCGACCGCGCTCACCGCGTTGTTCCTCGCCGCCTGCGGCACCACCGAGGAGCCGGCCGGCACGGCCGCTCCCGCGTCCTCCGCGCCCTCGGGCCCGGTCGACCCCACCGACGAGCGCGGAACCGTGCACCTCGACGCGCCCGCCAAGAACGTGGTATCGCTCGAGTGGGGCCTCACCGAGAACCTCGTGGCGCTGGGCGTGAAGCCGGTCGGCCAGGCGGACGTCAAGGGCTACAACGTCTGGGACTCGGTCTTCCCGATCGACGCGAGCACCCCCGACGTCGGCCGGCGCGGCGAGGCCAGCCTCGACTCGATCGTCGCGCTCGACCCCGACCGGGTCGTCACCACCACCGATCTGCAGGAGACGGTGATCGCCCAGCTCGCCAAGAAGGTGCCGGTGCTCGCGCTGCGCGGCTCCGACGGCAGCGACCCGATCGCGGTGGCGGCGGTGCTGACCGCCGCGGCGGCGTGCGCGGTGGGGGCGCTCCCCTTCGTCGGCCTGGTCGCCCCGCACGCCGCGCGGGCGCTGGTGGGCGGCAAACACGCCCGGTCGGTGCCGGTGGCGGTGGGGCTCGGCGCGGTGCTCGTGAGCGTCGCCGACACCGTCGGGCGCACGGTGCTGGCCCCGACGCAGCTGGCCGCGGGGCTGGTCACGGCCCTGATCGGGGCGCCCTACTTCGTGTGGTTGCTCTGGCGCAGCCGTACGGCCTGAGGTCGCCCGAATTCCGGCCGATCGCCCCGGTCGGCGCGCTCTGTCCGTGATTTGGCTGCCGAAAGGCGGGCGACCATGGACCGTGGGTTCGATGCCTCGCGTTCTGAACCGACTCGTGGTCGCGCTCGCGCTGGGCGCGGCGTCGATGACGGCTGCCGCGGCGGCGCCCGCCCCGGTGCTCACCGCCACTGAGGAACGGACCAGCGGCCTGCCCGGCCCGGACCTCGCGGTGACCGTTCAGCCGCCGGCGGCACGGCCCGGAGAAACCGTCACGCTGGAGTTCACCTCCCTGGTTCTGGGCGTGAAGATCGTGGGCTGCATCGTGTTCTTTCCGCATGCGCCCGGCGACACGTGTCAACGGTCGCCACAACGGTGGTTCGTCCGCACCACGGTGCCCCCGGACGCCCGGCCGGGCACGACGCCGCTGCGCTGGGGCGTCGCGTCGGTCGACGCCGCCGGGCGGGCGGGGGCGGACGACGACGTCATCCCGTACACCGTCCTGCCGCCCCTGCCGGCATCGAAGAACCCCACCACGGAAACGGCCGGCAACGAGCCGGGCACGGGAACGGCCCGCGACGAGCCGGGCACCGGAACCACGGGCAACGAGCCGGGGACCGGAACCGCGGGCGACGAGCCGGGCACGGGAACGGCCGGCGACGCGAAGGGCCCCGGCCGGCTGGTCACTGCGGGCGGTGTCCTGTGGCCGACGGCGCTCGGCGGCGCGCTGCTGCTCGGGCTGCTCGGGCTGTTCGCCGTCCGTGGTGTCCGCAAGCCGATCCTCGACCGGGTCCGCCGCCGCCCCGTCGCCGAACCCACCGGCCGCCGCGCCGTCACCGAATCCACCGGCCGCGCCATCGCCGAACCCACCGCCCGCCGCGCGATCGCCCAATCCACCGGCCACCGCGCCATCGCCGAACCCACCAGTCACCGCGCCATCGCCCAACCCACCGGCCACGCCGCCGCCGAACCCACCAGCCGCCGCCCCGTCGCCAATTCCCCCGGCCGCCGCGTCCCGGCCGGTGCCCACGACGATCGCCGGGTGCCGGATTCGGTGCACGTCGTCGCGGTGCTCGCGCCCGAGCGGATGTCCCTGCTGGTCCAGCGCCCGGACGCGGCGCCCGCCCAGGACATCCAGGTCCTGATCCGCCGCCCCCGCCTCGCTCCGCAGATCCCGGAGGAGCTCTCATGACCATTGCCGACCAGCCGGCCGCGCCGATCCGCGCGGTGTTCTTCGACAGTCCCGGCGAGACGGCCGGCGCCCTGGCCGGCGCGCTGCGCTCCGCCGACTCGGCCGGCGAGATCCGTGACGGGCTGGGCCGGATGGCCGAACCGGCCAAGGACGCCGTCGTCGATCACGTGGGCACCGTGGCCGGCGAGATCCTGGACATGGACGTCGGCGCGATCTTCGATCGGACCTGGCCGAAATACGCGGCGCTGGTCCGGGCGGCCGAGGAGACCGCCGGCGACCCGGACACGGTCCGGCTGATCGAGCTGATCAACCACCAGGTGTCGGTCGGCTACGAGCCGCGCGTCGAGCTGTACCTGCGCAGCCGCCGGATAGCGACGGTCGTCGTGCAGGTCGATCTGCTCCTGACCTTGCGCGGCGTCCTCATCGAGATCCGCGACGGCTGCATCACCGGCATCCGCGCCGGCGACTGCATCATCGACGGCGCCCTGGCATTCGCCGGCCGGCCGGTGGCCAGCCGGCACGTCATTCTCGACATGCCCCGCGCCTTCGCGTGCGCCTCGCCGACCCGCCTGGCCGGCCAGACCACCATCGCGTAGCACGGGCGGGCGTCAGCGTCGGAGGTCCTTCGGGAGGTCGCCACAGGCCGAGCACCCCAGGCGGCGGAGGCGTTTGTGCTCGGCCAGCAGGGCCCGGGGCCGCGAAGGCTTCCCACCGCGTCCGACCAGGAGGATCAGGAACGCCCTCCCACACCCCGGCAAGGCTATCGATCATCAACTGACCTGGCATCGTTCACAGTGGGTGGTGTATCCGCTGTACAGACAGCTCGTCGACGCGAACGACGGATGGGGTCCGGATCGCGCGCTGCGATAGTTGGTTCTCCCTTTCTCAGCATGTTTCTCAGCGGGCGGAGCCATCGATGGCCGAGACGATCCTTCTCGACGTCCCCTTCAGCGTCCCGCGCAAGGTCGTGGACGAGTCCATCGAACGAGCGCTGGCGAGCTACTCCGCCGACGCCTTACCGGTGCAGCGAGATTGGCTCCGTGGAAAGGTCAACGCAGCTCACGACTCGATTCGCGAAACGGTCAAGCCCGAGAACGAGGCCGTGGTCGACGCCGGGGCGACACTGGAGAAACTGATCCGGGCGCGGGGCGCTCTCCGAGGTCGCTGGGGTTGGCTCCGGCTCCTGCTCGGCCTGCTGTCGCTCGCCGCGATCCTCGTTGGCCTCTGGGCCCTCTTCCGATGGACCTGGCCCGTTCACTACCTCGACTTCCAACAAGCATTCGGGATGAGCCGGCAGGCCGGCATCACCTGGACGCTGGCGGCCGGTGGATTCCTGCTCAGCACGGTCGTCCTGCTGGCCGTGCTCCGTCGGCAGACCTATGCCCCTCTCATCGAGGCCGCCCGCAGCGACCTCGTGACCAAACACGCACGGCGCACCGAGGCGATCCGCGTTCACATCCAGGAGTTCGTCCGCGCCGCGATCAGCACCCAGGTGAGCCAGGAACAATCCAGCGGCGCCCTGCTCTACGAGACGGACTCCAGCGGCCTCGTCGAGACGACCGCGCCACTGGTGATCGGCTCGGAGAATGTCGATGAGGTCGAGCAGTTCGTGCACGACCATTCCACATCGGCGATCGGAATCGCCGGTCCTCGCGGTTGCGGAAAGACCACCATCATCACCCGACTGACCGCCCCTCGCGAGAGCGTTCTCGGCGTCTACATCCAAGCGCCGGTCTACTACGAGGCCGCGGACTTCGTACGGCTGATCCACGCCGAGATCGCCAAGAAGATATTGCGCCGCAGGGACGTCGACGAGGTCATGCTCGACCGGCGCGCCGCCCGCTACGGCCACCTCATTCGCTTCCTGACCGGCGGCAGTCTCGCGCTCTTGGGTGTGGGCGTCGTCCTGCTCGGGAGCAGGCAAGCGCCGTCCTGGATGCTGAACAACGCGTTCGGAACCGCTGGAATAGCGCTTGTCGCCATCGGGCTCTATCTCATGGCTGCTGTCTATCTCCGCGCGTTTGTCCCCAGGTCTCCGCGAATTCCCGCGGGCGCCGACACGCCGCTGATCCAGTTGGCGTCCGATGAGCTCCGGTCGCTGCGCTGGAAGACGAGCCTGCAGGCTAAGGACAAGAGCTCGGTCAAGCTGCTGCCGGCCTTCACCCTCGACAGCGAGGACCAGGTCGGGCTGGATCAGCGCGAGCGCAGCCATCCCGAGCGGGTCGGCGATCTCCGCGATTTCCTGCTCAAGCTCCGGGACTACCAGAACTTTCCGCCGGTTCTCGTCGGGATCGACGAGCTCGACAAGATCGCCTCCGCCGAGAAGGCCGTCGATGCCGTCAACGGGCTCAAAGACCTGTTCCACATCACCGACACCCATTTCGTGGTGTCGGTGAGCGAGGACGCCCTGGACAGTTTCGCGCTGCGCGGCGTACCGGTGCGCGATGTGTTCGACTCCTCGTTCGACACGGTGATGCGGATCCGGCCGTTCACCGCAGCCGAGTCGTGGCAGCTGATCGGCCGCCGAGCGCCGCTGTTCAACGAGTGGGCCTCGCTGCTCTGCCACGTGATCGCCGGCGGACTGCCGCGGGACCTGATCCGGGCGGCCCGCCGCTGCGTCGACCTCTGCCGGGCGAACCGGAACCCGCTTCCGATGGCGACCCTGACGGCTCAGCTCGTCCGGGAGGAAGCGTCGGAGGTGATCGAGGCGGCGATCCGTCGCACTCGCAGCAACGGAAGTCCCAGCGTCTGGCTCATGGCAGCACGGCGCCGACTCGAAGGCAGCCCCGGCCTGGGTGCGATGTCGCCGGACACGTTGTTCGCGGACTGGCGGCCGGCCAAGGTGAGCGCGGACGATGACTCTGCCGCCGCAAAGGCGGCATCCGCGCTGACGGACGTCGAGGCAAACGTCGGTGTCTTCCTGCTGATCATGGGGACGGCGGCCGAGCTGTTCGGCGTCCCGCGTAGCCCGGCGCAGTGGCGCGAATTCGCCGACGCGTCGACCGCCCAGCTCGAATGCTTGGCGGCGGCGCGCGCCGCGATGGGGGTCTCCCGCATCGACGCCCTGGGCCGCCTTGCCGACGCACGCATGGGGCTCGGCCTGCCGGACCTCCCGATCGAGCTGGTCGATCGACTGAATACCGTCGTCGCCGCCACGCAGCCGGAGGCCGCCGCGGTGACCTAGCGCCTGGTTCATGACTGAGGCGGGGCTTCGGCCTCAGCCGGGGGCCCGGCCCAGGAAGGACAGCAGGCGGTCGCTCGGGGAGGCGCCGGCGGGGAGCGGAAGCGGCCGGGCGAAGCGGCCGGGGCGGTCGCCGGTGCGGATCAGGACCACCGCCAGGTCGAGGAGCTCGTCGGCCAGGTCGGGTGGGATCGGGCGGTGCTCGCCGCAGGCCTGGGCCACGTCCCAGCCGTGGACCGCCAGCTCTATAGCGCCCGCCCCTGCCACCAGCGGGGCGCTCAGGTGCGCCTGCTCCACCCGTACGGTGAAAGCGCCGCGGGCCTGGGACCACGCACCCAGCAGGAGTGTCGCGCGTTGCCGGACCACGGCAATCACGTCGCCGGCGTCGGCCGGCGGCGTCGAGGCGACCTCGGCGCGCGTGGCGGCCTCCTCGAGGGCGGACATGGAGTCGATCACGTGCTCCAGCAGGTCGCGCAGGTCCCAGCGCGGGCACGGGGTCGGGCGGATCAACAGCGGCTCCGAGACCGGGGTGACGCATCCCAGGAAATAGGCGACCGACCGCTCGAGGACGGCCACCCCGGCTCGCAGCGCTGTGTTCATGGGACCGGGATCGACGCGGGTAGGCCGAAAGTCTGGAACAGGCGCAGGTCGAAGAAGCTGGAGACGTGGCTGACGCCCTCGGCGGTCAGGGTGAGGACGGGCAGGTTGAAGGGGCGGTACGTGTCGCCGTCGCGCATGTACAGGCCGAAGGCGAACTGGCCGTTCGCCATGGTCGGGACCAGTTTCATGTCGCCGGGGCCGTCGGCGGGGCAGCGGGTGTCGATCAGCCTGGCGATGGTCTCGGGGCCCTCGTACCAGCCGGTGAACGGCGGCATCTCCCAGACGGCGTCCTTGGTGAAGATGTCGACCATCGCGGCGATGTCCTTGGCCTCGAAAGCGGCCACGAAACGGTCGAGCAGCGCGCGCTGGTCGGCCCCGCTGGGCTCGGCCACCTCGTCGGCGGTGACCGTGACCTGCTGAAGCTGGGCTCGGGCGCGCTGCAGGGCGCTGTTGACCGAAGCGGTGGTCAGGTCGAGCATCTCGCCGACCTCGGCGGCCGGCCACTGGAGGACGTCGCGCAGGATCAGCACGGCGCGCTGCTTCGGGGGCAGGTACTGCATCGCGGCGATGACCGCCAGGCGGATGCTTTCCCGCTGGGAAACGACACCGGCCGGGTCGTTGCCGAGCATCGAGTCGGGCATCGGCTCGAGCCAGGGGACCTCTTTCTGCTCGATCAGCGCGTCGGCCGGGTCGGAGCTGGGCGCGCCGAGGCCGATGGGCAGGGGGCGGCGGCTGCGCGACTCGAGGGCGTTCAGGCACGCGTTCGTCGCGATCCGGTGCAGCCACGTACGCATCGAGGAACGGCCCTCGAAGCGGTCGTACGAGCGCCATGCCCGTACATAAGTTTCCTGCACCAGATCTTCGGCGTCGTAGACCGAGCCGAGCATCCGGTAGCAGTGGGCGAGCAGCTCCCGCCGGTAGGGATCCGCCTGCTGGACGAACTCGGTGTCCACCGCGCCACCTCCTCGTGAGTACCGACCGGGGTCCGCCGCGAAACTCATCGCTCGGCCGGCGATGAGTTTTCCCGCCGGGGTCGGTCTGTCCTGGCGATCGTAATGACTAAGGGAGGTCGGCGGCCGTGCCGAAGACGACGGACAACAGGTGGATCGCGCTGATGGTGCTGTGCGCCGGGATGTTGATGATCATCCTGGACGTCACGATCGTGAACGTTGCCCTGCCCGCCATCCAGGGTGACCTCGGGTTCTCGCAGTCGGGGCTCGCCTGGGTGGTCAACGCCTATCTGATCCCGTTCGGGAGCCTGCTGCTGCTCTTCGGCCGGATCGGCGACCTGGTGTCGCGGAGGGGCGTGTTCACCGGCGGCCTGGTCTTGTTCACCGTGGCGTCGGCGCTCTGCGGGCTGGCGGAAAGCCAGGAAATGCTGATCGCGGCGCGCTTTCTGCAGGGCGTCGGCGGGGCGGCGACCTCGGCCGTCATCCTCGGGATGATCGTGACGATGTTCCCCGGCGCCCGCGAGCAGGCGAAAGCGATCGGGGTCTACAGCTTCGTGGCATCGGCCGGCGGCGCGGTGGGCCTGCTGCTCGGCGGCGTGCTGACGTCGGCCGTGAACTGGCACTGGATCTTCTTCGTGAACGTGCCGGTAGGGGTCGGCACCATCGCCGCAGCCCGGAGGTTGATCACGGCCGATCGGGGGCCGGGGCTGCGGCGAGGTGCGGACGTTCTGGGCGCCATGCTGATCACCGGGGCGCTGATGGTGACCGTCTACACCGTCGTCTCGCCCGGCGGGTCGCTCCGGCTCGCGCTGCTGGCGCTCGGGCTGGGCGTGGGGTTCGTGGTGCGGGAGGCCACGGCCAAGCAGCCGCTCGTGCCGCTGCGGATCTTCAAGTCGGCCACGCTCGCGCAGGCCAACCTGGCGCAGCTGCTGAGCGCGGCCGGAATGTTCGGGATGTTCTTCGTGGGCGTCCTGTACTGCCAGCACGTCCTCGGGTACGACGCGATGGCGATCGGGCTCGCGTTCCTGCCGGTCACGGTCGTGATGGGCGGGCTGTCGCTGTGGTACACCGACCGGCTGATCGTACGGTTCGGGGCGCGGCGCCTGGTGATCACGGGGCTGGCGCTCGTGGTGGCGGGGCTGGCGTACTTCGCCCGGGTGCCGGCCGGCGGGTCGTACGTGATGGATGTTCTGCCCTCGATGTTGCTGCTCGGGATCGGGGCCGGGCTGGCGTTCCCGTCGCTCGCGGCGCTGGCCATGTCGTCGGCCACGCCGGAGGACGCGGGGCTGGCGTCGGGGGTGTTCAGCACCACGGCCGAGGTCGGGTCGGCGCTGGGACTCGCGGTCCTCGCCACGCTTTCGTCGGGCGGGTATCGGCTTCCGTTCGTCGTCGCCGCGGTCATGGTGGCGGCTGCGCTCGCGGTCTTCCTCCGCCGCCCCGCGCCTGCGCCTTCCGTCTCCCCGGAAATTGATCGCTGCCTAGAAGGAGTTTCTTGATGCTGCAGAAAGTTGTTCAGGACGCTATCGACGAGCAGGTGTCGTCGGGGCGGGAGGTGGCGGTGCAGGTGGCCGTCTACCGCGACGGCGAGCTGATCGTGGACGCGGTGGCCGGGCCGGCCACGTCGTCGACGCTGTTCTACACGTGGTCGATGGGGAAGGCCATGACGGCCACCCTCGTGCACCGCCTGGTTTCGCGGGGCGCCCTCGGTTACTCCACCCCGATCGCCGAGGTGTGGCCGGAGTTCGGCGCTCGGGACAAATCCGGCGTCACGTTGCGGCACGTTCTTCAGCACACCGCCGGCGTTCCGGGCATCGGCGCCACGACCACCGTTGCCGACGTCTGCGACTGGGACCTGATCTGCCGGCGCATCGCCGACAGTGAGCTCTGGTGGGAGCCGGGCACGCAGGTCGGGTACCACGCGTACACCTTCGGCTACATCCTCGGCGAGGTCTGCCGCCGCGCCTCCGGCAAGCCCCTCGGCACGCTCCTGCGCGAGGAGATCGGCGACCCGCTCGGCGTCGCCGACGACCTGTGGTTCGGCATGCCCGCCTCCGAGCAGCACCGCCTCGCGCCGCTGGTCGACCCGCCACCGCCGCCCGGCATGTCCTTCGAGCTGCCCCCGGACTCGCCGATGGCCCGCGCCTCCTCGCTCGAGCTGTGGCCCACCGCCGCCCTGGGCAACCGCCCCGACGTGCTTGCCGCCGACATCCCGGCCGGCGGCAAGATGAACGCGCGGGCCATCGCGCGGCTGTACGCGTCGCTGATCGGCGAGGTCGACGGCGTACGGCTGCTGAGCCCCGGCACGATCGAGGCCATCCAGGCCGACACCTTCGCCGGCACCGATCAGGTCTTCGGCAACCCGGCCCGCTTCGGCCTCGGTTTCGCGCTGAGCCGCCTCGGCGACGAGAACAGCGACGCGTTGGCCTGGGGCGGCATGGGCGGCACCTTCGGCTACGCCGACCCGTCGACCGGGATCGCGTTCGCGTACTGCAAGAACCTGCAGACCATGGACTTCGAGAACGCCACCGAGATCATCAACCTGGTCAACGGCTGATCGCCGCCCGCCGCCGCAGCAGATCCGCGCGGCGGCGGGCTGCCAGGTTCGCACGACGGCTGAACCCCGGGAGGTTACTTCTCCGTAAACAACGACATGACCGAGGCTTACCGCGCGGTGCACCTCGCCCGCCGGTTCCGGAAGAAATGGATCGCCGTGGCCGTCAGCGCCGTCGTGCTGGTGCTCGCCGCCGGCATGCTCTCGCTGGCCGTGCCGCTCCCGCTGGTCGAGGGCTACCTCAGCAACAAGGTCGTCGATCGGGTGAGCAGCCAGGTCGCCTGCCCCGGCGCGCTTGCGCAACAACCCCGGGTCACCGTCGCCGGCGGGCCGCTCGTGCCCCAGGTGCTCCACGGGACCCTCGACGAGCTGCGCATCTCCGTGCCCGACGCCACCCTCAGCGGCGTTTCGCACGCAAGTTTCACGGCCACCATGCGAAAAGTGAGCCAGCCCGCCGCGAACAGCACCCATGTGGAAAGCATGGAAGCCTCCATCACGGCCGCTTTCCAGAACCTTCCGGCCGCGCCCGGCGCCACCATGCCGCAATTTCGCCGCGCGGCCGACGGCGGACTCACCGTCGATGTGGTCATGCCGCCCGAGGCCGCCGAGAACGTCCGGGCGAAACTTTTCCTGAAGATGAGCCTGCAAGGCGAGACGGTCCGATCCACACCGCAGAGCCTGCGCATTTTCGGCCAGACCATTCCCGCCGCGAAGGTGAGCGACCTGGCCGGTGGGGTGCGCACCGAACGCCTGCCGCATCTACCGGACGGCGTGGCGTACACATCGATAAGCCCTCGCCGGGACGGCCTGCACGTCGCTCTTGCCGGCGTTTCCACCACGCCACTTTCGTCCTTGCCGACGCAGGTCGGCGGCCGGGACGTGACCTACGCGGCGTCGGGCGGCCTGCTCGGCATCAACACCTCCGCGATCGGCGTGCCGCTCACGATCTTCACCAAGCCCGTCCTTTCCGGCGCGACGCTCACCCTGACACCCAGCAAAGTCCACATTCTCGGCGGCGACCACGCCACCAACGACCCGATCGCCAAGCTCGTGCTGTCGCAGATCGATGCAAAAGATCTTTCGCGTACGCTGCCCGCACTACCCGCCGGAGTCACCTATCGCTCCGTTGTGGTGGATTCCGGCGGTATCCGTCTGACGATCGGCGGGGCGACGGTCAAGCCGTTCTCGGCGCTCGCCCAGCCGCCGGGCGACCACCCGACCGTTTTCGGCGCGGAGGACGGTCTCCTGACGGCGACGCAGAAGGGCGGCTCGGGCGACGCGACCCCGATCTCGCTGCACGGCCGCCCGCAGATCCGCGGCGCCACGCTGGACATCTCCCCGAAGGAGATCGAGATGTTCGGGGTGCGCTTCCCGGCCGCGAACGTGCTGGCCGAGGTCGCGCCACAGCAGACGACGTTCCCGCTGCAGGCGCTGCCGGCGAACCTGGCCTATGACCGGGTCGAGGTGCTCCCGGACGCGCTGCGGATCCACCTGACCGGCAAGGACGTGACGCTGGTGAAGGGAAGCCTGACCGGCGGCGGCTGCTGAGTCGTCTATCTACAGTAGTCAGACGGTCGCGGACTGTGACAGCATCGGCCCTGCCCGGCTAACGAGGGAGGACAGTGCAGTGGCCGTTTCCGTGAACCTTGACGCGGTTCTCGACCCGGAATTCCAGAACAGTCAAATCGGGGACCTCGTCGGCGCGCCGGTGTCGGCGTTCGCCGGCGTGTCGGAGGAGGAAGCCGCGGGGTTGCAGCAGGCGTTCGGCATCGAAACCATCGGGGATCTCGCCGACAATCCGCTCGTGCGGGCGGCGCTCGCCATCCGGGAGATGGCCAGGATCGCCGAGCCGCCTCCCGTCTGAGGATTCCCTGGGGCGGCCGGCGGCCTTTCGTGCCGCCGGCCGGTCAGGCCCACGCTTGCCGACAGCCGCTGCCCGCCGAAAGAGTGGCCCGATTTGCGACAGCGGTCAGATAGTGACCGCAATGGTTGGCACGATGAGTGGCATGACAGCAACGTGGAAGATCGAGCTCATTCCCGTGCCGGTCACCGACGTGGACCGGGCCAAGGCGTTCTACGAGCAGATCGGGTTCAACGCCGACCATGACTACAAGGTGCATGACGGGCTGCGGTTCGTGCAGCTGACGCCGCCCGGGTCGGCCTGCTCGATCGTGCTCGGCGAGGGCATCACCGAGAAGACGCCGGGCACTCAGGAGATCCAGATAGTGGTGGCCGACGCGCACGCCGCCCGCAAGCAGCTGGCCGATGTCGGCGTCGAGGCCAGCGATGTCGACGCGCAACCGTGGGGGAACTTCGTCCACTTCCAGGATCCGGACGGCAACAAGTGGTCGCTGCAGGCCCTGGAGTCCCGGCCGAACGGCTGACCACCGCGAGTCGGAGCGCGCGGCCCGGGCCTCGCCGAGCATGTCGCGCGGCCGGCCCGAGGGCGCCGGCCTCGCTTGACGGACACCTGCGCTCGCGGCACCTGATATCTCCGGTGCCGCGGGCGCGGTCGCAGGGGCGATGGGGGCGAACTGGTTGATCTACGATGACCCGTAGCGATCATGTTCGATGCGGGGAGAACGGGATGTCGTACGGGGGTACGCCTGCCGGCCAGGAGATGGAACGGCCGCAGGTGGTGGAGATCGGGGCCAGTCTGGTCGCGATCGTGGGAGTGTTCGGCGTCGGGCGGGTTGCCTACGGCGTGGTGATGAACCTGGCGCAGGACGACTGGAGCGGTGGAGCCCGGGCAGTGTTCCTGGTGCTCAACTCGATCGTGCTGCTCTTCTCGGCGTTCATCCTGGCGCTCGGCTACCAGGTGCGGCAGGGGCGGATGTGGGCCTGGATCGTGAGCTTGGTGATGATGCCGCTCTCGATCCTGTTCGGCGGGTTGATGCTGCTCATCACCGTGGCGGGCAAGAGCGTCCCCTGGGCCGGCACGGGCATCGTGCTGGCTGCCGCGGCGGCGATGCTGATCCTGACGGCGCCGCGCACGGCCCGTGACTACTTCACCCGCAAGATGGGACAGGCGAGGCCGCCGGCCTGGGCGGGCGTTCCGGGTCAGCCGTGGATGCCGGGCCAACCACCCGCGCCGGGCCAGCCATGGATGCCGGGCCAACCACCCGCGCCGGGCCAGCCGTGGGTTCCGGGGCAGCCGTCCGCCCCAGGCCAGCCCTCGGGACCGACGAACCCGCCGGCATAGCGTCCGGGCCTGCCAGCTACCAGCGGCGGCGGACCCAGCGGCGAACCAGTGGGGGCACCACCCAGGAATAGACGCAGAACGCGAGCCACGCCAGCCCGACGGGGAAGGCCAGCTGGGGCAGGCCGATCAGGCGGAGGCCGAAGATCAGGGCGACCGCGGTCAGCCAGACCTTGAGGGCGCCGAAGCGGAGGATCGGGCGTAGCGGAAGCATCAGCGGGTGTGCCGCCATCCGCATCTCCAGGGCCGACTCGGCGTAGGCGCGGTCCGTGGGGTCCTCGGCCACCGCGCGGCGGAAACCGTCGTAGGCGGGCCGTATCTGGCCGCGGACGGCGCTCACGCCGCCGAGCAGGGCGTTCGCCACCGGGTTCGCGGGGTGGTTGGCCACGAACTCCTGGCTGATGCGCTGGGCCTCCCGGTCGTGGCCGCCGGCGTAGGCCACCTTGACCCTGGTCGCGTAGACGATGGCGGCCTGGGGGTCCTGGGCGGCGGCCAGGGCGACCAGCTTGGCCGCCTTGTCGAGCTGGCCCTCGCCGGCGCAGAGGTCGGCGTAGGCGCAGAGCAGGTCCACGTCGTGCGGGGAAACGGCCAGGCCGTCGAGGAGGATCTGCTCGGCCCGGGAAGCGTGGCCGGCGTCCTGTTCGGCGCGGGCCAGCCAGTACAGCAGGTCGGGGTCGGGGCCGTTGGTGGCCAGGGCGGCCCGGGCGGCCTCGCCGGCCTCGGGCCAGCGGCCCAGCTGAGCCAGGGCGGCGCAGCGCAGGCGGGCGGCAATCGGGCCCATCACGTCGGACGCGGGCAGGGTGGCGAGCGCGGACAAGGCCTCCTGGGGACGGCCGACCTCGAGCATCGCCTGGGCGCGGGCCAAAACCGGCGCCGGGGCCGTCATCGGTTCGGGCCGAAGGTCACGGCGGCCAACTGCACAGTCATCGGACCAGACCGGACGCCGGAGCGGGGAGCTGTGGCGGTCATCGGACCAGACCGATGATGAGGACGGCCTCGAGGAGGCCGCAGCCGATGGCGGCCAGCAGGCCTGGGCCCACCAGGCTCGCGGGGTCGCCGCCGCGGAAGACGTAGGCGCGGAAGGGCCGGCGCTCGACGGCCGCCACCACCAGCGCGACCAGCACACCGGTGACCGAGCCGAGCAGGCGGAGGGCGGAGTTGCCGTCGATCGTGGCGCTCAGGACGACGCGGGTGGCGAAGCCGATCGCGCCGGCGGCGGCGATGGCGAGCAGCGTGCCGCGGGTGAGGCCCAGGCGGCGGGCATTGAGCAGGCCGAGTACGGCGGCTGCGATCGGGCCGCCGAAGAACGCGGGATAGAAGATCGAATCGGGGCGCCACGGGGGCCGGGCGGAGTTGTCCCGCTCGCGGATCGTCGGGCTGAACAGCTCGTCCTGCATGGTTCCCGTCTCCTCGGCGTCACGGCACGAAAGACGGCCGGCGGCGGAACATAGCCTAAACGCCTGGCGGCGGTGGCCGTCAACATCGACGAAGGAAAAGGTTTTCCGAACTATTCGCCGGGCGACGTAGGTTGGAGGCCATGACGTCGTTCGCTCTGGTCGGGTTCGGGTGGCGGGCCGCCACGTTCTGGCGCGTCGCGCAAGGACTGTCCGAAGTGACGTGTGTGGGCGCGGTGGTCCGGTCGGCGCGGGCGCTACCGGTCCCGGCCTTCACATCGCTCGACGAGTGCCTCCGCGAGGCCCGGCCCGACTTCCTGGTGACGGCCGTGCCGAGAGCCGCCAACCCCGATGTGATCAGGGCGGCGGTCGCTCACGGCGTACCCGTCATGGCGGAAACCCCGCCGGCGCCGGACCTCGAAGGTCTCCACGCGCTCTGGCGCGACGCCGGCGCCGAGGGGCTGGTGCAGGTCGCGGAGCAATACCTGCTGATGCCCTCGCACGCCGCCCGCCTCGCCGCCGTGCACACCGGCATCATCGGCACGCCCACCCAGGTGCAGGTCTCCTCGACGCACCAGTACCACGCCGTCTCGATCATCCGGGGCTTCCTCGGCGCCGGCGACGCGACGGCCACCGTGCGCGCGAGCCGGACCGTCGCGCCGCTCGCCGACCCGCAGAACCGGCAGGGCTGGACCGACGAGCCCGGCCCCAAGCCGGCCACCACCACGATCGCCACGCTCGACTTCGGCGACGGGCGCAGCGGCGTCTACGACTTCACCACCAACCAGTCACGCAACCTGCTGAGATTCCGGCGCATTCTGGTACGCGGCACGCACGGCGAACTCCGCGACGACGAGATCGTGCACCTCGCGGGGCCACGAGCCATCACGCGTACGGCGCTGGTCCGCCGCCAGACCGGCCACGACCTCGACCTCGACGGGTTCGACACGCAGACCATCACGCTCGGCGACCGGATCCTGTATCAAAACCCGTTCCCGGGCCGCCGCTGGAACGACGACGAGATCGCCACGGCGTCGCTGCTGACGGCGATGGCCACCTGGGTGCGCGGCGACGGCCCGGAGCCGTATCCGCTGGCCGAGGGCGCCCGGGACCACCTGATCGCGCTGGCCGTCGAGGAATCGGCCGATCTGGACCGCACGGTGACATCGACAACGCCCGGCTGACCATCCATCGGCGAAGGTAGAGGATCACCAGCCACCGCCCGGCGGCAGAAGGGGCACCAGGCGCGGTGCCGCAGCCCTGATGATCTGCCGTTCGCCTCGAACCGCCAATCATCAAGATCCCAAAGCGGGCGAGCAGGGCGGCGCGGGCGGGCGGGCTCGCGGGGCGGGCTCGCGGGGCGGGCTCGCGGGGCGGGCTCGCGGGGCGGGCTCGCGGGGCGGGCTCGCGGGGCGGGCTCGCGGGGCGAGGCTCAGCCGGCGGCGTTGTACTGGTAGAGCAGGCTGCGGTGGGTCGGGCGGTAGCCGAGCGACTCGTTGACGCGACGCATGGCGGCATTGCTGTCGGCCGTGTCGGCCAGCAGACCGGCCACCGACGGGAAGCGGTCACGCACCTGGCCGATCTGCTCGGCCTTCATCCAGCGGGACAGCCCTCGCCCCCGATGCTCGGGCAGCACGCCGGTCCCGTAGTGCTGAGCGTCGCCGGCGCCGTCGGCGGGCACGACCAGCTCGGTGAAGGCGGCCATCTCGCCCTCGGTGGTCAGCGCGGCCGTGACGCACAGGAACTCGCCCCGGTCGGCGACGGCCTTCGTGACGGCGTCCAGGCGCGACGCGTCCCACGTGTCCGGGACGTAGTCGGCGTCGTCCATCGGCATGTCGTCCATGGCGTGCCGGGCCCGTACGAAAGTGTCCACCAGCTCCGGCGGGGTCGAACCCACCCAGTGGATCAATCGGTAGCCGGGCACCGGGTCGGAAACAACGGGTCCGCCCAGCTCCAGGCGCGTGTAGGTGAGCCGAAGCACCGCCCGCAGGCCGCGCGCGGCGCAGAAGTGGTCGCCGGGCGAGCCCTCCTCGACCGCCTCGGTGAGCACGGTGCCGGGCGCGGCCGCGATGGCGGCGTCGAGCAGCCGGGTGCCGACGCCGGCCCGCCGCTCCGCCGGGTGCACGTGGATCTGCAGATCGGCCGCCCCGCCGTCCGCCGGGATCCGCAAGGACGCGGCGGCGAGCGGCCGGCCGTCGTCGCCGGTGGCGAGCCAGGTGAGGCTCCGCGACGAGGAACTGTCGGAGGGATCGACCAGGGCCTTGATCTGTACCGTCACCCTCGACATTCTGTCGGCATGAGAGCGGTCGTCCACAACCGGTACGGGCCACCGGACGTCCTACGGATCGAGGATGTGGCGAAACCGGCGCCCCAGCAGGGACAGGTACTGATCGCTGTCGCGGCCACCTCGCTCAACCTGAGCGACTGGGAGACGCTGCGCGGAACCCCGCTGTACTCGCGGATCGGCGGGTTGCGCACGCCCGCGCGGCCGACGCTCGGCTCCGACATCGCCGGCGTGGTCGAGGCGGTCGGCGCGGGCGTCACCCGGTTTCGTCCGGGCGACGACGTGTACGGCGACAACCTCGCGCTCAAGGGCGGCTTCGCCGAGTTCGCGGTCGCGCCCGCGTCGGCGCTGGCGGTCAAGCCGCCGGAGCTCTCCTTCGCCGAGGCGTCCACGATCCCGCAGGCCGGGGTGATCGCGCTGCAGGGAACGGCCGGCGCCGCCGAGGGCAAGCGCGTGCTGATCAACGGCGCCGGCGGAGGGTCGGGCGCGTTCGCGATCCAGCTCGCCAAGCGCGCCGGCGCCCACGTGACCGGCGTGGACAACGAGCACAAGCTCGACTTCATGCGCACGCTCGGCGCCGACGAGGTGATCGACTACCGGGTCGGCGATTTCACGCGCTCCGGCCCGTACGATCTCATCCTCGACCTCGTCGCCCACCGATCGGTCTTCGCCTACCGGCGGGCGCTCGCGCCGGGCGGCCGCTATCGCTGCGTCGGCGGCGACGTCTCGGCGCTGCTGCGCGTGCTGACGATCGGCGGGCTGGCCGGCCTGGTCACCGGCCGGCGCATCGGCGTACTGGCGGTGAAGGAAGGGCCGAAGCACTTCGAGCCGGTCGCCGCCCTGTGCGTGAACGGCGACCTCGACATCCACATCGACCGCACGTTCACCCTGGACGAGACGCCCGCGGCCCTGGCCCACGTCGGCGAGGGCCACGCGCTCGGCAAGGTCGTCGTCACGGTGCCGTGAGCGACCGGCGCACTGGGTTCAAAGGCCGCCGGCCAGGCAGGCGTCGGGCAGCAGGAACCAGCGCAGCTTCTCGAAGGCCGGCGGCAGGTCGAGGCGCACCCCGTCGACCGGCGCCGGCCGCGAGCTCATGATCTCTTCCGCCTCGAGCAGGTAGCCGGCCAGGGCGTCCTCCCCGGCGAACACCGACGGCACGGGAGGCGAGGACACCGAGCCATCGGCGCCGAGCCGCAGATCGGCGAGATGGACGGCCGGGGCGACATGCCGGACATGGGCCCAGATGCCGGTCCGGGGGTTGAACCGGTATTCCGGCACCAGACGGGCGCCGTGCCGGGCGATCAGCGAAACCGCGGACATCACGTAGTCGGCGACGGTGTCGGAGATGAAGTAGTTGAAGTTGAGCCGCGACCACCCCGGCTTGATGCCTTCCCACCCGTCGATGATCTCCCCGCGGAACTCCCGCGAGTGCGCCTCGTCGATTCCCAGCAGCCGATGCCCATAAGGCCCGGCACAAGAGCACCCGCTGCGGGCCTGAATGCCGAACACGTCGTTGAGCAGAGCCGCCACGAAATTGTGGTGCAGATGTTTCTCCCCGGCCCGCACCTGGAACGACACGATCGACAGCCGTTCCGCGTCGAGGTCTCCGAGAATCTCGATCTCCGGCACCGCACCCCACCGCGCCCGCGCCCTTTCCCAGAGCTCTTTCTCGCGGGCCACGATCAGGGTGGTCCCGACGGCGTCCTTGACCGAGAACGCCAGCCCGGCCCGGATGGATTCGACGATCGCCGGCGTCCCGCCCTCCTCGCGCGCCACCGGATCGGTGAGATAGCGGTGCCCGGTCGGATCGACGTACGCCACCGTGCCGCCACCGGGAACCACCGGCACCCGATTCGTCAGCAGCCGCCGATCGACCACCAGAACGCCGGGCGTCTGCGGCCCACCCGCGAATTTGTGCGGCGACACGAAAATCGCGTCCTTGTCCGCCATCGAGATCGGCACGTACGGCCCGGCGGCCGCATAGTCCCAGACCGACAGCGCGCCGTGCTCCCGCAGCACGCGGGAAACGGCCGCCGTGTCGGTCAGAATCCCGGTCACATTCGAGGCCGCCGAAAAACTGCCGATTCGCAAAGGCCGATTCGCGTACGCCGTGAGCGCGCGCCCCAGGGCATCGATGTCGACATGCCCCGTGTGGTCGGATTCGATCTCCACCACGTCCGCGATCGACTCGCGCCACGGCAACTCGTTGGAGTGGTGCTCGTAGGGCCCCACGAAGATCACCGGGCGCTCCGCAGCCGGGATACGCGCGCTCAGGTCGTACGCGTCATCAAGGGCCTCCGGAACGCGGAGGCCGAGAATGCCGACCAGCTTGGCCACCGCGGACGTCGCCCCCGACCCGCAGAAGACGACCACGTGCTCCGGCCCCGCGCCCACGCTGCGGTGAATGATCGACCGGGCCTCCTCGCGCAGCGCCATCGTCTGCGCGCCGGTCGCGGACGCCTCGGTATGCGTGTTCGCATACCGCGCGAGCACCTGATCGCGGATGAAGTCCTCGATGAAATCGAGCGCCTGCCCGGACGCGGTGTAGTCCGCGTACGTGATGCGCCGCGGCCCGAACGGCCCGTCCAGCACCTGCCCGGCCCCGATCAGCCCGTCCCGGATGCGTCCCAGCATGTCTCCCACCCCGGAATTGAACGACGGTTAAGCCCATCAGGGCAACTCTTGCGGCGGCCGGCGCCCGCCCGCGATCGCGCGCCGCGGTCGATCCCGGCTCTGCCCTATGGCGCGGTGACGGGTGATCGGCTGCCGCCGTGGGAGGCGATCAGGGCGTCCGCCACGGCCGCGGCGTCCGCGTCGGCCACATCCGGCGGGTACTCCGGCAGGAGGTCGTCCCAGACGACCAGCCACGAGCCGTACAGCTGAGATTGACCCTCCGGGCGGGCGAAGAACCACAAATGCAAGTGCGCGGCGCCGTCGCCGATGCGGTAGACGTGGGCCCGGGTGATGTGCGGCAGGGCCTGCATGTGCCGGACGACGCGCGTGGTCAGCAGGCCCAGCTCGGCGGCGAGCTCGTCGGGCAGGTCCGCCATGTCGTGGTGGTCGCGCGGGTAGAGCATCAGCACGAGCGGCACGCCCACGCCGGGAATCCGGGCCAGGCGCCAGTTCTCGTCGAACCAGATCCCCTCGTCCCGCTCCCGGCAGATCTTGCAGTCCGCCGGATCCTCGCCGTGCCGCGCGGGCTCCGGCAGCACCGGGGGACGCAACGGCGAGGCCCGCAGGCCCTCCGCCTCGAACGGGCTGATGTCCCAGCCCGTCATGCGCGCCAGCGGTAGCCGGCGCTCGCCGTCCGCGGCGGCGAGCGCGCGGTCGTAGAACTCGTCGGGTGCCAATGCCATGGCGCGAAGACTAACGGGCAGCGAGTTGCACGCATTTGCAAGTGTCTATGCCAGGCCGGGAGGGGCCCGGCACGGGAGGCACCTGATGCGTCGACGAAGACTGCATGCAGCACTGCTTGTTGCGACACTCACCGTCACCGCAGTACAAGCGCCCGCGGCAGCGGCGCCGTCCACCGCCGGAGCAGCGACGGGAACAACTGCCAGTCAAGCAACGTCCGTCAAGCCGGCCACGGTCACGCTGATCACCGGGGACCGGGTCACGATCCGCGGGAAGAACGCCTCGATCACGCCGGGGCCGGGCCGCGGCAAGATCCGCTTCATGAGCCAGATGATCGACGGCCATCGGTACGTCATCCCGTCCGACGCGCTCGGACTGCTGCGGGCCGGGCAGATCGACAAGAGGCTTTTCGATATCGGCCTGCTGGAGCCGAACGGGGATCTGCGCCTGCTGATCTCGTACGGTAAAAACAGCGCAAGCGTCGCACGCAGCGCGGCCACGGCGGGTGGAGCGCGGGTGACGCGCGACCTTCCGGCCGTCACCACCCTCGCGGCCCGCGCGAACCTCACCGAGCGTATCTCGCTCTGGTCGTCGCTCACCAAGGGCGAGACGCTGCGCCCGGGCATCCGCAAGGTGTGGCTGGACGGCAAGCGCAAGGTCAGCCTGGATGTCAGCGTGCCGCAGATCGGCGCGCCGACAGCATGGCAGGCCGGGTACGACGGCGCCGGCGTGAAGGTCGCCATTCTGGACACCGGCATCGATCAGACGCACCCGGACGTCGCGGGGCAGATCGCGGCCACCCAGAACTTCACGACCACGGCGACCGTCGACGACGAGGTCGGGCACGGCACGCACGTCGCCTCGATCATCGCGGGGACGGGAGCCGCGTCGGGCGGGCGCTACAAGGGCGTCGCGCCGGGCGCCAAGCTGCTGATCGGCAAGGTGTGCGAGACCGAGTTCTGCGACGACTCCGCGATCCTGGCCGGCATGGCCTGGGCCGCCGCGAACGCGCCCGTGATCAACATGAGCCTCGGCGGCTTCGACACGCCGGAGATCGACCCGCTCGAGCAGGCGGTGCAGGACCTGACCGCGCAGTACGACACGCTGTTCGTGATCGCGGCCGGCAACGACGGCGGCAAGGGCACGGTGGGCTCGCCGTCCACCGCCGACGACGCGCTCTCGGTCGGGGCCGTCGACGACGAGGACCAGCTGGCCGGGTTCTCGAGCCGTGGGCCGCGCGCCGGGGATCACGCCCTCAAGCCGGACATCACCGCGCCGGGCGTGGACATCGTGGCGGCGAAGGCGGCGAACGGGTTCATCGGGGACCCGGCGCCGGTGGACGGGTACGTGTCGCTGTCGGGCACCTCGATGGCGACCCCGCACGTGGCCGGCGCGGCGGCGATTCTCACGCAGGAGCACCCGGCGTGGTCGTCGAAGCTGCGCAAGAACACGCTGATGGGCTCGGCGAAGCCGACCGAGGGCGTGAACGCGTTCGACCAGGGCGCGGGGCGGGTCGACGTGGCCCGGGAGATCACCCAGACGGTGACCGTGGATGAGGGCAGCCTCAGCTTCGGCCTCCAGCAGTGGCCGCACGGCGACGACTTGCCCGTCACCAGAACAGTGACATATCGGAATTCAGGCGATAAAGCTGCCGAGATTTCTCTACCACCGCCAGCCGCTCCCTTCGCCGTCGCCGACACCCACCTGACCGTGCCGGCCGGGGGCACCGCGTCCACCACGGTCACCGCGAACACCAACAACGCGGCCATCCCGGACGGCGCCATCGGCGGCTACCTCACCGCCACCGGCAGCGGCGGCATCCAGGTGCAGACCCCGCTCGGCGTCGACAAGGAGGTGGAGAGCTACGACGTCAGCATCGCGTTCACCAACCGCGACGGCACCCCGAACTCCGACCACTACATGGCCCTGTTCAACCTCGACGCGTTCGAGGCCTTCGACGTCTTCGGCGCCGAGCCGGTCGCCAAGCTGCGCCTGCCGAAGGGCCGCTACGGCGCCTTCGCCTGGATCAACAACGGCGAGACCGACACCAGCATGGTCGTCGCGAGCGAGCTGGTCGTCGACAAGGCCATGACGATCGCCGCGGACGCCCGCAAGGCCAAGCCGGTGCGGGTCACGCCGCCGCAGTCCGGGGCGGGCACGCTGCTGGCCGCGGTCAACGGCGACTGGTCGGGCGACGACTTCGGCGTCTCGGCCAGCCTGGTCAGCTTGACGTTCGACTCGGTCTACGCGGGCCGGATCAACGAGGTGTCCAGCCCGCTCTTCGTGGGCAGCGTGAACGGCTCCTTCGCCGACCCGGGAGCGGACGAGACCTATCGGAACAGTCCCTACACGGTGGATCTCGCCTACTTCAGTCCCGGCCGCATGTTCGCGGGCCTGGTCAGGGCGCCGAGGCTCAAGGACCTGGCGATCCTGAGGACGACGTTCGCCGCGGAGGCCACCGGCGCCGAGGGCGCGAAGGCCAACATGGCGCAGTACACCGAGAACAGCGGCGGCTGGATGACCTTCGTCCCGTTCGACCTGCCGTTCCGGCGCACCGAATACGTCAACACGGAGGCGCCGTGGATGGGCGACTTCATGCAGCAGTTGCCGGCCGTCGGCGACGAGTTCCCGGAGTGGCTCAGCGAGCAGACCAGCGGCCGCACGGCGTTGCGCGCCGGCCGCACCTACCCGCAGGCCTGGAACGGCGCCGTCTTCGGGCCCAACGTCACCCAGCCGCCGTGGGAGGGCTTCTGGGTCACCCGTCAACAAGATCACATCATCGCGTACGTGCCGATGTTCGGCGACGGTGCGGGGCATCCCGGAGGGTCGTCGGCGGACGAGGAGTCGATCGCCCTCTACCGCGGGAACACGAAGCTCGGCGAGGGCACCGACTACGACGTGCCACCGGGAACGGCCACCTACCGGCTCGAGGCCGCCTCGACCCGTAGCGCTCCGCACACGCTGAGCACCTCGGTGACTGGCGTGTGGACGTTCCGGTCGGGGCACGTCGACGGTGCGGCGTTCCGGCGGCTGCCGGTCTCGACCGTGCGGTTCAGCCCACGGCTGGACGCCCGGAACACGGCGCCGGGCGGGTGCCGGTTCGAGATCCCGGTGACGGTCGAGCGCCAGCCGGGCTCGTCGGCCGGGCCGGTCAGGTCACTGCGCGTCGAGGTCTCCTTCGACGACGGCAAGACCTGGAGGCCGGCGTCGCTGCGCGGCTCCGGCGATCACCGGGTGGCGGCCGTGCAGCATCCGCGGGGCGCGGCGTTCGCGTCCCTGCGGGCCGCGTCGACCGACACGAAGGGCAACACGGTGACCGAAACGGTCATCCGGGCGTACGCGTTGCGCCGATGATGCCGGTGACGGGCGGTCACCTCGGCAGGCCGCCCGTCACCTCTTCACGACCCGCCGCGGCGTTGTTCACGAGGTTTTGACGCCGGACCACACCGTGCGGGTGGCGCGGATCGTCAGCTCGCCGGGCGCCGGCGCCGTCAACGCGGCCAGCTCATCCGGACTGAGGCGGTCGGCGAGCCGGTCGCGCATGCGATGCAGGGTGACCTCGGCGTAGCGGACGGCGTTCGCGGGCAGCGGCGGCCGGAGCTCGATGTCGAAGCGGCGCTCGCCCCGCAGCTCGAAGCCGGCCTTGCGCAGGCGCGCGCCCCAGTCCTCGTGCATGTGCAGGCCGGCCTCGTGGCGCATGCGGTCGATCTCGGCATGGCCGCGCTCCTCGGCCTCGTTGTGCAGGAAGCGCGGGAACGCGTCGAGCTCGGTGATCAGGATGGCCCCGCCCGGTCGCAGCAGGTCGTGAATCTGACCGAGCGTTCGGTCAGGATCCTTGAGGTGGTGCATCGAGGCGGACGCCCACACGAGATCGGCCGGGCCCAGCTCGGGCCAGTCGCCGTCGAGGTCGGCCTGGACCGTGCGGATGCGGTCGTTGCCGCCGGCGCGGTGGCGCAGGTGCGCGAGCATCTCGTCGTCCACGTCGACCGCGATGATCTCGGCCTCGGGCAGGTGCCGGGCCAGGGCGAGCGTGCCGGTGCCGGTCCCCGCGCCGAGGTCGACGATGCGGGCCTTTGCCGGCACCAGGGCTCCGGCCCAGGAGATCACTTCGCGGTGGAACTCGTGCAGGACTTCGGCGTCGAGGTCGAGCATCTCGGTCATGTGCTGATGTGCCATGCCTTCGACGCTACCGTTTGCTTGCGCCTGAGGCATACAATCTTGCGTATGACGCAAGACGGTGAGCTGGACGCGGTGGTCCGGCAGCGCATCCGGGGTCTGCGGGTCGCGCGCGGCTGGTCGCTGGACGAGCTGGCGGCCCGCAGCTATCTGAGCCCCTCGACCCTGAGCCGCATCGAGACCGGCCACCGGCGGATCGCCCTCGACCAGCTGGCGCCGATCGCCCGGGCGCTGGGCACGACGCTCGACCAGCTGGTCGAATCGGGCCGCGACGAGGACGTGGTGATCCGGCCCCACTGCGACGACGCCCGCGGCATCACGACGTGGCTGCTGTCGCGGGAGGGCGCGCCGGCGACGGTCGCGAAGATGCGGGTGGCCCGCCCGGTGCCGGCCGACCTGCGCGTGCATCCCGGCCGCGACTGGTTCACCGTCCTGTCCGGGACGGTCGTGCTGCGGCTGGCCGAGCGCACGATCCTGGTCCGGGAGGGCGAGGCCGCGGAGTTCTCGACCATGGTGCCGCACGCTTTCGGGGTCACGGGCGGGGCGGCCGAGATCCTCTGCATCCTCGACCACGAGGGCGAGCGCACGCACCTGGGCCCGGCCTAGCCCGGCCCCCGCCTACGGAGTCAGCACGATCCGGCCGAAGACCTCGCCCGCATCCATCTTCCGGTGCGCCAGCGCGGCCCGATCCAGCGGCAGCACCTCGTGCACGACGGCTTTCAGACCCTCGTCGGCGAACTGCTCCGTCCGGACGGCGCGGCGGGCGGCCTCGGGCACCGTGGCGGCGCTGAAGGTGGCGAACGACATCGACTTCTGGAACGCGGCCATCAGCCTCGCGCCGAAGTCGGCCGGGGGCGGGCCGCCGACCGCGCCCACCGCGACGAGGCGGCCGTTGGGGTTGAGCCGGTCGAAGAACGACGGCATGGCCGGGCCCGCGACGATGTCGATGATGACGTCGTAGTGCCCCTCTCCCCCGGCCCTGTCCAGGACGTGGGTCGCGCCCAGTTCACGCAGCCGGCGGCCGCGCTCCGGGGAGGACGCGGTGACGGCTACGACGCCCGCCTTGCCCTTCACCGCCAGCTGGACCGTCATGATCCCGATGCTGCCGGCGGCGCCGCGGACCAGAACCGCCTCGCCGGGCTCGAATCTCGCGTGGGCGAGGCCGAAATGCGCCACCACACCGGCGCTGCCGAGCGTCACGGCGTCCACGGCGTCCAGGCGGCCGGGAAGCGGCACGAGCTCGCCGACGGGCGCGATCGCCTGCTCGACGTAGCCGCCGCCGGTCCCGGTGAACGCCCAGACCCGCTGCCCGAGCCAGGCGGGGTCGACGCCCTCGCCGACCGCGGCCACCGTTCCCGCGACCTCGCCGCCCAGGATGTGCCCCTCCTGGAAGCCGTAGGCGGCGAGATCACCGCGCCGGATCACGACGTCGACGCCGCCCACCCCGATCGCCTCGGTGGCGATCAGCACCTCGTCCGGTCCCGGCGCCGGGGTGGGGATGTCGATGACCGCGATCCCCTCGGGACCCCCGAACCTGGTGATCGCGACTGCCTTCATGGTGATCGACCCTAACGGACGGGGGCGTCCGTTTAGCTAAAGTGAGAGCGTGCCCGCCCCTTTGCCTCAGTCGCTGCGCTCGGACGCCCGCGACAACCGCGACCGCATCCTCACGGCGGCCCGCGCGATCTTCGCCGCCGCGGGCCTGGACGTCCCCCTGCGCGAGATAGCCCGCCGCGCCGGCGTCGGCCCGGCGACGCTCTATCGCCACTTCCCCACCAAGCAGGCGCTGGTCACCGAGGCATTCGCCGAGCAGATGCACGCCTGCCACGCCGTCATCGAGGAGGGCCTGGCCGCACCCGACCCGTGGCAGGGCCTGTGCGCCGCCATCACGAGCCTGTGCGAGCTGCACGCCCGCGACTGGGGTTTCGCGATGGCGTTCGCCTCGGCCTTTCCGCACGCCGCCGAGCTGGCGGCGGCCCGCTCACGGTCCGTCGCGGCCCTGGCCGGCCTGGCGCTTCGGGCCCGCCGGAGCGGCCGGATGCGTGCGGACGTGACCGTGGACGACCTGATCCTCATGCTGGCCGCCAACACCGGGCTGCGCGCCACCTCGCCCGAGGCCCGGGTAGCCGCGTCACGCCGCTTCGCCGAGCTGACGATCCGAGCCCTGAGCGGCCCTTCTGGCATGCTGTAAGCGGAATCGAGTTCCGCGAGCAAGGGGGACAGGTGGCCGAATCCACGAAGCGGGCCGATGCCCAGCGCAATGAGCAGTCGCTGCTCGCCGCCGCGGCCGCGGCGTTCGTCGAGGACGGCGTCCACGTGCCGGTGCGGGACATCGCCGCGAAGGCCGGGGTCGGCGTCGGGACGATCTACCGCCACTTCCCCACCCGGGCCGACCTCATCGTCGCCGTCTACCGGCACCAGGTCGAGGCCTGCGCCGACGCCGGGCCCGCTCTGCTGAAGCAGAGCGCGAGCCCGCACGCGGCGCTGGCCGCCTGGATCGACCTCTTCGTCGACTTCCTGGTCACCAAGCACGGGCTCGCCGAGGCGCTGCAATCCGACGACGCGGCCTTCCAGAGCCTGCACGCCTGGTTCCTCGACCGCCTCGTCCCGGTGTGCGCGCAACTTCTGGAGGCGGCCGGCGTCCGGGCCGACGTCGGGGCCTTCGAGCTCATGTACGCCGTCGGCAACCTCTGCATCGGAGCCGACAAGGACGAGCGCTACGACGTACGCCGGATGGTGGGTGTTCTGATCAGGGGATTGACCTAGCGCCTAGACCTCGATGTGCGAGCCCATGATGACCGTGCGGTCGCGGGGCAGGCCGAAGTGCTCGGCGGCGTCGGCGGTGATGTACGAGGTGGCGATGAACAGCCGCTTGCGCCAGGCGGCCATGGTGTGGGTGTCGCCCCGGCGCAGCTCGATCTTCGAGAGGAAGTACGAGGCGTTCTCGAGGTCGAGCCGGCCCTCGGTGGTGGCGGGGTCGAGCAACTTCAGCGCGGCCTGGAGGTCCTGGGTCTCGGCGTACCCGAAACGCATGCTCACGAAGAAGATGCCGTCGTCCTCGTAGCCGAGCGGGTCGACCTCGATCCGGTCCTCGTCGCGCAGGCGCGGCACGGGCAGCGTGTCGATCGAGATAATCAGGACGTGCTCGTGCCGCACGTGGTTGTGCTCGACATTGGCCCGCATCGCCAGCGGCGCGCTCTGGTTGCCCCGGTTGAGGAAGACGGCGGTGCCGGACACCTTGGCGATCGTGGCCGCCTTCTCGCGCAGCTGGGCGATGAACTCGCTGAGCGAGCCCTCGGCCTTGAGGCGCTGCTCGGTGACGACCTCGCGGCCCTTCTGCCAGGTGGTCATGACGGTGAACGCGATCAGCGCGATCAGCAGCGGCAGCCAGGCGCCGTGCAGCAGCTTGGTGAGGTTGGCCGCCACGAACAGCAGGTCGATCGAGAGCAGCACCACGGCGCCGGCGATCAGCAGCCACAGCGGCGTCTTCCACCGCTGGTGGGCGATGTAGAAGAACAGCAGGGTGGTGATGGTGATCGTGCCGGTCACGGTCATGCCGTACGCGTACGCGAGCGCGGCCGAGCTGCGGAACGCGAAGACCAGGGTCAGCACCGAGACCAGCAGCAGCCAGTTGATCCACGGCACGTAGATCTGGCCGACCTCCTGCTCGCTGGTGTAGACGACGCGCAGCCGCGGCAGGTAGCCGAGCTGAGCGGCCTGCGAGGTGACCGAGAACGCGCCGGTGATCACGGCCTGGGCGGCGATGATCGTGGCGGCGGTGGCGAGCAGGACCAGCGGCAGGCGCAGCGATTCCGGGGCGAGCAGGAAGAACGGGCCACTGATGTTCGCGGGGTTGTCGATGATCAGGGCGCCCTGGCCGAAGTAGCTCAGGATCAGGGCGGGCAGGACCAGGAACAGCCAGCCGCGGGAGATCGCCCGGCGGCCGAAGTGGCCCATGTCGGCGTAGAGGGCCTCGGCGCCGGTCACCGAGAGCACGACGGCGGCGAGCGCGAAGAAGGCGATGTGGAAATGACCGAAGAGAAAGCCCAAGGCGTACGTCGGGGAGAGCGCCTCCAGGATTGCCGGGTGCTTGGCGATTCCGGTGATGCCCAGCGAGCCGATGACCACGAACCAGGCGATCATGACGGGCCCGAAGACGCGGCCGACCGCCGAGGTGCCGCGCCGCTGCACCATGAAGAGCACGACGATGATCACCGCGGTGATCGGCACGACGGCCTTGTCGAACGACGGCTCCACGAGCTTGAGGCCCTCGACCGCGGAGAGCACCGAGATGGCCGGCGTGATCATGCTGTCGCCGAAGAACAGCGCCGCCCCGAAGATGCCGAGGCCCGCGAGCCACAGCGTCGCCCGCCGGCCGCGCTTGGCCGCGGAGCGCCGCAGCAGCGTGATCAGGGCCATCACGCCACCCTCGCCATCGTTGTCGGCGTGGAGGGCCAGGAAGATGTAGGTGATGGTCACGACGATCATGACCGACCAGAAGATCAGCGACACCACGCCGTAGACGTTGTCGGTGCTGACCGGCACCGGGTGCGGGTCGTCCGGGTTGAAGACGGTCTGGAGGGTGTAGATCGGGCTCGTGCCGATGTCGCCGAACACGACGCCGAGCGCGCCGATCACCAGTGCTAGACGCACCGTGTCCTTGGTGCCCGTTTGCACGGCGATCCTCCCTCATCCGGGTGACACCCGGGACACTACGGCCCGGCGGTCTCCCGGTTCGGGAGAACCCGCCGGTGGAGGATCTTCCTCCACCGGCGGGTGTGGATCAACGCAGCTGTGCCGCAGGTGACAGCGGGGCCGGCGTGGCGGATGCGGTGGCCGGAGTGACCGGGGTCACGGTCCAGTCGGGGTGGCCGGGCATCGGCGGCGTCTTGGCGCCGTAGAGCCAGGCGGTCATGAAGGCCTGCAGGTTCTGACCCGAGACCTTCGAGGCGAGGTCGATGAAGTCCTGCGACGAGGCGGACTCGCCGCGGTACTTCGCGACCCAGGCCCGCTCGAGCTGCTCGAACTTCTTCACGCCGATCTGCTGGCGCAACGCGAACAGGACGAGCGCTCCCCCGTCGTACACGTTGGGGTTGAAGACGTCCCAGATCACGTCGGCCTTGAGCGGGTGCGCGACCGGGCCGTAGCGGGCGCGGTACTGGTCGCCCCGGGCGTAGACGCGCTTGTAGTACTCGTCGAGGGTGGCGACGCCGGCGTAGTCGGGCAGGTTGCCGGTGTCGTACGCGTACGTCACCTCGTACCAGGTGGCGTGCCCCTCGTTCTGCCAGACATCGCTCCACTCCCAGGGCGCGACGCTGTCGCCGAACCACTGGTGGGCGAGCTCGTGGTTGAGGATCGGGTCGAGGATGAACTGCGGAAGGCTGAAGAACGACGTGTCGTAGAGCGACAGCCCCTGCGTCTCGAGGGCGAAGCCCAGGTCGCCGTCGATGACGAGCGAGCCGTACTTGTCGAACGGGTACTTGCCGACCTTGCTCTCCATGTACTTGATCTGGTTGCGCTCGTCGGCGGCCTTGGGCAGCAGCTCCGCGGCCAGCCGCGGCGGCACGACGTCGCGCACCGGCACCCCGTTGACCGGCTCGCGCCAGTAGATGCCGTAGTCGCCGACCGCGACCTGGATGAGTTCGCTGGCCATCTGGTGCGACTCGCGGTACGTCGAGGTGACGTAGCCGCCGTGCTGCGACTTGTGCACCAGCACGCCGTTCGCGAAGCCGTTCCAGCCGACCGGCGCGGTCATGCTGATCGTGTACGTCGCCATGTCGCGCGGGTGGTCGTTGCTCGGGAACAGCTGGTGCGACTGGTCGGGCTGCCCGGCCATCATGGTGCCGTCCGGCGTGACCACGAAGCCCGCCGGCGACGAAGCGTTGGGCGCGATCGGGGTGGCGGTGAAGCCGGAGACCGTCACGGTGAAGCGCTTGTGCTTGGCGAGCGGGTGCTTGGGCGTGATGACCACCTCGTCGCCGTCGCGGGTGAACGTGGCCGTCCGGCCGTTCACCGCGACCGTGCCGACGCTGTCGCCACCGAAGTCGAGGTCGAAGCGGGACAGGGACTGCGTGGCGACCGCCGTGATCGTCACGTTGCCCCGGACTTGCTGCGCCGGGTCTTTGGCGGGGTAGGTGAGGCGTAAGTCGTAGTTGAGGACGTCGTACCCGCCGTTACCGAGCAGCGGATACAGCCGGTCGCCGATCCCCGGGGCGCCGGGCGTGGGGTGATGCCCGCCGGCGTAGGCCGGACCGACCGCGATGGCGGAGCCCGCCAGCCCGAGCAGCACTGCCGATCCGGCGGCTACCAGGCGGGACCTGAGATTACTCATGTCAGCTCTCATGGCCGCCGAGCGTAACAATAGATCTAGATCAGTGAGTACGGCTTTTCGGGGCGAGCCACAGTGGTCGATCGGCGGGCACGCTTGACCGTGAACATGGCATGGTCGGCCCGGGAAAGAAGATCATCCCCGTCGATGCATTCTGCAGTCGAGGCCATCCCGACGCTGGCCCCGACGTGCACCACCGCGCCGTCGACGACGATGGGCTCGCGCAGGGCGTACTCGATGCGCTCGGCTTCGACCGAGGACAGGCCCTCGCCGAGGACGGCGAACTCGTCCCCGCCCAGCCGCGCGCAAAGGTCGGACGAACGCACCTGGCCGCGGATCCGCCGGGCCACCTCGACCAGCACCGCGTCGCCGGCCGCGTGCCCGTGCTCGTCGTTGACTGCCTTGAACCCGTCGAGGTCGATGTAGAGCAGCACGAGCCCGTCGTGGCCGAAGGCCGGTCGCTCGCCGAGCCCACGCCGGTTGGCCGGCCGCTCGCTGAGCGCGCGCCGGTTGGCCAGCCGCTCGCTGAGCGCGCGCCGGTTGGCCAGCCCGGTGAGGCTGTCGTGCCCGGCCAGGTGGATCAGGCTCTGCTGGGCCCGGACCTGCTCGCGCACGGCGCCGGTGAAGCGGGCCAGACAGAGCGCCACCGTGGTCACCGTGGCGAGAAGCAGCAGGAACCGCTCCCTCGCCGGCGCCGCGCCCTGCACGACCGCCATGATCGGCGCGGTGAGCAGGGCCAGCCCCAGGAAGACCAGCCGGGCCGGGTGCAGGCCGGCCACCTCGGCCTGGGCCGGCCGCACCAGCAGGTCGCGGTCGCGGAGCAGCAGCGGCGCCACCACCAGCCCGTTGGCCAGCAGCAGCGCGCCGTTGAGCCGGTCGACGGACTCGGCCGCCCAGTCGGCGGCGACCAGCGTGATCCCGGTGTCCAGGAACAGCATGAGCCCGATGCCGGTGACCAGCAGCTTGCCGGCCATGCCGGTGCGGCCGGGCGAGAGCACCAGGTAGAGCACCGCCGCGAGCAGCACCAGGTCGCCGACCGGGTAGAGCGCGCCGACGAACACCGCCAGCGCGTCGCCGTCGAGGTTGGGGGCGATGAACAGTTGCCAGGCGGCGACCGTGGCCGCCGTGGTGAGCGTGAGACCGTCCTGCAGCGCGGCGCGTCCGCGACCCGGCCCGCGCCGTCGCACGATGCTGAGCAACGCCGCGGCCAGCAGCGGATACCCGGCGAGCCAGAACAGGTCCTGCACGCCCACGTCGGTCTCGGCGTGGGTCAGCTGCAGAATCCCCCAGGTGACATCGCCGCCGAGCCACGAGGTCACGGCCGCGGCGATCAGAATCCATGGCGTACGGCCGCCGGCCGCCGGCCTCAGCGCGGCCGCCCACGCCGCGGCGGTCATCCCGACGAAGCAGGTCAGGTAGGCCGTCTGCCCGAGGACGGAGTCCGGGGTCAACGCGGTGATCAGCGCCCCGCACAGGAGCAGGATCGCGGCGACGGCTTTCCACACGCCAGGGCAATCGGCAGAGCCGTCACCCGTCTGAGTGAACCGCCGCCACGGCCTCGTCGGCGGCGGCGGAACTGCCGGACCGCGATCAGCAGCAACAGCACGCCGAGGATCAGCGCCACCCACCCGGCCCAGGCGGGCTTGCCGCCGTCGTCGCCGCTGGATGCCGGGCCGGCCAGCAGCAGCACCACCGTGCCGACTGCGGCCAGCCCGACCAGCCAGCCGAGCACGAACGCCGGTCCGTTGGTCCGCGCCCGGGGCGTCGTCAGCATCAGGATCACCGCGATGATCGGAACGGGGCTGAGCGCCGCACCGATCGCGGTCGGCAGGCTCTGCCCGATCGCCTCACCCATGCCTGCCACGATCGCCGCCCTTGACGATCGTGGCATCCCCCCGGCATGGATGACCAGGCCCCGCTGAGCCTCCCCCTCTGGCTCAGCGCGGCTCCTATACACGTTCTCCTGTCGGGCGAGTAGGCACCAGGAACTTCACCGGCACTTTGCTGTCGGCCGCTTGTCACCCGGGGATGCGCGGGCCTGAGACGATCGGGGCAGATCGATTGACTTTGGGGTGATTCGGTGTTCGGTGACCTGGTGCGCGCCCACCGCCGCCGGCTCGGCATGACCCAGGAGGACCTGGCGGACCGGGCCGGGGTCAGCGTGCGCAGCATCGGGAAGTGGGAGGGCGGGCAGGTCGCCGCGCCGCGCATGGTGACGCTGCGGGTGCTGGCCTCGGCGTTCGGCCTCACCGGCGCCGGCCTCGACGAGTTCCTGCAGTCCGCTTCGCAGGACATCACGCCCGCCCAGCTGCCGCTCGATCCGGCGGGCTTCACCGGACGGGATCGGGAGCTGGCCCGCCTCGACGCGCTGCTCTCGTCCGGCCTGTCCGGCGTGATCATCTCGGCCGTGTCGGGGACCGCCGGCGTCGGCAAGACCACGCTCGCCGTGCGCTGGGCGCATCGCGTGCGGCACCTCTTCCCCGACGGTCAGCTCTACGTCAACCTGCGCGGCTTCGGACCGTCCGGTCCGCCACTGGCTGCCGGCGAGGCGCTGCGCGGCATGCTGGACGGGCTCGGCGTGCCGCCTCAGCGGGTCCCGGCCGAGCTCGGCTCGCGCGCCGCGCTGTACCGCAGCGCGCTCGCCGGCCGCCGGATGCTGATCCTGCTCGACAACGCTGCCGACGCCGCCCAGGTGCGCCCGCTGCTGCCCGGCGTGCCCGGCTGCGTCGTGGTGGTGACAAGCCGTGACCGGCTCGCCGGCCTCACCGTCACCGACAGCGCTCAACTGCTGTTGCTCGACGTGCTCACCCCCGACGGCGCCCGGTCACTGCTGGCGCGAAGAATCGGCGCCGATCGCGTACGGGCGGAGCCGCGCGCCGTCGACGAGATCGCCTCGGTGTGCGCGTACCTGCCGCTGGCCCTCGCGATCGTGGCGGCCCGCGCGGCCGCGCACCCCGGGTTCGCGCTCGCCGACATCGCCGCCGAGCTGCGCGCGGCCCGGCTCGACGCGCTGGCCGGCCCCGACCCGGCGACCGACGTGCGGGCGGTGTTCTCCTGGTCGTACCGCAAACTCGGCCCCGCGGCCGCCCGGCTGTTCCGCCTGCTCGGCCGGCACCCCGCACCGGTCGCCGGGGCGGACGCGCTGGCCAGCCTGGCCGCGCTGCCGGTCGCCTCGCTGCGGCCGCTGCTGGCCGAGCTGGCCGGGGCCAACCTGCTGTCCGAACCGCAGCCCGGCCGGTTCGGCTGCCACGACCTGCTGCGCGAGTACGCCCGCTCGCTGGCCGCTTCGGAGCAGGACGCCGAAGTCCGGGTCCTCGACCACTACCTGCACACCGCGCTGGCCGCCGACCGGCAGCTCAAACGGCACCGGGGTCTCGGCGTGCCCCGGCCCAGCACCTACGCCCCCGGCGTCACGCCGACGCCGATCGCCGACGGGGCGCAGGCGATGGCCTGGTTCGCCGCCGAGCACCAGACGCTGCGGGCCGCCGCCGACCTGGCCGAGGAATCGGGACGGCACACGTACCAGTGGTGGCTCGCGTGGTCGCTGCAGACGTACCACGAGCGCCGGTGGGACAAGCGCAACTGGATCGTCTGGCAGATGCGCGCGGTGGCCGCCGCCGAGCGCGCCGGCGAGCCGCTGTTCGAGGCGGCCAGCCACTACAACGTCGGCTACGCCCAGTGCGAGGTCGGCGACCAGGAGGCGGGCCGCGGCCACCTGATCACCGCGCTGGCCCTCTACGAGAAGCTCGGGAACCTGGGCGGCATGGCCAAGGTGCACCTCAACCTGGGCATCATCGCCCGCCGCACCGGCGACCACGAGGGCGCGATCGCCGAGGCCTCCACCGCGCTCGACCTGTACCGCCGCGACAACGACCCGGTCGGCGAGGCCCGGGCCACCAACAACATCGGGTGGTGCCACCTCACGATGGGTGACTACCGCCGGGCGCTCGACTACTGCCGGCGCGCGGTGGCCGTACACGAGGCGGCGGGCAACCGGATGGGCGCCGGCCATTCCTGGGACAGCGTGGGAATGGCGCATTTCCGCCTGGAGGAGCACGACGAGGCGGCGGCCTGTTACCGCCGCTCGGTGGAGGCGTTCCGGGCCGAGCGGGACCGCCAGTACGAGGCGATAGCCCTGGCCCACCTGGGCGACGCCGAGGAGGCGGCCGGCCGGCAGCGCGCCGCCGGCGAGGCCTGGCGCGAGTCCCTGGCGATCCTCACCGAGATCGACCACCCGGACGCGGACGAGGTGCGCGAGAAACTGGCGGCCCGCGAGGTCCACCCCCAGGCCGGCTGACCGCACGTATCTTCCCAAGTCTGTCGGCCTTACTGACAGAAACTGTCAGGGGTAGGGGCCATGATCGTCGGCATGAACGACTTCGACTTCCTCATCGGCTCATGGCACGTCGTCAACCGCCGGCTCACGACGCTGTTTGCCGGCAGCGCCGACTGGGAGACCTTCCCCGGCACCACGACCTGCCAGCAGATCTTCGACGGCGGCGGCAACACCGACGAGATCATCTTCCCGACGCTGGGCAGCCGCGGCTTCACCGTGCGCCTGTTCGACCTCGAACGCAAGGAATGGTCTCTCTACTGGGCAAGCAGCCGCACCGGCTTGCTCTATCCACCGGTCGTGGGCACCTTCACCGATGGCCGCGGCGACTTCTACGGCGACGACACGCACGACGGGAAGCCGATCAAGGCGCACTTCATCTGGAGCGACATCACACCCACCTCGGCCCGCTGGGAACAGGAATTCTCCGCCGACGGCGGACAGACCTGGGAATCCAACTGGGTCATGGAATTCACCCGGGCATGACAGATCGGCTCGGCCCGCAAGGGCCGAGCCGCACAGCGGCGGCCGCCGCCGGTTCCGCGCCTTTGCGCCCGCTTTACGGCGTTGGATTCCCTCATCCTTCCCCGATGTTGGCCTTTGAGCGGGCCAAACGCCTACTCTCCATTCGCCGACGGCGAGTGGAAGGCCGACCTGAGTGTCCTTTGTCGAGACCCGGATCAGTGTTTGGGAGGCCCTGGCCGGGCGCGCGCCCGGTGAGCCCGCCGGACCCGCGGACCCCGGCCTGTGGGGCGCGGTCGTCGACCGGCTCAACCCGGCCCGGGCCCGGCCGGTGCTGCGCGCGGGCATCGAGACGGTGGAGCTGACGAGCGTACGCGGCTCCGGGTACGTGATGCTGCGCTCGCCCGACGACGGCGGTCGCGCCGGTTATCTGCGGCTCACCCCGCCGGAGTGGCAGCTCGCCCTGATGATGGACGGCACGCGCACGGTGGCCCGGCTGGTCGCCGAGTTCGCCCGCCTGGCCGGTCGCCTCGCTCCCGATCAGGTCCGCCGGATCGTGGCCGACCTGGCCGGCAACCGGATGCTCGACGAGCTGCCGGTGGACGCGTTCCGGCCATTGCAGCAGCTCCAGCGCAACGCGCTGCCCGAGCGGGTCGGCAGCGGGCTGCTCGCGGTCGTCCGCGGACGCCGGATGATGGTCGTCGACATCGACGGCTTCGTCTCGGGCCTGTACCGGACCGTCGGCCGGTTCTTCTTCACCAAAGCCGTCGCGACGGTGCTGTCGACCGTCGCGGTGCTCGGGCTCGGCATCTTCGTGGCCACCTGGTGGCGGGGCAGCCAGGCGGTCTTCGTCACCCACGGCTCGTATCTGCTCGGCGCGGTCGTGCTGCTGCTGCTCAACGTGTTCGCGCTGGCCTGCCACGAGCTCGGGCACGCGCTGGCCGCCAAGCATGCCGGCCGCGAGGTGCCCACCGCCGGCCTGCTGGTCTTCTTCGGAATCCCGTCGGTCTTCGTGGACACGACCGACGTCTGGATGGCCGGCCGGCGGGCCCGGCTCCTGGTCACCGCCGCCGGCCCGCTGACCGGCCTGGTGCTGGCCGGCTCGATGCAGGTGGCCGGCCTGGCGATCCCGGCGATCGGCCCGCTGGCCTTCAAGCTCGCCTTCGCCTGGTATCTGAACGCGCTGTTCAACCTGAACCCGTTCCTCGCGCTGGACGGCTACTACCTTCTGATGGACTGGCTGGAGATCCCGAACCTGCGAGCCCGCGGAATCTCCTGGGTGACCAGCCGGCTGCGCGGCCGGCCGCCGGCCTGGGCCGGCCTCGACATCGAAGGCAGAATCGTTGCCTTGTACGGGGTGCTCGCGGTGCTCTGGCTCGCCATCGCCGCGAATCTCGTGTATCGGGTCTGGGCCGATCGCGTCTCCGGACTGGTCACCGGCCTGTGGCACAACGGCGCCGGTGGTCAGGCGCTGCTCGTGCTCATCCTGATGGGGCTCTGCGCACCCGTCATCTATCTGCTCGCCGGCCGGCTGTCGGTGTGGTGGCGGCGCTACCGCGAGCGTTCCGCCGAACGCGCTCGCGAGGCCGATGCCCCGCGCCGGCTGGCCGCGTTGCGCGCCTCCGACCTCGGTGGTCTGCCGGAGCCGGCCCTGGCCGGCCTCGCCGCCCGGGCCCACTGGCTGCGCCCGCCGAGCGGCCGGCAGCTGGTCGTCGCCGGTGGCGTCCAGCAGGAGGTGTACGTCGTCGTCGACGGCGCCATGCAGGCCCGCCGGGCCGCCGATCCCGGCGGCACCATCCGGCACCACGTCGGCCCCGGCGGCGTCGTCGGCCTGGCGAACGCGCTGACCGGCCGCTCCACCCAGCTGAACTGGCACACCGCCGGCACCACGCTGCTGGCCGTGCCGACGGCTACCGTGGCGACGGTCGTCGGCCCGCTGGCCGGGCCGCCGCCGAAGGACCGCGCGGAGGCCGAGGCGCTGTTCGCCGACACCCCCGCGCTGGCCGACCTGGCCCACGACGCGCGGCTGGCGCTGATCGTCGCGGCGCACCCCGTCGACCTCCGGGCGGGCGAGTCGGTCATCCTGCCCGGGCCGACCCACGCGGTCGTCGTCGAGTCGGGGGTGATCGCCACGCCCGACGGCGTCGAGCTGCGCCGCGGCACCCTGGTCGGCCCGGTCGGCGACGGCGACCCCGGCACGGTGGCCCAGACGCGTACGCCGGTCCGGCTCTGGGTGATCCCCGACGCCTCCGACCTGCCGCCGCTGGTCGGCGCCGCGAGCTACATCGCCGGCCCGGCACTGCCCGCCGGTCGGGCGGCCGTGGCCTCCGGCGTGCACGGCGCCGGCATCTACCCGCCGCTCGCCGTGCCGCCCGGCCCGCCCGACGGCACCGAAGACCCCGAGGTGGACCGCCGGTTCGAGCGCCGCATGTGGTGGCTCGTCCTGCTCCTGCTCCTGCTCGCGCTGCTGCTCACCGTCGCCACCTTCGCGCCCGGCCCGGCCTGGGCCGAGATGCCCGCCGACCGGGTGCTGCTCGCGGCCGACCAGGGCCCGATCACCGTGGTGGGCGCCGGCGCCACGACCAGGCTCGCCGAGGGCGGCCGGCGCTACGTCGGCGACGGCTCGTGGATCGAGGTACCGGCCGGGTCCACCGGACGGCTCACCTTCTCGGGCGGATCCGTGGCCGTGCTCTGCGCCGGTTCCCGGACGAACGTGGGCCGGCTCTGGACCGACACGGGCCGGGTGCACGCGACGCACGGCACCGTCGGCGTCGACGCCGGCCGGCTGCTGGTCGACACCGCCAGCACCAGCGGCGCGTTCCGGCCGCTGTCGCTGGTCGTGCGGCGCCCGAGCGGTGACGTCAAGAACACGGGCAAGGCCTGGTACGCCGTCGAGCCGAGCGCCGTCACCGTGTCGACCGGATCGGCCGTCGTGGCCGGCGTGCCCGTCGCCGCCACGTCCGGCGATCTGACCTGTGGCGACGGTGTCGTCGTCACGCCGCCGGCGGCCGGCCCGAGCGGGTCGCCCTCGCCGGACGCGCCGACCCAGGTCACCCCGTCCGCGAGTGTCCCATCCACAACGGTGAGCGTTCCGGCTACGACCCCTCAGCCGCGCCGGGCCACGCAGCCGAACCCCGGGACCACCACCAACCCGCCGGCGACCACCACGCCGCCGCCGGCGACGACCACCACCCGGCCGCCGGCCACCACACCGACGCCTACGACCAGCCCACCCACCACCACGCCGACCACGGCGCCGACCACGCAGCCGACTACTCGGCCGACCTCGTCATCGACCTCGCCATCCACCTCGCCGTCGGTCTCGACGCCGCCGATCATCACCTGATATTCGAGGAGAAACGTGCTCTGCTGGTTCTGCGCCAAGGCGGCGCGGGCTTTGTGCCGCTTCTGCGGACGCGGGGTCTGCGAAGATCACGCGCGCTTCGGCCCGTACTTGCTACAGGTCACCCGGTCGCAGGCGCGCGGCCGGGCGGAGGCGCTGGTGGTGGAGGACGCCGTGCAGTGCGGCACCTGCCGGCCGCGGCCCCAGCCGGTGGCAATGCCAGAACTCGACTGACGGCCTGATACCCGGACTCGACGCGGGCTTCTAGCCTGGCCGGTATGAGCGACTTCGACGCCGTGCTGGAACGCCTGCTCAACGAGCCGTCGTTCGCGGCTGCGCTGGCGGCCGATCCCGACGCGACGTTGTCCGGCTACCGGCTGGACGCCGACGAGGCCGAGCTTCTGCGCAGCCAGGCATCGCCCGACTCCGGCGGCGGGCTGGCCGCGGTCGAGACGCGCACCAACAAGTCGAGCACCTTCGGGTTGTTCTCGGCGTTCGCCGACATCGGCCACACGCTGTCGACCGGCGCGTCAACGCAGCACGTTGCGGGCGCGGTCGGCGCGCCCGCGGCCGCGCAAGGGCTCGGTGACGCGCCGGGCGCCTGGGGCAGCGGTGGCGGCTCGGCGCACGAGCAGTGGCAGCCGTCCGAGCACAGCGGGTTCGGCTCGGCGCCCGTTCGCGACGGCGGCGCCGATCAGGACGGGTTGCCGCCCGCCTCCAGCGGGTTCGGCGACGCACCCGAGAACGGGCTCGGCGACGGCGACGCGCCCGACAGTGGGTTCGGCGACGCGCCCAGGAGCGGATACGGGGAGCCCGGGCGGTTCCGTGGCACGGCCGAGCAGATCGCGCCGCCGAAGGGCTACCACCCGCGGATCGACGCCAACGGCGACGGTCATTGGGACAAGGCGACCTTCACCGGCACGAGGGGACACGGCGTCGAGATCCGCGTCGACGTGAACCATGACGGCCACGCCGATTTCGTCGGGCACGACACCGACAGCGACGGGCTCGTCGACTACGCCGACTACGACAAGGACGACAACGGCACGTTCGAGAAGCGGATGTACGACGACAACGGCGACGGCTGGCTCGACCGCACGGTGCGGCACAGGAACGGATGACCCGCGTGGTCAGTGCCCGTCGTGCGCGAGCCGGGTCCGATCGCTGAGCAGCAGAGCGAGCACGGCGCCGAGCAGGCACACCGCGGCGGTGGCATGGAAGATCTCGCGGTACTCCGTCTGGAGGGCGGCCTTCACCGCCAACTCGTACGCGTCCAGCCGCTGCCGGTAGACGGCCGGGTCGACGCCGAACGGCAGCGGCGTGTCCAGCCGGGCGGTCAGCTCCTGGAACCGGTGCAGCCCCCAGGCGGTCAACGCGGCCACGCCGAGGAGCATGCCGACCATGCGGGCCACGACCACGCCGGCCGAGGCGACCCCGTGCTGCGCCGGCGGAGTGCCGCGCAGCGCGGCCCCGGCCAGTGGGGCGATCACCAGGCCCAGACCGAGACCGGCCACCACCAGGTCGGCGTCGAGGCGCGGCAGCACGCCGGCGTAGCGCGTGGCCAGCACGTCGAGGGGCCAGCGGGCGATCAGCACGTACCCGGCCGCGGCGATCAGCATGCCGCCGACCGTGACCCAGCGGTCGCCCAGGCGGGCGGCGAGCACGCCGCCGGCGACCGCGCCCACCGGCAGCGCGATCAGGAAGCGGGAGAGCAGCAGGGTGCCGCCGAACGCGTCCCGGCCGAGCAGCGTCTGGGCCACCAGCTGCACGTCGACCAGCGTCACCATGAGCGCGGCCCCGGCGCAGAAGCTGACGGCCAGCGCGACCAGGAAGACCCGGCCCGGCCGGTCCATGAGGCGGGTGCGGGCCCGCCGTTCCCACACCCCGAACAGAACGAGCAGCACGGCCGCCGCGCCCAGCGTGACCAGGCCCCACGACGGCAGGACCGCATGCTGCGGGTCGGGGTTGTAGAGGCCTGCCACCAGCAGCCCCAGGCCGGCGGTCAGCAGCGCGCCCCCGACGACGTCGACCCGTGGCCGGGGCCGCTGCGGCGCCGACCGGGGCAGCGCGACCAGGACCGCGACCGCCGCCAGCGCGGACAGCGGCACGTTGATCCAGAAGATGCCCCGCCACCCGATCAGGGCGGCGACGGCCGCGCCGTACAGGGGTCCGAGAACGCTGCCCAGCTCTTGCGCGGCGCCCACCGCGCCCAGCGCCGACGCCCGCGTCCGCCCGCTCGCCCACAGATCGCCGGCCAGCGCCATGGTGACCGGCAGCAGCGCGCCCCCAGCCAGGCCCTGCACCGCGCGCCCGGCAACCAGCAGCGACAGCGACTCGCCGGAGGCGGCGGTGAGCGCCGAGCCGACGGCGAAGCCGGCCAGGCAGCCGACGATGACCGGGCGGCGGCCGAGCCGGTCGGAGAGCGAGCCGAGCAGCGGCATGCCGGCCACATAGCCGAGCAGGTACCCGGTCACGATCGGGGTGGCCTGCTCGAGCCGGGTCAGTGGGATGTGGACATCGCGCAGGATGTCGGTGAGGACGCTGACCACGACGTACGCGTCGAGCGCCGCGAGCAGGACGGTGGCGCCCCCGGCGCCGATCGCCAGGCGCCGCCGGGCGGTCACGGGGCCTTGATGTCGACCGGCGCGTCGAACTCCTGGAAGGTCACGGTCACCGTGCCGGTTGCGCCGCCCTCCGCCGGCAGCGTGAAGACGGCCTTGTGCAGCCGCTTGTCCTGTTGGCCGAGCCACACCTTGCCGGGCGTGTCGCCGGTGACCCCGGGGATGATCGTGGCCAGGTCGGCGCCGTTCGCGGTCAGCGCCACCCGCCACGCATCCGTGCCGTCGACTGCCTCGGCGGCCTCGATCTTCGCGTCGGTGGCGGTGCTCAGCACCTTGGCGATTCCCTTGTCGGGGTCGAGGATGGCGGACGGGTCGTAGACGGTGGCGGCGAGGCTGAGCGGCAGCGCCTGGTATCCGCCGGTCGGTCCCTTGATGTAGATCTTGTCGCCGACGATGACGAAGGTCAGGTCGACGTTCGTGCCGGCCTGTTCGATCTGGGCGGTGCCCTCGGCGTCGCCCTCCCGGGTGAGCGTGCCCTCGGCCCGGCGCAGGCTGAGCCCCGAGATCGCGCCGTCCGCGGTGATCAGGAACTTCGCGGTCTTGATCTCGCGCATCGCGGTGGCGGAGTCCTTCAGCAGCGTTCCGGCGTCGGGCATGCCGGCGGCGGACTCGTCCTTCTTGTCGTTCTTGTCGCCGGAGCTGGTGCACGACGTCACCGCGACGAGGGCGGCGAGCAGTACCAGGACGGGCCGGATACGGAACATAACGCGGATGCTAGACGGTTGGCGGCAGCCGCAGGGACGCAGGACCGGACATGGTCCAGCCCACCAGCGATCCGCTCGACCCGGTCGCCGGCGCACATCAGTGCGCCGGCGACATGCCAGGATCGGGCGCATGGCGAACGTGTGGTCCGGTGTGACGATCGACTGCCTCGATCCCGAGCGGGTGGCGCGATTCTGGAGCGCATTGCTGGGTCGCACGCCCGGACCGTCGCAGGAGGGCTGGGTCTATCTCGGCGAACGGGACGACCCGGAGCCGCGACTCGTGTTTCAGCCGGTGTCCGAGCCCGCGACCGGGAAGGTGCGTATCCACCTCGACGTCTCCGTCGACGACATCGACGAAGCCATGGCGGCGGTTGTCGATCTTGGCGGCCGGTCCACTGGTGAACGCCACGAGTACGACGCGGGCGTGGTCGTTGTCATGGCGGATCCGGAGAACCACGAGTTCTGCCTGGTTCAGTACTACGAATGACAGTGGTCGGGGCCGACCGATGAATCCTCGGCAGCAGGGCGGTCTAACCCGGTAGACGCGCACGGAGGAGGAGATTTCGATGACTACCATGTTGACCGCGGCCCGGGCGGAAGCGCTCTTCACCAGCCAGCTGGCTACCGGCAGCGATCCGTCGTACGACGCCGCCGACAAGGCGATCCGGCTCGCCTTGCGCGCCCATGGCGGTGTGCGGGGCTGCGCCGCCGACGTCGCCGCCGAGTACGGCGACCATCCCGATCTTGCAGTTCCCCGGATGCGATGGGCGCTGGAGCTGATCGATCAGCTGTACGCCGCCCGGCGTACGCGTCGCCGTCGGGGCTGGGTGCTGGTCGCTTGATTCCCGGGCCGGCGGCTACTTGGGTCTGGTGGAGTCAGCACCCCAGACGGACGGGTGCTACCACGATGGACGGACCGTCTGACCGGCCGAAGAATGAGTAATGTGAAGGACGAGTCGATCGGCGTTGGATCGCCATGGGAGCGTCCTCCGATCCGCGGCTGGCTCATCGTCTACCTCGTCGTCCTGGCTGGGCTGGCCGCGCACGGCCTGGAGCTGACCGTCGCGTCGCTCATCATCGCCGCCGATCCTTCGCTGGCCGGCCTCACGTCATTCGTATCGGCGCCCGCACTGATCTTCTACGTCATTTCGAACACGCTGCTCATCCTCTACACCGTTCTCTTGTTCGTGCTCATCATCCGGAGAAAACGGTCCGCCATCGCGCACAGCATCATCTTCAATGCCTTGTCGGTGGCATTCCTGCTGGGCTGGCACGTCCTTCACATGAAGTCAACGCTGGGCGTCGCGATCGACGCCGCTCCGAATATCCTGTTGATTGCCTACATCCTCGCTTCTGAGCGAGTCAGGCAAACCCTCCGAAGGTGACACCAGCGCACAGCCTGGTGGCCTCGGCCCGGCCGGCTACTCGCGCTGACGCTGCCCACGCGGGCGGGCCGAGACAGGCGGCCAGAGACAGGCGGGCTAGGAAAGGTAGGCGTCCAGCGCGGCCGCGCCGGCGAGCATGGCGCGGCTGCGGGCCGTGAGGCGGGCATGCCAGTCCTGCAGCGTCGATTCGAGGGGTTCGACGCCCCCGGCCGCGCGGACCTGGGCGATCAGCGGCGCGATCCGCTCCAGCAGGTAGCCGCCCCGCCTGAGCTGATGAACAAGCAGAGCATCGCGTACGTCGGCCGCGCTGTAGACCCGGTAGCCGGTCCGCGGGTCGCGGCGCGGCAGCACCAGGCCGGCGCGTTCCCACTTGCGCAGGGTGGCCGGACGAACGCCGAGCCTGCGCGCCGGCGGGAACGGAGCAGGATTCGGCTCGGCGACGTGCCGCTGGAGTGGTGGAGCGCCGGCGCGATCGTCGACGCCCACCTGGGCGACGGGTACGCCTTCGTGGCCACCGCCCTCGGCACGATCCGTCGGCGCGGCGTCGGCGCCCCACCGCCGGACACGATCGAGGGGCGCCTGTACGCGATGCCGGGTGACCGATTCGTCGTCGACCCGCACACGCTCGGCGAGCCGACGCCCCGCGTGTCCCCCTGGTTCGGCTACTCCCCGCTCGACCCGGCCCACCTGGCGAGCATCGACGCGATCGTCTACGTCAAGGACACGGGCAGCGCGTAGAGCTCGACCAGCAGTTCCGAGAGGGCGGCGGCATCGCAGGCCCCCATCGGGGTACGCCGCGCCACCTGCCAATGGTCCGACCACGTGCCGTCGGCCCAGATCTCGGTGATCCGTTGCGCCTCCGTCGTGTTGTAGGACGTCTCCACGCCCGGATCCAGCTCGACCAGCAACGTCATCCCGCCGGGCAGCTCGTGCGCCAGCTGGGTGTTGGTGCTGCCGGCGAACCCGTGATACCCGTTGCCCTGCCACCGGTCGGACCGCAGCAGGCCCAGAACGCTGTCGGTCGGCACCGGCCCGAATCCCGCCAGGCTGGTCGCGGCACGCTGCGCCGCGGTCAGCACCACGGTGGGCCGGTGCAGCTGCGGGAACGGCTGCAGAACCTCGTAGTCGGCGAAGAGATGCGCCCAGCCGTCGAGATCCGCGCCCAGCTCGATCGGGTGCACGATCCCGAGTTCCGCGTCCCCGCCGACGGTCGCGGCCGTGTCGTGGAGGTCGGCGAAACTTCCGTCCTCCGCGACCCGCAGCGCCCGCACCAGGCGGCCCGCGTCGTACTCGCCCCACAGCAGCCGCCGCGCGACCGGCCCCAGGATCGGATGCGGAAGGAGAACCCCGGCGACGTCGCGGGCCGGGCGGATCCGGCGCTTCAGCATGTCCCGCTCCAGGCGGGCGATCTGCGCCGCCGCGGTTGTTCGCAGCTCCTTCTTGAAGGCCAGGAACTGCTGGTACGCCTCGGGTTTGGTGTCCTTGACGCCCGGCTTCGGCGGTCGCGCCAGCCGCCGCCCGTCCGCGGCCACGACGTACGCGGTGAGGTGATCGTCCGCGGCCACGGTGAACGTGCGCGGGCCGTAGTCCAGCGTCACCCCGGCGCGCAGCCCGTGCGTGATCGCCAGCCGGTCGGCCAGCTGCGTCCGCGAGAGCCCGCGCTGCTCGGCCGCCTGCGTCAGGTAGCCGATGGCGCGGTCGTTCGTCGGCCCGCCCGACATGTTCTCCTCGATCGCCAGGAAGTTTCGCAGCGACACGTCCGTGCCGACCGTGGCCAGCACCGCGAATCCGTCGGTCGCCCGGGCATACCGGCTTTTCGCCGGCCACGACCGGACCAGCGGCGAAAGTTTCTCGATGGTGGTGGCGTCGCCGATGTGCGCCTGCGCGAGCACCACCCACGCCTCCGCGGCCGGCATCCCGTCGGCCAGCCACTCGTCCAGCAGCGCCCGTCCGAACCGCGCGAGGCTCGGCCAGTCGCACTCCGCGATCAGCTTCTCCGCCTCGGGATCGGGCGCGGCGACCATCGGTTGCGCGGCCGCCGACGACTCGACGGCCGCCGGTTCCGCGGGATCTCCGGGCGCCGGTTCCGGCGCGTCGTCGAGGCGCGTCCGCCCCAGGGCGCCGACCAGCCGCGCGACCTCGTCGGCGGGCATGGCCCCACCCGCGGCCAGCAGGACCTCGGGCAGCCGCTCGGGGCGCGCCCAGGCAGGTGCTTTCGCCTTCCGCGCGACTCGCGCATCGTCCAGCGACATGGGAGACGTGGCGCCGGTCAGCCCCCGGGCGGAAGTCCCGAACAGCGCGGCGCAGGCCTCGGCCCCGTACCCCTCGGCGGCCCGGAGAACGGCCGGCTCGTGACCGGTCGCGGCCAGGTGGCGAAGCGCGTCCGCGGCGTTCTGCCGCGCCTTGCCCGCCCGGCCCACCGCCGCCGGGATCAGCGCACGAGCCGCCGCCGAAGCGTGCCGCGACAGCCACAGCCGCGCCCACAGCCGGGCGGACCCGAGGTGCCGCAGCCATCCCGCGATCAGCGTGGCCGCCTCGGGCCCGCGGAACGGCAGCACCAGCGAGCCCAGCAGGTCGGCGCTCTCCCCCGCCTCGCTGAGCACCAGCGGCAACGCGTCGAGCTCGAGCCGCGCGGCCGCGACCCGGCCCACATCGATCCGCTGCCGGTGCCGCAGCAACGCCGGCGTCGCGAGCAGCGCCCGCGCCGACGCCTCCGGCCCCTTCGCGACCAGCCACGACACCTGCGGCGCGCTCAGGTTGGAGAGCCGGTCCGCGCCGGTCGCCGCCGTGACCCAGTCGGGTTGCTCGCGCCCGTGGTCGAGCGCCGCGGCCCGCGACCACCACCGATCCCGCTCCCCGTCCTCCCACGCCATGACGGTCGGATCCGCGCAGACCAGTCCCTCGACCACGACCGGCTTGCGACCCTGACCCGCCGCCATCGCCCCACCTCCACGCTCGCTCCTGGATCGGTCCAGAGACGGTAGCGGAGCGACCCGAGCGCTCACCCGGGGCCCAAGTGCAGCTTCTTGTCGGCGGCGGTCGGCCCGAACGATTCCAGCGCCACCGGGGCGTCGAGCAGGTCCCCGATCGCGGCCGTCCAGTCGTCCGGCCGCACCAGCGCGCCCGGCCGGGCCCGGAAGAGCCGTTCGGTCAGCGCCGCCTGGTGGCCGAGGTCGCGAAACTCGCCGGGGACGATCCGCGTCCACGGAGCGCCGTCGAGCGTGTACGACGTACAGATGCGCAGGTCGGGACGGCGCGGCGGGACGTCGAGGTGGGTGACGGCCAGCCCGTCGACGCCGCCGGCCACCTCGATCGCGTAGCGGTGCGCCACCGCGTCGAAGTGCCCGACCCGGAACGCGCCCTGCCACTCGCCCACCCCGTTGTGCGGCTCGGGCAGGTCCAGCGCCGGATCCTCGGTGACGAACGGACCCGCGCCGTGCCGGGTCGTGTACGTGCGCACGACGCCGAGCCGCATCAGCGAGGGGCACAGCGCGAGGGCGTTGTCGAACGTCGTGGTCGACCAGGTCGTGTGCGGATGCCAGCCCCGCCACTCGTCGAGCAGCACACCCTGGGCGCCCTCGAAGACGCACGGCCCCTCGCGCAGCAGCCGCCCGGTGTGCGACTCGCCGACGATCCGCACCGTCCGTCCAAAGGCGACGAGCGCCGCCACGACATCGTCGGCCACGACACCGGGACCGTAGAAGTCGGCCAGCGCCGCCAGGCGGCGACGCAGACGCGAGGGGGAAAGGGCGTCCGACACGCGAGGCGCATCGGCGTGCGACAACGCGTACGCCATGGTCTCGCCCACGCCCATGCCGCACGAACCGTGACGGTGCGCCAGCTCGCGACGCCGATTGGCGATGCGATGCCACGGAGTGGCGAGCAGGGCGTCCCCCTCCACCGTGAGCAGCTCGTAGGGATTGCCCAGCGCGACCGCCTCGGCGGCCAGCGCCAGCGGGTCGACCACCGTGAACCGGGTCAGGTGGGTGGGCACGCCCCGCAGCGTGCCCGACCCGAACTGCGCGAACGTGTGATGCCGCCCCGACGGCGTGACCACGTTGTGCGCGGCCTGTGCTCCCCCGTTGAAGCGCAGCACCGCCCGCACCGGCGCGCTCGCGCAGAGCGCGTCCACCACCGTCCCCTTGCCGGCGTCGCCGTAGCCGAGGTCGACGACCGCGACGTGCCCGTTCACAGCCGCTCGTTGCCCGAGGCCGCGTCGCTCACCGCCAGCGGCCCGCGCGCCACCGTGCCGCGGTGCAACGGCGCGAGGGCCTTCCCGACCGTGCCGTGGTGTGTCGAGCCGGCGCCCACCAGATCGGCCAGCCCCGCGTCCAGGTCGATGGCGTCCTCGCCGAGACCCACCGTGAGCGCGATCGTCTCGCACACCGCGTCCAGGTCGTCGAGCTCCAGCACGTTCTGTCCCAGCAGCGAACGCCAGCGCGCGAGGATCTCCTTGTCGCCGCCCCAGCCGGCCGCGGTCGGCATCAGGTAGTAGACGTCGAAGCTGCGCCGCAGCTCGGCGAGGATCTGCTCGGTCGCGATCGGTCCGGGGAGCGCGTCGCCGATGTACCGGCCCACGGCGGACGGCGAGACCCGCGGATACGGCATCTCGTCGCCGATGAGGAACAGGTAGCCCCGGCGGCCACGCTTGACGAGCGAGTCGAGCGATGTGTGCCGCGCCATGAAGTACATGGCCAGCTCGTACGACTCCGTCTTCTGCCCGCCGCCGCCACCCTCCAGCACGATCCGGGCGAGGTCCTCGTCCATCCGGTTGTCCGACTCGAACTGTCCGATCTGGAGCGGGACCTGGTCGCAGGTGGCGTCCCCGACCGCGCCGAACAGGATGTGCGGGTCGGTCGCGTACCTCTTGCGGGTGAGCAGCCCGAGCAGCTGCGGCAGTTTCGTCTGCAACACGCGCGGCACCCCGCGCATCGACCCGGTCACGTCGAAGAGCACCGCGATCGGCGTGCTGAGCGGGTGCTCGGCGCTGTCGCGGCTCTCCCGCACGGTCACGCCGCGCGGGTCGAGCGCCGGGTGCGCGCGGCGGGCGCCGCTGTCGCTGTAGTCGAACGCGCTTTTTCCGTGCGCCGCGCGGTAGTTGGCGGCGGCGGTGTAGACGTCGGTGGACCAGAGTCCGCTTCCCATCGTGACCTCCTAGACGGTGAAGGGCCGGAACTTTCTCGGCCCGAGATGCTCGTCGAGCTCGCCCAGCAGGCGCCAGGCGTCCTGCGGCCGCATGCGCGGCGCGTCGTAGCGGCAGCCGTCCGCGAAACGCCGCAGCCGCGGCGGCATGCCGTCGCCGATGAGCCGGGCCATCAGCCCGGTGGCCATGTAGATGTCCGTGGCCGGCGAGGCCGTTTTCTGACGCAAGACCTCGGGCGGGTACGCGTCGCGCCGCGCCCGCACGATCGCCGTGACCCGGCGCCCCGAGTAACACCAGTCCACCAGCGCGACCCCATGGTCGGCCGGATGGATCAGCACGTGTTCCTCGAGGACCGCGCCGTGCACCACGCCGGCCCGATGCGCCCACCCGAGCCCGACCAGCAGCCGCCGCCACATCCAGGCCGCGTCCCGCCAGTCGAGCGGCGGCCGCACCCGGCTCAACGGCACGAACCCGTCGAGCCGTTCGAGGACGTTGACCCGCCGCCGCACCCGGTCCGCGCTTTCGTGCACATAGCTCGCGACCAGCCCCGGCGCGTAGGGCCGGAACTTCGGATCCCCCTTGTCCCGCAGCCGTTTCAGCGCCTCGGCCTCGGCTTCCATGAGATCGTTGTCCGCCGGGCTCCGCGGCACCTTCAGCAGCCCCTTCGCCGTGACGGAGAGGTCGGCGATGTCCCCCGACGCGAACCCACGCGCCTGGTAGAGCCGCGACAGCTTCGCGAAGGCCTTGGTGGCGGTCGCGCTTTCCGCCGCGCTCACGGCATCGGGGTGTACCAGCCGCACCCATTTCCGGTACGCCTCCGTCAGCTCCCGCCCGTCCGCGAGCTCCGCGAAGCTCGACGCCCGGTCGATGCGCTCGGCGGCGTCCGCGAACCTCATCGCACGCCCTCCTCCCGCGTCGGCCGCAACAGCGCCGGATGCAGCAGCCGCGCGTCCCCCGCCCGGTAGAGCTTCGCCCGCGGCCCGCCCCGTTCCCCGCCCCGCGCCGTGGTTTCCCCGGTGCTCTCGACGAACCCCGGCACCGACAGCACCTTGCGGTGAAAGTTGCCGGCGTGCAGTTCCTCGCCCCAGACCGCCGCGTAGATCTGCCGCAGCTCGGAAATCGTGAACTCGTCGCCCGCGAACGCCGTCGCCAGCGGCGTGTACTCCAATTTGGACCGCGCGCGCTCGAGCCCGTCGGCCAGGATCGCGTCGTGGTCGAACGCGAGACCGGCAGCCTCGTCGACCGGCACCCAGGAAGCCGCCGCCGCGTCGCTGCCGGCCCTCGGATCGGGCAGGCTGGGCGCGAAAGCCAGGTACGCGACCGTGAACACCCGCATACGCGGGTCACGCCCCGGATCGCCGTACGACTTGAGCTGCTCGAGATGAACCCGCTCGAGCGCGCCCTGCCCGGGCCGAAGGCCCGTCTCCTCACCGAGCTCGCGCATCGCGGCCTGGTCGAGCGCCTCTTCCCGCACGAAGCCACCCGGCAGCGCCGGGCGCCCGGCGAAGGGTTGCTCGCCGCGCTCGACCAGCAGGACGCAGAGCCGCCCATCGCGAATGGTCAGCGCCACCACATCAACCGTGACGGCGGCCGCCGGATAGGCCCGGGCGTCATACCCGGTCAGAAACTCGGACTCGCTCGGCATGCTTCGTTATCCTCAATTTGAGACTAACTCGAACTGAGAACAACCTAACCCGCACGACGACCGGCCGTCAAGGCCCGGCCCGCCCGTAAATGGCTGGCCGGGTGCCGGCTTCTGGGCGAGGATGCGGCTGTCCCAGCCGTGATCTCGCCAGGCCCGCCGAGGAGACGCCATGCCGGCAACGACCACCAGCTCGCCGCCGGAAGTCCGGGTGAGGCCGGGTGCGCTGCGCGGCCGCTGGGAGTCGGGTGTGGCGGTGTTCCGTGGGATCCCCTACGCCGCGCCGCCGGTCGGCGCGAGCCGGTTCGCCGCGCCGCGGCCGGCCGAGGGCTGGGACGGCGTGCGGCCGGCGGTGTCGTTCGGGCCGCCGGCGCCGCAGGTCGATGCGCTCGGCCGGGGCCCCTCCCAGGGCCCGGCGGGCGACGACTGGCTGACGGTCAACGTCTGGTCCCCCGGCCTCGATCCGGCGGCGAAGCTCCCGGTGATGGTGTGGATCCATGGCGGCGCCTACACGATCGGCATGTCGAGCTCGCCCGAGTACGACGGCGGCCACCTCGCCCGCGACGGCCACGTCGTCCTGGTGACCTTCAACTACCGCCTCGGGGTGGAGGGCTTCGCCCACATCACCGGAGCACCGGCCAACCGGGGCCTGCTCGACCAGGTCGCCGCCCTGGCGTGGGTACGCGACAACATCGCGGCCTTCGGCGGCGACCCGGAACGGGTGACGATCTTCGGCGAATCCGCGGGCGGCGGTTCCGTCGCCGCCCTGCTGGCCATGCCCCGCGCGGCCGGGCTGTTCCGTGCCGCCGTCGCGCAGAGCGTGCCGGGCACGTTCTTCTCCCCCGAGCTCGCCGCCGAGATCGCTGCCGCGTTCGCGGCCCAGGTGGGGCTGCGCCCCACGGTCGCGGAGCTCGCCGGGGTGGATCCGGCCCGGCTGGCCGCCGTGGGTGACGCCGTCACCGCCACGGCGGCGGACCGGGCGGACCGCTGGGGTCCGGCGGCCTACCGGTCGGTCCTGCTCTCGCCGATCGTCGACGGTGACATCCTGCCGGCGACTCCGTGGCAGGCCCTGGCCGGCGGCGCCGCCCGGGAGGTCGCGCTGCTCGCCGGGCACACCCGCGACGAACATCGGCTGTTCGCCGCCTTCGCCGGTCCGGCCACGCCCGGCCAGGCGGCGACCGCCCTCGATCTCCTCGCGCCGGCGCCGGACGGCGCCCAGCGCTACCGCGACGCCTATCCGGACGCCGGGCCCGAGCGGCTCCACGAGCTCGTCCACTCCGACTGGCTGTTCCGCATGCCGACCGTTCACCTCGCCGAGGCGCACACCGCGGGCGGCGGGCGGGCCCATCTCTACGACCTGACCTGGCCCGCCCCGGGCATGGATGGCATTTTCGGCGCGTGCCACGGCCTCGACGTCCCGCTCGTGTTCGGCAACCTCACCAGCGGCCAGCCCGCCCTGCTCCTCGGCGACCAGCCCGGCGATGACGCCGTCGAGCTGTCCGCGCGGATGCGGGCCGCGTGGACCGCCTTCGCCACCCACGGCGACCCGGGCTGGCCGGCCTACACGCCCGACCGGCGTCTCACCCAGATCTTCGACACTCCCGGCGCCGTCACCGCCTACCCGGAGCAGCACTCACATTCGATCTGGCAGAACCACTCTTTCGCGCCCCTGACCCCACGTGAGTGATCAGTCTCCATATTTCCCGAAATGCCGGGCCGGGCCGGCTCGCGGGCTGACCGGTACGGGCAGACCCTCCCAGGGCGATGGCGGCCGACGTAGCGTCGGAGGCATGGACCATCGCAGCGAGGCTCGCGACTTTCTCACCACCCGGCGGGCACGGATCACGCCCGAGCGGGCCGGCCTTCCGGCATACGGCGGGAACCGGCGGGTCGCGGGGCTGCGCCGCGAGGAGGTGGCGATGCTGGCGGGGGTCAGCGTCGACTACTACACGCGGCTGGAGCGCGGAAATCTTTCCGGCGTCTCGGAAAGCGTGCTGGAGGCGCTGGCGCGGGCACTGCAGCTCGACGACGCCGAGCGGGCGCACCTGTTCGATCTGGCGCGGCAGGCCAACCCCGGTCCGGGGGCGGCGCGGCGGCGACGGAAGGCGGCGCCCGCCCGGGTGCGGGCGGGCGTGCAGCGGATCCTCGACGGGATGACGATGGTGCCCGCCTACGTGCGCAACGGGCGGCTCGACGTGCTGGCCGCCAACCACCTCGGGCGGGCGGTCTTCGCGCCGCTTTTCGGGGCACAGACGCCGCCGAACATCGCGCGGTTTCTCTTCCTCGACCCGGCGGCGCCGGACTTCTACGTCGACTGGGAGGAGATGGCGGGAGACACCGTCGCGCTGCTGCGTGGTGAGGCCGGGCGGGACCCGTACGATCGGAATCTCTCGAATTTGATCGGTGAGCTCTCCACCCGCAGCGAAGTTTTCCGGGGTTGGTGGGCGGCACACAACGTGCGCCTGCACCGCACGGGCACGAAACGGCTGTGTCACCCGGTCGTCGGCGAGCTCGTCCTCGCGTACGAGTCGATGGAGCTCACCGCCGACCCGGGCCTGCGGCTGAACGCCTACAGCGCGGAACCGGGGTCCAGCGGCCAGGACGCGTTGAGCCTCCTGGCCAGCTGGACCACGGTGGCGGCCCCTTAGGAGCAGCCGAGCGCCTGCTGGTAGCCGCTCGGCTGCTTGCCGGCGGCGATCCGGTCGGCGTACTCCCAGAACACCTCGGGATAGTCGCCCGCGGCGTTCATGTCGTTGAGCACCTTCCACTGGTGGCTGCTGCTCAGGGCGTCCGCCGCTCGCTTGACGGCGCCCGCGTCGCCGGCCTTGCGGGCCCGCTCCCACTCGGCGATCCAGCCGCAGCCGACCAGGGCGACCACCTGCGCGCCGAACTGGTACGGGTCGTTGGCGCCGAGCGCTTCGATCTTCGACCGGTCGAACTTCGGCGGGATCGGGACGCCGTTCAGCACCTTGGTGGCGGCCTCGCCGGCCCGGCCGGGGGTCACGATCTCGGGCGGCAGCGCCTCGAGCCACGTCTCGACGTCGACCTGGACGACGTGGGTGAGCACCCGGTCGAACTCGGCCCGGTTCCACGTGCCGCCGGTGCGCAGCTCGACGAAGACACCGTCGCGCGGCTTGAGCTGCAGCGCGAAGTCACCGGCGCTGTAGGTGTAGACATCGCCGGACCAGCCCTGGATCTGGCCGGCCTCCGGCTTGCTCACCCCTTTGCGGTCGCGGCGGTAGTCCTGGTACTGGTCGGCGGGGTACCAGTTCATCTCCAGGGTGCGCGGGCCGTTGACGAAGCCGATGGTGCCGTTCTGCTCGGCGAAGCCGTAGACGGTCTTCGCCGTCCAGCCGGGCTCGTCGATGAGCAGCCGCGGGTTCTGCTCGGCTGCCTTCAGCGCGACGGCCGACCAGCGGGTGGAGACGCCGGGCGCCGCCTGGTCACGCGACGGCGCGGATTGATGACGGACGACCACCGAAACGGCGAGCACGGCGACCAGCACGGCCGCCGCGGCGACGGCGGTCACCAATCGGCGCCGCCACGGGTGAATGACACGGTCCTCGGACATGATCTCCTCGAGTAACGTCTGCTCGGCCCCGTCGAGGCGCTCGACGATCGAGGGGTGGTAGGGATCGGCATCGCGAAGCCGGTCGTCGGTCATCGGCCCTCCTCGGGGACGGGTGCGGTCAGGACGTCGAGCACATGTCCGGGCATCACCGGATCGTCACCGACGAGTTGGCGAAGCCGCGCACGGGCGCGCGAGAGACGCGTACGGACGGCGGCCGGGCTCACGTCGAGCACGGCCGCCGCCTCGCGCGGCTCGAGGCCCTCCCAGACGGTGAGCATCAGCACCTCCCGGTCGAGGTCGCCGAGCCTGGCCAGCGCGGCCCGGACGGCGAGCCGCTCGGGAACCTCGGTCGCGGGGTCGGGCGCGACGGCCGAGAGCCGCTGCCGCAGGCGCTGACCCAGCCGCTCCCGGCGTGCGAAGCCCCGATGGTGGTTGGCGAGGACGCGGCGGGCCACCCCGTACAGCCAGAGGCGGGCCTCCCCCTCGGCCGGGAGCTCCCGGCGCCGCCGCCACGCGACCAGGAAAGTCTCGGCGACGACGTCGGACGCGTCGGCGGGCTGCTCGACCCGGCGCAGGGCGTAGGCCAGCAGCGGGCCGAAGGTCGCGGCGTAGACCCGCCGATAGCGTTCCTCGATGTGGGTTTCTTCGTGGTCGGTCCCGGAGCTCACCCTCACCCCATGTCCGGCAGAGCCCTCATCGTGACAGACGAGTTGCGGGCGTTCGTGCGGCCGGTCCGGGCCAGCGGCAGCGTGGGCAGCATGGCCACCGCGGTGAGCAGGAACGCGACCGGGTAGCCGACCGACGGGATCAGCGCGCCGGCACCGAGCGCGCCGGCCGCCATGCCGAGGTCGTAGGCGGCGTTCCAGATGGCGCTGACGGCGCTGTAGGAGGAGCGCGGCACGCGGGCGTACATCATGGTCAGGGTGACGTTCTGCAGGATGCCGAAACCGGCGCCGAAGGCGGCCGCGCCGAGCAGGACGAGCGCGGTCGATCCGGTGGCCGCGAGCGCGGCCATGCCGGCGACCGAGAGGACCATGCCGGGCAGGAGCAGGGTGGACTGGCCGATGCGGTCGCCCACGCGGCCGGCGATCCAGCGGGCCACGGTGGTGACGGCCGGCTGCACGAGAAGGACGACCGGGGCGAGGGCCGGGGCCATGGCGAGCGGGGCGAAGGTGACCAGGACGCCGGCCGCGGAGGCGCAGGCCGCGAAGATCACCGGGAGCCGCCATCCTGGCCTGGCAAAGTTGTCTGATTTGTCGGTCACGGTGGCGTCGGCGAGGAAGGGCAGCGCGGCCAGCGGGGCAAGGGCGGTGACGACGAAGACCGGGGTGTAGCCGTAGCGGTGGGCGGCCCACAGGCCCAGCGGCAGGGCGGCGAGCGAGCCGGCGCCGCTGACCAGACCGACGAGGGCCACGCCCTCTCCGCGACGCCGTGAGGGAACGATCAGGGCGGTCAGCGCGCTTCCGGCAACCGTCGCGATGGCAAAACCCATGCCGCGTACGGCGTTCGCCGCGACCAGAGCCGCAGTGGCGTCGCTGACCAGGAACAGCAGCGACGGCAGGCCGAGCAGGACGAGCCCGGCGGCCAGCGTGCGGCGGTAGCCCAGCCGCGCCACGATCCTCGGGGTGACCAGCTCGAACAGCACGGTGGCGACCAGGAACGCGCCGGTGCTCAGCCCGGCGGCCTGGGCCGAGCCCGCCAGCAGCGGAACCACGGCGAGGGGCAGGTAGAAGCCGATCGAGGCGCCGGCGATCGGGGCAAGGGCGGCTGCGGTCTTCATGCCTCGAACGTTAGGAGCCAAGCGGCACACTGGTAAGGTCCGATTCCATGGCCATCGAGTGGTCCGGTTGGGGCCCGCAGCTGCTGCTCGAGCTCGACCGCGAGGCGGGGACGCCACTGAAGTCGCAGGTGGAACAGCATCTGCGGGCGGCGATCCGGGCCGGGCGGCTGGCGGCCGGCGAACGGCTTCCGTCGTCCCGGGCGCTGGCGCGGCATCTCGGGCTGTCCCGGGGGCTGATCCAGGAGTGCTACGCCCAGCTGCAGGCCGAGGGCTATCTCACGGCCCACACCGGCTCGGCGACGCGGGTGGCGTCGGCCGCCGCGGCACCGGCGCCGGCCGCCCGGCCCCAGCAGCGTGAACAGGAACCGGCGCTGATCGCCGATTTTCCGTCGGGGGTGCCCGATCTGCGGCTCGCGCCGCGCCAGGACTGGGCCTGGGCGGTCGCGCAGGTGTGCCGCACGGCGCCGAACAGCGCCTTCGACTACGGCCCGGCCAACGGCAATCCCCGGCTGCGCGAGGTGCTGGCCGCCTATCTGCGGCGGGTGCGCGCGGTCGACACGTACGCGAGCCAGGTCTTGATCTGCACGGGAGTGGCCCAGGGGCTCGGCTTGACCCTGCGGGTGCTGGCGAAGCGCGGGCACACGCGGGTCGCCTTCGAGAACCCGGGCGCGGTGCGAACCGTGAAGGACGCCGCCGCGGGCGCCGGCATCGAGCCGGTGCCGGTCGGCGTCGACGAGGACGGCATCGACGTCGAGGCGCTCGGGCGCAGCGGGGCGCGGATCGTGGTGGTCACGCCGGCGCATCAATGGCCGACCGGGGTGGTGATGGCGCCGGCGCGGCGGCACGCGCTGCTTGCGTGGGCTCGCGGAAACGACGGCGTGGTCATCGAGGACGACTACGACGCCGAGTTTCGCTACGACCGCGATCCGGTCGGGGCGTTGCAGGGGCTCGCGCCCGACCGCGTGGTCTCGCTGGGTACGGTCAGCAAGTCCCTCGCGCCGGCGCTGCGGCTGGGCTGGGCGGTGGTGCCGGTTTCGCTGGTGGACGACGTGATGGCCGAGAAGATGGTGGCCGACCGCGGGACGTCCGGCATCGACCAGCTCGCCCTGGCCGCGCTCATCGAGTCGGGCCGCTACGACCGGCAGCTGCGGCGGATGCGTGCCGTCTACGCCCGCCGCCGAGCCGTGCTGATGGACGCCGCGCCGGGCCGGATCACCGGGTTGGCGGCCGGTTTCCACGCCGTGTTGCACCTGCCGGCGTCCGTGGGCGAGCGCGAGGTCGTCGCCGCCGCCCGCGCCCGCGGGGTCGGCGTCTACGGCATGAGCGACTATCGCGCGGACGGCTCCCGCACGCCCGGACGCCTGGTCATCGGCTTCGGCAACACCGGCGAAGCGGCCATCGAGAGCGGCATGGCGGTCATCGCCGACCTGATTCAGCGCGTGTAGCGGTGCTTGACGCCCGGCGGGAAGAACTCCGGGTCGCCCGCCGCGCGCAGCAGCACCTCGGGCAGCCGGCGCTCGGCCGGGACGTAGTGGGCGAACTCGCTGTTGAGCCGCAGCAGCTCGGCGCGGATCGACTCGGCCAGCGTGGCGGCGAGCTCGTCGCTCGGCGCGGCGCCGGGCGCCAGCTCGACCACGATGGAAAGTTTCCGGTCGCGGTCGGCGTCCTCGAGCGTGCGCAGCACGAACTTGCCGGTCACCCGGTCGGCGACGTGTGGCCGTTCGAGGCCGACCGTGACGTTCTCCGGATAGACATTCGCGCCGAAGAACGAAACCGTGAAGAGCGAGCGGCCGAAGACGTACGCGAAGGGAAGCTCGGGCCCCTCGCCGTGCTCGCCGCAGATCGCCGTCATCCTCGAGTACGGGATCAGCCCGCCCTCGTCGGCGATGTGGTAGCGCAGCAGCGGCACTCCCCCGTCCGCGCTGAAGGCGAGTGTCCCGTCCACCACCTCGAACAGCCGGGTCCGCGGGTCGTACTGCACCAGCGTCGGCAGCCGGGAATCCCCGAACAGGGACGTCGCCACCTCGGGCCGATCGGCGAGAAACCGGCGGATCCGCACGCTCAACGGCGTCTCGTTGCCCAGCACCCCGGCATCGGCCGTGCCATAGAGCGAGGCCGAGTCGGTGACCGGGTCGTCCATCGCCGCCCGCGCCGCGACCAGGTCGCGCCACTGCTCGCTGAAGACCTCACCGGCCAGCACGATCTTGACGTGCAGCCCGGCCCAGTCCTTGCCGGCGTCGATGACGTTCTTCACGAACGGCGGGTAACCGAGCAGCACCACCTGGTCGAAGAGCGGCCCGAGCTCCCCCACCACCCGCAGGATCTCGTCAACGTTGTTGCCCGGCGTGGCCACGGTGATCGGATATCCCTTGGCCGCCAGGTGCCGGCAGGCGTCCGCCGTGTACATCCCACCCACCCAGTTCCCCAGCGCGAAACACACGACGGCGAGCGTCTTTCGCTCCAGGGCCCGGAACCCGCCGTCGAAAACCTGCTCGAACCGCGCCGCGACGGCCCTCTCGTCCAGCACCGACCGGGGCCACACGGTCGGCTTCCCCGACGACCCCGACGACACCGCCACCATGTCGCACCCGCTGAGCGTCCCGTCCCAGCACCGCGCGGCCAGGTCGTATCGCTGGTGATAGTTCCGCTTGGTCATCACCGGAATGTCCGCGAGCGACCGCACCGACCCGGGCGCAACCCCGTGGTCGTCGAGGAAGGCGCGATAGGCGGGCACCCGTTCCACCATCCGCCCGAACAGATCAAGAACATCAAGGCTTCGCGTACGGCCGGCGTAGAAGTCCCGCAGTCCCGAGGCGGTCCGCTCCGCCCGCGCTTCGTCGAACATGCTCCCGATCGTGCCAGCTTCGCGCGGCTCATTCGATTCGGATGATGTGACCGCGGCGCCGAGATGGCAATGTGTGCCGCTGGGTGAGTCGGGCCGGGGAACGGAGCTTGTGCGTGCTGCCGCTTGTCGCCGCCAAGACATCACGTCCTCGGATGATCCGGGCCGGCGTCGACCGGGCCCACCTGACCCGGCTGCTCGAGGAAGCCTCGGGCCGGCCGGTGACGATGGTCTGCGCGGGCGCCGGCTGGGGCAAGACGATGGCGGTGTCGGCCTGGGCCCAGGCCCGGCGCGAGCCCGTCGCGTGGCTGAGCCTCGACCCCCACGACAACGATCCGCAGATCTTCTGGGCGTACGTGCTGGCGGCGCTGCGCGTGGCCGGGGCCGTGACCGACGACAACCCCCTCGCCGACCTGGGCTCCGTCCCGGCCGATGACGCCGAGCGCGGCGGCCGGCTCGCGGCCGGTCTGGCCCGCCTGCCGTCCGGCACCGTGCTGGTGATCGACGACGTCCACGAGATCGACGACGCCGACGTGCTGCGGGAACTGGGCCGGCTGCTGACCCGGCTGCCGCCGGCGCTGCGCGTGGTGCTGGTCGGCCGGGCGGAGCCGGCGCTGCGCCTGCACCGCCTGCGGGCCGCGAGGCAGCTGGCCGAGATCGGCGCCGGGCACCTGTCCTTCACCCGCGACGAAGCGGCCGACCTCGTCGCCGGGCACGGGCTCACGCTGACTGGCGAGGAGTTGTCCACGCTGGTCGAGCGCACGGAGGGCTGGGCGGCCGGGCTCCAGCTGAGCGCCGCCTTCCTCGCCACCCACAAGGGGAAGGCGACGATCGCGGACATCGCCGGGGACGTGCGCTCGGTCGACGACTACCTGACCGAGGAGGTGCTGGCCGACCACACCCGGCGGCAGCGCCGGTTCCTGCTCCAGACCAGCATCTGCGAGAGCCTCTGCGCCGGGCTGGTCAACGCGATCACCCAGGGCGACGACGGCCAGCGCACGCTCGAACAGATGGAGCGCGACAACACCTTTGTGCTGCGCCTCGGCGCCAAACCGCTGTGGTTCCGCTACCACCACCTGCTGCGCGACGTCCTGCGGCACCGGCTGAGCCTGGAGACGCCGGGCACGGTGCCCGAGCTGCACCGCCGGGCGGCGCGCTGGCACGCGGCGAACGACTCGGTGCTGGAGGCCCTCGCCCACGCCGTCGAGGCGGGCGACTGGCCGTACGTCGGCAGGCTGGTGGCCACGAGCGCCGGCACCCTGATGGTCTCCGCGCACCGCGCGGCGCTCGTCCGGATCCTGCGGGCCATACCGGCCGAGCGGCTGCACGCGACGCCCGAGCTGATGATCTGCGCGGCGCTCCTGCTGTTCCACGCCGGCGACTACGACGCCATCCCGGCCCGCCTGGACGCGGCCCGCACGCTGCTGCGCACCCGGCCGTCCGGCCCGCGGGAACCCGTCGAGATCATGGCGTACGGGCTCCAGCTCGCCGCGGACCGGGCGGCCGGCGACATGCCGGCCGTGATCGCCGGCAGCGGCCGCCTGCTGGACCTGCTCGCCGTCGCGCGGTCGGCGCCCGCGCCGGCCCTGGCGCAGGGCCGGGCCATCGCGCTGAACAACCGCGGCCTGGCGCTGATGTGGACCGGGCGCCCGGACGAGGCGGAGCGTGACCTGTGGGCCGGATCCAGCGCGGCCCGCTCGGCCGGCGTGGAGCTGACCGAGATCAACGCGACCGGCCACCTCGCGCTGCTGCAGGCGATGCACGGCTCGGTCCACGAGGCGGCACGGCTCGCCGACAGCGCCGTCGACCTGGCCGATCGGCGGGGCTGGCGGTACACGTTGCAGACCGTCGCCGCCCACCTGGCCCGGGCCCTCGCCAAGCTGGAGCGCAACGACCTTGCCGCCGCCGCGCACGCCGCCCGGGACGGGGAGCGCGCCCATCTCAGCGACCCGGAGGCGGCCCAGCGCCTGGTCGTCCTCGGGGTCCGGGCCCGGCTCGCGACGGCACGCGGCGAGCACGCCGCCGCCCGCGAGCTGTTCGACGAGGCGCGCCGCGACCCGCCGCCGCGCCTGCGCGTGCCCGCGCTCGACACGTGGCTGGCCCTCGGCGAGGCCCAGCTCGAGCTCGCCGACGACCGGCCGCAGCTGGTCGAGCGGCGCGCCCCCGAATGGCTGCCGCTCGGCGCCGCCGCGCGGGTCTGCCTCGCCCGCGCCGCGTACGCCCTGGGCAACAACCGGCGCGCCGAGGTGATGCTCGACGGCCTCGCCGTCCCCGAGCGCGACACCGTCACCCGCGCCGAGGCCGGCGTGCTGACGGCGCTCGTCGCCGACGCGCGGGGGCACGGCGTCCGGGCCACCGACGTGCTCGCCGAGGCGGTCACCCTCGCCGCCGAGCAGGGCATCCGGCGTCCCTTCACCGTCCTGGCCAGCCCCCGGCTCGACGGCCTGCTCCAGCGGCTGCGAATGCTCGACCCGGCCACCGCGGAGCTCGTCGACGAGCTGCGGGGCGGGCGCGACGACGCCGGCACGCTCGCGGAGAGCCTCAGCGCGCGCGAGACCGAGATCCTGCGCTACCTGACGACGATGCTCACGGCGGCCGAGATCGCGGGAGACCTCGGCCTGTCGGTCAACACCGTGAAGGCGCACATGCGCGCGGTCTATCGCAAGCTGGGCGCCGGCCGCCGCACCGAGGCCGTGCTCGCCGCCCGCCGCAACGGCCTGCTCTAGCGTCCGGGTCGCGGCAGCAGTGGCCGTCGCGGATGGCGCGGCCGCGTTGTCAGCGCGCCAGCCAGCCCCCGTCGACCGGGAGGACGATGCCGTGGACGTAGCGGGCGGCATCCGAGGCCAGGAAGACGACGGCGCCGGCCAGGTCGCCGGGGGCGCCCCAGCGACCGGCGGGAATGCGGGCGAGGATCTCGGCGGAGCGGGACGGGTCGTCGCGCAGGGCCGCGGTGTTGTCGGTGGCCATGTAGCCGGGTGCGACCGCGTTGACGTTCACGCCGTGCGGGGCCCACTCGTTGGCCAGTGCCTTCGTCAGCCCGACGACCGCGTGCTTGGCCGCCGCGTAGGCGGGGACCCGGATGCCGCCCTGGAAGGACAGCATCGAGGCCACGTTGACGATGGCGCCGCGGCCGGCCGGGAGCATGTGGCGGGCGGCCGCCTGGGAGAGGTGGAAGACCGCGGTCAGATCGACGGTCAGGACGTCGTTCCAGTCGGCCGCGGTGACCTCGGCGGCGGGCGCGCGGCGGATGATTCCCGCGTTGTTGACCAGGATGTCGGGGCGGACCTCCTCGACCGCGGCGGCCAGGTCGGCCGGCGTGGCCGACGAAAGGTCGCAGTGGACGTGGGTCGCGCGGCGGCCCAGGGCGGTGATGCGGGTGCGGGACTCGGCGGGGTCGCCCCGGGTCAGCAGGGCGATGTCGGCGCCGGCCTCGGCCAGGGCGACCGCGGCCGCCTGGCCCAGGCCCCGGTTGCCGCCGGTCACCAGGGCCACGCGGCCGTCCAGGCGGAAGCTGTCGAGGATCACCGGGGTCAGAGTCCGAGGTCGCGCAGCGTCGGGACGGCGCGGCCCACCCACGACAGCGACGTGTCCTCGTGGGCGCCCTGGGTGCGTTGCGTGCCGGCCAGGAACCACAGGAAGTACGTGGTGTAGCCGGGCGCGCTCACGACGGTGTGGTAGCCCGAGGGCATCATCTGCATGGCGTGGTCGCGGACGGTGAAGTTCTCCTCGTAGCCGTCGTCGGTGTACACGCGGCTGATGCCGAAGCCGCCGCCGGGGTTGACGCGGAAGTAGTACATCTCCTCGTGGGCGGCCTCCGCCGGGAGGTTGTCGAACTTGTGGCGATGCGGCGGGTAGGTGCTCCAGTTTCCCGACGGGGTGTAGGTCTCGCCGACGATGAGCCGGCTCGCGGGCAGATCGGGCTGGGCGATCTCGGTGAGGATCTGGTGGTAGTCGCGGCCGAAGTTGGCGGCGCCCCAGCGGCCGGTGGCCACCCGGGCGGGCTCGATGACATAGGGCTCGACGGCCAGGTCGCTCGGCGCGCTGGGCAGGGCGATCTCGACCGGCGTCACGGCCTCGACGGTGAACGTGCAACCGGCGGGGAGGTAGACGGAGTGGGGCTTGCCGGCGAAGACGTCGGTGCGGCCGCCGACCGCGGGGAACTTCGAGCCGCCGACCGTGAAGTCGGCCCGGCCGCCCAGCACCACGGCGAGGATCTCGCGGTCGCCCGCCTCGCCCGTCCACGACTGGCCAGGCGAGAGCACGAGCAGGCCGAAGTCGAGCAGGCCGCACGGGTTGACGGGCAGTTCGTTGCGGCCGGGCGCGGCCGGGATGGCGCAGTGGTACCGGTAGTCCATCGCATCCTCACCAGGGGTCGTTCCAGTCGGGCAGGGTCACGCGGGTCAGCGCCTCGAGGTAGAAGTAGTCGCCCCAGAGGTTGCCCTCGTCGACGCCCACCCCCTTGGGCTTGTCGTAGACGCCGTGTGCCAGCAGGGCGTCGGAGGCGGGGTCGGCGTAGTCGTCCATGAGCGACCCGAGAATCCGCAGGGCCGCCTCACGGTAGCGGGGATCGCCCAGCTCCAGCAGGCCGCAGACGGCGATGGCGGCGGCCGAGCTGTCGCGCTCCTCGCCGCTGCCGTCGCCGAAGACCAGATCCCAGTAGGGCACGCCGTCGGCCGGCAGGTGGGCGAGGAAGCGGTCGGCGCAGCGCCGGGCCGCGGCCAGGAAGGTCGGGTCGCCGGTGTGCCGGTGGTTGAGGGCGAAGCCGTAGATCCCCCAGGCCTGCCCCCGAGCCCAGCAGGACTCGTCCGAGTCGCCCTGCTCGGTCTCGCCCCGCAGCGGGGCACCGGTCGCGGGATCCCAGTAGAAGGTGTGGAACGTCGTGTCGTCGGGGCGCAGGATGTGGTCGCGCAGCTGCGCCACGTGCCGCTGGGCGATGTCGGAGTAGCCCGCCCAGAACAGCAGCGGCGTGTTCATCAGGCTGTCGATGATGGTCCGGCCCTGCTGGCGAGGATCGCCGAGGTCGCCCCAGGCCTGGATGATCCCGGCGGCCGGCAGCACGCGGGTGACCAGGTGGGCCGCGGCGTCGACGGCCGCCGCCCGGGCGACCTGATCGCCGAGGCGCTCCCACGGCACCACGCACGAGAGCGTGTAGAGAAACCCGAGATCGTGGGTGTCGACGTCGACCTTCCCGGCGATGCGCGACGCGAACGACGGCACATGCGCGGCCGCGGCGTCCGAGTACCGGGCTTCGCCGGTCAGCGACGACGCCAGCCACAACACCCCGGGCCAGAAGCTCGTCGTCCACCCCACGTTTCCGTCCCGCGGCCGATACCGCCCGCGAATGGTGGTGTCGCCGGGGTACCGGTCGCCGAACGCCGCGAGGTTCGCGTCGATCGTGCGCAGGGCGGCCGCCACCGCGGCGGCCACCGCCTCGGCGTCGGGCGTTGGCCGGACGTCGATCGCCGTCATGAATGTCCTTTCGTCAGTACCGGATGGAGGGAGAACCGGCTCCCCGCCCACACCACGTAGAGCAACGGCGCCGCGGCGAGCCCCAGCGCGAGGGCCGGGCGTTCCGCGAGAAGCGCCTGGAAGACGGCCAGCACGGCGAGCGAGAACAACGTCAGGTACCAGTGCCGGACGGCCAGGTAGACGGAGACGCGTGCGGCATCCCGTACGCGAACGCCTGGTCTTTCGGAGAGAACCACCAGTGCCAGCAGGGTCGTCGCCACGGCCAGCACCATCGCCACGACCAGCAGCGGGATGGCCAGGGCGCCGGCGGGATGCCCGAGGGCCCAGCGGCAATCCACGGCCAGCACCACGACCATCGCCGAGCAGGCGCCGACCACGGCGAGAGCGCGGGGCGCCGACGCACGCCAGACCCTGATGAAGGTCCGGACCGGACTTCCCGCCCCAAAATCGGAGAGCACCGCGAAAGCCCCGCACAACGCCGGCCCGAGCAGCGGCGCCAGCAGCGCGAGCAGCGGCCACGACCGTCCCGGATCGGTGGTTGCCAGCAGCACCACCAACGGCAGGCAGGCCGCCGTGAGCAGGATGTTGGTCATCAGCCCGACGTAGACCACATCGAAGATCCGCCCGATCATCCCTTGAGTCCCGTCGTCGCGATGCCCTCGACGAAATATCGCTGCCCGAGCAGGAAGATCGCCGCGATCGGCAGCACCGAGAGCACCGACCCCGTCATGATCAGCGCGTATTCGGCGTTGTAGCTGGTCACGAACGTCTTCAGACCGATCTGTATCGTCCAGAGGTTGTGGTTGCGCAGGTAGATCAGCGGCCCGAGGTAGTCGTTCCAGGTGTTGACGAAGGTGAGCAGGCCGAGGCTGGCGATCGCCGGCACCGACAGCGGCAGCATGATCCGGCGCCAGATGCCGTACTCGCTCATGCCGTCGATCCGGGCGGCGTCGAGCAGCTCGTCGGGGATCGACTCGTAGTACTGCTTCATGAGGAAGACACCGAAGGCGCTGAACGCCTGCAGCGCGATGATCGACCAGAGGGTGTCCGACAGGTGCAGCTTCGAGAACAGGATGAACTGCGGGATCATGTACGACTGCCAGGGCACCGCGATCGTGCCGATGTAGGCGAGGAACAGCACGTTGCGGCCGGGGAAGCGCACTTTCGCGAAACCGTACGCGGCGAAGCTGCCGGTCAGCACCTGCAGGAACGTGACCGCGACCGAGAGGACCAGCGTGTTTCTGAGCCAGGTCGTCATGTCGGACTTCTGCCAGATGTCGAGGTAGTTCTTCCAGACGACTGGGTCGGGCAGCCACTGCACCGGGATCGTGTAGACGTCGTTGTTCGCCTTCAGAGACGACATGAGCATCCAGTAGAACGGCAGCAGCACGGCCGCGGCGGCGACGATCAGCGCGACGTATCCCAGAATGCGGGTCTTCAAGGAACGCGCCGGCCGTCGGGATTCCAGCGGCGGAGAAGGCTGGGGCGGGGCCTGCAGCAACGTCGTCATCGCACGCTCCCTCGCCGGTTGACCAGGAACTGCACGACCGTGACGCCGAAGCAGATCGCGAACAGCACGATCGAGATCGCCGACGCGTAGCCGAGCTGGTTCTCGATGAAGCCCTTCTGGTAGATGTACTGCGAAACCACCAGCGTCGACTGGCCGGGCCCGCCGTTGGTCATCACCAGGATCAGGTCGAAGACCTTGAAGCTGCCGATGGTGAGCATCACGACCACGAAGAACGTGGTGGGCCGCAGCCCGGGGAGCGTCACGGCGCGCAGCCGCTGCCACGCGTTCGCGCCGTCCACCTTCGCCGCCTCGTACAGCTGGGTCGGGATCGTCTGCAGGCCGGCCAGGAACAGCAGCATGTAGTAGCCGGCCTCGCGCCAGGTGCCGACGATGATGACCGCCGGCATCGACCAGTCCGCCGACGTGGTCCAGCCCGGCGGGTGGTCGACGCCGACCGCCCGCAGGAACTGGTTGATCGGGCCGTAGCCGGGGCTGAACAGCATGTTCCACACCTGGGCCAGCGCCACGATCGAGGTGATGTAGGGGAAGAACGCGACCGTGCGGAAGAAGGCGACGCCGCGCAGTTTCCGGTTGAGCAGCAGCGCCAGCCCGAGCGCGGCGACCAGGGTCAGCGGGATGTGGAAGACCGTGTAGTAGACGGTGTTGGTCAGCGCGGTGCGGAAGCTGCGGTCGTGCAGCAGCTGGCGAAAGTTCTCGAGGCCGGTCCACTCCGCGCCGCCGAAGACGTTCCAGCTGGTGAACGCGTAGTAGAAGAGCAGCGCCAGCGGCACGAGGGTGAGCACCGCGAAGCCGGCGAAGTTCGGCAACAGGAACGACCAGCCCACCGCCGTGTCGCGCAGCACCACCCGGCCGCTCCGGCGGCGGTGGGCCGATCGCATCGTCATTTGTTGAGGACCTCGTTCTTGGCTCGGTCCTGCGCCTCGGTGATGGCGGCGCCGACGGGCTTGCTGCCCGACATCACGGCCGTGTGCAGGTCGTTCAGGATGTTCTGGAGCGCCGCCGTGTACTTGCCCGGCGGGTTCTCCGGCTTGGTGTCGTGGGTCGCGAACGTCCACTTCGTCAGCTCGTCCTGCGGCACGCCCTGGAGCTGGAAGAAGGTGTCCTTGACCGCGTCGGTGTCGGCCGGGGTGATGCCGATGCCGGCGAGCGCTTTCGCGCCGTCGACGCCGGCCGCGTACGAAAGGAACGCCTTTGCCGCCGCGACCTTGTTCTTGCCGAGCTTGGGGTTGATCCCGAGGCCGGTCGGGTCGCCGAAGGTGACCGGCGTGGCCGACTTCCCGGTCGTGGCCTTGGTGAGCTGCGGCGCCGGGGCGACGCCCCAGTCGAACTTGTCGGCATCGCCGCCGGCCTGCTGCTTGAGCAGGGTGGCGATGAACCACGAGCCCATCAGCATCATGGCGGCCTGCTGCTTGCCGAACTGCGCCTGGTAGGTGAGGTTGTTGGTGGTGGCGTCGCCGAACTTCACCTGGGCGCCGGCGTTCTGCAGGTCGACGGCCCGGGTGTAGTAGGGCTCGAGGTACGAGAAGTCGGCGCTCTCGATGCTCGCGCCCTGGCTCTGGGCCAGCGCGAAGCCCTGCACGGTCGACTGCCACACGTGCTCGTAGTCGCCGACCGCCTTGGAGCCCGCGGACTTCAGCTTGCCGGTCAGATCCTTCGAGGCAGTCGCGTAGTCGTCCCAGGTCCACGACCCGTCCGGCGCCTTGACGCCGGCCTTCTCGAAGAGGGTCTTGTTGTAATAGAGGACCCAGGAGTCCTGCCGGTACGGAATGGCGTAGGTCTTGCCGTCGACCTGGTAGTTGGCCATGCCGCCGACCTTGTCGCCCAGCCCCTGCGCGACATCGCTCACGTCGAGCAGCTGCTTGCCGTTCTGGTACGTGTAGAAGTTCTTGAGCGTCTTCTGGGCGTAGATGTCGGGGGCCTTGCCGGCGGCGAGGTCGGCGATCATCTGCGTGTCGTAGTTCGCGGCGTCGTACTCCTTGAGCTCGACGGTCACGTCGGGGTGGGTGGCGTGGAAACCGTCCGCGAGGGTCTTGAACTCCGGCGTGGTCGCGAAGCTCCAGCCGGCCAGGGTGAGCGTGATCGGCCCGGAAGCGGAGTCCTCGTCGTCGCCGCTGCAGCCGGACAGGACCAAGGGGATCGCCACGGCGGCGCCGAGGAGCGCTGCGAGTGAGCGTTTCATCCTTTCTCCTTTGTCAGAGGGGTGCTTGTGCGCACGCCGTCGGGCCAGGTGACCTCGACGTCGTCCGCGGTGAGCTGCGCCTCGCAACGTGGTGGGGAGGCCTCCGTCGACAGGGCGATGAGCGCCGCGACCCAGACCCCCGGCAGCACCGGGTGGTCGAGCCACGGAACCGTGACCGGCCCGCCCAGCGGACCGTCGTCGTGCGTGTCGTGTCCTTGCGTCCCCTCGCCCAGCACCGGCACGAGGTGGCTGTGGTGGTGCCGGGTGACCGCCCAGCCGCCGATCCGCAGGCGCTCGGCGGCCGGGGCGGGCTCGTCGACCCGGGCGAGGCGCAGCTCCCAGGGGCCGCGGACGAGCGAGAGGACGGTGATCCGCCCAGCCGGCTCGGCGATGCCGCACCGGCCGGCGCCGTGGTCGGGCTGAGCGGGATCGGCTTTGACCCAATGCGCGTACGAGGCGGAGCCCGCGACCCCGTGCCGCAGGACGAGGGTCGTCATGCCGGTGCGGTGGGTTCGGCGGCCCTCGGCGTCGATCAGCACCACCGACTGGTCGAGGGGGTCGGTCCAGCCGCTCTCGTCGAGCACCGGGGCGGTGGCCGTGGAGTAGCCGATGCGCGCGTAGAGCGGGGAGTCGCCGGTGGTGGCGCCCTCGACGTTGTGGTCGGTGCCGTGGTTGACGACCCGGACGACGCCGTCTTCTTTGCAGCCGGTGATCAGCCAGCCGGGGGCGCGGGCGATCCGCTGGTAGTCGCCGGTCTCGATCGGGAGCGGCTCGGCCGGGGCCGTCCACACTGGATGGTCGGCGGGCAGGGCGAGGCCGAGCAGCCCCTTGCTCGCCCAGTACGGCGAGCCGGGCCCGGAGTAGGACTGGGCGAGCCGCGGCCACGGGCGGTGCCAGCCGAGCGGGAGCAGGCCGTCGGCATCGGGAGCGCCGCGGTCGGCGAAGTGGCGGACGATCCGGTCGGCGGCGTGCCGCAGCGCGCCCGGCGAGTGCGTGGGCACGCCGGCGAGGATGCCGGCCCAGAACGGCGCGGCGGCGGCGAAGCGGTAGGCGAGGCTGCGGCCCTGGATCAGCGGGGAGCCGTCCGCGCCGACCAGCGCGAGCGCGTCGGCCAGGTAGCGGTCGAGGGCGGCGACGTCGCGGGCGCGGCGGGAGGCGGCCAGGTCGGCGGCGCCGGTCATCCGGGCCCAGAGAACCGGGTACGTGTGCAGCGCCCAGCCCGTGTAGTGGTCGAACGCGCGGGCCGGGCCGTCGGCGAGCCAGCCGTCGGCGCGGTGGAAGCTGTCGTGCGTGGCGAGGTCGGCGACCATCTCGGGCCCGGACCACGGGCCGCCGACGCTGCGCAGGAACGTCTGCACGACCAGCCGGAACCAGACCCAGTTGATGCGCGGGTAGGTGTCGTCGCCGACGGCCGGTGACAGGTAGTCGACGACCCGGTGGCGGGTGGACTCGTCGAGGCGGTCCCAGATCCAGGGCCGGGTCTGGTCGAGGATCAGCGCGATCGAGGCGGCTTCGACCTTGGCCTGGGCGTGCTCGTCGAGGCGGGGCCAGCGCTCGCCCTCGGGGGCGTGCGGGTCGGTTCCGGTGGCGAGGCCCTTCGCGTACCGGTCGGCGAGCTCGTCCATCCCGTGGCCGCGCTCCCCCGCGATGCGGAAGCCGGCGAGCAGGAACGTGCGGGCGAAGCCCTCGAGGCCGTCGATCGCGCGGCCGTAGCCGCCCACGGGGCCCGGGAACGTGATGCGGGCGTGGCCGGGCGAGGCGTGGCGGCGGGCCGCGGCGAGCATGCGGTCGGCGAGCCTGACCCAGTCGTCGCGCGACCAATCGGCGCTGTTCTCGCTCACGCGTCACGCTCCGGAGGCTCGTACCGCTCGGTTTCCGGGACGTTAAGCGCTCAGAATCGGTCGTGTCAACGCCATGTTCAGACTTTGTCGAACCTTTCTCCGCCGAAGTGATCTGATACGATCACGTTCGATCATTCGGAGGTGACATGGGTCCGCTCGCCGCCGCCTGGCCACCCATCACCGCTCGCCTGTTGGCGCGGTCGCTACCGCCGGTCGGCAACCTCGAGCCGAGCGCTGCGCTGCGGGCCCGCGCCGAGGCCGAGCGGGGCACGCCCTGGCCTACGCCGCTGGCCAGCGCCTACGCGAGGTATTTCCGCGACGGTGACCGGGCCGGCTACGAACAGGTCGTCTGGGAGCGGGAATACCGGGTGAGCCGGGCCGCGATCATGGCAGCCGTGACCGCCGATCCGGCGTGGATCGACGAGGTCGCCGACGGCGTGACCCTGCTGTGCGAGCAGAGCAGCTGGTGCTGGCCGGCGCACGACGACACCCTCCAGCGGCACGGCGCGGTGGTGCCCACGGTCACCGACCCCTGCCTCGACCTGGGCGCGGGCGAGGTCGCCGGGCAACTGGCCTGGCTCGACCACCTGCTCGGCGCTCAGCTCTCCGCATCGTTTCCGGGGCTGCGGGAGCGAATCCGCCACGAGGCCGATCGCCGCGTGCTGACGCCGTTCGAGAGGCGGCTCGACTGGCATTGGCTCGGGCTCGTCGGCGACGTGCACAACTGGAATCCGTGGATCCACTCGAACGTGCTGGTGGCGGCCCTGCAGCTGGTCGACGATCCGGTGCGGCGGGCGGCGATCGTGGCGCGGGTGGTGGAGGGCCTCGATCGGTACGCGGCGTCGCTTCCGCCGGACGGGGCGGTCGACGAGGGATACTCGTACTGGTGGCAGGGGGCTTGCCGGTTGTTCGAGGCGCTCGACCTGCTCATCTACGCGAGCGGCGGCACGCTGGGCGATGAGCCGTTCCATGCGCTGCGCGAGGTGGTGGCGTTCCCGCATCGCGTGCATCTGGGCGGGGACTGGTATCTCAATTACGCCGACGGGCCGGCGCGGCCGTCACGCGAGCAGCCATGGGACGCGTTGCATCGGGCGGCGGTGCGGGTCGGGGACAGCACGGCGGCGGCGCACGCGCTGGCTCATCGTGCGGACGCCACCGAGACGTGGGGTCTGGGTTTTCTGCTGCGGGCGCTCACCGATCCGGCGTGGGCGTCGGCGAAGCCGGGCCCTTACCGACCGGTCGGTAGGGGGTGGTTCCCGTCGACCCAGGTGCTGATCGTGCGGTCGGAACGGCTCACGCTCGCGGTCAAGGGCGGGCACAACGGCGAGAACCACAACCACAACGACGTGGGCAGTTTCGTGGTGGCCCTGGGTGGGGTGCCGGTGCTGGTCGACCCGGGAAGGCCGACGTACACGGCGCAGACGTTCGGGCCCCGGCGGTACGAGATCTGGACGATGCAGAGCTCGTGGCACAACACGCCGACGATTCGTGACTCGGCGCAGTCTCCGGGGCGATCCCACGGCGCCGGACACGCGGGCGCCACCGAGGCCTCCCTGACGTTGGAGCTTGCGCCGACGTACGAAAAAGGTCTGGTGAAGAGCTGGAAGCGGACCGCCCGGCTGGACCACGACGTGGTTGTCGTGCGCGACTCGTGGGAGCTGGCGCCGGGCCCGGGGCGCACGGTGCTGCATCTGGTGGTGGCCGGGTCGGTGACGCTGGGTGAAGGTGGCGCGGTGATCGAGTCCGACGGCGGGACGCTGCGGCTCGATTGGGCGCCGGCCGTCCCGTGCACCCTGACCGTGCGCGAGCTCGACGACCCGATGCTGAGCGCCGTGTGGGGTCCGCGCCTGGTCAGGATGGACGTGGACGTCACCGGCCTGGGCCCGATCGGTACCCTCGACCTGACCATCAAGGAGCAGCGGTGAGCACCTCAGACAAGCGCGGGCCACTCCAGGTCGCCCGGCGCGCCCGGCTGCTCGAGGCGTTGCAGCGCTACGGCGTGCTGCGCATCTCCGACCTCACCGGCGAGCTCGGCGCGGCGGCCGTCACGATTCGCCGCGACATCGCGCAGATGGCGTCGGAAGGCCTGGTGCGGCGGGTGCACGGCGGGGTGGCGCTGCCCGGCGCCGACGCCTCCGACCTCGCGGAAGGCGGCGGCGGCGAGTCGATCGGGATGCTGGTGCCGTCGCTCGACTACTACTGGCCCGATGTCGCGCGGGGCGCCGAGGAAGCGGCGCGCGAGCTGGACATGAAGGTGGTGCTGCGCGGGTCGTCCTACGAGTCGGAGGACGACCTGCCGCTGCTGACCCGGCTGGTCGAGCAGGGCGTCGACGCGCTGATCGTGGCGCCGCGGATGGACGCGCCCACGTCGGCCCGGACGATCGAATGGCTGGCGGGGACGGGGGTTCCGGTCGTGCTGCTCGAGCGGACCGCGACCGTGGGGCCGCATCATGAGGTGCTCGAGTCGGTCGTTACCGATCACGCGCTGGGCGCCGAGATGGCGGTGCGGCATCTGCAGTCGCTCGGCCATCGACGCATCGGGGCGGTGCTCGCCGAGCACAGCCCGACCACGCCGCATGTCCGCCGAGGATGGCTCGCGGCGCTCGAGGTCGACCCGGTGGAATTCCTCGTGCCCGACGCGGCCGTGCCCTCGTGCGCGGCGGCCCTCGACGCGGCGCTCGACCGCTGCCGGGCCACGGGCACGACGGCGCTGATCGTCCACGCCGACGCCGAGGCGATCGCGCTGGTACAGCGGTGCGAAGATCGCGGGCTCACGGTGCCGGGTGACCTCTCGGTGGTGGCCTACGACGACGCAGTGGCGGGGTTGTTCAGCCCGGCGCTGACGGCGGTGCGGCCGCCGCGGGGGTCGATCGGGCGGGCGGCGGTGCGGCTGGCCGCGGATCGGCTCGCCGACCCCGACCGCCCGGCCCATCGGGTGGTGATCAGTCCCTCGCTACGGATCCGCCAGTCGACGGCCGCACCGCCGGCGCCGGCCGGTTCAGTACGCCCGTGACCAACCCTGGTTCGGGGAGAGATTGCAGGTGAACAGAATCACCGCGGAGCCCCGGCCCCAGTCGGAGACGTCCAGGCACTCGCCCGGGTAGCGCACGCTCTCCAGCACCATCTCCCACGGCTCCGAGCCGCGCTGCCGGAAACGCTGCCCGGTGGTGCGGTCACAGGTCCACACGGTCAGCTGCTGGCCGTGCCCCGCCACCCCGTCCAGGCACTTCTTCACGCCGTTGTAGGTGTAGAAGACGTCGAACGTGCCGTTGCCGTAACCCTTGTACAAGGTCCAGTACTGGTTGGCGCCGCCGTGGCACGGATACATCTGCACCCACGGCCCGGCGCCCCAGTTGTAGGCGTCCAGGCATTTGCCGGCCGCGTCGGCATCGAGGCTGCGCATGACCGGCACCGAGAAGGCGGCCGTTGCCGCGGCCGCGCCGGCCGGTGCGCCCGGTGGCGCGGCCGCCGCCGGTGTGGCGAGCGCGAGCGATCCGAGGGTCGCCAGGACGGCGAAGAACCGAGAAACACGCATGATGATGCCTCCGCTTCGGCAGGTTCGACGATGACGGTCGCAGCGTGCGTCCAACCACTTCGGACGGTCAACGAATGCGTGCCGGGCGCGGCGGATTTGCGGGATGCCGCAATCAGCTCTTCTTGCGGGCGCGGTAGGCGGCGACCGCGACCCGGTTGGCGCAGGCGGTGCTGCAGAAGCGGCGGGAGCGGTTGCGGGTCAGGTCGAGGACGACACCCTCGCATGTGTCGTCGGCGCAAACCGAGAGACGGGACATCTCGTCGCCGCGCACCAGGTCGGCCATCGCCATCGCGGTCTCGACCACCACCCGGCGCACCAGCGGCTCGTCGGCCGAGACGGCATGGATGTGCCAGTCGATGCCGTCGTGGCGCAGCAGCCGGGGCACGGCGTGGGCCTGGGCGAGCATGTCGTTGACGATCGCGGCGGCGGTGTCGCGGTCGGCCGTGAGCAGGCGACGCAGCACCGGGCGGATCGCGCGCAGGTCGTCGAGCTCGGCGTCGTCGCGGTCGCGGCGGCCGGTGTAGCGGTGCCTCGCGTACCAGAGGTCGACCGCCTCCACCGTGAGCAGCGTGTCAGGGTCCTCCCCCGTATTGACCAGCTCGACGGCGGCCGTGAGGGAGGCCTCGGTGTCATGGGCCAGAAGCACCTTGACATATTACGCCCATGTCCATAGCGTCATTGTCTATGACGCAGATAGCCAATGACAGACCCACGGTGCATGCCGGCTCGGTTGTCGGCGGCGGCCTGCTGCTCGCCGTCGTGTCGGCGACCACGTTCGGCCTCTCCGGCCCGCTCGCGTCGGGCCTGCTCACCGAGGGGTGGAGCCCCGGCGCGATCGTCCTGTGCCGCATGACGATCGCCGCGCTCGCGCTGGCGCCCTTCACGATCGCCGCGCTGCGCGGCCGGTGGCATCTCCTGGCACGACAAAAAGGCCAAATCATGGTGTACGGGGTGCTGGCCGTCGCCGGGGCCCAGTTCTGCTACTTCTCGGCCGTTGCCGCGATGGACGTCGCCCCCGCCCTGCTGATCGAGTACACCGCGCCCGCCGCCGTGGTCGCCTGGATGTGGATGCGGCACGGCCAGCGTCCCGCCCGGCTCACCGTCATCGGCGCCGCCATCGCCGCGGCCGGCCTCGTGCTCGTGCTCGACCTGACCTCGGGCGCCCACGTGGCCTGGTCCGGCGTCGCCTGGGCCCTGGCCGCGATGATCGGCGCCACGGCCTACTTCCTGATCTCGGCCGACACCGACAACGGCCTGCCCCCGCTCGCCCTGGCCGGCGTCGGCCTGACGGTCGGCGCGGTCACGCTGGGCGCGCTGGCGGCCACCGGCCTGCTGCCGATGCACGCCAGCACCGCGCCGGTGACGTTCGCGGTCGGCAGTCCACCGTGGTGGGTGCCGCTGCTGCTGCTCGGCCTGGTGACGGCCGCGCTGGCGTACGCGACGGGCATCGCCGCCTCGCGCCGGCTCGGTTCCCGGGTGGCGTCGTTCGTGGCGCTGCTCGAAGTGGTGGCGGCGGTCGTGTTCGCGTGGCTGCTGGTCGACCAGCTGCCGGGCCTCATGCAGCTGGCCGGCGGCCTGCTCATCATCGGCGGGGTGGTCGCGGTCAAGCTGGGCGACCGCCGGATCGCCACCTGATCAGCCGGCGATCGAGGCGGCGGCGCGTTCCTGACGACGGACGCGCACGATCACGGCGGCGACGACGGCCAGGCCGATCAGCGGGTCGAGGGCGGGCAGCACCACGCCGAGAACGGCGTCGAGGCGTACCTGGCCGGTGGTCGCCGTGATGCCGACGCCGTTGCGGGCGTCGTAGCGCTGCATGGCCGAGCCGGTCAGGTGCAGGGTGAGCCAGGCAGCGGCCAGGCCGGCCGCGTCCCAGAGGGCGTGCAGCACGGCCACCAGGAGGTAGGCGCCGAGCACCAGCTTGGACCGCAGCCTGATCCCGCCGCGGCGGGCGGCGACGGCGAAGAGAGCGGCGCCGGCGATGGCGGTCCACAGTCCGTGGCCGAACGGGGTGAGCACGCCGCGCAGGATCTCGGTCTCGACGACGTTCAGCAGCGACAGGCCGCCCGGCTGGGTGAACAGCGCTTGGAAGGCGTAGCCGGCGCTCTCGAAGGCGGCGAAACCGAACCCGACCGTGGCGCCCAGGACGAGACCGTCGCGCACGGTGTACCGGCCGAGGCGGCGGGCCATCAGCCACAGCACGAGCAGTTTGACGCCTTCCTCGATCAGGCCGACGACGAGAAAGCCGTGTATCGAGGTGTTGTGCACGAACGCGGCCTCGAGGACCGAAGCGCCGAGGACGCCCATGACGCCGCCGTAGAGGAACGCGGAGAAGATCTTCTGCGGGGTCAGGATGCCGTCGGCGCGCTGGAAGGCGTACGTGACGAAGGCGACCGGCACCAGGAAGGCCCCGACCAGGATGATCGTCGGGATCAGGTTGACGTTGCCGGTCACGAAGGTGATGACGACGGCGGCGATCCACAGGGCGCCGCCGCCGAGGAAGATCCGCGCCCAGGACGGCAGATGGCGGCGATGCCGGACCATGGGCGCGCTGACAGCGGCGACGGGCATGAGGTTGGGGTCGGCGGTCGTGGTCATCGCGGTCTCCTGAGTCTCGTTGACTACCACCAAGCCTTCCTGTCGATGCCTGCCCGCGCAGCCACGCCACCACCCAACTTCAACTACCTGCTAGCCGGAAATCAGGGAACGAGGACGACCTTGCCGATGTTGCGGCGCTCGCCGAGCCGGCGGTGCGCCGCCGCGGCCTCCTCGAACGGGTACACCCCGTCGATACGCGGCCGGACGGCTCCCGCGCCCCACAGGTCGAGCAGGGCCGCCAGCTCCTCGCGCAGCAGGTCGCCGCGGCTCCACAGGTGCCCGAGGTTGACGCCGCTGACGGTCTGGTTGCGGCTCATCATCGCGAACGGGGTCAGCAGCGGCACACCGGCGAACTGACCGGCCAGCCGGAGCACGCTGCGCCGCTCGCCGGCGCTGAGGTTGGCGAACCCGTACGCGACGAGGTGCCCGACCGGGCGCAGCAGGCGAAGCCCGCGTTTCCAGTCACGGCCGCCCAGCGGGTCGAGGACGAGATCGACGCCCTCGCCGCCGGTGAGCTCCCGCACCCGCGCCGCGTAGTCCCCGGTGCGGTAGTCGATCGGGTGGGTGCAGCCCTCCTCACGCAGCACGGCGTGCTTCGCGGCGGACGCCGTGCCGAACGTGACGACCTCGGGCACCGTGCGGCACAGTTGCAGCACCGCGAGGCCGACGCCACCGGCGGCCATGTGCACCAGCACCCGGGCGCCCCGGCGCAGGTTCGCCACCCGGAACAGCATGTGGTACGCGGTCAGGTAGTTGACCGGCAGCGCGGCCCCGTCGGTGAAGCTCAGGTCGTCGGGCATCGGCAGGACCCGCTCGGCCGGCGCGCACACCGACTCGGCGTGCCCGCCGAAGCGCACCAGGGCGAGCACCCGCTGCCCCGCCGCCAGACCGTCGACCCCGGCGCCGACGGCGTCGATCACGCCGGCCACCTCGTACCCCACCACGCACGGCGGCTTCGGCGCGTCCGGGTACAGGCCCTGCCGGGCCATGACCTCCGCGAAGTTCAGTCCGGCGGCCCGGACCGCGATGCGCACCTCGCCCGGCCCGGGCCGCGGGTCGGGGCTCTCACGGACCTCGAGGACCTCGGGTCCGCCCGCTTTGGTGATCCAGACGGCGCGCACGGGCGCTCCCCTCCTCGACGACAACGATCAATGGCCCATTGTGGGGCCTACGATGGGCGGCATGACCGTCGACCTGTTCGCGGGAATCGCCGTCAGCGACTTCGCGGCGGCGCTCACCTGGTACGAGAAGCTGCTCGGCGCGCCGCCGGCGTTCTTCCCGAACGAAGTCGAGGCGGTGTGGGAGATCGCCGAGCACCGGTATCTCTACATCGAGCACCTGCCCGAGCGGGCCGGGCACGCCATGCACACGCTGTTCGTCGACGACTTCGACGAGCGGACCGCGGCGATCGCGGCGCGGGGGCTGACCCCGGCCAAGGAGGAGACCTACGACAACGGCGTCCGGAAGGCAACCTACGCCGACCCGGACGGCAACGAGATCGGGCTCGGCGGCGGGCCGGTCTGACGATCCCCTCACCCCGGGCGGCCCCCGGGCCGATTGGCCGGCATGGTCAAGCTGCATGACGGGGCATCACGCCGGGATGAGGGTGGGACTGGCATGACGGAATGGATTGATGTCGATCTACTTCAAGTGGTGGGGTGTGGAGAACAATCCCCCACTTGCGGAGGTCGTTCATGAGACGACGCAGCATTGCGGCCCTGGCCGTCGCCATCCTCGGGGCCAGCATCGCGTTCGGGGCCGGGTCGCCGGCCGGCGCGGAGCCGGCCGATTCCCCCGGCCAGTACGAAGTGTTCGGCGTGCGGACCCTGGCGCAGCGGAACGCGATCGCCCGGACCGGCGTGGCCATCGACGGCATCGAGCATCGGGTGGCCACGGTGACCGCCACGAACGCCGAGGTCGGCGCCCTGCGGCGCCTCGGGTTCACGGTCGAGCCGGTGCTGAGCACCTATGACTTCCCGCCGTCGGACTCGGCGTATCACAACTACTCCGAGATCATCGCCGACGTGAACCAGGTCGTCGCGGCCTTCCCGTCGATCGCCTCGAAGCGGGTCATCGGCAAGACGTACGAGAACCGGGACATCGTGGCCGTCAAGATCTCGGACAACGTGGGCACCGATGAGGCCGAGCCCGAGGTCCTCTACGACGCCAACCACCATGCCCGCGAGCACCTGACCGTCGAGATGGCCGTCTACCTGCTGAAACAGTTCACCAGCGGCTACCCGAGCGACTCGCGGATCCGCGCCGTCGTGGACAGCCGGGAAATCTGGATCGTCCCCTCGGTCAACCCGGACGGCTCCGAATACGACGTGGCGACCGGCAGCTACCGATCGTGGCGCAAGAACCGGCAGCCGAACAGCGGCTCCTCGGCGGTCGGCACCGACCTCAACCGGAACTACGGGTACCGCTGGGGCTGCTGCGGCGGCTCGTCGGGCAGCACCTCCTCGGCGACCTACCGCGGGCCGTCGGCGTTCTCGGCGCCGGAGACGCGGGCGGTTCGCGACTTCGTGGGCTCCCGGGTCGTGGGCGGGGTGCAGCAGATCAAGGCGGCGATGGACTTCCACACGTACTCGGAACTGGTCCTGTGGCCGTTCGGCTACACCACCGCGAACACGGCCACGGGGATGACGGCCGACGACTACAACACGTTCGCGACCTTCGGCCGGCAGATGGCCGCGACCAACCGGTACACCCCCGAGCAGTCGAGCGACCTCTACATCACCGACGGGGACCTGCTCGACTGGCTGTGGGGTACGCACAAGATCTTCGCGTACACGTTCGAGATGTACCCGACGAGCGCGTCGGGCGGCGGCTTCTACCCGCCGGCGAGCGTCATCACCCGGGAGACGACGCGCAACCGGGAGGCGGCGCTGCTGCTCGCCGAGGTGGCCGACTGCCCCTACAAGGTGATCGGCAAGCAGAGCACCTACTGCTCAGCCGCGTAGCTGGAAGTGCCACAGGACGGCGGCCGGTGTCTCGCGGAACGCGGCGCCGGTCGCCTCCGGGACGATCTCCATGAGCGTCCACGGCCAGAGGTCCCACTCGCCGGTTTCCTCGCGGCGAGCCGCAACCGGAGCCGGGTCCGGATCCGCCACCAACGCCGGATCCGCCACCAACGCCTGCGCCGCAACCGGAGCCGGGTCCGGATCCGCGGCCGGCCGCCACGGCTCCTCGCAGCGGCGCACGTCGAAGCCCAGCGGCAGGGCCGCGCCGAGGTAGTCGGAGGCGCGATGGCGGTAGGACGGGATCAGCCGCGGCTCGCCGGTAGGGGTGCGCACGTGCGGGACCGAGCCGAGCAGCACCGTCTCCTGGTGGATGTCGGTGACGATCAGGTGGCCGCCGGGGCGCAGCACGCGGGCGAACTCGGCGAAGGCCGGGCGCAGGTCGGGCAGATGGGCCAGGGCGAGCGCGCAGACCACCAGGTCGGCGTGGTCGCCGGGCAGCGGGATCCGATCGAGCGAGCCCTCGTGGAAAGTTCCGGTCGGCACTTTCGCGCGGGCATGGGAAAGCATGTCGGGCGAGCTGTCGACGCCGATCACCTGATGGCCCCGGGCCGCGAGGTACGCCGCATGCCGGCCGGTGCCGCAGGCCGCGTCGAGGGCCACGCCGGGTGGCAGCGCATCGACGATCTCGTGGACGAACGGCTCCTCGAGCGGGAAGAGCCCGTTGCCCGGCTCGTCGTACGTGACGGACCAGGCGCGATAGCCACTCACTGTGTCGACCACGCCGGCCTCGACCCCGTCGGCCGCCGACAGCGGCGATTCCAGCAGCGCGCGGATCTCGTCGACCCGCTCGTCCGCGAACTCACGGGAATGGGACCCGCCGTAGGCGCGCAACAGCGCGAGTCCCGAAACCCCGAGCAGATAGTGGAGCGGATGCTGATAGGCCACGACCCCAGAATCTAGGACTGCGTCCGGCTCCACTGCTGATTATTTCCGCCGTTGCAGGCGTACTGCTGGATGTCGGCGCCGTCGGCGGTGTTGGAGTTGACGACGTCGAGGCATTTACCGCTGTGCCGCGCCTTCAGGTTGAAGTAGCTGCCGGTCGCCGCCCACTGCCACTGCTGGTTGGTACCGCTGCCGCAGGTGTACTGGATGATGTTGGCGCCGTCCGCGGTGGAGGACGAGGAGACGTCGAGGCATTTGCCGCTGTTCTGGTTGACGATGCGGAAGTAGCCGCCGCCCGCGTCCTGGAACTCCCATTTCTGGTTGCCGCCGCCGTTCCACGTGTACTGCTTGATCTCGACGTTGTTCGCCGTGGACGCGCTCACCGCGTCCATCACCTTGCCGCTGTTGCGGTTGGCGATGCGGTAGTAGGTGGCGGCATTGCCGGTGATGCTCCCGGTGGCCGTGTCGATGGTGATGGTCGGATACCACGACATGCTCATGGTGGTGGCCGACGGGAAATTCAAGGGCAGCCACACGTACGAGGAATCGTTGACCGGCCCTCCCCACGCGCCGGCCCAGCGGTCGCCCATGTAGAGATAGCTCGTCGTGGACGTGCCCTGGACGGGCAGGACGTACGTGGGCTGCGAGCTGTACGTGGTCGAGTTGCCCACGTTGGCCCAGCCGGTCCACGGCCCGGAGATGCTCGACGCGGTGGCGTACTGCGCCTGGTTCGGGTTCCAGCCCGTCGCCGCGGAGGTGAGCATGAAGTAGGTGCTGCCCCGCTTGAACAGGGCCGGCGCCTCGCGGTGCGCGTCGTTCCAGAAGTTGCCGACGACGCTCGCGATGCCGCGATAGTCCGCGGTGAGGCGGTAGATCATCAGGTCGTAGTTCTCGTCGGCCGCCGAGATCATGTAGGCGGTCCCGTTGTCGTTGAACAGCGTGATGTCCCGCGACATGTAGGTGCCTTGCGGGCGGAAACTTCCCTGATACGTGTACGAGCCGTCGACCGTGGACGAATACGCGACGGCCGCCCGCGCCTCGCCGTAGTCCGAGCCGTTCTCCTTGTGCATCCACATCACGTATTGGCCGGTGGACGCGTTGTAGATGACCTTGGGACGCTCGATGTTGGCGCCGTTCAGCTCCGCAGCCGACGAGGACGTGAGCACGTTGTTGCGAAACTCCCACGCACGCAGATCGGTTGACCGGTAGACGGAGACCGCCTTGAACGTGTTGTCGGCGTTCCGGTTCTCGCCGAACCAGTAGTAGTAGGAGCCGACCTTGAGCACTCCCCCGCCGTGCGCCTGCACCACCGCGCCGGACGTGTCGGTGAACTGCGTGCCGTTGACCACGGTGACCGCCGCCGCCGAGGCCGGCGTGGCGGCCAGCGCGATGACGGCCATGACAAGCGCTACGACTCCCAGCCTTCGCATAGCCCGTTGGTAGTGGAGCGGGACGGGTGACGCCACGATCCGACCCGACTCGTCCACGAACGAAACCATCCGAACATCGTTGACGCTCGATATCGTGCCGCACTACGTTAACCATCACGAAACAATCACGGCGCTCCCCCCGCCGCTCCTTGCGCCGGACGGGAGTGCGTGGTGACCGACGAACGCCTCTTCCAGGTGCAGCGGCACGAGCGGTTGCTCACCGAGTTGCACACGCACGGCGCCGTACGGGTACGCGAGCTCGCCCGTGACCTCGGCGTCAGCGAGCTCACCATCCGCCGCGACATCGCCGCCCTCGCCGCCCGCAACCTCGTCAACCGGGTGCACGGCGGCGCCACCCTGCCCAGCCGCTCCCGGCCCGCCGGCCGGCCGCGCGCCGCCGTCACCTCCGGCTTCACGATCGGGATGGTGGTGCCGTCGCTCGACTTCTACTGGCCGCCGGTGATCGCCGGGGCGCGGGCGGCGGCCGGCGCGCTCGGGGTGACCCTGCAGCTGCGCGGCTCCAGCTACGAGCCCGACGAGGACCGGCGGCAGATCCGCCGGCTGGTCGAGGCGGGCGAGGTGCGCGGCCTCCTGCTGGCGCCCAGCCTCGACGACGACGCCATGATCGACTGGATCGGCGGGCTGCCGATCCCGTCGGTGCTCGTCGAGCGCCAGCCCCGGCGCCGCCATCGGACCGACTGGGTGCGCAGCGATCACGGGCTGGGCCTGGAGATCGCCGTGCAGCACCTGAGCGAGCACGGGCACCGGCGGATCGGGCTGCTGCTGTCGCGAGGCAGCCCCACCTCGGCCTACCTGCGCCATCCCGACCTGCTGCCGCCCGTGCTGCTCGACGATCCGCCGCATCGGATGGTGCGCGAGGTGGTGGCCGGCTGCCGGCGGGCGGGGGCGACCGCGTTGATCGTGCACAGCGACCCGCACGCGATCGCCGTCGCGCAGGCGTGCGCCGAGCAGGGCTGGCGCGTTCCCGAGGACATGGCCCTCATCTCGTACGACGACGAGGTCGCGCACCTCGGCGAGCCGCCGCTGACCGCGGTGCGCCCGCCGAAGAACCACGTCGGGCGCCTCGCCGTGGAGCTGATCGTCTCGCGGCTGCTCGACGGGTCGCAGCGGCCGGCCCAGGGCGTTCTGGTCGCGCCGTCGCTGGTCGTACGCCAGTCGTCACCCTTTCACGTTCGGGTGTGAACGTTTCTGAACTTGTGGGTTCGCTTCGTGGCGTACGCGTCGCCGGGTCCGCTACGCCATCACCATGAAGAAAGCTCTGCCGATCCTGGCACTCCTGGCCGCTGTCCTCGTTGTGCCGGCCACCCCCGCGGCCGCCGCCACCAACGGCTTTCGCGGGGTCAACTGGGCCGACCAGCGCGACAACTTCGTCGACGACGTCCTGGTGCTCGGCGGGCTGAGCACTTCGGACAGCTACGCCACCACGCAGGCCAAGGCGAACGGGATCCTCACCGGCTTCCAGAACAACCTGGGGGCCAACACCGTGCGAATGCCGGTTAACTATCCGACCGTTTCGGGGTCGTACTGGAACTCGTACACCGGGGCGATCGACGCGGCCACCGCCAAGGGCATGAAGGTCGTCCTCAGCTACTGGGAGGCGGCCAGTTCGCGCAACGGGTCGGTGGACAACCTCACCCAGTTCTGGTCGATGTGGCAGACGATCGTGAACAAGTACGCGGGCAACGCCAACGTCTACTTCGAGCCGATGAACGAGCCGTACGCGTACAGCGACGCCGACTGGAAGAACCTGGCCGCCCAGTGGCTGGCCAACTACCCGTCGGCGCCGCGCGGCCGGGTGATCATCTCGGGCGCCGGGTACAACCAGCGGCTCATCACGATCGGGTCGGACAGCCGCTTCGACGGGACGCTCATCTCGCGGCACACCTACCAGTTCTTCGACTCCAGCCGGACCACGGAGGACTCCTGGCGCGAATCCCTGCGAACCAGCGTCGGGGCGTACGCGTCACGGGTTTTGATCACGGAGTTCGGCGCGCCGATGACCGACGGCCGCAACTACAACGCCCCCACGACCAGCGACAGTTTCGTGGCCTTCATCCGCGGGACGGCGGCCGAGGCCCGCTCCCTCGGCCTGGGAACCGTGTACTGGCCGGGCGTGCGGATCGCCGACCCCTACCGGCTGCAGGAGATCGGCGGCAGCGGCACCAACCTCACGCTGTCGACGACCAACGCGTCCGGGCGCGACCAGCTGCGCTACTCGTGGGGCCTGGACGGCGGCGGGAACACGGTGCTCACCCACTACCGGGTCACCAATCGCAACAGCGGCAAGGTGGCGGACCTGGTCGGCGGCTCCCTCTCGGACAATGCTGAGGTCAAGCAGTACGGCTGGAACGGCGGGCTCAATCAGAAGTGGGCCTTCGAGGATCTCGGCAACGGATACGCGCGCGTGGTGAATCAGAACAGCGGCAAGTGCCTCGACGTGGCGTCGGCATCCACGGCCGATGGGGCCAACGTCATCCAGTACGCATGCGGCAGCGGCACCAACCAGCAGTGGCAGTGGGCGGCGACCGGCAGCTACTTCAACCTGAAGGCCCGCCACAGCGGCAAATGCCTCGACGTGACCGGCGCGTCGACAGCCGACGGCGGTGACATCGAGCAGTACAGCTGCAACGGCGGCACCAACCAGCAGTGGACCCGCACGGCGTCGTGACCCGCATCTGAGGCGGACGTCTACGGCGGGGGCTCTCCCACGGGCCCCCGCCGGCCGTCATGCCGACGCCCCGCCGCGTCCGTCATGCCGACGCCCCGCCGCGTCCGTCATGCCGGCGCCCCGCCGCGTCCGTCATGCCGGCGCCCCGCCGCGTCCGTCATGCCGGCGCCCCGCCGCGTCCGTCATGCCGGCGCCCCGCCGCGTCCGTCAGGATGAGGCATGGGCGACGACAGACCGACGTATGTGGTTCTGCGCGAGGTCGGCGACGGGACGTGGCAGGTTGTGGGCGAAGTAGCGCGACGGCCCGGCATGCCGGCCCGGCGCGGGCGGGCCAGGGCGGTCGAGGACGCGCTGGGACACCCGCCGGCCGAGGGATCGCGCTATGCGGTGGTGCCGCGTAGCGAGTGGCGCGTGGCCCTCGACTGGTGATCAGCAGTCGTCGCGGCGCCGGCCTCCGCGGGTTTCCGCCCCTGGGCGCAGCACGACGACCTCGCCGGAAAGCCCGTCGTCCCGGATCAGGTCGAGCACGGCGCCGGTGAGGACCGGCAGCGGGATCGGCTCGGGGCGAGCGGCACGCTCCTCCGCGGTCATCGCGGCCAGCTCGGCCTCGGCGCGGGCCGTGCGCACCCAATCGGGCACGACGCAGGTGACACGGACATTCGCCCGCTCGCCGAGGCCGGCCTTCGCGGCGGTGGTCAAGCGGATGAGGCCGGCCTTGGCCGCGGCGTACTCGGGCCACTCGTACGGCGAGTGGTCGAGGCCGGCGGTCGACGCGACGTTGACCACCACGCCGCCCGCCGCCGACAGGGCCGGCAGCGCGAGCTGGGTGAGCAGCATCGGCGCGCGCAGGTTGAGCGCCAGCACCGCGGACCACTGCGCGGGCGTCGCGGCGGGGTATCGGGCCGTGGGTTGGCCGCCGCCCGCATTGTTGACCAGGATCTGCACGCCGCCGAAGCGCCGCAGGGTGGCATCGACGAGCCGCTCGGCCTGCTCGTCATCGGATAGATCGGCGTCGACGACGATCGCGTCGGCGCCGGCCTCTTCCACCCTCTGCAATGTCGCAGCGCAGTCGGCGATGTCGGCCAGGACGAGCCGCGCGCCGTGTTCCGCGAGCCGGCACGCGATCGCCTGGCCGATGCCCACCGCCGCGCCGGTGACCAGCGCGACTCGTCCGTCGATTCGCATGCGGACAGGCTGCCACGGGCGTACGACAGTTTCGCCGGCGTGACCTCCCACCAGGGCCGTCGCGCCGGCGGGCAGGTCAGACGGGGATCAGGCGGGCGGCGAAGGCGACCGTGCGGACATCGCCGCCGCGGAGCTTGGTGGCCGTGGGGTGTTCGCCGAGGCTGTCCAGGCGGGACGCGGTGGTCTCGACCAGCTGGGGCTCGCCCTTGATGAGGCGGCGGGCCATGCGGGCCTGGGTGGGGCTCAGCTCGGCGAACGCGCACTCCTTCAGCGCGGCGATGGTGTCGTGGTCGAGGGTGCCGGCCAGGACGCGCTCGGTGACGATCTCCTGAAGCCACGACGGCCACCAGCTGTAGCGGCCCAGCACCACGCCCGAGCGGACCGCGGTGGCCGGGGTGTAGCCGGCGTTGAGCAGGCGCTGGGCCAGCTCGGCGCCGAACGGCTCCAGGTGCAGGGCGCCGATGAACGCCCGGACCAGCGGCCTCGCGCCGACCAGCGGCTCGGCCTCGGCGGCGGCCCGTGACCAGCTGCCCCGGAGCAGCCGGCACAGGGCGTACGCGGCCTCGGTGCCCTCGCTCCCGGAGCGCTCGCTGATCCGCTCGACCGTGACCGTCAGTCTCTCGGCCGCGGCGGCGGCCGTCTCGGCCAGCTCGGGGCTGCCCGGCCGGTTCAGATGACGCAGCACCTTCTCCGTGGCGATCTCGCCCTCGCGGCGCAGGAGCAGCGAGGGGATGCCGGGGAGGATCGCGTCGCCGAGCGCCTCGGTCACCGACGCGGCGTCGAACTTGTCGCAGTGCTGCTCGAACTCGGCCCACCACGGTTCGGGGTGGGTCTCGGTGGTCGTGCTCACGTGTGTCCCCCTGGCTTCGACGGCATCTCGACCACCGCATCGGCCGCCGGGAGAAACGGACTTAGCGCAACTTTTCCCGACCGGACCCGCAACCTACCCGCAATGCTCGAACGGGCTGTCGTAGGTGGCGTCCCCGATCGAGCCACCCCACTTGACGCAGGTCTTGTTGGCCAGGGCACGCACCGGGCCGGCGTAGTACTCGAAGCTGCCGCTGTCGGTGACCCGGTCGGCGCCCTGCACCTCGAGGTAGGCCGAGGCGGCCGAGGCCGTGCCCACGTCGGTGGTCTTGAGGGTGACGGTGCAGTTCTTGCCGGTGGCGTCGTTGTAGAGCAGGTAGACGCGGCCGAGGACGGCGCCGTCGGCCGACTTCAGCGCGGCCTGGTCGATCACGGTGAAGGAGCTGCCGCAGACGGCCTTGGGGGTGTGCGGGTTGGTGGCGCCGGCGCTCGGCGACGACGCGGTGGGGCCGGCGGGCTGCGTCGGGTCGCCGGTGGGGTTCTCGGTGGGGTCTTCGGCCGCCGGGGCGCTCGAGGCGGGGTGTGAACGGGCCGGCTTCTTGGAGGCCGAAGCGCCGGTCTTGGGGTTGGTCTTGGGGTTTCCCTGGGGGTTGGCGCCGGGATCGGCCAGGCCCAGGTCGGGGCCCTGGTTGGTCGGGGTGTTGGCCTCGCTCGTGCCGGGGCCGAGCGCGATCACGGTGCCGATGCCGATGGCGGCCACCAGGACGCCGGCAGCGACGACGGCGAGCGTGGTGTTGCGGCGGCGGGTGCGGCCGCCCGGATTGCCGGGATCTGCGCCAGCGGCGCCGCCACCACCGATCCCGCCGTAGCCAGCGCCGTTCCCGCCGTAGCCACCGCCGTTCCCGCCGTAGCCACCGCCGCCGCCTCCGCCCATCCTGCCGACGCCGGCAACGGGCGCTGCGCCGGCGGAATAGGGCGTGCCGGCCGCCGCGCCGAACCCGGCCGGCGGAACGGACGCGGATCCCGGCGCGAAGCCGCCCGGCGCGACCGAGGCCGATCCGCGCTGGGGAGCTGCGGGGCCCCGCGCGCCGAAGCCGGCGCCGGGCGCCGGGGACTGGGCGATCGGCGGGACGGCCCGGGCGGCGGCGGCGAAGGCCGCGGCGGACGGGAATCGACGGGCCGGGTCTTTGGCGAGCGCCCGCATCACGACCGCCGCGGCCTGCGGCGGCACCTCCATCGGCAGGGTGGGTGGCTCGGCGGTGACGAGCTGCGCGAGCACCTGCAGGGGATGGTCTCCGACGTACGGCGGGCGGCCCGCCAGGCAGCAGTAGGCCACCGCGCCGAGGGCGTACACGTCGGTGGCGCCGTTGAGGGGTTTGCCCTCGGCCTGCTCGGGCGCCATGTAATGTGCCGAGCCGAGGACCACGTTGGTGCTGGTCAGCCCCTCGACTCCCGCGGACCGGGCGACCCCGAAGTCGACGAGCACGATGGCCCCGCCCGGGCGTACGAGAAGGTTGCTGGGTTTGACGTCGCGGTGCACGATGCCGGCCTCGTGGGCCACCTGCAGGGCGTCGGCGACCTGGGCCACGATGGTCATGGTCTCGGCGACCGGCAGCCGCCCCGCCGCCTCGATCCGCTTCGACAGGGGCGTGCCGTCGATGTACTCCATGACCAGGTAGTCGAGCCGCCGGCCGTCGACGCTCGCGTTCTCGCCGTAGTCGTAGACCTGCACGATCCCCGGGTGCCGCAGCGCGGCCATGACCCGGGCCTCCCGGCGGAACCGGGCGATGAACTCCTCGTCGGCCATCAGCGTCGGCAGCAGCACCTTGACCGCCACGCCGCGGTGCAGCAGCAGGTCGACGCCGCGCCACACCTCACCCATGCCGCCCGCCGCGATGCGTTCGGTGAGCCTGTAGCGGTCGCTGAGCACGACTCCGGGGGTTAGCACCCGATCATGTTACTGGCCCGGGTCGATCAGCCTCCGGGCCGAACGTTCGGCGTTCAAACCGCGGATGGCCTGGTCGACGGCCGCCCGGTCGCTGAGATCGACGCCCCGGCCGACGAGCTCGGCAGCGATCTCCCCGGCCGGTCCCCCGGCGCTCTCGTCGTCGAAGGCTTCCGCGAAAGCACCGAGGTGATCGTCGACCGCCGCCACGACGGGCTCGATCCATGCCTCCGGAACGCCCCGGCGGGTCAGAGCGAACCGCAGCCATCGGCGCAACGTCCCGGGCAGGGACGCGCGCTGCTCGGCATCGAGGAACGCCTTGCGCGGCAGCCAGTCGGTGAGGAACAGCATGACCGCGGCCGGGCTCCAGCCCAGCGGGCGGTCGTGCAGGTAGCCGTCGCCGTAGTCGAGAAACAGGTCAGCGAGCGAGGCGGTCACGTCGTCGCCGGCTTCTGCGCCGCCGGCGGGGTCGCCAGATGCCGGGTCGCCAGGCGCCGGGTCGCCAGGCGCCGGGTCGCCGGCGACGAAGGCGGCGATCAGGGACTGCCGCTCCGCCGGGGGCAGCGGCTCGAAGTCGGGCCGGTCAGACAGGTACGCCGCGCATCGTGCCCAGGCCAGCGCCCGCGATTCGAAGTAGTCGTCGTCGACCGGAAGTGGCCACAGCGTGTCGGTGGCCCGCAGGGCGTCGGCCAACTCGGCGAGCACGTCGCCGACCGCGGCTTCGGCGAGCGGCATCGGCGGCTCGCCGTTGCCCTCCCACGACGCGACCGCGCCGGCCCGGAGGACGTCCAGATAGTTGATCTCGGTGCCGAAGACCGTGAGGATCTGGGCGATCAGCGTGTGCGCGCTCTCCGGGTCGCCGAGCGCCGCGAACTCGACGAACAGAACTCGATCGCTGTCCCAGACGTCCACGGCCCGCCACGCGCGAACCGCGGCGAAGCCGGGCTCCGCATGCCACGGCGGCAGCGCCTGCGACCCGGCCAGCAGCTCGATCGCTCCGTCGAGCAGCGCGTGCTCGGTCGCGGGCGCGACCCGCCGCAGTGCGACGAGGGCGGCCAGCGCGTCGACGGTCGGCGTCGTCGACGCCCTTCCGACGACTTCCAGGCACAGCAGATGCTCGGCCTGACGCTCGTCGACGCCCGCGTCCCGCCAAGCGCGGCCGAGCCACTCGGATGCCCACAACTCGGCGCCGAGCACGTTGGTGTCGTCGTGAAGCCCGGTCGCGTCATGCAGCAGGCGGTCGGACAACCGCAGCTGCCGCACTGCGCGGTGCCGGCTCTGCTTCTTTCCGCCACGTCCCGCCGGACGGCCACGGCTCCTGGGACTCACCGGCACACCACACCACAAAACACCGCCCAAATCCATCACCGGTCAGTAGGTCGCCCTCCCCCCGCTGATGTCGTAGACCGCGCCGGTCGAGAACGTCATCCGGTCGGAGCAGAGCCAGGCGATCAGCTCGGCCACCTCGGACGCCTGGCCCACGCGGCGCATCGGGATGAGGCCGGTGATGTGGGCGAGGGCGTCCGGTCCGGTGTCGGCGTTCATCGGGGTCTCGATGACGGCGGGGGCGACCGCGTTGGCGAGCACTCCGGTGGTGGCCAGCTCTTTACCCAGCGATTTCGTGAGCGCGATGACCGCGGCTTTCGACGCCGAGTAGGGCGACATGTTCGGGTTGCCGTCCTTGCCGGCGATGCTCGCGATGTTGACGATGCGGCCCCAGCCACGAGCGATCATGCCGGGGACGAACGCCTGGCAGGTGTTGAACGTCCCGCGCACGTTGACAGCGAACGTCCGCTCCCACCCGTCGGCCGGGACCTCCCACAGCGGCGCGTTCGGCCCCACGATGCCGGCCGAGTTGACGAGGACGTCCACCTCGCCCGCCGCGGCGGCGATCGCCCGCACGGCGCCCGAGTCGGTGACGTCCGCGACCAGGTCGGCCTCGGGCGAGATGTCGAGCGTGAGCACGGTGACGCCGTCTGCTCGCAAGCGAGCCGCCGTCGCCGCGCCTATCCCGCTCATGCCGCCGGTGACGACCGCCGTCCGCGCCATCAGTGGGATTCCCGGGAGACGTGCCAGCCGCTGCCGCCGACAAGGAAGTCGAGGTCGGCCCCGGTGTTGGCCTGGCCGACGGTGTCGACGTACAGCTTCTCCCAGCCGCGGGTGGGTGCCGCGTAGGCGCTCACCGCGGCCGGCGCGGGCTCGCGGGCGGCGAGCTCTTCGTCGGGGATGTCGACGTCGAGCCGGCGCTTCGCGACGTCGAGCACGATGATGTCGCCGGTGCGGACCTTCGCGAGCGGGCCGCCGGCGGCCGCCTCCGGGGCGACGTGCAGGACCACCGTGCCGTACGCGGTGCCGCTCATCCTTCCGTCGCAGACCCGCACCATGTCGCGAATGCCCAGGGCCAGCAGCTTGGCCGGGAGCGGCATGTTCGACACCTCGGGCATGCCGGGATAGCCCCTGGGCCCGCAGCCGCGCAGCACGAGCACCGAGTCGGGCGTGACCTCGAGGCCGGGGTCGTCGAGCCGGGTGTGCAGGTCTTCGATCGAGTCGAACACGACGGCCGGCCCGCGATGCGAGAGCAGCTCGGGCGTGGCCGCGGCCGGCTTGATCACCGCGCCGTCGGGAGCGAGGTTTCCGTAGAGCACCGCAATACCCGCCTCGGGCTGGAGCGGCTCTTCCCGCGCCCGGATCACCTCTCGGTCGTAGACCAAGGCCTCGTCGAGGTATGACACCAGCGGTTGCCCGGTCACGGTCGTCGCGACCGGGTCGAGCAGGTCGCGCACCTCGCGCAGCACTGCGTGCAGCCCGCCGGCCCGATACAGGTCGTCCATGAGGAAGCGGCCGGCCGGCTGAAGGTCGACCAGCAGAGGCACGCCCGAACCGACCCGGTCGAAGTCGTCCTGCGTCAGCTCGACGCCGAGCCGCCCGGCGATGGCGAGCAAGTGCACCACGGCGTTGGTCGACCCGCCGAGCGCCGCGAGCGCGACGATCGCGTTGAGGAACGAGGCCCGGGTCATCACCTGGCTCGGCCGCCGTTCGGCGTCGACCAGCTCGACGGCCAGGACCCCGGTGGCGTGCGCGGCCTCGATCAGGCGGCTGTCGGGCGCGGGGGTGCCCGCTGTGCCGGGCAGGGTCATGCCGAGCACCTCGGCGAGCAGACCCATCGTCGAGGCCGTTCCCATGGTGTTGCAGTGGCCGCGGCTGCGGATCATCGACGACTCGGAGCGGACGAACTCGGCCGCGCTCATCGTGCCGGCCCGCACCTCCTCGGAGAGCTGCCACACGCCGGTGCCGCAGCCGAGCGGGACGCCGCGGAACGTGCCGGTCAGCATCGGGCCGCCCGGCACCACGACGGCCGGGATGTCGACCGAGGCGGCGGCCATCAGCAGCGCGGGGATCGTCTTGTCGCAACCGCCGAGCAGCACCACGCCGTCGATCGGGTTGGCCCGCAGCATCTCTTCGATGGCCATCGCCGCCATGTTGCGCCAGAGCATCGCGGTCGGCTTGACCTGCGTCTCGCCCAGCGACACCACGGGAAGGTTGAGCGCGATGCCGCCGGCCTGGTGGATGCCGTCGGCGACGCTGCGCGACACCTCGTTGAGGTGCGCGTTGCAGGGGGTCAGGTCAGAGGCGGTGTTGGCCATCGCGATGTGCGGACGGCCGTCGAACGCGTCGGTGGGCAGGCCCCGGCGCATCCAGGCTCGGTGGATGTAGCTGTTCCGGTCGTCGCCGCCGTACCACTCCGCAGTGCGCCGCATGCGGACCTCCCAGATTCCGTTTATCGGAACGGCTGTCGGTCAGTCGAAATGATGCCGATACTTTAAACCCGGCGCGGCAAGCTTGGGAACCCTCTTTCACTTTGCCGGAACACCGGTCTAACATCCGGAACATGACCGACCTGTCCGAGGAGGAGACGCGCCTGGTGGGCGCCGACCGGGTGCTCGCCGTGCTGGCCGAGCTCGCCCGGCACCCCGAGGGCATCGGCCTCGAAGACATGGCACGGGCCATGGCCAGCCCCAAGCCGACCGTGCATCGCGCCCTCGCCTCGCTGCGCCGGGCCGGCTTCGCCGCGCAGGACGGCTGGGGGCGATACGTGCTCGGCGACGAGTTCCTCCGGCTCGCGTTCGCGCACCACGAGGCCCGTCCCGATCATCTCCGGGTCGAGCCCGTCCTGCGGCGTCTTTGCGAGAGATACGGCGAGACGGTGCACTACGCGGTCCTCGACGGCCGCTCGGTGATCTACCGATCCAAGATCGACCCGCCGGAGGGCGCGTTCCGGCTCTCCTCGGTGGTCGGCGGCCGCAACCCGGCGCACACCACCGCGGTCGGCAAGCTGCTGCTCGCCCACCGGCTGTATTCGCTGCAGGAGGTGCGCGACTGGATCGGCGACCAGCCCCTCCCGGCGCCGACCAGCAACTCGATCACCACCGCCGAGGGGCTGCACGCCGAGCTCGAGCGCACCCGCGACCGCGGCTACGGCCTCGACGACCAGGAGAACGAGCGGCTCGTCAGCTGCCTGGCCGTCCCGGCCTACCTTGCCGCGCCGAGCATGCCGAGCGGGGCGATCAGCATCAGCGCGTTCTCCCATCGCACGCCGCTCCAGGTCCTGATCGACGACTTGCCGGCGATCCTGATGATCACCGCGGCCGGGGGCGCGCCGCAGTGACCGCCACCTGCACGGCCACCGCGGTGAGCCCCGACGCGTGCGCGCTCGGCGAGGGACCGGTCGGGGACCCGTACGCGACCGCCTCTTGTGGGTCGACATCATCGGGCTCAACGGCAACCTGTGGTACTGGAATCCCGCCCTCTGACAATCCGTCCAAGAACATCGGAGACCTCGTGTATCTCATGCGTGTCGGCGCCCCCGGCGCCGAAAAGCCCGTCGTCCGGGTCGACGACACCCACTATGTGGACGTGTCCGATCTCGTCCACGACTTCGACGAGGCGTTCTTCGGCGGCGACGGCCTCGCCCGGCTGGCCGAGCCGGTCGCCGAGCGGATCGCCGCCGGCGAGACCGAGCCGTTCGGGTCGCAGCGGACAGGCTCGCCCATCGCGCGGCCGCACCAGATCCTCTGCATCGGCCTGAACTATCGCGACCACGCCGCCGAGACCGGCCAAGCCGTCCCCGACGAGCCGATCCTGTTCACCAAGTCGCCCAACACGCTGGTCGGGCCCAACGACGACATCCGCATCCCGCGCGGCTCCGAGAAGACCGACTGGGAGGTCGAGCTGGGCATCGTCATCGGCGCCCGCACCTCGTACCTCGACTCGCCGGCCGACGCCGCGGCGGCGATCGCCGGATACGTGCTGGTCAACGACGTGAGCGAGCGGGCGTTCCAGATGGAACGCGGCGGCCAGTGGTCCAAGGGCAAGAGCGCCGAGACGTTCAACCCGGCTGGGCCGTGGCTGGCGACCCCCGACGAGATCCCCGACGTGCTCGATCTGTTCATGTGGCTCGACGTCAACGGGGTTCGCCGGCAGACAGGCAACACGAAGACGATGGTCTTCCACCCGTACTTCATCGTCCACCACCTGAGCCAGTTCATGGTGCTCGAGCCGGGCGACCTGATCAACACAGGCACCCCGCCCGGCGTCGGCATGGGCTTCCGCCCGCCGGTGTGGCTCCAGCCCGGCGACGTCGTCGAGCTCGGCATCGACCGGCTCGGCAGCGGCCGGCAGCGGGTCGTGGGGCCGCGCTGATGCGTGCCCTCGTGTTCACCGGGCCCGGCAAGGCCGAGGTGCTCGCGGTCCCCGCGCCGGTGGCCGCGGCCGGGCAAGTGGTCGTCGACGTCGAGCGGGTGGGCGTCTGCGGCACCGACATGGAGCTGTTCAGCGGCGAGATGAGCTATTTCCGTACGGGTGGCTCGTCGTACCCGCTGCGGCCCGGCCACGAGTGGTGCGGGGTTGTCTCCGCGGTCGGCGACGGGGTGGACGAGGGTTGGATCGGCCGGCGGGTCACCGGCGACACGATGATCGGGTGCGGGAACTGCCGGCGCTGCGCCGCCGGGCGGCACTGGGTGTGCGCCGAGCGGCACGAGCTCGGCATCACCGACGGGCTGCCCGGCGCGCTCGCCGAGCAGCTCGCGGTGCCGGCGGCGTACCTGCATCGGCTGCCCGACGCGGTCGACGCGACGCTCGGCGCGCTGGTCGAGCCGGGCGGCAACGCGCTGCGCTGCGTCGGCGCCGCCGCGGTGGCCGGGGGCGAGCGGCTGCTGATCCTCGGCACCGGGACGATCGGCCTGCTGGTTGCCCTGTTCGCCCGCGCCCGGGGCATCGCCGTCGACCTGATCGGCCGCACTCGGCAAGACCTGGAGCTGCCGCGTTCGCTGGGCTTCTCCGCGGTCTGGACGCGCGACACGCTGCCGTCGATCTCCTGGGACGGGATCGTCGACGCATCGACCGGGACGGAGATGCCGGCGCTCGCCCTCGATCTGGTCGAGCCGGGCCGCCGGGTGGTCTACATCGGGTTGTCGGTGCCGCCGAGCCTCGTCGACACCCGCGATCTGGTGCTCAAGGACGTCACCGCGGTCGGCATCCTCGGCGCGTCGGCCGGGCTCGCGGGGGCGATCGACGCGTACGCGAACGGCTCGGTCGACCCCCGGCCGCTGGTCGCCGCGACGGTGAGCCTCGACGAGATCGCCGGCGTGCTGGCCGGCCACCATCGCCCGCCCGGCGCCGGACCCAAGACCCACGTTGATCCGCGGCTGTGAAGAGCCAAGTCCTGGAGGGCTGAACCCATGTCCGAATTCGCCGGCCTGAACGCGATCGTCACCGGAGGCGCCTCCGGCATCGGCCTCGCCACCGCCACCCTGCTGGCCGCCCGCGGCGCGCGCGTGGCCTGCCTCGACCTCACCCCGTCCGTCGAGGCGCCACTGCTCGGCTTCAAGGCCGACGTCACCGACGACCCGTCGATCCGGTCGGCCGTCGACGACGCGGCCTCCGCCCTGGGCGGCATCGACATCGTCGTGAACAACGCCGGCATCGGCGCCCAGGGCTCGGTCGAGGACAACGACGACGCCGAGTGGGCACGCGTCTTCGACGTGAACGTCCAGGGCATGGTCCGCACCAGCCGGGCGGCCCTGCCCCACCTGCGCCGCTCCTCGCACGCCGCGATCGTCAACGTCTCGTCCATCGCCGCCACCGCCGGGCTCCCCCAGCGGGCGCTGTACTCGGCCACCAAGGGCGCCGTGCTCTCGCTGACCCTGGCCATGGCCACCGACCACCTGCGCGAGGGCATCCGGGTCAACTGCGTCAACCCTGGTACCGCCGACACCCCGTGGATCGGCCGGCTCCTGGCCAAGGCCCCCGACCCCGCGGCCGAGCGCGCGGCGCTGGAGGCTCGTCAGCCCACCGGCCGCCTGGTGACGGCCGACGAGGTGGCAGCCGCGATCGCCTACCTGGCAAGCCCCCTCGCCGCGGCGACGACCGGCACGTCGCTGGCGGTCGACTGCGGCATGCAGGGGCTGCGCCTGCGCCCGCAGAAGTAGCAGGCCGCTCCCTGTCCACTGTGGAGTTGTCCGGCTATCGCCGATGGGTCTCCTGTCCACCCGGATGACTGCGCGCAGGCGCGCCTCCACCGTAGAGTGATCGACGCGGAGGGGGACTGCGATGACTCTGGTGACGTCGGGGCGGGTCTCGAAGGTCGACCGGCACTGGCTCGAGCGGGCCGTGGCGCTGGCCTGGGAGGCGCGGGAGCGCGGCGACCACCCGTTCGGTGCACTGCTGGTGACCGGCGGCGGGAAGGTTCTGGAGGCGCGCAACAGCGTGGTCAGCGGCGCCGACCCGACCGGGCACGCCGAGACCAACCTGGTGCGGGTGGCCGGCAAGCTCGACCGGCCGACCCTGGGCGGCAGCGCGCTGTACACGAGCACCGAGCCGTGCGCGATGTGCGCAGGGGCGATCTACTGGTCGGGCATCGGCCGGGTGGTGTTCGCCCTCTCCGAGGAGGGCCTGGCCGGCATGGTCGAAGAGGAGGAGGGCGTGCCTCCGCTGCGGCTGCCCAGCCGTGACGTCTTCGCCCGCGGCGGCCGCTCGATCGTGGTCGACGGGCCGGTCGGCCTGATCAGCGCCACCGCCGTCCACGAGGGGTTCTGGGGTTAGCCACCAGGGTGGAGGGCGTCGCGAGGTAGCGGCCTGCGGCCGGCGAAACCGAGGTCGGCACGGTGGTACCAGCCGAGTTCGGTGTCGCCCTCGAGCCAGCACAGCAGGACCGGGACGCCGTCGAGGTCGGCCGGGAAGTCGATCAGCAGCGGCGCGAGGCCCTTGAGCTCGGCACCGGTCTGCTGCACCTCGGTCATCAGCTCGTTGAGCCGCGCCTCGGCGGCCTTGCGCTCGGGCAGGCCGCCCAGCGCGGTCGGCTCGCCGCCCGGCGTCAGCGCGGCCGACAGCTCGACCAGATCGGCGCGGACCACCACCAGCTCGTCGAGGATCGGCCGCAGCCGCGCCAGCTCCGCCCGTGCCTCCGGCACCGTGAACAGCCCCATGACCCAGATCTTGCCCCGGCCGGTCGAAGCGAATGGCAGGGGGTGGTCCGGTGAGGGCGCGGGGTGGGTGGCTGCGCGACCGGCGGCTGCGTACCAAGGTCGGCGGGGCGCTGGCCGTGGCGGCGATCATCGTGGGCGTGGTCGGCGTGCTCGGGCTGCGCGGGGTCGCCGACGAGGGCGAGTTCGCGGACGCCGCGACCGCCACGGTCACCGAGGTCGACGACAGCCAGCACGCGATCGCTGATTTGACCGAGATGTCCCGCGAGCTCACTCGAGTTATCGGCGGGTTCCGCATTTAACGAACTTTTCGGACAAGTTCGGCTTCACGATGGGCGCGGCTCATCCGTTCAGTGGGATCGCTTTCACAACTTGACGACGTAGTCTCCTGTCCTGAACGGTCCTTAACACGATCGGGAGGCGTCCGATGGCCAGCAGGGACACCCGGCAGGAGTTCGAGGGCATAGTCGAGCGCCTGACCAGTGACTATCCGTCCTTGGCGCGCACGGGCATGCCCCCGTTCACGCGTCCGGTTCTCATGACACTGTTGATCGCCGGCGGCATCACCTGGGCCTTGCTCTCCGTGGCCATGGTCGCCTGGGGCTGGAAGGGCGTGGTGCTGACCTGCGCGACCGTGCTGGCCACCGCCGTCACGCTGGCCGTGCGCACCTACCGGTGGCGCGCCGGCCGTTAGGGCCGGCCTCGCGTACACCTCCAGCTCGGTCGTGCACAGGTCGGCCGGGGTGAAGCGCCGGAAGTCCGGGTGCAGCGGGAATCCGCGATCCAGTGCGGCCCGCGACGGCTCGTCGACCGTGCGATCGCTGCGTTCGATGTGGAAGCCCGCGGCGGTGAACGCCTGTTCGAGTTGCGACGCGCGCAGCCGGTTGCAGTAGGAGAACTCGTTGCCGCCGATCCGGCGCCACTGGCCCGGGGAGAAGCGCAGGAAGTTGATCAGAGCCGGCCGAAGCGGCGCTGGATCAGCTGATAGAGCCGGTCACCGGCCGGAGCCGACGCGCAGACCCTCTGGATTAGTGCCATCTGCCTCCACCGCATTGCTCAACTTTATCCATATTTATCGTGTCAAGGCGTCGCGTAATGCGGCCCGGGAGCTGATCCCCAGCTTCGGGAACGCCCGGTACAGGTGGGCCGCGATGGTCCGCGGGGACAGCCCCAGCCGCTCCCCGATCTCCTTGTTCGTCAGCCCGGTCGCCGCGAGCTCGGCGATCTCCCGCTCCTGCGCGGTGAGCACCTCGGCGTCGATCGCGCCTCCCATGCGGGTGGGCCCCGCCGCCCGCAGCTCGGCCGCGGCCCGGCCCGACCACGGACCGGCCCCGAGCCGGTCGAAGGCCTCGACCGCCGCCGCGAGCTGCCGGCGGGCCTCGGTGATCTGCCGCCGCCGGCGCAGCGTCTCGCCGAGCAGCAGCCGCACCCGGGCGTGTGCGAACGCCCATTGCTTCGCGCCCGGCGCCGCGAGGGCTCTCTCCAGCAGCGGCGCCCTCTCCTCCTCCGGCGCGACCAGCGCCTCGGCCGCGCCCACCACGACCGCGAGCCGCGACGACAGCCGGCTCAGCGAGGCCGCCCGCATGGCCGCGACGTGCCGGCGCGCTTCCTCCTCGCGCCCGGTGCGCATCGCCGACTCGACCAGGTCGAGCAGCAGCGAGAGCACCTGCGGCTGGTGCGAGGGCAGCATGCCGGCCGGTGCGACCGCCGTCGCGTGCCGGTACGCGGTCTCGAACTCGCCCCGCCCCAGCGCCGCCACGCAGTGCACGTGCGCGGCGAAGGCCAGCGCGATCCGGGCTCCCCGCGCGCTCGCCCACCGCTCCAGCCGGCTCGCCGACGTCTCGGCGCCCTCGTCCCCGCGCGCCGCCCCGATCAGGCTGCCCAGGTAGCAGCCGAGTGCCCCGTCGTAGCGGCTGTAGCCGCGCTCCCGGCTCAGCCGCTGCCCCTCGTCGATCAGCAGCAGCGTCTCGTCCCATTTGCCGCGCAGCCAGCCGTCCACCGACAGCGTGACGATGGCGTTGATCGCCGCGGCCACCGCTCCCCCGCGGCGCCCGTCCTCGACGACCCGGTGCAGCGCCTCCCGGGACGGCCCGATCCGGTCGACGTAGGTGCCGAGCTGCCCGAGCCGGATGATGCGCTGCGGGTTCTCGGTGCGTGGCAACGTACGCATCTCGATCTCGAGATCGACCACCACCGGCGCCGCCAGCCGGACGGGATCCGACAGCGCCGCCGCGCCGATCCGCAGCGTGTCCGGCGCGTCCGCGCCGAGCCGCCGTACCCACTCGTGGAACGGCGGCCAGAGCTCCGGCCGCCCGCCGAACCAGCACAGCGCCAGCAGCAGCTGCAGCGCCTCCGCCACCGCCTCGTGATCGAGGTCGCCGACGTGCGCGTCCAGCGCCCGGGTGAGCAGCCGGTGCGCGGCGTCGACGGCGCAGTCCCGGTTGAACAGCACGCTCGCCGCCGCGGTGGCCAGCTCCAGCGAGCCCGACGCGTCCACCGCCGACCGGTTCGCCTCGTCCAGCAGCCGCTGCGCGTCGTCGAGCGAGCCGATCAGCTCGGCGCCGAGAGTCGCCGCCCGGGCCAGCCGCCGCACCCGCGCCCGATGGTCGGTGCTCAGCTCGGCCGAGCGCGTCAGCGTCTCCAGGCCGGCCACGGCGTCGCCGCGGTCCAGCACGACGCGTGACGCCTGCTCGACCATCTCGGCGACCTTCTCGTCCGGCTCGATCGTCCCCTCGGCCAGGTGAAACGCGCGGCGCACCGGGTCGGCGGCGCGGTCGGCGAGCGTTCGATGCGCGCCGGCGCGCTGACCCAGCGTGCTCCCTTCTATCACCGCGAACCGGCTGAGCGGCCGCCGGAAGGTCAGCCGGCCGGTCTCCGGGTCGACGTCGATCAGACCTTCGCGCACGGCGGGATCCAGGTCGCTCAGCCCGTCGGCGGTGCCCGCCACGATCCGCACATCGGCGGGCTCGCCGCACAGCGCGGCCAGCAGCAACAGCTCCCGGGTCGGCGCGGGCAGCGCGGCGATCAGGTCGGCGTCCAGCTCGCCGAGCCGGCGGCCCACCGGCAGCTCGGTCAGCGCCAGCGGGTTGCCCCGCGCCTCGTCGAGCACCCGCCGCCGGGCCCGCGGGTCCAGGCCCGGATGCCGCAGGTGGAGCAGCTCGCGGCTCGCGTCGTCGCCGAGCGGCTCGAGGACGAGCCGGGGCAGACCGCTGCGTTCGAAGAAGCCGCCCGCGCCGGTGCGCTGGGCGCCGATCAACGCCACCGGCAGGCCGGTCAGCCGGCGCGCCACCAGGCCGAGGACCGTCGCGCTGGGCTGGTCGAGCAGGTCGAGGTCGTCGACGACCACCGCCACCGGGGACAGCCCGGCGAGCAGCGCCAGCACCGCGTTGGACACGCTGAGCAGGTCGGGCGCCGGCCCGGCGTCCAGCCCGAGCGCGACCCGCAGCGCCGGCCCGGCCGGTGCGTCGCGCATCACCGGCAGCAGCAACTGGTGCAGCCCCGCGAAGGGGATCTGCGACTCGAACTCCACCCCGGCCGCCCGCAGCACCCGGCCGCCGCCCCCGGCGACCGCGTCCAGCAGGGCGCTCTTACCGGTGCCGGTGTCACCCACCACCAGCAGCGCGCCGCCGTCGCGCAGCGTCGCGTCGATCCGTCGTAACTCGCTCGCCCTCCCGACGACTCCCATCTGCCCCTCCCACCCCAGTTCTCTCTGGGTAAGAGCCTGATCGGACGGGGTGCCGATAGCCTCAGCACTATTACCTAAGCCGGTCCGGGACAGGATCGAACAATGACGGATTGTTCCGCCCCGCCCGTCTGACCAGGCTGGTTCGCATGTGGGATCTCCTGATCGATCGCCTCGGCTCGTTGCCGGCGGATACCCGTCGGGCGCTGCTCAACGCCGCCCTCTGCGAGTCGGGCGACCTGCGGGTGCTCGCCGGGGAGTCCCCCGCCGTGCTGGAGCCGGCGGAGCGGGCCCGGCTGATCACCGTCGACGAACAGCGGCGGCGGATCGTGTTCCATCCGGAGCGGGTGCGCCCGCTGCTCATCGGCCTGGCGAGCGCGCCGGAGCGCCGCGAGGCGCACCGGGCGGTGGCGGCGGCGCTGTCCGGCTTCGACCAGTCCCGGGCGGCCGAGCATCTGGCCGAGGCCACGAGCGGGCCGGACGAGACGGTCGCCGCGGCGCTCGAGGCGGCGGCCGACGCGTACCTGGCCGACGGCAAGCCCCGGGCGGCCGCGGCGGCGCTGCTCCGGGCGGGCGCGCTGACCCCGGCCGCCGAGGAGCGCGGCCGGCGGCTGGCCCGCGCCGACTACCTGGACGCGGTGCTGATCGGCCTGCCGTCACCAGGCGATCCGGTCCCAGCCACGATCGAGTCGGCGGTCGCGGCGGCGCACCGGTCGGCGAAGTTCGACCCGGGCGCCGGCTTCCTCCGGCTGGCGGCGGCGCTGCGCGAGGACGGGGGGCCCAGCGACGGTGCCCTGGAGGAGACACTGCATGCCCTTCTCGGGCTGGCCCTGGTCGCCGGGCGGGGCGATCTCTGGCAGATCTTCGAGGGCTTCCTCGACACGTACGAGGAAAGGCTGCCCTCGACGGTGCGGGTCTTCGCCGGCGCCTTCGGCGGCGGCCGCACCTCGGTCGAGGAAGCCGAGAAGCTCCTCGACGGCCTGCGCACCGAGACCGACCCGGCGAGGGCGCTGCGCTCCGCCATCGTCCTGGTCTTTCTGGACCGGCTCGGCGCGGGCCGCGAGCTGATCGTGCGGATCGCCCGGGACGGCGAGGCCGACGCCGCGCTGATGGCCGGGCAGCGCGGCCGCAGCGCGTGGTGCATCGACGCGTGGGCGGCCGGGCAGTGGGACGAGGCCGAGCGGCTGGTCGTGCGCTCCGAGCGGATCGCGGCCGAGCACGGCTGGGGAGGGCTGAGCCTGCTGTTCGTGCAGATGATCGGCGGGCTGATCGCGGCGGCCCGGGGCCGGACCGACCACGCCCGGCTGCGGGCGCGGGAGCTGGAGCGCCGGCACGCCGACGACCGGATCGGGCTGGCCGGCGAGTTCGCCGACCACATCCGCTGCTCGCTCGCCCTCGCGGCCGGGGACGGCGAACGGGCCTACCGGCACACGGAGGCGCCCGGCCGCTACCGCGTGCACGCCGCGCGGTCGGCGCTGGACCTGGTGGAGAGCGCCGTGCGGGCGGGCCGGCGGGACGCGGCGGCCGAGCACGTGGCGGCGCTGCGCGAGTGGCCGGCCACCCGGCTGTCCGCGCGGCTGCCGTTCGTGCTGGCCGTGTCCGAGGCGATGGCCGCCGACGACACCGAGCTGTTCGAGCGGGCGGTGACGTACCCGGGGGCTCAGCTGTGGCCGTTCGAGCTGGCGCGCGCCGAGCTTGCGTACGGTGAGAATCTGCGCAACAGACGCGCGGCGCACGATGCCCGCACCCATTTGCGCACCGCCCTGCGCTGGTTCCAGCGGCTCGGCGCCCGGCCGTGGGCCGAGCGCGCCGCCGAGCTGCTGCGCGCCACCGGCGACGGGCGCCAGTCCCCCGCGCCCGCCGCGAGCCTCACCCCGGTCGAGTTGCGGATCGCCGAGCTGGTCGCCGCCGGCATGTCCAACAAGGAGATAGGGACGCAGCTCACGCTGTCGGCGCGCACCGTCGGAAACTACCTTTACGGCACGTTCCCGAAGCTCGGCGTGAGCTCTCGCGCGGCCCTCGCCGACGCGCTGCGCAGAGGTGGTGGAACGTGAGCCTGCTCGATCTGGCCCTGCAGCCGGGGCTGCCGATGTCCGCCGCGCTCGGCGACGCGGTGCGCTCCGGCCTGGTGACCGTTCTCGACGGCGTCGCGTCCTTCGTGGACCCACGCTCCGCCGACGCCGTGCTGAGCGCCTCGACGCACTTCGAACGCTGCGCGGCCCACCTGCGCCTGGCCTCGCGTCCGGGCGCCGGCCCCGCCGAGCGGGCGCACCACATGGCCAACGCCACGATCGAGCCCGATTCGCGGGTCGCGGCGCTGCTCGAGGAGGCGGCGATGCAAGCACCGGCCAAGGGCGAGGCGGCGGCGCTGCTGATCCGGGCGGCCGAGGCGAGCCCGGCGGCGAGCGACCGCGCCCGGCGGCTGGCGGAGGCCGCGCGGATCAAGGCGCAGTTCACCGGCTCGCTCGAGGAGGTGACCGCGCTGCTGGCCCGCGCGCGCCGCTGCGACCCCCTGATCACCTCGTCGCTGACGGCCGTGCTGGCCCGCTCCGACCTGCTGCTGCACACCAGCGGCGACATCCGCGGCGCGCACCGGCTGCTGGTGACCGGCATCCGCAACCACACCGGGCCGGTTCTCGCCGAGGCGGTGCAGGCGCTGCTGCTGGTCTGCGTGGTCGGGCACGACCCGGCGATGTGGGCTTCGTTCGACGAGGTGCTGGCGCGGCACCGCGCGACCCTCCCGCCGGCGCTGGTCGCCGCGGCCGAGGGCCTCGCGCGGCCGGGCCTGACCGACACCGGCGCTCTCGATCGGGCAATCGCCGCGCTCGACGAGCGCACCGACCGGGCCACCGTGATGCGGGTGGTGATGGCGGCGTACACGGTGGACCGGCTGACCGGCTGCCGGGCCGCGCTGCGGCGAGGGGCCGAGGGGCCGGAGACCGACCAGTTGACGCTGATCGCGATGGCGGCGCTGGCGGTCGAGGAGCTGCGCGGCGGCCACTGGGATTCGGCGCGCCGGCTGGCCGGCGAGGCGGTGCAGCTGAGCCGCCGGATCCGCCGGCCGTTGCAGGAGCTTCCGGCGCGCTACGTGCAGGCGTACATCCACGCGGCGCGCGGGGAGGACGAGGAGCTCGCCCGGCTGGACGCCTGGGCCTATCAGGGGCCGGTGCCGCGCGGCGCGAACGCCGCGCGCATGATGCTCGCGCACGCGACCGCGGTGGGCGCGCTGGGCCGGGGCGATTTCGACGACGCGTACGCGATATTGCTGCCGGTCGCGGCGGCGTTCGAGCCCCACGACCGGTACGCGCCCTGGATGCTGCTCGACTTCGTGGAGGCGTGCCTGGCCACGGGTCGTCCCGGCCGCGCCCGCGACCACGTGCGGGCGGCCGCCGAGGCCGGGGTGCCGCAACTCTCCGCTCGCTACGCCTTCGTGCACGTCGGCGTGGCCGCGATGGTCGGCGACGCCTCGTTCGAGACCGTGCTGGCCGGCGAGGCCGAGGCCGGCACGTTCCATCGGGCCCGGCTCGAGCTCGCCCACGGTAGCCAACTCCGCCGACAGCGCCGCGCCCGGGACGCCCGGCCGGTGCTGGCCCGTGCCCTCGACACCTTCACCCGGCTGGGCGCGGCGCGGTGGGCCGAAAGGGCGCGCACCGAGCTGAATGCGACCGCGGCCACCCGCGGGGCCGAGCGCCTGACCCCGCAGGAGCAGGTGGTGGCCGACCTGGCGGCTGCGGGCCTGACCAACCGGGAGATCGCCGCCCGGCTCCAGGTGTCGCATCGCACGGTCGGCTCGCACCTGGCCCGCATCTTCCCGAAGCTGGAGGTCAGCTCGCGGGCGGCGCTGCGCGAGGCCCTCGTCCGGCAAGGCTAGTAATCTCCGGATAAATGCCCGATCGGGTTGATGGACATCAATTTGCGCATCGTGCCATCGGCCACCCGCCGTTTCCCGGCACGTCAGAGGATGGCGATTTGGTGGGCCCCGCTCCGCTTCGCTCAGGAGGTTGACCAGCATGGCCATTACTCGCCGTCAAATCCTCGCCAGTGGCTCCGCCGGTGTCGGGCTGGCCGTCGCGGGCACGCTGCCCGCGCTTGCCGAGCCGGCCGCGGCCTCGTCGCGTCACGGCTCGGGGCGCCCGTTCCCGCCGCTGCAGGACGACCCGGACGGCATCCTGGCGCTGCCGGCCGGCTTCTCCTACAAGATCGTCACACGCGAGGGCATCACCGACCTGACCGGCGGCCAGGGCAAGACGCCTTCGTTCCACGACGGCACCGGGGTGGTCGCCGACGGCCGCAACCGGCTCACCGTGATCCAGAACCACGAGTTGACCCCGCACATGACGGCGTACGGCGTGCCGCACATTGCCGGCACCGTCTACGACCCGGGCGCGCCGAACGCCGGCGGCTGCACGGTGATCACCACCGACGGCAGCGGCCGCCGGATCGCCGAGTGGGTCGGCATCTCCGGCACCGCCCGCAACTGCGCGGGCGGCGTCACCCCATGGGGCACGTGGCTGACCTGCGAGGAGACGTTCATCAACGCGGGCACGGCGTGGTCGGCGGCCGGGCAGACCGGCACGTACGAGAAGGACCACGGGTACGTCTTCGAGGTGTCGCAGGCAGAGTCCGCCCGGCAGCTCCCCAAGCCGATCAAGGCGTTCGGCCGGTACGAGCACGAGGCCCTCGCCGTCGAGCCGAGCCGCGAGCACGTGTACCTGTCGGAGGACGCGAGCGGCCCGACCGGCCTGTTCTACCGCTGGACCGCGCCGCGCGGCACACACCTGCGGCTCGGCCTCGCGAACCAACTGGCCGACGACGCCGGGAAGCTGGAGGCGATGCAGATCCGCCTCGACGACGGCAGCATCCTGCCCGACGTCGCGTTCCTGACGTCGGCCCAGATCGGCCGCCCGTTCAAGGTGACCTGGATCGAGGTGCCGGATCGGGACGCCCGCACGACCCCGACCCGCAGCCAGTTCGCGGACGGCACGGTGACGCGCGGGAAGAAGTTCGAGGGCGTCTGGAGCAACGGCCGCGGAGCGTACATCGTGAACAGCTTCGCCTTCGGCGCCAACGACCTGCCCGCCGGCGCCACCCGCCACGACGGCATGGTCTGGTTCTACGACTACGGCGACCAGACGATCACCCTGGTGACGTACTTCCCGCACAACCCGTCGGCCGAGACCGAGGGCGAGTTCCCGAAGTACGCCGACCTGACCTTCGACGGCCCCGACAACGTGACGGTGACCCCGTGGGGCAGCCTGGTCCTGGCCGAGGACGGCGTCCGGGCGTCGCACGTGCTGAGCTCGGTGCCGGGCGGGCCGACCTACGCGATCGCCCGCAACCAGATCACCAACGGCACCAGCAACGGCGTCCCCACGTATTCGGAGTTCACCGGGCCGACCTTCTCCCCCGACGGCAAGGTGCTGTTCGTGAACATCCAGGTGCCGGGCATCACGCTCGCGATCACCGGCCCGTGGGAGCACTACCTGGGCTGACATTCACCGGTCGCGGCCGGCCGCTAGGACGCCTGACGGATGGGCATGTCGGCCAGCCAGACGTCGGCGAGGTCGCTGAGGGGGACCTCGAGCGCCTGGCTGAGGCAGACCACCGTGCCGAACGCCGGTGCGGGCAGGCGGCCGGCCTCGATCTTGCGCAGCGTCTCGGGCGAGATGCCGGCCGCCAGGGCCACCTCGACGTGGCTGCGGCCGGCCCGTGCGGCCCGCAGGGCGGCCCCGAGGCGCTGGCCCGCGGCGATCTGATCGGCGGTCAGTGGTTGGCGAACCATGCCAGCAGGATAGTCCTCCCGAGCCTCCCCGACCGGGCGTGGTATAAAAATACCGGTATAGAAATACCGGGTGGGAGAGGGAGACTGCCGTGATCGAGCTCAAGTCGGCCGAGGAGATCGGCCGGATGGCGGTAGCCGGCCAGTTCGTCGGCGAGCTGCTCGCCGAGCTGAGCGGTGTCGCCGCGGTCGGCGTCAACCTGATGGACCTCGAACACCACGCCCGCCGCCGAATCTCCGAACGCGGCGCCGAATCCTGCTACTGGGACTACGCCCCCTCGTTCGGCCGCGGCCCGTTCCGCAACGTGCTGTGCCTGTCGGTCAACGACGCGGTGCTGCACGGCCTGCCGCACGACTACGTTCTGCGCGACGGTGACCTGCTCAGCATCGACATGGCGGCCGGCATCGACGGCTGGGTCGCCGACTCCGCGCTGTCCGTCATCGTCGGCGCCCCCGACCCGGCCGACCTGAAGCTGATCGAGGCCACCGAGGTCGCGCTGCAGGCCGGCATCGCCGCCGCGCAGCCCGGCGGCCGCCTCGGCGACGTCTCGGCCGCGATCGGCGAGGTCGCCCACGCGTACGGCTACGGCGTCAACGGCGAGTTCGGTGGCCACGGCATCGGCCGCACCATGCACGAGGCCCCGCACGTCGCCAACAGCGGCCGCGCCCACCGCGGCATCAAGCTCGACCCCGGCCTGACCATCGCCATCGAGCCCTGGTTCTGCCGCACCACCGACAAAATCAGGTACGACAGCGACGGCTGGACGATCCGCTCCGCCGATGGCTCCCGGACCGCCCACTCCGAACACACCGTCGCCATCACCGCTTCCGGGCCTCAGGTGCTGACCCGGCGCCCCGCCCCGGGCGCCACCGCGGCCGGCTCCACCAAGAAGCCGGCCGCAGCCTCCTGACCTCAGGCCCAGACCGGACGGGTGGGTGAGCGCAGAACGGGCCCGCGAGGAGCTGGCCGAACTCGACCACGCGCAGATCGCCGAGGGGGCAGGGTCACGACCGTTCCCGGTCATCGTGGCGCGGGCGTTGTAGAGGTGGGCCCGCATGATCGCCTCGGCCCAGTCGCCGTCGCCGGCCGCGCGGCCGCGACCATCTCGACGCGGTGGTTCAGGCTGCGTTTCAGCGCGTCGGCGGTGTAGTCGTGGAAGTTCTGGTGGACCACGGCCGCGCGGGTGACGCCGCGGAGCGCGCCGGCCAGCGGGGACGAGCCGGCGGCCGCGATGAACATGCCGTGGAAGCGCCGGTTGAGCTCCGCCGCCGGTCGCACCGGACCTCCTCGTCGTCGATTGCATGCAATCCGGACCCTTTCGCGTCGCCTGGCGCAAGATCCACGGCCACTTTGCATGCAATCCGGCCCTCAAGATTTTTGTGGTTCTACTGACGCTTGTGTGGGTGGTTTCTGGGCGTCTGGGTGGCGCACGCCGTTGTCCTGTCTAGGTTCTGGCTTGTCGAAGGTCAGAACGG